>CALXKJ010000007.1 GCA_944388955.1 uncultured Spirochaetaceae bacterium | reverse complement strand
GGAACTTGAAGATGCAAAGCTTATAATATAGCTTAAAAGAAGGTCTGGTAGTGTCTACCTTCAGGGGGTTAGTTCATTTTGAACTGTCAACAGAAATATTTGTATTTTTAGTGATTTTGAAATATATCTGGTCAGATTCATAATATATGTTCGTGTTTATACTCTAAAAAAACACAACATATGGGATAATTTAACATTAGGTAACAAATCAAAGCATCTTATAATGAGAAAAGACTATATAAAAAGAAGCCCTCATCATGGCTCCAAGGTGAGACAGTGCATGGATTTACACGGAAATTATCTTGCGTATATCCAAGTGAACAGAAGAACAGATTCAGTCGTTGGCAGAGATAATCCTGTATTTATGTCGCATCCAATTCATAGATTTATCAGAAAAACTCACAATACCATCTTTCTGAAGACGACCAAGGATAATTGCAGGATCGCGGTTTATGTTATCAGCAAATGATATGATGGCTTCTTTATCATATCTACCACCAGCAATGAAGCTGTTATAGGCCGCTTCCGGAATCAGCTTATTCTGAGCAAATTCATCAGCAGCATCTTCCGCAATCCCAGAGTCACACTCCAAAGATAGTCCATAATCACCATTCATGATATGTCCACACTCATGCATGAGCGTAAACCAGAAGGTGTCAGAATAACTTCGTCTGTCATTCACCATCAAAAGAATACTATTTCCGACTTTTTTTGCCGCACCATTTATCTTTGAGCCTGGAATGTTTGGCAACACAACAAATTTGACACCAGCTTCAAGGAATGCATCCTGAAGCAGAGGGAAAAAGCCATCATGATCCGAAGTAAGTGTCAATGCGTAGTCCACAGCCTTTCCGAATTTCTGCTTGTCAAATCGAGGAGCTTCCATTTCGAGAGCAATATTGGTTGCAATCTGCACCATGACATTTGCTTTGATTATATTTTCAACTGACAAATTCTCAGATGAAGCCCTGAAGCTTACCGCCATATCCGGATGCGCGAAGACAGCGAGAGTTGCGACTTTAAGGAAATTCCTGACAAACATAACCTGCTTTTTCCTCTGCCGAGGACAATCGGGAAGTGCAAAGTTATCCCTGAAATATCCATATCCAAGCGAATCAAGTATTCTGCATTCTGCCTGCATTTCTTCTTCAGACTTCATCTCTGCAATCAGCTCGTCATAGTTCACCTGAAGATTCAGCCAATAATTAATGCTTGTGCCGAACATACGTGAAAGCTTGAGTGCCATATCAGTAGATAAGCTCTGTTCACCACGAATCAGAATGCTCAGATTCTTTGGTGTTGTATCGAGTCGCTTCGCAAATTCTTCCTGAGTCAGCCCACTATCTTCAACAAGTTCATGAATATAATACCCGGGATGGAATGCTACTTTGCCATTATACTCAATGTAGTTACTCATAATGTTTACTGACCTCCACAATTCTGACAACTTTCACAAGCTGAGAAATCTCATCAATTCTGCTATTCTCATATGGAGTATCGTCCTCTTTCAGCGGCTGGATGATAAGCCTCCATGGTTCGCGCACACTTTTAACATCTATTGCAAAGAGTCCTTCTAGGTTTCTACCATTCTTATGATGGAGATTATGGAATCGGAAAGACGGCAGAACAATGATGTCTTTGATTGTTTCTGCACTTAAAAGCGCATTGATACGTGAGAGGAGACTAATAGCCAAATTCGTATTACCACCTAAGAACTTCATTGCTGTTTTCAAATCAGTACATTGCCTTTCGACCTTTGTCGAGGAAAAAACAAGCCTCAATCCAAACTCCACATTTTTCAATTACCTGTCGGGTAATTTTACTATAGAATAACAGAAGATAGCCGTCAATATATTAATTTCAGTAAAGCAAAAATATAGCCGTCACAAAGGACGGCCATTATTAAGTCTGAAAAAATGTATCTTGCTTTATTCTTTGATGCCCATGACATCACGTCTGTAGACTTTGAGACCTTCTTCAAGACATTTTGCAGCCATCAGGAGCTCTTTCTCATTGAGAACGTAAGCGAAGCGTGCCTCAGTGTGCCCAAGCCCTGGAGTGACGTAGAAACCATCTGCCGGAGCAAACATGACTGTACAGCCTTGATAAGAGAAATCACGAAGCATGAAGATATCGAACTTCTCGGCATCGTCTACAGGGAGATCCGCGACAAAATAGAACGCGCCCTTAGGGAGACTGCATCTTACGCCTGGTATCTTCTGCATACTTGATATCAGCACGTTGCGGCGATGCTCATACTCAGCCCTGACATTCTCAACATATTCATCAGGGGCTGTGAGAGCTGCTGTGGCAGCAACCTGCTCAACTGCAGGCGGGCAGAGCCTTGCCTGAGCAAGCTTCAAAGCCGAATCAAGCACTTCCCTATTATGAGTGACTATTGCTCCGACTCTTGCTCCGCACATACTGAAACGCTTAGAGAATGAGTCGATGCATATGATCCTGTCGCTGTATTCAGGGAATGAGAGAATCGATGTGAATGTCTTCCCATCGTAACAGAATTCCCTGTACACCTCGTCAACAACAAGGAAGATGTCGTGCTTCTTGCAAAGCTCGAGAAGAGCTTTAAGCTCCCCTCTTGTATAGACATGGCCAGTCGGATTGTTAGGAGAACAGAGAAGGATTCCCATTGTCTTCTTGTTGATTCTCTTCTCGAACTCCTCAATCGAAGGCAGTGCGAAGTTATCATCAGGGGATGATGTCACTGGACGAAGTGTCACCATCGCGATATTCGCGAATGTGGCGACATTCGTGTAATAAGGCTCAGGGATGATGAACTCATCGTATGGATCACAGAGAGTCATGAATATGAACTGGATAGCCTCAGAGCCACCTGTTGTGATCATGATGTCATCTTCATCAACGGTGATACCATACTTCTTGTAGTACTTCACAAGCCCGCGTCTGAGCTCAACTTCTCCCTCAGAGCGACCATACTCAATGATATCCTCACCATAGTTATGGATAGCCTCCAAGGCTTCCTTCGGTGTTTTGATATCAGGCTGTCCGATATTAAGATGAATTACATGGATTCCCTTCTCTGCTGCTTCTCGGGCATATGGCACGAGGCGACGTATAGGTGAACACTGGAATGCTGAAATCCTGTTTGACATCTGCATATCTGTACCCTCAGTCCTGGTTTGTATCTGTATCCTGAATCAGCGGAGCACTCGGATTTGCCTGAGATGTATCGATAAGCTTCTGGATGAAGCGGCGATTCTCAAGAAGCGGCGAGATTGAGCGACCATGATTGAGACGTGATATTACCCTTGCAAAGAGCTCTGTCACATCAGCCTGGACAAACCATTCCTTCTCAAGAAGTCCCTTACCCTGATAAACAGCATTTGTGCCGATGATTCTCCAGAAGACGCCTTCCTTATATGCTGCATCGAAGTTCTCGATCGCATTGCCATTGAAGAATGGAAGTGAAACCATGCATATGATCTTTCTCGCACCTCTGTTCATCAGCTCACGCATAGCGATGATCATCGTGCCGCCTGTCGCAATCATGTCATCAGCCATGAGGACAATCTTGCCTTTGACATCACCAAGGAGGTTGATGCTCTTGATGTTAGTGTTCTTCGCATCCCTTGATACAATGGAGTAATCACGCTCCTTGTAGAGCATGGCAAGCGGCCTATGAAGCGCCTGTGCATAGAACTTGTTTCTGGAGACAGCACCTGTATCTGGCGATACAACGACAAGATCAGGATCGGAGAAATCGATAAGCTTACGGAGTGCTATCAATGTCTGGTAAGAGCCATGGAGATTCTCAAGGTGGCATGTCGTGAATGCATTCTCAATCTCACGTGAGTGGATATCGAGAGTGATAATGCGCTCAACGCCGAGATTCTCACAGAAATGTGCGAACATACTTGCTGTAAGGGCCTCGCGTCCTGCTTTCTTGTGCTGCCTTGCATACGGATATGTAGGAAGAACAAGCGTAACAGAGAGAGCTCCTGCAAGCTTGACGGCGTGAATCGTTGTAAAGAGGAACATCAGATGATCATTAACGCTCATCGGCTGAGGCTCATCGAGTCCTGCGACCTTTATAGGAGCAGAGTTCGAGACATCATAGATGATGTAGACATTCAATCCTCTGACAGGGTCAATGATTTCAGCCTTTTCCTCACCATTGGCGAATCTTGTGTATTTGACATTGATTGTCAGATCCGGGCAATGGAATGCTGAAGGAAGCTTTCCCGTAGGAATCTTGCGGCTTGACAGGTCATCTTCAAGGGTAACGAACCTCAGAAGCTCATCTGCTGTCATTCCATGTCGTTTAGTAAGGGCTTCAGAAAGCTTTTCATAACGATCGATATAAAGGCGTCTTAAATGCTTTACAACCTTTCCGGTGAAATACTCTGAGCCCGGGCCTGCGATGATTCCGAGCTTATGGGGTCTGATGATGCTCATATGGAGACTCTAGTACAAAGATATGAGAAATATCAAGGGGCAAAGAATGCGGCAAAAACAGTATCGCGTTGTTTTATCCTATATAGTGAAACAAGATAGTGCAATATATGCACTTCGCGTGATTTCATCCGATTGTATTGCTCCTGCCGGCCCAGAATGCTATAAAATCCACATGGCTATATCATCAATAGATGAACTATCGCAATATATAGAGCTCAGCAACAGCGAAAGGAAGTGGAATCCAGAAGGTGAATCCACACTACCTATCCTCATCTCCGACCATCTCATCCCGATGCTTAACAACCCCGCTATCCGAAAGCAGTTCGTGCCTGACGCAGCGGAAAACGAAGACAGGGAATGCACGCTTGACCCTCAGATGGAAAGAGAGCACCAAGGAACTAGCCGCCTGATACATCGCTACAGAAACAGGGCTGCATTCATTACAACAGACAGATGCTTCTCATACTGCCGCCACTGCTTCAGAAGGCGCATCGCAGGCTCGGAGCTTGGAGCTGCTGATGATAAAGCGATAACAGAAGCCGCAGCTTATGTCGCTTCTCATCCAGAGATAAAGGAAATCCTCCTCACAGGAGGTGATATGTTCACACTCTCCGACGAGCGCATAAACCAGCTTCTTTCTGCATTCAGAGAGAAATGCCCATCGGTGATTCTCCGGCTATGTACAAGAGCTGCAGCTGTCTACCCTGAAAGATTCACTGACAATCTGATGGAAATCATCAGGAAGAATCTCCGGAAAGGCGCGCCATTTTATCTCATGACTCAATTCAATCATCCTGATGAGCTGACAGATGACGCGATAGAAGCTGTAGCGCGTTTTGTTGATATCGGGATACCGGCGATGAACCAAAGCGTACTGCTCAAGGGCGTGAATGATGATGCGGCAATTCTTGAAAAGCTTTCCGAGAAGCTTCTTCTCGCTAGAATCAAGCCATACTATCTCTTCCAGGGCGATCCTGTTCGTGGCACAGGTCACTTACGAACGACAGTCTCAGAAGGGCTGAAGATAGAGAAAGAGCTCAGGAAGCGTGTGTCTGGCTTGGGAATGCCTCAGTATACAATCGATCTTCCGCAAGGCGGAGGAAAAGTAATCCTCACGCATTCCTATCTTGTATGCATTGATGAGAAACGCGACAAGTATGTATTCGAGACACCGGACGGCGAGACAAGAACGTATCCCGACTAAGAAAGAAGCCCTTTGATTATCGCACGATAGCCAAGAACTGACTCATACAGAGACTCAAGTGTTATACCTTCATTCGCTGTATGGGCATATCTCTCTTCTCCCGGCCCATATCCGATTGTCGCGATTCCCGCTTCCCCTCTGTAATGACTGCCATTGGTGCAGAAAGAGTATGCGCCTATGCCATGGAATAGATTCGCATTCTCCAGCGCATTTCTCGCTTTGACTACTATCTCATCATTCTCGTCCATCAGCCATGACGGAAAGAATCTATCGGCTTCAAGCTTAGCGCCTGAATATGAGACTGTGCTTCCATGAACAAGAGATGCATACGCGCTCCCATCAAGCGCATCCTGGATCTGAGCCACAACACTTTCAGGCGTCTCTCCAGGAAGCGTTCTCCTGTCATATGTGACAGTCACCTTATCTGGTATGACCGATGCACCCGGATATGGCGATGATATGATATCCACAGGAACGAGCACACCTCTACCGAGGACAGGATGGGGAGGCGCTTCAATCGTGTTTATCCTTGCTATGGCATCCATTGCCGCATATATCGCATTCTTTCCGGCTTCCGGATTGGAGGAATGGCATGATACGCCATCAGCGCGTACTCTTATCTCAGCTCTCCCGCGCTGCCCTATATTGAGTCTGAGACCTGTAGACTCACCTATGATTGTGTAATCCGGGTGGAAGATAGATGTTACATCACGGGCGGCTATTCCCTCAAATCGCTCCTCTTCTACTGTACAGGAGATGACAAGCCTTCCAGAGAGATCTTCATCAAGAAGAGATGATGCGGCTGTAATAAATGAAGCGACAGCGCCTTTCATATCGGAGGCGCCACGGCCACGGAGCCATCCATCCCTGACAGTCGCGTTAAATGGCGGTGTTACCCATTCGTCCTCATTCTTCACATCAACAGTGTCAATGTGCCCATCAAGGACAAGAACAGGCCCTTTCCTCTTATAGTCATAGCTTGCAGCTATGGAGCCAGAAGGCAATCTCATCACCGAGAAGCCTTTCTCCTCCAGATACGACGAGAGGAAGCTTATGATATCTTCCTCTCCCCCTGTCACTGAATTGATGGAAATGAGCTTTGAAGCAAGCTCCAGAGCCTCAGTATTCTCTCTTACCATAATAACTCACAGAAAAGCTCTCCCGAAGGAGAGCCTAGAATCAGTTGATAAAGCTGAAAGCTTTGGCAATCTCTTCCTGACGCCTTGCCTCGCGTGCCGCCATGTAATCATCAGCACTTGCGTCCTCAGCAACAGCCTCAGTGAATGATGGTATGCTTATTGGCGTCTTAGGAGGCGCTATTTCCTCTTCTATTGCCTCCACTATCTCTTCCGCCTCTTCCTCGCTCAGCTGGGAAATCTCCTCCTCAATCACCGGAGATTCCTCTTCGATTGCAGGAATCTCCTCTTCAATCGCTGGAGACTCTTCTATGATTGACGCTTCAGCAGCTTCAGAACCGTGGACTCTTCTAGCGATATCCTCTGCGATGAAAGCAGCATATTCATCATACATTGCCACGATATCATCCTCAGATAGATATTCAAGAGCGGAATCGATATCGCTGATGATCCAGTCCCTGTTCTCATCATACATAGTGTAGATGATATCCCTCAGCTCCTCTTCAGAAAGACTCTTTGCCTCAGGATACTCAGAGAGGATATCGTTCACGACATAGTCGCGGTTAGCGTCATACATTCCAACGATGATATCCTCGACATCGTCCGCAACCAGACGCTCCTCTTCAGGAAGAGCTGCGATGATATCGAGCATAAGGGCATCACGGTAAACGTCATAGAGCGCGAGAATCTGGTCATCGAGGGAAAGAACGTCGATCTTCTCTTCAGTTGTCAGCGCGTTGTAATCTGCAAGAATCCTGTTCTCGGCTTCCAGCATGATATAGTCTTTCTCATTCTCATAGACTTCATAGATGATTGTCTTCACATCATCTGCCGCCATACCATCGATTACAATCGCCTCGGAAAGCTCGCTTACGAGGACATCCTTATAGCGCTCATAAAGCAGTGTGATGATCTCATCCATCGAGAGCACATCAGACTTCGCTTCAACTGTAAGCGCATTATACGCGCTGACAACAGCATCAACCATATCGGAAGCAAGGGCATCACGGTAAACGTCATAGAGCGCGAGAATCTGTTCATCAAGGGAAAGAACGTCGATCTTCTCTTCAGTTGTCAGCGCGTTGTAGTCTGCAAGAATCCTGTTCTCGGCTTCAAGCATGATATAGTCTTTCTCATTCTCATAGACTTCGTAGATGATTGTCTTCACATCATCTGCCGCCATACCATCAATTACAATCGCCTCAGAAAGCTCGCTTACGAGGACATCCTTATAGCGCTCATAAAGCAGCGTGATGATCTCATCCATCGAGAGCACATCAGACTTCGCTTCAACTGTAAGCGCATTATACGCGTTGACAACAGCGTCAACCATATCGGAAGCAAGGGCATCTCTGTACTTGTCATAAAGGGCAAGTATATCGCTCTCGAGATTAGAGCTGTAATCAGAAGCGATACGGCTGTACACTTCTTCGGTTATGCCCGGTATATATTCGTTGATATCGACAGAGGCTACGACTTTATCCGCAATCGCTGCGATGAAGTCATCATCAGAGAGGAGGATCTCTGCCACTTTCTCAGCCATCTCCTCTTCCTTGGATATGGTTTCCGGATCTGTCTCAAGCGGCTGAGAAACAGAAAGAAGGGACTCAGTCTGCCTTTCCCTAGCTGCTTCAAGAACAGAGTCATTCGCATTCGGTCGTACAGTCCACATCATCCCGAAGGTGAACACTGCAATAACTACAGTAACGGCGAGCAGTACGATTCTTGTCTTCTTTCCCATAAACTGCCTCTTTTTCAAAGTCTATCACACAGAAACATGACTTGTCGAGAAAGACTATCAAGTCCTTCGTCATTGATTATAGTATACACGGGCTTACCAGAGGCAAAAAGGCTGATACCTACGTCCTTCTGAGCTTCAGAGCGATTCCTGAACTTCTCTGCAGTCATTCCGGAATCCCTTGAGAGTGCCCTTTTCAGCCTTGTCTCATACGATGCTATGACAAGGATGACTGAAGAGCATTCATTCGTAAACCCCATAGACTCGAGAAGAGCCGCATTTATGACAGCTTTCATGCCCTCGCTTTCAGCCTGCTTCGCTCGCCTCATCGTTTCGGAGAACATCCATGGATGAGTTATGGCATTCAGCTTCTCAAGCTTTGACGTGTCACTGAAGACAAGAGGCCCAAGCGCTTTCCTGTCCACAGAGCCATCGCCTGCGATGATTCCATCCCCGAACTCAGATACAAGCTTTTCCTTATTCATCTCAAGCGCTTCATGCCCAAGGCGATCGACATCGATAACAGAGAAGATTGATTTATCGAGAAGCGAAGCAACAGTATCCTTACCCGCACAGCTTTTTCCAGTCAGCCCTATTTTCAATGCATATCTCCCCAGGACGCACCTGTTTCTATGGAAACCCTGAGAGGAACCGAAAGCGACACAGCGCCTTCCATCTTCTCTCGCACGAGCTTCTCCATCACCTCGACTTCATTTACAGGAACTTCAAAGATAAGCTCATCATGAACCTGAAGAAGAATCCTCGATGAAAGCCCTTTCTCCACGATAGCATCATAGATTGCTATCATGGCGCTTTTCATTATCTCAGCGGCTGTTCCCTGTATCACAGTGTTTACAGCAACACGCTCTGCCGCCGCTTTCTCTACTTTATTCGAGCTGTTGATACCAATGACATCCCTCACATGCCCATAGCGCGTTTTTACATAGCCTTTTTCAGAAGCTGTCTTCTCCATGCGCTCCACGAAGCTCTTCACACCGCTATAACGATTGAAATAAGTATCTATAAACAGCGAAGCATCCTTTCTTGAAATTCCAAGCTCATTCGACAGCCTGAATGCGGACATTCCATACATGATTCCGAAATTTATGGTCTTAGCGATACGTCTTTCATGGTCCGTCACCTCATCCGGCGACTTCGAAAAGATAAGAGAAGCTGTATATCTATGGACATCCACGCCTTTGATAAAGGCCTCCATGAGATTCCTGTCCTGTGTTGCGTCTGCAAGCACGACAAGCTCTATCTGCGAGTAATCTGCAGAGAGGAACACCATTCCATCTTCAGGTGTGAATGCGCTTCTTATCATGCGTCCTTCATCAGTACGCACAGGGATGTTCTGCAAATTCGGATTCCTCGATGACAGACGCCCAGTAGCGGTTCCTGTCTGCAGGAATGATGTATGTATACGGTCCTCGCTGTCTGTCAGCGTCGGAAGCACATCGATATACGTGCTCTTGAGTTTCGAAAGCTGCCTGTATTCAAGTATGTCCCGGATAATCTTCCCGCCGTCTTCCCTCAGTCCTTCAAGCGTCGCAGTGTCTGTCGAATAGCCTTTCCTTGTCTTCTTGCCCGCTTTCAGTCCTTTCTCCTCAAAAAGAACTTTCGAAAGCTGCATCGTGCTATTGAGATTGAATTCATGCCCGGCATCCTCATAGATGTCGGATACAAGCCTGTCCACAGCTTCATCAATAGTTGCCTTGAGCTTTCCTATCCTCTCCCTGGAAAGATGGATGCCTTCCTTTTCCATTGAGGCGAGAATCCTTATGAGAGGAAGCTCGAACTTCATATAGCACTCAAGAAGCGAGCGCTCCGCAAGCTTCCCGGAAAGCATGGTATACAGCCTGAAAGCAACATCGCTGTCCTCTGCGCTGTATGGCACTGCTTTTTCAAGAGGTATATCCGAAAAGACTTTATCCTCAGGCACGACATCCTCGTATCTGATGGTTGTGTGCCCAAGATACTTTCTTGAAAGCTCATCGAGATTATACACGGAGGCATTGGAATCGAGCATCCACGCGGCAATCATAGTGTCAAAGGTTATTCTCTTTATGTCTGAGCCGAGATGCCAGATAGCCTTCAGATCGTATTTGACATTCTGGTTTATGACGCCAAGTCTGCCCGAAGCAAGATATTCATCGAAGAGAGCTATCACTTCATTGCTCTTAAGATACGCCCTTCCCTCGGCTACTAGAGGTGCATAATAAGCTTTCCCCGTCTCAAAGGAGAACGAGAAGCCAACGATGTCGGCATTTTCCTCAAGACCGGTAGTCTCCGTATCAAGAGCGATAACCCCGCCCTTCTTCTCAGCTTCAGCGAAAAGCGAGCGTACAGAATCGATATCAGTGATTGCGTGGTATTCGCTCTTGAAATCCTCGGCAATGGTTTCAGCCGACGATTCTTCCTTATACGCGCTCTTAGGGTTGCCTATTCTCCTTAGAAGCGAGCGGCAGCTGTATTTCTCGAAATCAGGGCCTGCCGCGGTCATGTCAATATTCCCACATTCAAGAGATGAGATATCGAAATCGTCAGATAGCGCATCGGTACGAAGGACAATAAGCTTCCTGGAAAGCTCCGCGTCTGCTCTTCCCTCTTCAAGCTTCTTTCTTATTCCGGCCTGAAGGAGATCCACATGCCTGTAAATGCCTTCAAGCGTCACATACTCAGAAAGAAGCTTCAGCGCGCCTTTCTCCCCTAGTCCTTTGATACCTGGAACATTATCAGCCTTGTCGCCGATGATGGAGAGATAGTCAACTATCTGCTCAGGCGCGACACCAAACTCCTCTTTCACTTCGTCCCGGCCAAAGAAATGATACTGTGTCTCGCCTTTCTTCGGAGGCCGCAGCGCCTTCACGTGATCACCGACAAGCTGCAGTAGATCCTTGTCGCCAGTGACCATCACAGTCTCGATTCCGTTAGAAGTTGCGAACGCCGCGAGAGACGCAATGACATCATCTGCTTCAAATCCGGGGCGGGAAAGACAGCCGATGCCCATCTTGGCAAGTGTTTCACGGATCATCGGCACCTGCGCATGCAGATCCTCAGGAGCCTTGTCCCTGTTCGCCTTGTATTCAGGATACATTTCCTTGCGGAATGTAGGGGCGCTCTCATCCATAACAACGGCAAGATAATCCATCTTATAGCCGGACATGAGCGAGAAGAGCGTCGAGAAGAATCCGAAATAAGCGCTTATATTCGTACCATTCTTATCTGTAAGCGGATTGGAGAGATGAGCGAAATAGTTTCTGTATATGACTGAATAACCATCTATGAGATAGAGCCTTTTGTCATATGATGGCATGACACGTGATTCATTGCTGACAGTCTCTTTTCCGGCTCTCTCCTTCTTTTCCCTCTCCTTAGCCAGCGCCTCCTGGTCGAGATCAGATTCAGAGAATAATTCAGTCATCATCTACCTCCAGAACAAGACTATCATAAGCGCTCTCTGCGTATGGCGCAAATCTCATGTTTATCTCGCTGTATGACGTAGCGTGATTGATATGGGTGAAATAGACATGCTTTGCTCCTATATGCTTTGCATTTTTTACAGCCTGAGAGAATGTGAAATGACTCCAGTGCGGTTTATCACGGAGGGCACCGATTATAAGGATATCAATGCCGTCAAGGTAGCCGTCATTCTCATCAAAGAGCATATCAGAGACATCCGTTATATACGCGCACTTTCCGAATCTGTAGCCTGCGATACGCATGCAGCCATGCATCACAGGGATAACGGTGAACTCAAGATTACCCACAGTGAATGACGAATGCTCAGCGACAGCCCTTCTCTCCAGCCGAGGCACGCCTTTATATGGCATATCGTGAAAGGCGTAAGGAAAAACAGACTCGATAGAATCGAGGACTGAAGAGGTACTGTAAACAGGCAGCTTAGCATCGCCTGTGAATACTCGGAGATCATCAAGCCCCATCAGATGATCTGAATGCGAATGGGTATATAGCACCGCATCGAGATGCTCAATGCCCGCACGCAGTGCTTGCAGACGGAATTCATAGCCAGTGTCAATGACAACTGATGTATTTCCCTTCTGTATGAGGATTGACGATCTGTAACGTTTATCGTGCGGATCAGAAGATGTGCATACCGGGCAGTGACAGCCTATGACAGGGATTCCATGGCTTGTGCCTGTGCCCAGAAACTCAATTCTTGTCATACAGGATTCTTCACAGCATCCTGCCCTTGCGCGGCAGTGGGCGCAACGGTACTTTCTTCATTTGCGCCATCATTCTTCATCAGCGATGTAACTATGCCGGACACAATATCCACGCCTTTCTCCTTGGCGCTCGAAACTGCGTTCTGGAAGTCATCGCTTTCGACAAACGCGTCAAAGCTCTCACCTGCCTTGGAGGCCGCATCCTGAATTGCACTGACAGCTTCCTGCCCAGCGGGAGATGAAAGATAGGATTCTATCTCCGCCCTTGCAGCGTCATCTCCAAGTTCAAGACTATCTATCAGGGCGACAATCTCGCTTCCTGAGTCGGAATTTTCGTTAAACGCGATGCCGAAGAATTTCATCGACACTGCCGGAACGAAGAAATATATGATAAAAAACACGATTACTGATAGCAGCAGGACTCCAATAAGCCCACCAAAGAAGCTTTTTACTTTTCCCATATTCTCATTCTAGCCTGAAACGCGAAAGGTTGGAAGAAAAGCCACACTCAGAAATAGAAATCGACAAGGGTACCTTTTCCCATGAAGACGTATTCAGCCGCATCGCCCATCTTCTTGATTCCATCCTGTGAGAGGAACATTCTTCTCACCTTCTCCTCATCGCCGCTTGTCTCACTCTTCACTCTATCGACGAAAGTCTTCCCGTCATCCTCGCTGAGAGCTATTCTCAACGTCGACTCCTCCCAGGGCCGCATATCGCTTCTGCCTATCGACTCTTCGATGATAGCCATTATCTCGCTATCGGAAAGCCCGAAGACTGTGCTGAAGACTGAAGGACGATGGCTCGCTCTGTTTTCCTCCGTGGAAAGAGGTTTATCGGAAGAGTTTTTATCGATCTTCCCCATAGATGCGAGAATTGATGAGTCTGTCGCTTCTGCGGATCCGCCGGCATAAGTAGAAAGCAGCAATGAAACCAGAAGAAATGAAAACAGGAAATATCGTTTCATAGCACAACCCTCTTGATTTCCGGAATAAGCGCTCCATAGACAGATGAAAGGAATGAAAGACGTTCATCGACTTCGGCTTTCAGCGCTTCACACCTCATTTTATCCTCCTCGAGGCCGAGATTGCCTGTCGTTCCTATCGATGTGCGCTTCTTGAGCGATGAGACAGGATCCTCCCCGTCCACTTTATCGAGATTGAGACCGACATCCTTATAGCTATCGCGGAAATTGCCGCCAGAGAGGACTTTCTCCATCACTCTGTCTGTAGCGTAAAGCTCAGGCACGCATGCTTTTATCAAGGCATCAGGATGCACTTCAAGATTCCTGACCATCTCATCCATTATCATGACAAGTTCCTCAGTTGTGCGGAAACCTTCAATCAAAGGCTCCTTCGTATCCTGGAAATCCCTGTTATATCCCGAAGGCAAAGCCCTGATGATAGACTTCACACGCATAGAGCATGAACCGATAAGGCTTGCTCTGGACCTTGCAAGCTCAAGCCCATCTGGATTCTTTTTCTGCGGCATGATGGACGAGCCTGTGCACAACTCCCGTGGCAGGGAGAAATAACCAAATTCAGGAAGAGTGAAAAGCATGAGATCCTGACTCAGTTTCGATATCGTCAGCGCAATGTACTCCGCATGATCGAGGAAGAACGCCTCGAACTTCCCTCTGGAGTTATTCGCATAAAGCACATTGTTCTGCACTTTCGAGAAGCCCATCAGAGATGCTGTATAAAGCCTATCGAGAGGGAGCGTGACACCATATGACGCAGCCGAGCCAAGAGGACTCTGATCCAGCACTTTATACAGGGAGAAGAGCATCGAGCATTCTTCAAGAATCTCCTCGGCATATGACAGCGCCCACAAAGCTACTGAAGATGGCATGGCAATCTGCATATGCGTGCGGCCAGGCATAGGAACATCCTCGTTCTTCTCAGCAAGAGCTATCAGGGAGGAGGAGAAAGAGATGGAATGCGAAGCAAGACGGAGTATGGCTTCACGCATATATATGCGAAGCGCTGTCTGTACCTGGTCATTGCGGCTTCTGCCGGTATGGATTTTCTTGCCGCACTCACCGTAATGCTCCGTCAGATAACCCTCGATAGCGGTGTGGCAATCCTCATCCTTCACAGTTATAGGAAATGATGACGAAAGTCTCAAAGAGGCAATTTCCCTGAGTCCTTTCAGAAGATTCTCAAGCTCTTCTGCAGTGAGAATCCCTATACGTTCAAGGCCTTTGGCGTGGGCTGCAGAGCCTATAATATCGGAAAGCATCAGCTCCTCATCATATACATAGTCATTCCTGACTGTGAAATGCTCCATCATCGAATCGAGCGTGTAATTCTTCTCCCAGAGTTTCTTCATAATGTTAAATCTACATTCTTGGATGTTTTTTTTCCAGAGAAGCAAACATTTCATGCGCATTGTTGCGTATATCTTTATATGAAGATATTGGTTTTCATTTCACTTTTGCTGATCGTGCTTTCATCATGTCCCTATGATGGAGGAAGAATCTATGACGCATTCAGCGGCAAAGACAGGATGCCTCCGGAGATGCAGAGCTTCTCCCTTGTGGACAACAGCTATATGAAGATTGTCTATGATGAGACTGTGACAGTGATAGATGCAAGGCTTGATGATATCCCCCTCAGGGGAAATCCTGACGGCACGGTACTGATGATACCGCTTGGAAGAACGCTTTCACGGGGAGAAGAGGCAGTCTTCTCAATCACGGCAGAGGACAGGAGCGGCAACACTTCCAGAGCCTCGCTCATGATAATAGGCAGGAATCTGGAGATTCCGCGCGCTATAATCAACGAAATCTCCCCTAAAGGTTCCGGCACGAACCCAGACAGAATCGAGATACTCTTTCTTGAAGAAGGAAGCTCTGCCGGAATGATTGTCTCCGATGGGCTTCCTGATGATGATAGCGTCTCCGTCATCCTCCCCGATATCAGCGTGAAGCCGTATGATACAGTTGTAATCTACTGGGATACAGAGCCGGAGTCATATGATGTCATCTATGACAATGGCATGTCAGGTTATATTGTTTCCGGAGGAAGTGACAGGACGCTCTCCGGCACAAATGGCGCTGTGCTGCTCTTTGATGAGATGGATGGGGAGATCATCGATGGCGTAATCTACACAACCGGCGAAAGCGAGCTATGCGGTGGATACGGAAACATGAGGACAGAAAGAGCTGCTGAGAAGCTGAGAGCTATCGGGAAATGGTCAGGAGATGCCGTATCCTCGCTTTCTGTCACAGCGACAAGGGTAATCGCGAGACTTCCCGGCGGGGTCGATACTGACACCTCCTCAGATTTCTTCATCACCGAGACATCAGGATCGACATTCGGCAGGAACAATATCTACAATCCATACTCTCAGAATGCATAGATGACCTCAGATTCCCTCGCAGTATCTGCTTCATTGTCCCTATCCTCGAGTATCTCGACTTTGCTTTTAGTCTTCGGAATCCTGAATTCCAGATGTTGCGCGACGATTTCTATCGACTTTCTCGACGAGCCGTCATTCGCCATCCATCTAGAAAGCCTTAGCCGTCCCACTGTACGGCAAGTCATGCCTTTCTTCAGCTTCTCAAGGCATCTCTCACCGAGTTTTCCCCAGCATTGCACGGGGATAAAGACCGTTTCGACGGACTTCTCTCCATCCTTATTCAGATAAAACCGGTCGCTGGCCATGTCAAACTTCACCAATTTGACCCCGTCTGGTGGATCTGCAAGCGGAATAAGCTTTGGATCATCAACCAGAATTCCTTCAAGCAATACGCTATTTAGATGATTCACTACAATCACCTCCTATAATCCTATACGCGCGGAGATGAGGAAAATGTTTGCTTTTCGAGAAAAATAACGTAAAAGACTATATAATCATCCAAAGGAGGCAATATGGCACTTACAGTGATTTCAGTCGGAGGCTCTATCATAGCCCCGGATAATATCGATACATCGTTTCTCAAAAGCTTCTATGAAATGGCTAGACAGCACATTGAGCAGAATGAGGATAACAGACTCATCCTAGTCGCAGGCGGCGGTGCTCCCGCGAGAAAGTACCAGAGTGCGCTCAGAGAAGTAAACCCATCCGCTTCTCCTGCTCTGCAGGACTGGCTGGGAATCAGGGCAACTCATCTCAACGCCATGCTTCTGAAGGCTGTTTTCGGGGATTATGACAATGATGAACTCGTGCTGAATCCTACAGCTGATGATGTAGCGTTTACAGGAAAAGTCCTCGTCGCAGGAGGCTGGAAACCGGGCTTTTCAACAGACACAGATGCTGTCTATCTTGCAAAACGCTTCGGAGCCAGAACGATAATCAACCTGTCTAACATAAAGAAAGTCTACACGGCAGATCCAAGAAAGGATCCGGATGCCAAACCGCTTGATTCAATATCATGGAAAGACTTCAGGAAGATGGTCGGAGATGAATGGAATCCGGGGCTGAATGCACCATTCGATCCTATCGCATCGAAAATCGCGGAAGAAGAAGGCATGCGTGTCATATGCGCAGATGGACGCAACACGGAGAATATAAGAAAGATTCTGGAAGGACTTCCATTTGAAGGCACTGTCATCGGTGCTTGATTGCAAGAAAATACGGACAGGGGTCTGCAAAAGACTCAGGGAACGGCACATCATCCATGAATTCAGGGATCCAGAGGATATCATCATCTGAAGGATCCTGCATGAAACCATCATCGATGCCAAGGACTTCCATCATATCGACAAGGGCATTGTATTCATCGTCAGTGATCTTCTCAAAACCTGGATTCCCAAGCGGCGGGACGAACTGCGTCATGAGCGAAAGATAGAAGCTGTCTTTATAGTGCTTTGCGAAGTACGAGAGGAAACTGAATGTCGATTTCAGCTCGCCGGGGAACACGAGATGACGGAGAATCGTACCCCTCATCTTATCCATATCCGTATATGGATGCGTTTTCTTCACATATTCCATCACAGGAATGATTGCATCGGCATACTCTTTCCTGCCACAGAAACGGGATGCGGTTCCATGTGAAAGGGTCTTGCAGTCCAAGAGATAGATATCGATATGCTTATCGATAAGAGAAAGCGCCTCAGGTCTTTCATATCCGGAGCTATTCCAGACAACAGGAAGAGAGAAACCTCTCCTCTTCGCCTCCTCAAGAGATGTGACGATGGATGGTATGAAATGAGTACCAGTAACAAGATTGAGCGTCGCAGCCCCCATTGCCTGAAGGGAGAGCATCAGCTCAGTCATCTCATCAATCGTGAAGTCGATACCATAATTCATCCCATCAGATCCGGATATCTCCCGATTCTGGCAATATTGGCAATGAAGCGGACAGCCTGAGAAGAAAATCATCCCCGATCCATGCTCTCCAGTGATGGGTGGTTCTTCTCCCCTATGAAGTCCTGACCAGGCTATGCGTACCGTATCAGTCTCCATGCATACACCAGTTCTTTCGTATCGATTCACCCCGCACATATTCGGGCAGAGATGGCATGATCTATATTCGTCCATACCCAATGATAATATCATGAGTTGACGTATTCATCTCAAGTGCTGAAAATCCTTGGTATGGACAGTGAGCGTTTCATCCTTGCAATCGATGGTGGCGGAATACGGGGAATAATCCCGGCATATATCCTGAGCCGCCTTGGCTCGATCCTGAAAGACAAAGGCGATACAAGGCCTCTCTACTCCCATTTCGACCTCATCGCGGGGACAAGTACAGGAGCGCTTATCGCAGGAGCGCTCTCTGTGCCAGCAGAAGGAACATCATTCACTCCAGAAGACGGTGACGAGTCCCCTGTCTATGGTGAATACCATTATAGGCGCTTTTTCAGGAAACACGTCAGAAAATATCTTAAGGGCAATATTCAAAGAAGCGCGGATCCGGACGAGTTCGTGTCACTATATGCCTCACACGGTCCCGAGATATTCCCTTCCCGAAGTGTCAAATCGATTTTCGGGCCTCTTTTCACGGATAAATATGACGCGAAGCCATATGAAGCTTTTCTCCAGCGCATGTATGGAGAGAGGAAGATGGGCGAGCTTATGGTGCCGACGGCATTCATCACATACTCTGCCAACGAAGGATGCATCCTCCCCATCACAAGCTGGGGCAATATGGATTCATACATATGGGAAGGTGCGAGAGCAAGCTCTGCCGCCCCACTCTATTTTCCACCTTACCGTCTCGATGGAAGATATCTCATTGATGGCGGTGTCGCCGCGAATAATCCATCCCTCATCGCGTATTCCCTGTCGAGGAAGCTCTATCCGGAAGCTGAGAAACATTCCATACTCAGTCTTTCAACAGAAGAGCCTGTCTTCCATTACGAGCCGGATCTCTCGTTCGGTGGTCTCACAGGCTGGGCCAGCCCGCTTACACGCATATTCCAGGATGCAGAGCTTCGTACCGCGGACTTTACTGCCGAAAACATAAAAGACGTGGAATACACAAGGATATGGACAGGCAGAAGCGAACGCCGCATCAAGCTGGACGAGACAAAAAGCGATACGATAAGACTTCTTCTCGATATTGCTGAGAGCCTTTTTCAGGCGAAAGAGACTGAGCTCATGAAATTCGCCGAGAGAATCGCGAACGAGCCTACTCATGAGAGCGTCAGAATCCGTACAATTGACAGACTCGCTTAGAGAAGCATCAATTCCTTCTCGATGATTTCAGGAAGCGCTGAGCGCATCGCCCGGAGCCGCGAGGAGTAATCTCCTATCCGTAGATTCTCTCCGATGATATCTGTAATCATTTTAATCGCAAAACATGGAATAGACGAAAAAGAGCACGCCATTGCTACCCCATAGGCTTCCATATCTGCAGCGTCAGGCATTACATCCCCTATTGTCCTGTTTGCACCGCTCTCAAAGGCAGCTGATGAAGAGAGGATATACCCAGAAGCACCGCGGAGAGGCATTACTGATGCCGTGGAGCGGTCAGGACGCAATACAGATCCTTTCGGAAGATGAAAGCGAGTGAGATCGTTATCAGGGGAGATGACAGAGCTGAATGAGATTATATCCCCGATTCCGAATCGCCCGAAACTGCCGGCGCTTCCGGCGGAGATGATTACATCAGGCTTATACTCCGCTATAGCATATGACGCCGCAACAGCTGCCTGCACAGGTCCAGTACCTGTCACGATAGTCATATATGAGCCAAGCGATTTCGCCTCGGCTTTATCTGAGACAAGAATGATGGTTTTCAGAGCATCCTCCTCCTTATCTCATCCATCACGGGAGAAAGCATTATTCCAAGCCTACGCTCCCTTCCGGCTTTTTTTGTCATATGCACAGCGTATGTCGCGATATCAGTAGCATGAAGCACGGAGCCGAAGAAACTATCACCTTTTATCAGCAGCCCGAATAACAGGGAGGCAAAGAGATCTCCAGAGCCAGGAAATGACACACCTTCATCCTCATACTGAAAAAGTCTTATCTCATCACCATCCCAAGCGGCGTTTCCCAGCCCGCCTGACTCTAGCGGGATTCCTGTTATAACGCCTTTTCCAGGTCCCAGCGACTTAAGAACCTTTATCTCGTCCCTTATCATAGTGCCTGTAGCCTTTTTACCTCGATATCCCAAGTCCGTGATTATCTCAGCCTCAGTCCAGTTCGGTGTTATTATTCCCGCTTTCCGCACAAGACGTATCGTCGCGTCAACAGCTTTGCTATCAACAGTCTGATAAAGCTCCCCGCCGTCCCCCATCACGGGATCTACAAGTATTGGACAGGAAGAAGACGAGACGAAATCACGCACAAGCTCAATCTCATCCGCAGAGCCTATATACCCTGTATAAATGCCATCGAACGAAAGCTCCAGACGCTCAAAACACGAGATAATGGCTTTCATTGAGTCCAGGTTGTCGCGTACGTAGATATCATCAAATCCATCAGTCTGCGTCGAGAGAAGCGCTGAAGGGAGGACTGCAGTCTCAACAGATAGTGCCTCCAGGACCGGAAGCACTACCGTAAGCGATGATTTCGAATAGCACGAGAGGTCGTGAATCGCGAGAACAGGCATCAGATAGCAAGTCCCGCGATGGCAGCCCCAAGGGTCGGTGAATTGTCAATCTGGACAATCTCGAAATATCTTCCATTCTTCTTCTCGAGTATCTCATCAAGATAAAGACGTGTGTAGAATTCAAGGAATGCGGTCTTATAGAATGTCGTTCCATCAGCATTGATGACTACAGGATTCCTTGGCTCGAGGCCCTGACCGGATGAAAGTACCGCTGCTGTGAGATTTATAGCAGTGAGCTTTCCAGCCCTCTCGATAATGCTCTTGAGAATCTTATACAGTGCTGTCGCATCTTCTTCGTTTCCTTCGACACAGCGCACAAGGTCATAATCGGTGTTATGGCACATCTCAAGGTAATTGCTCATGCGCGTTGTATTGAGAGGCTCTATCTCTTTATAGCGCTCCGCAAAGCTCTGGGAAAGAACACACTCTTTTATAGCTTCCTCAATGACGCATGCGGAGAAAGGCCCGATATAAGCACCGCTTATCATCTTTTCAAACCAATAGGATTTCGGATCCTTCGTGGAAGAAGTGAATTTCTTATCGAGATCACCAAGCTCGAGTGCAAGGCATCCGGATTCAACGTTTATAATCTGACGTCCTTCTTTCCAGCCAAGCTTACCGATACGGCTGTTCTCTTCGATATATGCTGTATTCGTACCTGTACCAAGGATAAAACCTACATATGAGGAAGCGTTATCCGGGTGTGCGGCTTTCGCGGCGAGAAGCGTCGCTACTGTATCATTTACAACAGATACCTTCTTCTTCGACACATCATATCCTCTTGATGCAAGCTCCTTGAGAAGATTCTCACCTATAGGCATGCCGATGACTTCAGGTGCTTTTATCTCCTTTGAGAAGAGAAGAGGAATACCATCGTGCTCCTCCGTTATCTTAGCGGCATATGAGAAGCAGAATCCTATCCTGTCGCTTTTATCAATCAGGCGCTCGACATTATCTGCAAGGATTGAGAAGAACTCCTTTGCAGATACTTCGCTCTTTACACCAGGCATACCTACTTTACGGAAATCGGAAATCACAGGCTGACGATTCTCGTCGAAGGTCACAAGGCATGTGCGGAAATTCGTTCCACCTGCATCGAGGACAATGACAGAAGCCCCTGGCTTTATCTCTGTGTCGGGCTGCACATAAGTCGCAATCATCTGCAAAGAGCTGGAATTCTCTTTATCAAGCCCTTTCTTCATCTCTGAAAGAATGAATGCAAGTGTCTTATCCGTATCAACTGAAGCAGCAGAGAGCATGTGCTTCCTGAGAAAATCCTCCGTCTTCCCCATTTCAAAACCTCCTAATCCGCAAACCTGAGAACTGCTGGCTCAAGCTTATATTCAACATTATCGACTTTAAGGCTTTCAGCCCTTATTGTCATCGTCTTTTCAGCTCCTCCTGATATAGAAAACGTCCCTTCGACAATCATTCCGCCATCAATAAGCTTTCCGGTGACAAGGAAAGAGAATGAAAAAAGACCATCAAATTCACTCCAGTCATCATTCCGGACAAAATCATCAAGAACAACGGGATCGGCTTCTATGCGTCTGACAGAGCCATCGAGAATAATCTCCCCGGTACTGAAATCCGAATGATTGAGCGCATGGACCGCAAAACCGGAAATAGCTGAAAGGTACTCTTCAGATGATATAGCGCTCAGGATGCTGTTTCCAGCTCCGTTTGAGAAGAACTGGAGCGAATCGCTATACCCGGACACATCGGAGCGCACGAAAGATATCCTGACAGGTATAATGCTACCGTCTCGGACAACCGTAACCCCTTGCAATGCAACGCGTGGCACCGTGATTGACGATGCGACTGCCGCCAATATGCCATCATAAATCCCCTCTATGGCGCTTACGGCAGCTGAAGAGAATGCAGAGCAACAGAAGACAAACAGGAATGTGATGAAAACTAAAGCTTTCTTCAAACTCTGGTCCTCCATTGGATAATGAAATTCTACCAATGCCGAATTAAGGACGCAACTATTAATCGCGTTCTCACTTGCGTTTTTCCGAAATTGCTTTATTGAGGATAAGAAGGGTAACAGTACTGAAGAGAATGCATATCACAGCCATCGCCATTCCCTTTCCAACACTTCCCTGCTCAAATTGTCTGTTGATGTACGTCGAGACTGTGAGGGTGTTCGTCGGTGCGATAAGAGACGGTGTCACCAGCTCCCTGAACGCGATTATGAATGTCATCATCCATCCTGAAAGTATGCCACGGAATATAAGAGGAAGCGTTATATGCATGAAAACATACAATGGTTTCCCTCCACATATACGGCCTGCTGATATCAGGCTATCTCCAATCTGAGAGAAGGAGGAAGTAACATATTGAACCGTGTATGGCAGGAAGAGAATCACATAACTGAGTACCATTATCCAGATTGTCCCGTAAATCGGCACGATTCTGTATATCCTGTTATAGAACAGCATGATTCCAAGTACCAGAACGATGCTTGGAAGCATCTCCGGAATCAACGACAGTCCTTCGATGAGCCTTCCACACCTTTTCCCGGCTTGCTTTGAGATGATAACTGATATCGTACCGAGTATAGACGCTATAGTGGCGGATGAGACAGCAAGGAAAATTGAAATAAGAAGAGCACCTGTTCCCTGATTATCTTCCGTGAAGAGCTTTACATAATTGCCAAATGTAAAATTCCCAGCCCTCAATCCATAGCCACGGAGCTTTATGAGTGATGAAGTGACGACAGAAAAAAGAGGAATCAGCATTGTGAAAAATATGACAATGACAATGAAAGTCCAGCATAGGGCGCTCTGCTTTCTTCCCATTCTTTTTATCCTGATACTGCCCGGCCTGCTTCCCACAAGACTATATGCTCGATGTTCTGTCACGTAATTCTGAAAGAACCATATAAGAAGACAGATACCTATGAGAACAGAAGCAAGCGATGCCGATTTTCCGAACTCAATTGGCGCAACAGTCGCATAGCGATGAATATCGGTGGTGAATACTTCAAACCCGATTCTCCGCCCTAATGTGGATGGTGTTCCATATTCAGATATTGTTTTAACAAATACCAGCAGCGCGCCAATTGCATAATTGCCTGTCAGCAGAGGGAAGAAAAGCTTCCGGAGTCTCACACGAAAAGGCGCACCAAGCACAGCTCCTGCCTCATCAAGAGATGAAGAAACGGCTAGCATGGCATTCTTCATGAGTGTCATCATGAATGGAAAGACATGAAAGCTCATCACAAGCACAAGACCGCCTAAAGAGAAGAACCAGTCACTGAGAAAAGCCAATGAAGGGAAAATCTGCTGCATGAGCCCACGCTTCTGCATGAAGAGTATCCATCCCATTGATGCAATATAAGGCGGCGTCATGAACGGTATCATGAAGATAACATCGAAAAAACGATAACGGGCGAATTGTGTTCTTGAGAATATATACGCAAGTGGAAGAGCAATTAGAGATGAGACCATGACGACAAGCACACCTAGAAGAATGGAGGATGCTATCATCCTTGCATTCTCACTTTCGGCAATTGTGCTTATCGCCATCGAGATATCAAAGTTGCCATCAGGAAATGCAGCTTCCCTGAAGATAGAGAGAAGCGGACAGATTATCATGAGAACCAATACCACGACAGCTAAAAACGATGGGATTCTCTTAATAACTGTACGCTTCATGATTTCACCTTTCGCACAGCTCGTTGATTCTTGCCGCCGCTTCTGATGAAATCTCCATCATAGCACTCCAGTCAGTTTCTATCTGAGGAATCTCATCGAGTGTAGATCTATTTGTATATTCAATATCAGTCCTTCCAGGAAGAAGGTAGGCCTCTGTCACCATCTTCTGGGCATCTTCAGAGTAAAGGTAGTCAATGAAGGCTTTTGCGTTGTCCATATCTGGTGCGCTCTTCATAATCATTGCCGGACGTGGATTCACGACAGTACCGCTCTCTGGATAGTATATTGACAGTGGCTCACCTTCTTTCATCGATGAGTAGGCGTTGTAATCCACACCAGCAATAAGAATCCCCACCTCGCCTGTTGTAACAGCTTCGAGCGCGGCTTTATTCGCGCCAGGCACTGTCATTCCGTTTGCCGCAAGAGCTTCAAATGTGTCCCAACCAAATGCATTGACAAAACCTGCAACGAAATCCTTGCATGCACCAGAAAGCTCAGGATCGGGAATTGCTATATCATTTTTAAACTGAGGATCGGCAAGCTCAGCCCAATCAGCATCAAGCTCAGGATAGATAAGGGTATTATATATGACACCAACGGCTGAAGCACTGTATCCAAAGAGCATTGAATCATCATCAATCCAACCTCCAACAGCATTCTCAGTATTGGCAGGAATATAAGACTCAAGCTGTCCGCTCTCCTTCATAGAAAGTCCATCCGACCAAGATGCAAGGATAACGACATCAGCCACTGGATTTGCCTTCTCTGTCTCAAGGCGCGCAAGGATTTCTCCAGTCGTTCCTTGGAATGTCTTTACCTCAATACCGGTCTTTGCCTCAAAATCAGCGGCGAGCTTATTTGCAAGTCCCGCCGGAGACGGCATGTAGACTGTCACAATTCCTTTGTCTGATGCACCAAATACAGCAGACAATGATACAAAAACAGCAAGAATAAGTATCAATGCTTTTTTCATTTCAGCCTCTCTTTCCGATAGAAACTATCGATTTGTTTTCGATATTCACATATACCAACGAGCCAATCTGATATGGCTTGTCAGCATTGATTATCCACTTCTGTCCTTCATGATTGAGAATGAGACGATAACAGGAGCCCATGAACTCCAGTCCTGTTACACTCGATTTGTACATTCCTTCATCGTCAGAAAGAACAGCATTCTCAGGACGGAACATACGACTATCATCAAGCCAGTCTGAGACACCGACAAAGCGTGCTGTAAAAACAGTCTTTGGATTACTATATATATTCTCAGGTGTATCGTATTGCTCGATAAATCCCCCATTCATGACGGCAATCATGTCAGACATGGACATAGCCTCAGTCTGATCATGTGTAACAAACACGGATGTGATACCTCTTTCCGAAACAAGAGACTTTAACTCTGCGCGCATCTCCTCACGAAGAAGAGCATCGAGTGCGGAAAGCGGTTCGTCGAACAGGATACACTCAGGCTCAGTCACTATAGCCCTTGCAAATGAAACACGCTGCTGTTGCCCTCCAGAAAGCTCTGAGGGATAGCGATTGATATAATCATCAAGCTGTACGGCATGAAGGGCTTCCTTCACCCTTTCATCCACACACTCGCAGACTTTCCTCGCTTTAAGACCAAAAGCCACATTGTCACGGACTCTCATATGCGGCCAGAGTGCAAAATCCTGAAAAACGAAACCAATACCCCGTTCTTCTGGTGGTATTGATATGTTTTTCACGGAAGAGAACACACAGCGATCACCAAGATATATCTCCCCGCTATCAGGAGTCTCAAGACCTGCAATCATTCTGAGAAGTGTTGTCTTGCCGCATCCAGAAGGTCCTAAAAGCGTTGTGAAGCTTCCGGATGTGATATCAAGGGAGAGGTTTCCTATGACAGTCTTCTCACCAAATGACTTTCTTATGTTTCTTACCCGTATCTCCATCTGATAACCTTAGGTGGAAGTATTGTGCACAGATGTTAATACGGAAGTATCACCGTTGTTAAATCAATATGAAATATAGTACTAAAAAATCCGGAACCTTTATCTGATTCCGGATCTATTCAGTGAAATTTCATTAGGAGTGATTCAATCACTCACCCTGATTGCTAAGCGCATTGAACTGCTTAGTAAAATCAACTGTATATTCCTTGCCATCTTCAAGAACAATCTTCCAGATATAATGATTTCCAAGCTCAGAGCGTACAGTACCACCGTTTGTTATCGCGAGAATCTTTCCAGTCTTTACAGATCCAGTTTTCTCATCAAGATAATCAGTCGAATCAATTGCAGAAACCCAGCCTTGCTTTTCGACTTTATTCTCTTCGCTCACTCCACTCACATTCAATGAAATATAGTGGGAGCCTTCTTTCCATCCATCTCCACCACCACTGAATGCTTTAGCTTGATCCGCTTTCATCGTCGCAAGAGAGCCATCAACAACATAATCCTTATGATTTTCCGTCGTCAGTGTTACAGAGCCATTTTCAAACTCGACATCCCCCATAGTTCCTGTTGAAAGGTATACAGGTTCATCTGGTCCTTTTGTTGTGTTGTCACAAGCTGTGAATGCAAACACCATCAATACTGCAAAAAGCAATACAGAAATCTTCTTCATTTCATCCTCCGTATATTTGATATCTCAAAAATACCCCCCCCCGGTTGTAATCTGTCAAGCAAAACTTTTATGTGCGAAACAGAATCGCTGCCTACGAAGGGATGGTGAGGATGTGTTGTTATTTACAGCGGCTCGCTCCACTAGTTTGAAGCAAGCCGTTTGCAATGATTCTCAGCCTTTTGCGGCTTTGAATGCCTTGAGGTCCTCTTCTACACGGCTATCATCGACTTTTCTCAGAAGGATAAAACCAATAAGGAAGAGAATTATCAGCGAAAGAATTCCAAAGCGCTGCTGACCTGTTATAAGCGTCACGACACCAAGGAGAAGCGGCCCTATGATTGCCGCGAATTTGCCTAGAAGGTTGAAGAAGCCATAGAACTGTGCTGTCTCGCCTTCCGGTATAAGCCTTGAGAAATAAGATCTCGACAGTGCCTGTATACCACCCTGGAACAGACCAATGCAGACTGCAAGCGCATAGAACTGGCTCTCTTTTGTCATGAAGAAGCCAAGGCAGGCGATAATCATATATGCCGCTATAGCCACAAGAAGCGCGCGCTTCACGCCGACCTTCTTTCCGAATGTGTTATACAGGAGAGCTGCAGGGAATGCGACAAACTGCGTTATGAGAAGCGCAACGATAAGGCTTGAGGCGGAGAATCCAAGGGCTGTGCCATAGTCAGTAGCCATCTTGATGATTGTGTCTACACCATCGATATAACACCAATAAGCGACCAGAAAGAGTGCTGTGTTCTTCAGCTGCTTCAGTGATTTAAGTGTTTTTCCAAGATCCCCAAAACCTTCTTTTATAGCTCTTGAGAGTTTCATCTTCTCGCCTTCAGGCTCTTTCACGAAGACCATGAGAGGAATGGAGAAGACTATCCACCAGATACCGACCATCAGGAATGAAAGCCTTACTGCCGTTATTCCTCCATCGTCAGGAAGTCCGAAAGCCGTTGGCATGAGATACATGAGAACATTTATCAGGAAAAGAAGCCCACCTCCGATATACCCGAGGGAATATCCGAGAGAGGAAACAAAGTCGACCTTCTTCTCCGATGCAATTGAAGGAAGAAGCGAATCATAGAATGTGTTTGCGCTTGCAAAACCTATGTTGGCTATAACATACAGTATGATAGCAACAGGCCACATTCCCGCTGAGACGAGGAAGAGACCTGCTGTCATCGCAGCACCAAGGAATGCAAAAAGTATGAGAAGCTTCTTTCTGTAGCTGCCTTTATCTGCAATAGCGCCTATGATTGGCGAAAGGACAGCCACAAGAAGCGAAGCGAGTGAATTGCCAAGCCCTAAGAAGAATGTGCTTTCCGCGCTATCTGCTCCCATTGACCAGTACTGGGAGAAGAAAATAGGAAAGAAAGCAGCCATAACAGTCGTGGCGAACGCGCTGTTCGCCCAGTCATACAAAGACCACGAGATAATCTCTTTTCTAGAATCCTTCATACCTACGACTCTACACGACAAACGAAAGTGCGGCTATATTCAGAGAGAGGAGATTACAATGAAAGCTGCAATTACCTATGATAACGGCTCAGTATTCCAGCACTTCGGAAGAACTGAGGAATTCATGATCTACACAATCGAAGACGGGAAAGTCACAGACAAAGAGAAAGTCGATGCTTCATCCACTGGTGGACATGGAGCTCTCGCACCATTCCTTCGCGACCACGGTGTGGAAGCTCTCATATGCGGAGGCATCGGAGGAGGCGCAAGGGCCGCTCTTGGCGCATGCGGAATAAAAATCTATCCGGGAGTCTCCGGCTCTGCTGATGATGCCGCCAAAGCCTTCGCGGAAGGAAGACTGGAATTCGATGAGAATGTTGAGTGCCATCACCATGATCATGAACATGAAGGAGGCTGCCATCACGACAGCGATGGAGCACACCACTGCTGTCATTGAGAAAAAGTGCTAATATCATTGTATGAAGACTTTTCTCTGGTATGATCTCGAGACATTCGGCCTGAATCCAAAATATGACAGGATTGCCCAGGCCGCATGTATACGCACCGATATGGATTTCAATCAGATCGGGGAGCCTATTGTCCTCTACTCAAAGCTCTCCCCTGATTACCTTCCATCTCCCGACTCATGCCTTGTGACAGGCATAACACCGCAGGAGGTGAATGAAAAAGGGATTCCTGAAGCGGAGATGATAGAAAGGCTGCAGCAGGAATTCCTTGTTCCTGACACGATTACAGTCGGTTACAACAGCATAAACTTCGATGATGAAGTCATACGCTCCACGCTTTACAGGAATCTCTATGATCCATTTGAGCGCGAATATAGGAACAGATGCTCAAGATGGGACATTATAAATCTTGTCAGGGCGACAAGGGATCTGAGACCTCAAGGGATATCATTCGAGAAAACCAATCCTGAAACCAACGCTCCGTCTTTCAAGCTTACAGATCTCACAGAAGAGAATCATATTGAGCAGACACACGCGCACGATGCGTTATGTGATGTAGAGGCGACAATCGCCATTGCAAAGCTTATAAAAGAAAAACAGCCACGCCTTTTCACATGGGCACTTAACCACAGAGGAAAGAATCAGATAGCGAATGAGATAAAGGTGCTTGAGCATAAGCCTTTTCTGCACACATGTCCCCTTTTCGTGTCTGATAGAGGCAACACGCATCCATTGCTTCCGCTTTTTTATGAGGCTGAGAAATCAGCAGCTCTTTACTGCTTCGATCTTACGAAGGAGCTGCCAACAAGTCTTGATGGGGGCTATCATGAGACAGGCATCCTGCGCCTGATGATAAACCGCTCCCCATTCATAGCGCCCTTGTCAGTCCTTGACAGCAAAAGCGAGGAGAGACTTGGATTCACGCATGCTGATATCCAGAGAAAAGTGAATGAAGCGATGAAATGCCCACTCCTGACAAAGGAAGCCATCCTCAAGGCGAAGGAGCCATATCATGATGACGTGAAGGATCCGGATCTGACTATCTACAGCTCCTTCCCCTCCGATCACGATAAAGGCGTGATGGCATCCATAAGAGCAATGAAACCAGAGGAGAAGCTTACCAAGGGCGAGCACCTTTTCGAGGATGACAAATACCACAAGCTTCTATGGAGACAAGTGGCGAGGAACTGGCCTGAAGTGCTTCCGGAGAAAGAGAAAGCAAACTGGAAGAATTTCTGCGCGCTCCGTCTTATAAACCCTCCTGTCGAGGGAACACCGACTTATGAGCTCTATATGAGAACGATAAAAGAGCGCATTGAAAGCGTCGATACAGACTACAGAGCGAAGGAAATACTCCTGTCTCTTCAGAGGTACGGAGAGGAACTTCACCGAAAAGTGATAGAATAATATAATAGCGCATATGCCAGAACTGACAGATAAGCTTTCTGAGTACAGGAAGCAGCTTGATGAGATAGATTCAAAACTTTCTACGGAAGCTCTCAGCGACATGAAGCTCTACAAGACGCTCATGCAGGAAAGAGCGCACCTTCAGCCTGTTGTCGACAAACTTGAGGAGATGAAAGCTCTCGAGAAGGCAATAGCCGATTCAAAGGAGATGATCCGCACCGAAAGCGATGCCGAGCTCGTGGAGATGGCAAAAGAGGAGCTTTCATCGCTGGAAAGCGCACTGGAAAGCGCTGAGAAGGAATGCCGTATCCTCCTTATTCCACCAGACCCGCTTGAAGGGAAGAATATAATCATGGAAATCAGGGCAGGCACTGGCGGTGATGAAGCCGCACTCTTTGCCGCCGACATCTTCCGCATGTACTCCCATTATGCTGAAAACAAGCATTGGAAAATGGAAGTCATGTCTCTCAATGAAACGGAGATGGGTGGTTATAAGGAAATAGTTGTCTCTATATCAGGGAAGGATGTCTACGGGTATCTGAGATATGAGTCTGGCGTGCATCGCGTGCAGCGTGTTCCTGAAACCGAGTCGGGAGGCAGAATCCATACTTCGGCTATCACTGTAGCTGTTCTGCCGGAAGCGGAAGAGACAGATATCGAGATAAAGCAGGAAGATCTCAGAATAGATGTCATGAGAGCTGGAGGCCCGGGTGGACAGTGCGTCAACACAACAGATTCCGCTGTACGTATCACGCACCTTCCTACAGGTCTTGTCGTTATATGCCAGGATGAGAAATCACAGATAAAGAACAGAGCGAAAGCGATGCGTGTTCTCCGTTCAAGGCTCTATGACCTCGAAGAGGCGAAGAAACAGAAGGAAAGAGCGGATGCAAGACGAAGCATGGTCGGCTCCGGAGATAGGTCAGAGCGTATCCGCACATATAACTTCCCGCAGAACAGGGTGACAGACCACAGAATCAACCTGACGCTGTACAAGCTCGATACAATCATAGAAGGCGATCTCGATGAGCTTATCGATGCACTCCGTCTTGCAGCTGGAGAGGAGGCTCTGAAAGAAGCGTGAAGCTCTCAGAACTGAGACGTGAACTCATTAGCAGGACAGAAGCTGTAGATGCCAGGATTATCATATCCATCGCAACTGGCCTTGATGATATCCATCAGATAACAGAAAGCTCCAGGGAAGTAACGGACGATGAGGCGAAGAAAGCCTTTGCCCTTCTGGAAAAGAGGCTTTCCGGGATTCCCATGGCTTACATAACAGGCAGAAAGGAATTCTACGGCCACAGCTTCAGGGTCACAGAAGCAACCCTTATACCGCGTCCTGATACGGAAACGCTTGTTGAAAGAGCAATCGCTATAGCAAGGACGATAAAGGATCCGGAAATTCTCGACTTATGCACAGGAAGCGGAGCTATCGGGGCATCTGTCAGTTACGCGCTATCGCGTCCGGTATCGCTTTCGGATATATCACATGAAGCCTTGGAAATCGCAATCGAAAACTACAAGACAATATGTGGACAAGTCCCTGATGCGCGCGAAGGCAATCTTCTGGAGCCATGGAAAGATAAGAAGTTCGATATAATCGTCACAAACCCGCCATATCTTACAGATAACTGGTACATCGAAACAGATAAAGACGTGAAAGCAGAGCCTGTCGCAGCATTCATAGGCGGGGATGATGATGGGCTTGGACTAATAAGAAGAATCATCAGCGAAAGCCCTGATTATCTGAAGGAGAATGGTTATCTTGCCATAGAGTGTGACTATCGGCAGATTGCTTTATGTGCTAATCTTCTTAGAATGAGAGGTTTCTCATCAATCGATGTCGATAAAGATCTCTCTGGCAAGGAGCGTGTGATTTATGGAAGATTTCCCAAACAAGGATCTGATAGATAAATTCGTCAAGAACATCATACGCTACAGCGATGAGGATAAAGATAAAATCGCCTCCGCCGCTGTCTTTGCCGCAAAGAAGCATGGTGACCAGAAAAGGAAGTCCGGAGAGCCTTACATAACCCACCCTATTGCGGTTGCTGAAATACTCATGCAGATTGGTATGGATGCCGACACTGTCTCCGCTGGACTTCTTCATGACACACTTGAGGACACAGATACAACAGAAGAAGAGATAGCGACGATTTTCGGCAAGGAAGTCGGTGAAATGGTTCAGGCCGTGACGAAAATTTCCCGTATCACCGATGAAAAGTCGATACAGGAAGCCGAGACCATAAAGAAGATGTTCTTCGCAATGTCGAAGGATCTCAGGGTGATTCTCATCAAGCTTGCTGACAAGCTCCATAACATGAGAACAATAGAAGGTCTCTCCCCTGAGCGGAAAAGGGCCTTCGCCGAAGACTGTCTCGATATCTTCGCCCCTATCGCGGACAGCCTTGGTATGCAGACGATAAAATCCGAGCTTGAGGATCTCTCGCTCAAGGCACTTAAACCTGAATCCTATGATTACATCAATGGTTATCTTCTCGAAAAGAAGAGTGAGTATACCGCTTATATCAAACAGGTATCAAAGGCCATAGCTGAGGCATGTCATAAAGCAGGAATTGACAATATTGAGATAACAGGACGTGTAAAGCACGCTTATTCAATCTACCAGAAGATAAAGAAAAGAAAGAAGGAGATTGATGAAATCTACGACATTCTCGGCATAAGGGTCATATGCCAGACAGCGGTGGAATGCTACACGATTCTTGGTGTAATCCACTCGATGTGGATACCTATTGAGGGAAGATTCAAGGATTATATTGCAATGCCTAAGGCAAATAACTACCAGTCATTGCATACCACAGTCCTTGGACCACAGAACAGGCATCTTGAAATCCAGATCAGGACGCAGGAAATGCACAAGACTGCGGAAGAAGGCGTTGCCGCACACTGGGCCTACAAGGCGGCCTCTGGCTCTGAGTCAGGTACCTGGAAGACTGTAGATTCAATCAATTACCAGAAGATAATCAGAAAGATAAAGACATGGTCCCGTGAGATTGCGCAGAGCGAGGACTTCATGGATGAGATAAAGAATGAGCTATTGAAGGACTCAATAGTCGTCTTCACCCCGCAAGGCCATGTCATAGAGCTTCCAGTTGGCTCAACCGCTCTTGATTTTGCTTACAAAGTACATACTGAGATTGGGAATCATTGCTCCGGCGCGAGAGCAGATGGCTCGATAATCCCACTCAACAAGCCACTCTCGAACACCCAGATAGTCGAGATCATGACAAGCCCAAGCGCGCATCCCAACCAGCAATGGCTGGAGTACGCAGCGACAACATCCGCAAAGAAGAAGATAAGGGCGTGGCTCAACAAGAATGAGACAACCAATCTCCCTATAGCCCAGACTGCCAAGAAGCCACAGCCTGTACAGAATCCAGCGATGGAGAATGCCAAGAAGCGTATTCCTACCCTTCAGGGATTACGTTTCATTTCCCATGAAAAGAAAGGCACTGTCATCATAGGCGAGAACAGCAACATACTCTTCGACTTCGCTAAGTGCTGCAATCCTGTGCATGGAGATGAGATTGTCGCGTATATAACCCGTGGCAGAGGTTATGTAATCCATAAAAAAGACTGTCCGAACCTCCGCAACATGCCTGAAGCTGATGAGCGTATAGTTCCTGTTGAATGGGATAGCCAAGAGCTCGTACGCCGCTTCTCAGTCGTTGCCAAATTCAATTCCGAGCTTTTCAGCGAGATAGACAATGCTGTAAGAAAGCACAACAGTCATCTCATCCAAGGCTCCCTCGATGTCGAGCCAGAAGGCCTTGTTGGCACATTCACTATCAGTGCGGACAACGAGGAAGCGATGAAGAAGACAACGACAGCAATCAGGCAGATTCCATCGATAATCAAAGTGCAAGGTGTGTGATTCTCCTTCCTCAAGAACACAATCTGAATGTAAAATGATAATTTAGCGGCATGAAATTGGTTTCATCATCTCTTAAAATTCCCAGACAAATCAATTTTGCTAGGGAAAATGGTAAAGACAGTTTATGCGGCTAATAATGAACAAGCTACGTATTATCTGAAGCAACATCAAGGAGAGAGTATAAAAAACATCTCAGACGGTACAATTGCAAGATATGGCTCTGTTGTCCGCAATAAGATGATATCAAACAAAGCACGAGAGAAGTCAGTGAATCTAGCCCCTCAGGTAAACGCAGATGGGCTCAGATAATGATGAAGATGAGAAATATCGAAGGCAATACACTATATACAATAGAATTGGTTGGGATAAAAAAATAAGCCTGACCTCATTGATGGACCACTCTCCAAAGAGGCGATTCGAGCGCCAAGCCCTATAATTGAACTACCATCAGAACCTTAAATTGTCAATTCAGCGGCTTAAAGTCACTTCACCAATTGCATTTTGCAAAGAAATAATTTGCAGAAATCATGCGAGTTGCAAAGAAATAATTTCTTCACTTTTCAGAAAGCACTCGCAGGATCTCAGGAAGAAGCTGCTTCTTTCTCGAGAGAACTCCAGGAAGCGAGTAACAGCCTTTCTCTATCCTGTCATAGACAAGCCGTGACTCCTTCTCGAATTCCGTTGCAAGAAGAATCGATTCCTCCTTGATGACATCTGTAATGAGGAGCATACACCAGTCCAGGGCTTTTGTCTCCCTGACAGTTTCAAGAGCTTCAAGGTAATCATCCTTTATGTCCCTCACCTCTTCGAGATTCATGACCTCGACCTGTCCGATTGCGAACTTGACACCGCTTTCATCATAAATCTTCATATCGCTCTCAATGACTGTCTTTGGATCCTTCTCCGCCAGATTGTGATCATCAGCAAAGATATCCTTGCAGAATGCATCGAAATCATTGACAGAAGCTATCTCTGAAAGCCTTCTCGCCACATGCTTATCGTAAGAAGTGGTTGTCGGGCTCTTAAGCATGACTGTATCTGCTACGAGACCTGAAAGGAGGACCCTGGCAGTGACAGGATCTATATCCACACCCCACTTCTTGAACTGCTCATAGACAATTGAGCATGTTGAGCCAAGCGGCTCTGAGCATATGTAGATAGGATTTCGCATCCTTGGGGCCGCGAGTCTATGATGGTCGAGTATTTCAATGATTTCACCATCTTCAATACCTGGCACGCTCTGCTCCGCTTCATTATGATCCATGAGTATGAGTTTCTGCCGAGGTTTATCGAGGAAACATCTCCTTGTCACAAATCCGGTCCAGACTCCATTCTGGAATACAGAGAGCCCTCTGAAGCCACTGTCTTGAAGTTTTTTCTTCGCATCATCGAAAAGCATATCACCATCAATGCGGTTATCTGCCGGATATGAGGGGATGATGTCTGAAATAGGTGTGGAAAGGCGCAGCAGACGAAGTGTTTCAGCGGTATCAAGCATGGAAAGATAAACAAAGCCATGGAATGAAGAGAAATCAATCTTCAGCTCTGATGGTGCGGAAACACCTGTTACGACAATCCCTGGAAGCTGATGCTCAACAGCAGCTCTGAGATGCTTTGGTCTGTTTCCTATCACAAGTACGGGTTTATCAACACACCTTCCAAGACGCTCAAGATACACCTGATACTCCATAGCGCCCACCATATAGGGAGCGCGGAGAACATCGCTGCCGCTTCTCTTCACATACTCACCTTCTATCGTGCGCTCGATGTTATCTTCTGAAAGGAGATAAAGCTGTCTTGCACCACTTCTGTTCTCACGAAGGAAGAATGCATTTATGTCATCGGCTGAAAGGAGTGCTTTATATCCATCCTCATCGATTACAGGAACAACAGATGGCTTAAGACGCTGGAAGATATCCATAAGCATGAAAAGCGGATCAGAGCTCTTCACAGAGGTCACGGGCTTCCGCTGCACGGCTGCAACACGAGGCCGCACATCATGAAGATACATAGGCATCTCAAGTCCCAGTGAAGAGAAAACCTTCACTGTATTCCTATTCCCTTTTCCAAGCATCACTGGAATATATTCGTTATCTTCATCAATCTTGTTCTTCAGTACTGAATAAGCGTATGCCGAGCACACAGAATCCATGTCGGGGTTGCGGTGCCCTGTGATATAAACTCTCATGCCTAAATGCTAAAGCATTTCAGTTGAGATAGAAAGTAGAATAAAGCAGGAATATAAAATTGGTCATTAAATTCAAAATTTATTGGCAATAATACAATTTCGCATAAGCGTTTTGTCAAAATATAAGAAAATTGACAAAGCGTTTGAAAGAGATTCATTAACAATATGTTGATGATTTGAATGTTTTGTCATTTAATTGTATCCGGAAATGCGTTTTCCATATAAATTCAAAGTGAAGGAGGCATTGCCATGGCGACAGAATCATTCAGCAGAACTTTTACTGTAAACCCAGACTGGGGCATCAAGAACCTTGAGAAAGCTATCGACAACGGCTCTCCCACTGTAAAGAGGCTGAGCACTCCAGAAGCCAAGGCTCGCTTCAAAGAGGCAACTACGATGACGCCTGAAAAAGCTGCAAGACTTAAGGCAAGGTATGGTAAATGAGATTGGAGTGTACTGAGCTCCGTGAGTTCATGGATCTCGTAGGAGAGGATAGGGCTTTACAGGCTTTATCCTCTTTTTCTGTGAAGAGAAATCCGGATGTTGAAAACTTCATCCGTACCAATGCTGTCGCTTATGAGAAGAGTGACAATGCCAGAACCTATCTTGTGACAAATGAGAATGACGATATTCTCGGATATACCAGCTTATCATGTTTCTGGAATAATGAGGTTTTGTCCTGCTGAGGCATAGATATCATGAATGAAGCTGATGAAATAATGTGCGTACTATGGTTGCTGCAAGCAAACTGCTGAAAGAAATAGATTTCCCCCTGATTTCAACCCCATCTTCCGCATCATAGGCATTGAATGCTAAAATCCATTGGAGGCTGAAATGTCAAAAGCAGTTGTAGCCAATGATCATGGTGCTGTCTCACTGGCAGCGGAAGTCGTAAGGCATCTTGAGAAAAGAGGCTTTGAGGTAACATATCTGGGCATAGATCATGAAGAGAGCATCGACTATCCAGACAAAGCAGAGGAAGCTGTAATGGAGTACCGCAAAGGAGGCTATGATTTCGGTGTTCTTCTATGCGGGACAGGCATCGGGATATCAATATCGGCAAATAAGATGAAAGGCATCAGATGCGCGCTTCCTGAGACAAAGTATGCAGCTACTATGGCAAAAGAGCATAACAATGCCAATTTCATCGCTTTTGGAGGCCGTATTGAATATAGCGAAAACCCTCTTGATATCCTCGATGGCTATATTGATGCCACATTCCAGGGTGGCCGTCACGAGCGTCGTATCGAGAAGATGATGGCACTGGAGGGAAAATAATCAGAACGTGTAGTCTCGCCAGCTGCCTCTGACATAATAATCTACAGATAGCAGCGAGAATGTAATCACGAATTTCCAGTTAACGAAATCATAACCGACTCCGGTCCTGAGAAGCCTTTCCCTGCTTCCAGAGATCGGAGTTCCTACTGTCAGTGGTGTTATCGATATCATGGGTCCAGCACCGTTGTCAGAGGTTGAATAGAAACCACCTACTGAAAGAAGCATGTTTATACCGCTCCCCGCAACACGCGATGCTGTCGATCTCGCTCCCAGAAGAGAGAATGTGAGATCAACGCCGAAAAGATTTGACGCGAAGGGCTTTGGCACCGCTTCTGAATTTCCCCATATATCAAGCTCCATCCGCTCTGTAAGACCAAGTGAGAATGAATAGGAAAAGCTTATGCCCTTCTCTGGCCACTTATATGTCTGATGGCCAAAACCCAATGCTATATCATGATAATCCCCAGCGAAGACTGGTATTGAAAGGAAAAGAATCACAGCAAGGACAGAAATCTTTCTTCTCATCACAGCCTCCTAGAAGAAATATGAGAATCTCATGATATACATCCCCCAGCCCCACTTGTCTGAAGTGATGGAATAGATAGCGTATGGGGAGAAGAACTCATAGATGAAATGCGTATTCTGGAATGCGAAAGGAGAAAGCCCCATGGTTATACTCCATTCATTCCTAAGACGATATTCAGCTCCGAATGAAAGCAGAGGAGACCAGATTACGCTATTATGGAACATCCAGTTGAATGGATGATGAAGAAACATGAATAAAGGACTCTGTATCCTTGCCCTCGCACTCTCGAAGAATGGATAAACCGGAGACAGATCAATAGCAAGCTCCATATCTCCGATATGCGTCTCCTTATATGGAGAGAAGATTGCCGAGATAGTAAGCGCCCCGTAATTCCCTGTCGGTGTCATCGCACCAACAGGCGCGAGGGAATAGCCGAAGGATGCCGAAGAAAAAATATTGAAGGCTGAAAGCAATATGATGACTGCAAGAATGATTTTCTTCATATCAGCCTCCGAAATAAGTGAAGAGATAACTGAAGACATTGCCTTCTTCGGCTTTGCGTCTTTCAGCCTCGTCGTAGTCGACATACTCAGAGATAGCCATTATCTTCTCAGCATGCTCCGTCAGCATCGCAGCAAGCTCTTCAGACTCAATCACAAGCGCGAGCTCATGAGATAGCTTCATAGAGCGGAAATTGAAATTCGCGGAGCCTATAACGACTTTGTCGGAATCGACAACCATAAGCTTCTCATGAAGGAGCGGCAGAATCTCACCATTCTCGCCATACGCGGTTATGTATATTTCCACCCCTGTATCTTCTATGAGGGACGGAAGCATCTGGTAAACCCCGCTTGCCGCATAGCCCCTGAGATCAACAGGCATGACGAAATCCACATCCACACCTCGCTCAGTTGCTTCCCTGACTGCGCTTTTCATGTTCTTATCAAGCATAGGAAGATACGGGAAGAGAATCACACGCTCCTCTGCCTCATTGAAAAGCGATGAATACATTCCAGGGATGCTCACATCCCCACCAAGCTCCATGTTGAAAAGATAGGCACTGTATTCACCATCCTCACCGTCTTTTATAGGGAACATTGATTCATCGATTTTCTCTACAGATGATTCATTCCATATTCTGACGAAGCTTTTCATCAAAGCTCTCGAAAGCGATGATGATTCAAATAGATATGTACTGTCCCGCTGTGTCCTGCCTTCCCCTGCCCCGATTGAAATGTAATTGAGATTCATCCCTCCTATGGCTGCCATCTCCCCATCTATGACAATCAGTTTGCGATGGTCGCGGATAACAACAGTCATCGGATTGATGAGATTCATTCCAGAAAGAGGATTGTATTCAATCAGATGGATGCCACTTGATTTGAGGAAATAGAGAGGCGTCATGTATTTCTGCGTCTCTGTCATATCATAGGAAGAGATTCCATCCATGATGAAATAGACATCAATGCCACGTTCCGCCGCTTCCATAAGCGCTCTGAAGAGCCCTACCTCACTATCGGAGAAAGAGCCAAGGAATGTCGATATAAGAATATAGTCTTCCGCTTCCTCTATAAGCTGGGTAAGCCTCGCCATCCATTCCGTGCCATCGAAGAAAACCTCAGGATAAGGGACAGAAACCCTCTCACCTCCGAAGGCTGAAAGCTTCTCGTCAAGGCTCATTGTATCAGAGACGGCTATTGGAGAAACAAAATCCTTTGTAGAGGCGCAGGATGCGAGAGATAGGACTATCAGAATGACAAGAGCAATCCTGTGAAACATCTCCCGCATTGTATGAAAAAGAGAATGAATCGGCAACACGTAGAATATCAGATCCGAGACGCTATGAAATGCCCTTCTCCGCTTATACCATAATACTCAGATCCAGAGACTATCTGACGGCCCCTAAGATAAGTCCTCATTGTCTTGCCAATGACTTTTCTCCCATCATACGCCGTATAGCCGGAGGCGGAATGAAGTGTTGATGAAGAGAGTGTCCACTCCTCATGAGGATTGAAGATGATGATGTCTGCATCCGTTCCAGCTTCAAGCGAGCCTTTCTCTGGATAAAGCGAGAAATAATGCGCAGGATTCCTTGAAAGCAGCCTCACTATATCATTGATTCCGATTCTTCCTGTCTCTACGCTAAATGTGTGCAGCAATGGAAGAAGCTCCTCTGTTCCAGGTATTCCAGGATAAACGGTGCGGCAATCATCGCTTTCAAGTTTCTGCGCATATGTGAAAGAGCAATGATCTGTAGCGACAATCTGGATTTCCCCATCAACAAGAGCTTCAAGCAGCGCTTTGTTGTCATCTTTCGTCCTCAGCGGCGGTGTCATGATAAACAGCGAGCCATCCTCTCTCTCAAGCAGCGAGCGGTCAAGGAAGAGATATGTTGGCGTTGTCTCGACGATAACCTCCACGCCCTCGCTTCTAAGCTGCCTTACCGCTTCAAGGCCTTTGCGCGATGAAAGGTGGACAATATATATAGGCATACCAAGCTCCGCGGCGATATGTCCGACATATAGAATAGCTTTCGCTTCAGCATCCGCTGGTCTCAGATCGGCGTGGGAAGCGGGCTTGAAATCCCTGTCCCATGCGGCTGCTATATCCTCGATGGTCTTATCGTCCTCGGCATGGACTGTAATCATCATCCCGAGATCCCTGGCATCCTTGAATATAGCTTTCAGCTCATTCCTGTCCTCGACAAGATAGCCGACGTTCCTATATGTCGTGAAGATCTTCAGCGCCTTGATACCCTCATCTTTTATAACGGCAAGCTCCTGAGAAATATCATCACGGTACTTATAAACACCCTGATGAAGCGCATAGTCTATCGCCATGCTCTTCATCTCCGCCTTCCTTGCATCAAGTGAGGATTTGAGGGAGATTTTATTGTCATCAGCGAAATCGATGACAGTTGTCACCCCGCCGAATGCCGCAAGACGGGAGCCTTCGATAAATGAATCAGCTGTAACTGTTCCTCTCGACACCAGATGATAATGCGTATGAGCATCAATCATGCCGGGCATGACGTACATACCGGAGGCATCAACGGTCTCCATATCATCCTCTTCCGGGATAGATGGAGCCACGCGCTCGATTTTCTCTCCGTTTATAAGCACATCAGCATTAAACTGTTTATCGGCATCAACGACTAATCCATTCTTTATAAGTACTCTTCCCATACTCAGAAGAATACTACCAGACATCAGCTCTTACAAATCTTTTTCGTTCAGGAATGGTATCACAAGCCGAGTCAGGAAACTGCCACCAGCAGCTTTCATCTCCAGAATCCCATTATAGCGATTGACAGCATCCCGCACGTTTCTCAGCCCTATCCCACCATTCGCTTTCTTTGATACAGGAAGTCCATCCTGCCATCTGGTATCATCATCTACGCTGTTTCTTATTTCAGCATAGAGGCTACCATTCCGTACAAAAGCGCGGAATGAGAAAAAAGGCTGTTCCACGCTGATACATGATGCGTAGGCATTGTCTAGAATATTTCCGAATATCGTTGTCAGATCGACACGCTTTATCGCGATATCATCAGGAACAGCTGCATCAATCGAGATTTCACCTCCAAGCTGGTACATACGTCTGGCGGCTATGCATAAAAGCGCATTCAGAATCCTGTTCTCACACCAATCATGAAGAGATGAGCTATCAATCCTCTCCTCATATTCGTCCATATATGACAGAGCCTCTTCTGTTTTTCCATCAAGAATCATAGCTCTGATAATCCGGTCATGCTGGATTAAATCGTGACGGAAACGCTTTGCTGACTCAACGAACTCTTTCTCTGTTTCGAGCTCGTTCTCCAGAATCGACTGCTGTGCCTCAAGCTGTCTGAAACCGCTTTCCCTTTTCAGGAGGATGATTATCTTCATCATCAGAATATAGGAGGCAACAATCAGAAACGATACAAGGATAATGAAAAGAAGATAAATGCTGTTGCTATCGAAGAAGAATGTCCCAAGGAATGAGAGCAACGATATAGTGAGGAATGCTATAAGCTCGAATGAGACAAGTATCCACCATTCACGATTGATTTCATCAAGCGCTTTCATAAGTGGCTTCTTCGCATAGAGCGGATATATGATGCAGAAGACTAGAGAGAAAGACGTGCGGATCAAGGCAATGCCAAGCGTATTACCATTCAGGAAAAGCTGTCCAAGAAGTGATGCCACTGTCGCGGCAAGCATGAAAAAAGCAACATAGAAAAGGAAGATGAATACATTCCTCATCACAGGACCCGATGCTACAAGGAAGAATGCCAGAGCATAAATGATTGCAAGCAGAAAATACGATAATCCACCTGCCCTGAATGTAAATCCATGAGCATAGAAAATCGGAGAGATGATGAGAGAAGCCAGCACTGTGACAACAAACCAGTAAAACGCGGGATGTCTGACTCTCTCTTTATGCGTGGTGATGATATAGAGTGAGACCGAGTGGGAGATAATCACCAACAGTCCTCTTATGACATCATTCGTCTTATCCATATTCACAGCTTATCTATATGAACATGGCCGTCAATAATCAGAAACCATTTCAAAAGGAAATAATAAGACCAAGATGAATACTTATGAAAAAATAAATCCCTTGATCTCGGATGGATAAGGGATTTCACAATATAATCAATCTAATGATCCTGGGCAGATTCGAACTGCCGACCTTCCGCTTAGGAGGCGGACGCTCTATCCAGCTGAGCTACAGGGTCATCTGACTACGTTAACGTACAGTGTTTATCTTCAACAGTCAAGCCCTTAGCTCCTGGCTTTCTGCCTTCTAGGATATCTGCGGCTCTTTTTCTCAGGCGCTTCAGAAGCAATCTTCCTAACCTCTTCCTCGCTAAGATGGACACCCTTCTCCTTCATCTCCTTCGATAGCGCACAGTTCTTCTTTCCCCAGCGGAGGAAAATGCCATAGCGTCCATCAAGAAGCTGCAGCGGCTCACCTTCGAAGACTCCATAATCCTTCAGGACAGGAAAATCCTTCTTTCCGCTTTCCGCAGAAGCCTCGATAATCATGGATTTATCCGCATTCAGAGGATCACTGACAGGATAATTCTTTCCCATATACGTTCCATAGAAACCATAAGGTCCGAATGAAAGCATCACGCTGTTGCCTTCTTCATCTTCCCCCAGTGATTTCGGGAGCTCGAATGCGAGTTCTATAAGCTCTGGAGAGAGTGCTTTCTTCTTATCCTTAAGACCTCTCACAGTCTTTCCATCGCTTTCTCTGCGATAATAAATACCGTATCTTCCTTCTTCCTGATAAATCCCATCTGCTATCTTGATTGCATTATCCGCGGGGAAAAGGATATTCTCCGCATCCTTATCGCTGAAAGTGCCGGGAAAATACTTCGTCTGGTCAATTGAAGCCATCTTAAGCTTTCCGGTGCTTTCATCGGTGTAATCAGAGGCGATGTAAGGACCGAACTTACCTATCCTTATTGAATACCCAACACTCTTTCCGTCATGCAGGAACTTATATTCCAGGCCGGGGATTGAAAGGCTTTTGACCTCAGATTTCCTGACTGTACGCTGAACGCTTTCAAGATCGGTTTTCAGCCCGTGGAAATCCTCCGCGCCTTTCCAGAATCTATCCAGGAATGCAGTCTTTGTCTCATCTCCGCTCGCTATCTTATCCAGCCCCTTTTCCATCTCGGATGTGAATCCATAACCGATATAAACCGGGAATGTGTTCTCCAGGAATGAATCAACGAAGAAACCAGTGAATGTCGGGACAAGCTGCTCTTTGCTCCTCACGACATATTTCCTGTCAAGCAACGTCGAGATGATTGTGGCATATGTAGACGGACGGCCAATGCCTTCGCTCTCGAGTTTCTGGACAAGCGAAGCCTCGTTGAATCTTGCAGGAGGCTCTGTCGTGTGTGCTTTCCCCACAGCGTTCACGATGCCGACCGTCTTACCAGCCTCAAGAGAAGGCAGGATTCCTTCTTCCTTCTCTTCTTCGCTATTATCTGTAGCTACCTGATAGAGCTTCAGGAATCCCGGGAATCTTATTGTTGTACCAGATGATGAGAATGTATATTCATCAAGCGTGAAAATCGCTGTCGTAGTGCTTTTCTCAGCATCCTTCATCTGCGTCGCAAGCGTTCTTTTCCAGATCAGCGTATAAAGCCTGAGATTATCGCCAGAGAGTCCTGTCTCCTCAGGTCTTCTGAAGTGGTCTCCCGCTGGCCTTATAGCCTCATGCGCCTCCTGGGCGTTCTGGTCAGTGGCTTTATAGTTTCTCGGTCGCGGGGAAAGATAATCCGCACCAAAGAGATTCTCAACCTGTGCCCGCGATGCGGCTATGCACTCTGACGAAAGCGTCGGCGAGTCTGTACGCATATATGTAATGAAGCCGTTCTCATAGAGATACTGGGCAATAGACATTATCTCCTTGACCGACTTATGAAGCTTACGGGCCGCATCCTGCTGCAGTGTGGAAGTAGTAAATGGTTTTGCCGGAGACTGCGTCTTCTCCTGATTCGTGACACTGAATACAGAAGCCTGACGGCCTTTTATCTTCTCTGCAATATCCTTCGCATCAGATTCAGAAAGCGCTTTATAACCTTCCTTGAGCTCTCCTGTTTCCCTGTCATAGCTTGAGGATGAAGCGACTTTAACATCACCGATGCGTATCAGTGTTGATGAGAAACGGATGTCAGATGCTTCCATCTCCGCTTCAAGTGAAGTGTATCCAGACTCCTTGAATCTCCTTCTATCCTTCTCGCGTTCAACAACAAGCTTAAGTCCTGGCGACTGAACACGCCCTGCAGAGTACTTACCGCCGAGCTTATGGGAAAGAAGCGGCGAGATACCATAGCCCTGAAGACGATCAACAGCGCGTCTTGCTTCCTGTGCATGAACAAGATTCACATCAATCTCACGGCATGCGGAGAAGGCGTTGAGAATCGCATTCTTGGTTATTTCATGGAAAACCATCCTGAATACAGGGCATTTTGGTTTGAGAATCTGCATCAGATGCCATGATATAGACTCACCTTCGCGGTCTTCATCAGTCGCAAGCACAAGCTGCTCAGCTTTCTTCAGCCTGGCTTTCATTTCCTTTATGACAGAAGCTTTCGCCGGGTCATCTGCATATTCCAGACCATAATCATGATCGACATCGACACCATAAACACCTGTCGTTGGTGCCGGGGCAAGGTCCCTGACATGGCCCATTGAAGCCATCACAGTACATGAAGCGGGAAGAAACCCCGAGATAGTCTTAGCCTTTGTAGGGGATTCGACTATTATCAGCGTACTCTTATCTGGATCTGCAACCAAGCTTACACCTCCTCATCCATGCGTGTAAGTACAAAAGCATCCCCCGCGTCAGGATTCGGATTGTCAAAGAGGAAGCTCTTCACCACCCCGCTTCCATCTGTCATAAGAGACATCTTCCTGCATCCATCCTCAATGAAGAATGTGTATGTCGTCACAGTATCGAATACCATGCCTAACACGCTTGTCTGAATGTAAGCGGAAGTTGAATCATAGTCAATCACGACTTTGTCCATTCTCCACTTTCCAGGGTTGAATGGACTTGTATTGAAAAGCTCCGCATTCACTCTATAAGCAGTACCGGCGTTTCCTTCATCATCATAATCAATCCAATCCCCGGATGCGGAATCGGAGAAATCAAAAAGCGGGAAAATACGCAGCTCAGAGCCATCATCCCTTATCATATATAAAGTATAGAATTGCCCTACCTTAGAATCATTTCCGGTTTCGACTCTCACTGTGTAGGCCTTCATCTTCCCGCCGTTATCATCATCTGTCTCATTCACCCAGCGATAAACACCATCCCAGCATGTTGTCGTTATATCCACAAACGAGGCATCAAGTGTCGAATTATCCTCAGTGCGTGCGGCTATCGCGAATCCGAAAGCCGTGGAGGATGGAAGATTCTTTACCGTATATGATTGCTCTTCAGAAGGCAGACGGACAATGAAGTCCTCACCGTTATATATGTCGTAATAAACAGCACCATCGACAGAACTCCACGAGAAATCCACGGATGTGGGATTTGCTGTGGCCTCCGTATGCATGGCAGCTGCTGAAATATATGATGCAGCAATAAGAAGAAAACTAACAAACAAGTGTCTTTTTGTCATTTATCTCTCCGGTTTCTTGGTCATATCACAAAAGAAGGAAACCTGTCTACCGATGTTTGCAACTGAGCTCAAGTTCGATTATCCTTTTGCTATGAAACGTTTTCTATTTTCTATCGCTATAATCCTTATTATTCTCACATCATGCACGGTCACCGAAGACCTGACGATAAACGCAGACGGAAGCGGAAAGAGCTATTCAGACATAAACGTCGAGCAGTTCTTTGTCGATGTTCTCGAGGATTTCTCTGACTTCCTTCCAGAAAGTGACCAGACGATAATGGACAGCGCTGTGTCAGGCTATGCGGGAAGCCTTGGCAATATAGAATCCATAGAGAACGCGGAATGGGAGAAGACAGGCGAGAATCAATACATTCTCAGCTTCTCATACAAATCACTGGATGAGCTTCTGAAGGACTTCAATGCCGATAGCCAGACACTGCTGGATATCACCGGAAATTCAATATCCTTCCACCTCGATATAGAAAGCTATGCGGAATTGAAGGAAATCATCCCATTCCTTTCAGATCCCAATTTTGAGGTCTATGGTCCTGAATACAATCAGGGAATGAGCGAGGATGATTATCTTGATATGATTTACTTCCTCTTAGGTGAAGATGGCCCTGATGCGATAAGGAATGGACTCATCTCCGTCACAATGAATGTTCCTGGCACACTGACAGAAGTCACAGGCGGTGAGAAGCTTGATGATAATTCTGTACGCTTCAGCTTCCCTATCATCGACTTCCTGCTTCTTAACGAGCCTATTGAATTCTCTGCCGCATGGACATAATCATGACCACGCCTAAAAGACGTAGTTTGGTATGAGCTAGACTCGCATTATCCATTTCCCATTCTCCTCCTTCTCGGTGCTTCCTGGCAGTCGCACCTTCGATAGTAGAATGGGATTTTCCTTATGTATAACTAAAGCTCTCCGGAACCTCCGCACCATGCGGAGGATTTCGTTTCACAAAAGAAATCCCAGCCGAAGCTGGGATCTAGTCGCCTTATTCCGCACTCTTTTCTTGAGGGCAGCCGTCAGAGTACGTATCCGGGGAGCGGCAATATTGGAATGTGGCCAGTCTCCCTTTAATCCACCGGATGTGGGCCGGTCTGAAGGCGCTTATTGAAGACTATTACCTTGAGTAGTACTCAACAACGAGCTGGTCGTTAACCTGTACTGGAATCTCATTCCTCTCAGGAAGTCTTGTGAGCTTGCCTGAGAACTCATCAGTGTTTCTCTCGAAATACGGGAGATTGAATGATGGATGACCAAGGAAGCATTCCTTGAAAAGCTCATTATTCCTTGATTTCTCCTTGAGTGTGATAACATCACCTACATTGATCTGGTATGAAGGGATATCAACCTTCTTGCCATTCACAAGGATATGGCCATGGGAAACGAGCTGGCGAGCAAGTCTGATCGAATTGCCGAAGCCGATGCGATAGACTGCGTTATCAAGTCTTCTCTCAAGAGAGATAACAAGAGCGTCACCTGTGTTGAGGTTTGACTTGAGAGCCTTGTCGAAATACTTGCGAAGCTGCTTCTCAAGTACACCGTAATATGCCTTGAGCTTCTGCTTCTCAGTCAGCTGCCTGCTGTAATCAGTAGGCTTCTTTCTCTTAGCGAAAGCAGGAGCACCCGCTCTCTCCATTGCCTTGGGATGTCCACATACATTAACACCAAGTCTTCTGCACTGCTTGAATCTAGGACCTCTGTATCTTGCCATAGATTTTACCCTCCAGTAAACATTGCTTGCATTTCTGCCATCTTCTGACAGCATGCCTAATCTACGTCAGAATGGGAATCTATGTCAATATCAGAAAAGGAAAAGAAACCTTATACATTGAAGCGGAAGAAGACGATATCCCCATCCTGCACAATGTATTCCTTGCCTTCGAGACGAAGCTTTCCAGCCTCGCGTACATGAGCCTCGGAGCCGTATGCAACTAGGTCATCCACGCCGTAGACTTCCGCTTTTATGAAGCCCTTCTCGAAATCTGAGTGGATTATGCCTGCGCACTGAGGAGCTTTGGCACCTTCACGGAATGTCCATGCCCTATCCTCATCAGGGCCTGCGGTGAAGAACGTGCGCAGTCCAAGGGCTGAGTATGCCGCCCTGATAAGCGGGTTAAGACCGCTTTCAGCAAGCCCGGAAGCCTCGAGGAATTCCTTTCTGTCCTCCTCTGATTCCAAAGCCGCGATTTCCGCCTCAATCTTGCCGCATATGACGACAACAGGCGCATTCTCCTTCTCTGCTATCTCGCGGACAATCTTCACATATTCATTATCTTCCCCGATTCCATCCTCATCGACATTGCATACATAAATTACAGGCTTGAGCGTCATGAGATGAAGGTCATATACCAGCTCGAGCTCATCTTCATCGAGGTTAAGCGTACGTGCAGGAATCCCTTCAGAAAGACATGCCTTTATCTTCTCCATGACAGGAAGTACCTTCTCATTCTCCTTCTGCTGCTCTTTGGAGACCCTGGACATCTTCGTCATCTTCTCATAGCGCTTCTCTACAGTCTCCAGATCAGCGAGTGAAAGCTCTATGTTTATAGTCTCGATATCGCTTCTGGGATCGATTCTATTCGAAACGTGGATGATATCAGGATTCTCGAAGCATCTCACGACATGCGCGATGACACCGACTTCCCTGATGGATGCAAGGAATCTGTTTCCAAGGCCCTCTCCCTGGGAGGCGCCTTTCACAAGTCCAGCTATATCAACAAACTCAACAGTCGCAGGAGTCACCTTCTTCGATGGGATAAGCCGGGAAATCTCATCCAGTCTTTTATCTGGAACAGCGACAATACCGATGTTCGGATCGATTGTGCAGAATGGATAGTTAGCAGCCTCCGCCGGAGCTGAAGTGACAGCTGAGAATATTGTTGATTTCCCCACATTAGGAAGTCCTACTATACCGCAGTTAAGAGCCATGAATACACCTCACGGAGCAATAATGACCCAATACTCGGAGACAGTCAACTGAAGCCTCAGAGTGCTATTGTCTTATCAGGGGAGAGAAGCTCCAGATCGTGCTCATTATGCGTGATGAAGAGAAGAGTCTTTCCCTCCGCATACTGCTTTATCACGCTAGCGCACACCGCCGCGCTCTCATCATCAAGCCCTCGGAATGGCTCATCGAGAAAAACAGCATCGCCGGGAAAGAGCAGAAGACGGGAAATCGCCACACGGCGTCTCATCCCTCCGGAAAGCTCATGTATGTAATGTCCTTCTTCACCGCTGAGTCCTATGCTCTTCAGCGCTTCAAGGGCTTTATTCCTATCATTCGTGACAGCCATCAGATTCGACAGCACAGTAAGGCGCTCAAGGAGCCTGTCCTCCTGGAAGAGAATCGCTGGAGCTTCCGGCAAACCTTCAATGCAGCCATCGTAATCCTTATCAAGTCCGGAAAGGATGCGGAGAAGCGTTGTCTTACCTCTTCCTGACGGACCGAGAATCGCGGTTGTCATCCCATCAGGGATGTGAAATACACGATTATTGAATATGGTTTTATCGCCAAAGGCCTTATTGTTGATAACAGCTTTCATCTGAAGGCCCTCCTCAGCAGAGAGTGCGAAAGCGCAAGGAAAACACGCTCAAAGAGAAACGCGAGGATAATGACAGTAAGCGTCATAGCAAAGAGATCAGGCATCGAGAGATAAATCTTTGCCTCATAGACACGCTCCCCTATCGAGCCATCGGGAAGCCCGATGACCTCGGCAGCGATGCCGCTCTTCCATGCAAGCCCAAGGGAGGTGCTTATCGCGCTCTCGATGTAGGGAACAAGATGGGGAAGATATATATATCTGATACGTTTCGGAAGCTTTATCTTATATACCTCAGCCATCTCGAGAATGCCGTGATCCGTATCTCTTAGCCCACTGAGTATATTCTGATAAACCACAGGGAAAACCATCATGAATGAGATGATGACAGAGAGATTCCTGCTTCTCACCCATACAAGTATGAGGATCACAATAGATGCAACAGGCGTTGCCCTGACAATCTTCAGAGCCGGATCGAGAAGAATACCGAGCCATTTCCATCGGAAGCTCATGGCTGAAAGAAGAAGCGCGGAGACAAGCGCTGAAACAAATCCGAGAATAATGCGGGAGAGCGTGAAAAGGATTGCCTCCCAGAATGAAACTTCTGCCATGGAGACGCTCAGCGCTCTTATGACAGAGAGCGGAGACGGGAGGAATATCTCCTCTCCTATAAGAAGAGAAGACACCTCCCATACTATAAGCCAGAAAGCTATTGCCGCGGCTTTTGTCGCCCTATTCCGTATAGTAGAAGCCATCGTCAGGAAGCGCGCCACCTACGCTCTTCGGGTTCGCCTCGAAGAGTATCGAGAGATATGTAGAGAGAGCCTTCTTCATCTCATCCCCTGTTATGAAGGAAATACTGCAATATGGCAGTGCTTTCAGCGCGGCTTTCTCGGGGACTATGCCATATTTACCTATCAGGGCAGCAGCTCTAGGAACATCAGAGACTGCGTATGCTGCCGATGAAGCGTAATCATCCATAAAAGCTCTGAGAGCATCTGGACTGCTTTCAGCGAAATCCTTTCTGACGACTGTGACGCCCGTTATGAGGACAGTGCCTGTCTCGGCTTCCCATAGATCATTGAGATCGAGCGCTATTCTTATATTCCCGTTCTGCATCATCGCTGTAGCTGCGAACGGCTGAGGAAGCATAGCGCATCCGGAAGCATCGGATGAAAGCGCTGCAACGCACTCGGCATGCTCGCTCTTCCATTCAATGAAGACATCCTTGCCTACCTCAAGGCCGTTTGACTGGAGAATGTACATAAGAGCATATTCAGGCGTTGAGCCTTTCCCGGCTGAATATATCGTGCGGCCTCTGAGGTCATCGATGCTATGGATTGAATCACCATTCTCTACAATATAGAGGACACCGAGCGTGTTGATTGCTATGACCTCTATCTTGCCCTTGGTGTTGTTATAAAGCACGGATGCGAGATTGCCGGGGATTGCAGCAGCATCGACATCACCTTTAACGATAAGCGGGACTATCGCATCTGGCGCGCCTTCAAGCGTGAACGAATAATCATTATCTGTAAGTCCATTCCCGCTCTCTTCCATCAGCTTCACAAGCCCCATTGCTGTTGGCCCGCGAAGAGCGGCGACATTCACAGTCCCTGCCGCAAGAAGAGAAAGCGAGAGAAGAAACATGAGCATAAGAAGAAATCTTTTCATACCGAAAACTCCTTTGCTACGATTCTAGCCACATCAGGAATCTTTTCCAATTCCGTATTCCTGAATCTTGTTTATAAGCGTCCTTCTCGATATCCCAAGCTCATCAGCGGCTCTCGTTCTGTTGCCTTCCCATCGCTGCAAGGCACGGATTATCGCATTCCTTTCCATATCGCGGAGGGAGAGGGCTTCCACATCAGGTACAAGAGAGGGCGCTGTCTTCCGCTGCAGACTTGAGCGCAAGTCAAGATCACCTGTCCCGATAAGCTCGGAATCGGCGAAGATCATGGCGCGCTCGATGATATTCTCAAGTTCCCGCACATTACCATAGAAATCATGATTCTTGAGCATCTCGAGAGCTTCCGGCGTGAAACCCGTGATATGAAGTCCCATCTCCTTGCCGTATCTCGCGATTATATATGCCGCAAGCACAGGTATATCAGAACGGCGTTCACGGAGAGGTGGTATATGGATTCTCACCACATTCAGACGATAGAAAAGATCCTCCCTGAAACGTCCCTCGCCGACCATCTTCTCCAGATTCTTGTTTGTAGCCGCAATGATGCGCGCGTTAATCGGCATCGGCTCAGTCCCACCGAGTCTCGTTATCTTCTTCTCCTGCAGGACACGGAGTATCTTCACCTGAAGGGAAAGTGGCATATCACCGATTTCATCCAGAAAAAGAGTTCCGCCTGAAGCGAGCTCAAACAGACCTGTCTTACGCTGCGAAGCTCCTGTAAAAGCACCCTTTTCATAGCCGAAGAGCTCCGACTCGAGAAGATTCTCAGGAACACCTCCGATATTGATTGCGATGAAAGGCCCGTCCTTGACTGAAGAGCACTTATGGATTTCCCTCGCGACGACTTCCTTTCCAGTCCCTGATTCGCCTGTGATGAGCACAGTGGCAGCTGTAGGTGCGATTTTCTGTATGATGCGCCTTATATCCTGCATGGCCATGCTCTCGCCTATGAAGCTTCCTCCCGCAGCCGAGCCTTCGACTATGGATTTCAGAGAAGCCGCATCTACCAGGCTTTTAAGCTTTATGACAACCTCCTCAGGGTCGAAAGGTTTCACGATATAGTCATCAGCGCCATTCTTAAGCGCCTCCACCGCATCCGTGACATCCCCATGCGCGCTGATCATGATCACAGGCATGCGGAAGCCTTCCTGCCGTATCCACTTAAGGAGTCCCAGACCGTCGAGGCCTGGCATCTTCAGATCAAGAAGCGCGGCATCATAGACAGAAGCGCGGAGCATCCTCTCCGCGGACAGGCCATTTTCAGCTGTATCAGCCTCAACGCCTTCAAGAGCAAGAAAGCGTTTCATCAGGTTTCTGATATTCTCTTCATCATCGCATATAAGTACTTTCATCGAACATCCTTCCGTCCATAAACAGGAATTCTCACATCAGCGACTGTTCCCCCTCCCTGACGCGGATACAGCCTTATAGAGCCACCAGCAGCGGTAACGAATTTCGAGGTTATCGACAGCCCGATTCCAGAGCCGTGCACCTTGGTTGTGAAGAAGGGATCGAAGATTCTCTTCTCATCCTTCTTGCTTACACCGCAGCCGCGATCCCTTACATATACATGATAGAAGCCTTCCTTATCCGCTATAACCTCAGCCTCCACATCTGTTTTCTCCATTCCCTCGCACGACTCGATAGCATTCTTCATCAGGTTCTCCAGCACGGAGCGTAGCTTCTCCTTATCAAAATAGACAGGAGCTATACGGAATTTTGGCTCCAGCCATTTCACATCACCGTGGAAAAGAGGGACAAGCTCCCTGAGAGCCTCGACAAGGTCGACCACCTCAGGATGCCCAAGAGGATTATGCAGGAATTCCGAGACTCTGTCTGTAAGCTTTGTCAGCCGCTCCGTCTCATGATCGATGACAAGAACATCATCGAGGACGGGACCTGTGACTGAGCGCTTGAGTATCGCAAGCTCCAGTCTTATCGCGGAGAGCGGATTCTTTATCTCATGCGTGAGTGTTCTTGCGGCCTCGCCAAGGCTCACAAGGCTTTCCTGCTGCCTGAGCGCATTCCTGTATTGTCTGTTCTTTCCAAGCACCCAGAGAACGATGAAATAACACGCGATGATGACAAGCACCACGATTACAGACACGGCACGAGTGAAAGTTATCCTCTCAATAAACGCGGATGCATCAAACGCAAGATAGATCACATCTGGGAAATCAAGCATATCCTTGCCTTTCCCAGAAAGGAGATTATCAGGATTGAATGAGATAAGCTCAGCGTAGCGCATGCATTCTATGCGCCCTGAATCCCTATTTATGGATATGAGCGTATCGGAAAGAGATGAATTGTCATCAAAGAGGGAGAATGGCAATCGCATATATGCATCTCCCCAGAGATATATAGGATTACCAGCCGGGGTATAATACCCGAAGCCAAGCACATCACGGTTCTGCATGGTCTCAGGGATTGACTCCTCCCCTTGCTGAAGCGCCCATGTGACATCATTGAAAGCCCTCTCGACGGAATTCTCCAGACGAAGGCTTTCCGAAGAGACTATGAGATAGGACATGAAGCCTATAAGGACAAGGCTCGCAAGAAAGAAGACTGTCACGATACTGACAGAAATCCAGGCTTCTTTCTTCTCGGCAGTCCATTTATAGTCCCGTTTTTTCATACAGCTATGATAACACACAAAGACTACACAATTGTGCTATTTCCTTTTTACATCTGCATGATGATATTCTGGATTATGAGTGAAGAAAAAAACGAGATTCTTGAAAGCAATGCCAAGGATCATAAGAAAACGCAGAAAGAGCAGCCGGGACTGCAGAATGATAACAAGTCAAGCAACACCAGGAAGAAATTCACATTCTCCATCTGGTATTTCATCATTGCCATCATCCTGATAATAATCCTCAACAATGTAATGCTGTCACACACGCTCAACGAAGCTATCAGCGTTGACTACAGCACATTCAAATCGCTTATAAGCGACGGGAAAATCGTGCAGGTGGCCTTCGATGGTGACCAGTACATAGGCTACGGCATGACGAAAGCCGATGCGGTATCGACACTGAGAAGCATAGCCTCAGAACGGCGCATCCCAGCTTCCATCGACACATCTGCCATAACCGCGTACCAGACATATATGATTGACGATCCATCATTCGTGCCGCTTCTTGACGAGATGAATGTCGAGTATTACGCGACAGAGCCGGCAGAGCCATCGGTGTTCAGCTATCTTCTGTCGATGATACTCCCTGTCATCATCTTCATGGTCATCTACTGGTGGATGTCGAGAAAACTCACAGGCGGGGCTCAAGGCGTAATGTCATTCAGCCAGAACAGCAAGAAACTTGTGGCTGAGGAGAACACCGGAGTCAGATTCAGCGATGTCGCTGGCGAGGACGAGGCAAAAGCCGAGCTTGTGGAAGTCGTGGATTTCCTCAAGAATCCTGAGAAATACACCCAGATGGGCGCGAAAATCCCGAAGGGAGTCCTTCTTGTAGGACCTCCGGGAACGGGTAAGACACTTCTGGCGAAAGCTGTCGCGGGAGAAGCCGGTGTACCATTTTTCCGCATGAGCGGTGCGGATTTCGTGGAGATGTTCGTCGGCGTGGGAGCGGCGAGAGTCCGTGACCTCTTCCGGCAGGCAAGGGAAAAAAGCCCATGCATCATATTCATAGATGAAATCGATGCGATAGGCAGAAAACGCTCTGATGCCGCTGTTGGTGGCAACGATGAGCGCGAGCAGACTCTCAATCAGCTTCTTGTCGAGATGGATGGTTTCGACTCAAGAACCGGTGTGATAATCCTTGGCGCCACAAACAGGGCTGAGGTACTCGATCCCGCCCTTCTCCGTCCAGGCAGATTCGACAGGCAGGTTCTTGTAGATAAGCCGGACCTCGATGGAAGAGAGGCGATACTGAAAATCCACACGAAGGGCATGAAGCTCGGAGAAGATGTCGATCTGAGGAAAATCGCACAGGCTTCAGCGGGACTTGCAGGTGCAGATCTTGCGAATATAGCGAATGAAGCCGCGCTCCAGGCTGTACGCAATGGAAGAGAGAGCATATCGCAGGCTGACTTCGAGGAGGCTATCGAGAAATCCATCGCTGGTCTCGAGAGAAAGAGCAGAGTGCTCAGCGAAGCGGAGAGAAAGAGAGTCGCGTACCATGAGACAGGACATGCGCTCACGGCATATCTCACGCCAGGCTCATCGCCTGTATCGAAAATATCGATAATCCCCAGAGGCTTCGGGGCACTTGGTTATACTTTGCAGTATCCAACAGAGGACAGATTCCTCCTTTCCGAAAATGAGCTTCTCGGCTCTGTTGATGTCATGCTTGGCGGAAGAGCGGCAGAGGAAGTAATCTTCGGGGACATCTCGACAGGCGCAAGCAATGATATATCCCGTGCTTCAGATACCGTTAGGCAGATGATCACGGAATACGGAATGTCGGAAAAATACCGCAACATGACGCTTCCGAAGACACAGAGCGGCATAGAAGGCGTGAACGGAGGCCGTGAATACTCGGAAGCTGCGCAGGAATATATCGACAGCGAGACAGAGCGTATCCTCTCAGAGCGCTACAGCAAAGTCGTTGAAAACCTCAGAAAGAACAGGGACGCGCTGGAGACAATCGCAACCCGTCTTCTTGAGAAGGAAGTCATAGAAGGAGACGAGTTCGCGGCACTTGCAGAAAAGCATACTGTCAAATAATCTATAGCCATGATTTCCATAGCTATAGACGACAAGAATCTTGAAGAGCATATATCCTCTCTTCCACCTGATGGAAGGGAGGTTTTCCTTCTCTCTGATGGGAAGATAAGGCTTTCAGCAGTCTCCGCCACATATATGGTGAACAAGATGAAAGCCAATCACAGGACAGGACTGCTGGAGACATACATCCTTGGACAGGCTTATATCGCGGGAGCGTTGCTGTCATCGGAGGTCAAAGGCAATGACAGAATACAGCTTGATATAGAATGCGGAGGGCCAGTGAAGGGAGTCTCAGTGGAAGCCTGGGCCTCCGGCGCGGTCAGAGGATTTCTCAGAAACAACCCTATCCCGCTCGACAAGCCTCTTGAAAGCCTGGACACATCTCCGATATTCGGGCCTGGATTCCTGACAGTAACAAAAATCCTTGAAGGCTCAAAGACACCTGTATCAGGCCAGATAATGCTTGAGTACGGCAATATAGCGAAAGATCTCGCGCTTTACTACACACGCTCAGTCGAGACACCTTCCCTCTTCTATATCTCAATACGTTTTGACCAGAAAGGCAGGGTCTGGGGCGCAGGCGGCATCTTCATACAGGCGCTTCCGGGATGCCCTGAAAGCCTTCTTGAGGAGCTTCAGGATAAAGCTGGGAATCTTGGCAATATGGGACTATTCCTCTCAGAAGGCAATAGCGCAGAGGAATATATAATGAAGGAATTCGATGTATGGAAGCCAGAGCATATAGGACATACACCTGTTGGTTTCTCGTGCCCTTGCTCAAGGGAGCATTTCGCGACATACCTTAAGGGGCTTCCCGAAAATGAGAAGAAAGCCATACTCGAGGGAGAGTTCCCCCTCGTGCTTGAGTGCCTTAACTGCGGCTCCGATTATGGCTTTGATAAAGATGAGATTGAGAGAATATTCACGGAGGAAAAATGATATTCTTCGCGGCATGTGCAGCAAATCAGGCTGACTTAGTACTGGATGAAGCAAGGAAAATAGGCGGTGAGAACGCCAGACAGACATCATCAGGAGTTGAGTTCGAGGGCTCAGTGGAAACAGGTATGCGTTTCTGCATGGAGTCGAGAATAGCCTCGAGACTTCTGATGGCACTTTATATCGATGAGGATACCGAAAGCGACGAGGAGCTCTATGAATCGACTCTCGCCCTTCCCTGGGAGGACTGGATTACCCCTGAGACAACAATAAAAGTCACATGCACGACACAGGCATGCAAATGGGTACGCAACAGCCACTATGCCGCACTGAAAGTGAAAGACGCTATATGTGACCATCTTAAGGAGAAGAATGACGGTCTCCGCCCCGATGTAGATATCAACGACCCGGATATAACAATCCATGTCCACATCCATGACAGGACAGTCATCTGGTATGCCGACTTCTCAGGAGAGGGACTGCATCAGAGAGGCTACAGGGATGAGCAGACTGATGCGCTTCTCAAGGAGCACCTTGCAGCGGCTCTCATCTCACGAAGCGAGTGGAAGAAGACTGTGAATGACGGCACGCCAGGAGTTTTCCTTGATCCATTCTGCGGCTCCGGGACTATAGCTATAGAAGCGGCGCTCATGGCCTCTGACACAGCACCGGGACTTATAAGGAAAAAGCCTTTCGCATTCGAAAGACTGCAATGCTTTGACAGTGAAGCATGGGAGAGAATCAGGAAGGAAGCTGAAGAGAGAAGAGCGAAGGCTATCGATGAGCGTGATATAACAATCTACGCCTCAGATATCTCCGGAAAAGCCATCCGCATTGCCGAGAAAGCTGCAGCAGAAGCTGGCGTTGATGGTCTGATAAACTTCTCGGTGAAGGATTTCCTCTCATTCAAGGAAGGCGATGCGCCTTCCCCGAAAGGCTTCATCGTCACCGATCCACCATATGGTGAGCGTATGCGCGTCGAGGATATAGACAGACTCTATTCCGGCATAGGCGATGTGCTTCAGAGTGTCTTCAAAGGCTGGAGGGCAACAATCCTCACAGGCTCGAGCGAGCTGCTTTCGAATATAGACATGAAACCTGACAGGACGAACACGCTCTACAATGGTGCGATTCTCTGCCAGGCCGCGCACTATATCATCTTCACAGATGAAGAGAAAGCGGAGATGGTGGAAAGAGCGAAGGAAAAGAAGCGCATCCGCCTCTCAACCCCGCTCTCAGAGGGTGCAGAGATTGTCTACAGAAAGCTTCTCAAGAACATCGAGAGCCTCAAGGACAAGATGGAGAAAGAAGGTGTCACATGCTATCGCATCTATGATGCAGATATCCCTGAATACGCAGCGGCTATCGATGTGTATGAATGGAAATGGATAAATCTCTCGGAGTATGCCGCCCCTGATTACATCGATCAGGATAAAGCTGAGGAGAGACTGAATGAAATCATCTACGCTACAGAGCGCGCGACAGGCATAGATATCGAGAACATATTCGTCAAGGAAAGGAGGAGCCAGAAAGGCAAGAATCAGTACAACCGCCTCGCGACATCAAATAGATTCAACATCGTGCGTGAGAACGGGCTGAGGGTTCTCGTCAACTTCCAGGATTATCTCGACACCGGAATCTTCCTCGACCACAGACCTGTAAGGAAGATGATTCAGGAAATGGCAGAAGGAAAGAGATTCCTGAATCTCTTCTGCTACACAGGAACTGCCACGCTCAACGCAATCAAGGGCGGGGCTGTCTCAACAGTCTCTGTCGACGCATCCTCGACTTACCTTGACTGGGCTATAGAGAATCTGAAGATCAATGGCTACCCCACCGATATAGAGAATTTCTTCTATCGCGATGATGCCATCTCATGGCTCTGGGAGACATATGACAGGTATGACCTCATATTCTGCGATCCTCCAACATTCTCCAACAGCACGGGACGGAATACATTCGATGTGCAGAGAGATCACTGGAGACTTATCAAAGCGGCATGCATGCACCTTGCTCCAGGAGGAGTCCTGATCTTCTCTACGAACTATCGCCGCTTCCGCATGGATGAGGGCATCCTTGATAGATTCATCGTCGAGGACATAACGGAGAAGACAATCGGTGAGGATTTCAAGAACGATATGAATATCCACAAATGCTTCCTCATAAGGAATAAGGTGAAGCTCGCAAAACCTGGCAGGAAACCGGTTGTGAAGGTGAGAGCGAATGAAGAGGTATCTGAGGACTGAAATCGGCATTCTTGAAATCAGCGCGGATGGGAATACCATAACATCCATAAAAGGTACAGAAGAATGCGGAGAGGATGATTCCTCTCCCATTCTCATTCAGGCAGAAAATGAAATAAAAGAGTACCTTTCTGGTGAACGTACATCATTTTCTGTAGCAGCAAAAGCAGCAGGTACAGCCTTTCAGAAATCTGTATGGGAAGCTTTAAGGAAGATACCATATGGCGAGACGAGGAGTTATAGCGATATAGCCATTCTCTCTGGTCACCCAAACGCGGTCCGCGCTGTAGCGAATGCAGTTGGCGCCAATCCAATACCAATCATCATACCGTGCCATCGCGTGATACACAGAGATGGAAGCCTCGGGGGCTTCAGCATGTATGGTGGAAGAGAAACGAAAATGAAGCTTCTCGGGATTGAAGGAATCAGTCTTCCTGAATAGGAATGACTATCTCCTCAAGCACATCGATGAGCGCCTGGTAATCTCCATCAAGAGCGGCTACATTGGCCTCAAGAAAATGATCGGGGTCTGCGCTCCCCCAGCCTATGACATAGCCTGCCTTGAGAGAAAGGGCGTTGAAGAAAAGACGTGTCGTGCGTCCATTGCCATCAAGGAATGGATGCAGCGCCTCCACCTCCCCCATATAATAAGCAAGCTCATTCACGAAATCATCAACATCCTCGATACCTCTCAGATACTTCGACTCGCGGAGATTTCCGAAAAGCCTCTCAGCAGACGACTCGATGAACTCGGGCTGGCAATATTCCCTGTGCTTTTTTGATGACGATGTGCGTATCATGCCGCTTGATGGGTACATATCTCCGAAGAGATGTGAGTGGATAGCCTTAAGAAGATCGAATGAGAAAGGCATATCAATAGGTGATCTCAGAAGCTCAGCAGTTCTTATCGATGAGATTTTCTTGTCAATGCGGCGAAGAAGCGGCTTATCCTTGATGCCGAAGTAATTCACAAGGCATCTCGTCTCAGGATAAGAAGACATCTCATTGAAACCTGAGTTGTCATATGACTCAAGTTTTTCCTGCCGGATATAATCCGCGACAGCTTTATCTGCTTTGAGATCTCCTTCAAGGATATCTCTGAATGTATTTTCCAATTCCTCGGAGAGCGTTTCTCCGTCTGCTTCAACGGTGAATCTAAGATAGTCGAGGCTGATATCCAGCCGGTCGTTCTTCATAAGGTTTTTTCTTTACCCCTCTTAATGCTTCTTCGAATGATATCAGGATAGACAGATGCGGTCAATGAAAGAGAAAACCTCGGACAGGATACGATAAGCTATGATACAATGCGCATATGGAAACGAAACTGCGGAAGATAGCAACTGATACAAGCTCACTTAGTGAGATAATCGGGAATGACAGGATTTATGTGGACAAAACCGAATTCATTTTCCGCATGATTGACTCAGGCAAGTATTTCTTCCTTTCCCGGCCAAGAAGATTCGGCAAAAGCCTTACCATTGATACAATCGAGAATATATTCATCGGCAACAAAGAGCTTTTCAGAAATCTATATATATACAACCGGTATGATTTTGAAGCCTTCCCTGTAATACGTCTCAACATGAGCTATATCAACCAGCGTGGTATACACGGCATGACAAGCCAGCTATCAAATCTTATCCTGAAGGCAGGGATTACATGCGGCGTTTTCACGGAATCCTCGGAAATAAGCAATAACCCATCAGATAATCTGGCCTCCCTTATAGAAAGCGTCAGGAGAAAATATGGCAAGAAAGCTGTAGTGCTTGTCGATGAATATGATTATCCATTGATAGAGAACATGAGAAATGAGCATTTTATAGCTATCAGGGATGAGCTTGCCAATTTCTACAACATACTCAAAGCAGAAGACGAAAACCTTAGATTCTGCTTTCTCACAGGTGTCACCCGCTTCCAGCATGTCTCAATATTCTCAAAACTAAACAATCTCGTTGATATCTCTGATTCACCTGAATATGCTTCGATATGCGGCTATACCGATGAGGAAATCGATGAATACTTCGGGCCTTATATCAAAGAGTACCTTCCGACGGGAAACAATGAAGAGACTTTCAGGGAAAAAATAAGAAAGTATTATGACGGTTATCGTTTCAGCACGAAATGCAAGACAAGACTTTACAACCCTCTTTCTATTGGACGCTTCTTCACAGGTGGATGCAGTTTCGACAACTTCTGGATTGAGACAGGATCGCAGAATCTTGTGAATGAGATAATCCAGATGCGTCCAGAGCTTTTTAAAGATCCTGACAGCTTCTTTACATATCCTTCTGCGATGAATACCCTCAGTATCAACGAGCTATTCACGAAGAATGCAAAACCTGAATCGATCTATGCATTCCTTGTACAGACTGGATATATGACTATAAAAGGAATGGAATACGGGAAGATGCTTCTTTCATTCCCTAATAGGGAAGTTGCCGATACTATCAATGCAAAGCTGCTTGGCACGTACGGTCTCGATATAGATGAGAATCGTTTTCCATATCTTTACAACGCTTTCAGAAATGCTGATACAAATGCGATTATCAGCATATTCAGGGACGCATATATGAATATTCCATACGACATGTTTATGGAGAAGGAAAATAATTATCAGATTGCATTCTATTCTGCCTTGATGTTCCTCGGATTCATGAAAGTGGAGGCTGAGGAGAAGACAAACATAGGAAGAATAGACATCACAGTGCAAGTTACAGAAAATCTGCTCTATATAATCGAGCTCAAACTTGATGGTAGCTCAGAAAAAGCACTGAATCAGATCAAAGAGAGAAAATACTATGAGAAATATTGCAAGGCTGGTAATACAATACATATGCTTGGAATCAACTTCTCATCCGCAACTAGAAATATCTCAGACTGGAAAGAAGAAGTCATGCGATGCTGATTCAGAGAAATATCAAAGCATAGACCAAGAGATATCGTCGCTCCAGCAATGCAGCTCAATACTGATGATATGAAGGTCTGCTACTATATCAAGGCTTATCCTGATAGCAGGAATTGCATGCGGTGAGTCTTCACAGAATACTCAGAAGCACACAGCTCTTTTCAAGCAGCGAATATCAGAAAAATATTTTATACTTCGGTGCTTATTTAATTTGCAATATAAGCATAACAGGATGCGGAAAAAAGATGAAATCAGAAAGCTGTCTCAGAATTATGATTTTCTTACACCTGAAATAGCCAAATGAAATGGTATTTCAAAATAGATTCATCCGCGAGAATGAACTTGAACGAATTATGAGGGCGTATATTCCAAAGAGGGTATTCTGATTGATAATCTTTATGTAACAGCAAACTTTTTACAATTTCAGATTATTTTCTTTATTTAGAAGAAATTACAAGACTGCAATCGCATTTTTCCAATAAAATTAAGGCTGTTTTTATCATTTTTCCAATAAATTTCGAGCCAATTTCGTCACTTTTCCAATAATAGATTCAAAACACCATCAGCAATGTACCCGCTGTAATAAGCACAAGCCCGATAGTCATCTTCAATGTAATTTGCTCATGTAGGAATGCAAAAGCGAATATCACGGTGATTACCAGACTGAACTTATCGACAGGCGCGACCTTGCTTGCCGTACCAAGCTGAAGCGCCTTGTAATAGCATAGCCACGACGCGCCAGTGGCAAGGCCTGAAAATATGAGGAATATCCAGCTTTTACGGCTTATCGTGCTGATACCACCACCCTCGCCTGTGATGAACACCATGAGCCAAGCCATCAATAAAACGACAATCGTCCTTATAGCTGTAGCAAGATTCGAGCTGACGCCAGAGATACCAATCTTCGCGAGAATCGACGTGAATGCGGCAAAACCAGCGGAGAGGAGAGCAAATGCAAACCACATCAGAGGACTTTCTCCATAAGCGTGAAAGCTACATCACCGACACTGTCATACTGAAGAGGTTGTTTTCCATGATTGATGAAACCAAGCTTCTCAAACAGAAGGATTGATGGTGTATTCCCATCGATGACATCAAGCCTTACTGCCTTGGCACCATTCTTCCTCGCCTCTTCAATCACTGCATCTGCAAGAAGCGTAGCAATGCCTTTGTGCTGATGCGATGGGTGTACGCCAAGCGTGTGGATTGTATATGAATGCTCGCTATCTGCATCCACTGCCCATGGAACATTCTCATAGCCAGGAGCGCATTTATGATTGAAAACGACACCGCCGACAACACAATCACCATCAAGCGCGATGATAAGCTCCCGTCTTTTTATGACATCTCTGAAGTAAGTCCTTTCAGGATACACGCCCTTTGTCCAGCGTGGAGAGCATTCCTTTCCATCTGTGTCGTCGATAATCTCATCATACATCGCGACAACATCATCAATATCTCTATCTTCTGCGAATCTGCAAATCATATGAAAACATTACCAAATTTATGAAATAAGGGCTGGTTTGCCCAGCCCACAGAACAACAATATATAGATGGATCAGAATGTGAATCCAAGTACAACATCGGCAGATCCGACATGCTGCTTAGCAGTGACCATGTAGCGGTAATTCGCCTCAACACCAAGTGAGAAGACATTACCGATTGAGAATCTGATGCCAGCGATTGCGGATGCAAACCAGTCTGAGCCGAAATCTGCACCACCAATGCTGAAGTCATAGAGCTTGAAGAGGTCTTCAAGATTAGGTGCATCAACAGGGTTGCAGATACCATAACCAGCACCACCGCCAATATAGAGATCCATTGGTCCTGCTGTGACATCCATCATGAGCTTGAGATCAAGGAGCACTGATTCTGCATAATTCATAATATTGAAGTACTCGAGCTTATCCTCATAAGTCCATGAGCCCTCAACAGGCAGGAAATTGCACACGAGATCCGATCTCAGGCCAAGTGAGAAGTGGTCACCAGCGGAGATGATGTGAGCGAAATCAAAACCGATTCCGACTTCAGCAAGCGCTCTGTCGAAATCAAAGAGAGTGGATGCGACACCGAAGCGCGGGAGAAGCGAGAACGCGAATCTGCTCTCGGCTGGAGCTTTCTCTGCAGGAGCTTCAGCTGGAGTGATTTCCTCAACTACAACAACTTCTTCCTCAGCAGGAATCACTTCCTCTTCTGCTGGTGCTGGCTCCTCAACAGTGGCAGTCTCTTCAACAACAGCTGTTTCCTCTACAGCAGCAACCTCTTCCTCAGCAGGAGCAGGCTCCTCAGCGACAACTGTCTCCTCCACAGGAGCTGGCTCTTCTTCGACAACAGGCTCAATCGGGGCTGTCTCTGTCGCCTTTGCGTAGCTTACAGCTGATTCAGACCAGTTCTCACCATCATATGAGCGCTGAAGGTAGAAAGCATATTCCACAGAAGAATCGAGTCCATCAATAGTAATGGAATCCGTATCGGCAGGAAGCACTGTCCAGCCATCATCGCTTTCTGAATCTATCTGATATCTGAATGCTGAAATATCCGGATCATCCAGTAGCCACGACCATTCTACGCTCATCGGGGCTGCAGCGAGCGGAAGCATGATAATGAGCAATACAGCAACCGCAGCAGCTTTTCTAAATCTTTTCATCAGCATCTCCTTAAACTTTGCTTTATTAGTCATGATTTTAAATCCATTGTGTGCCATGAAGCAATAAAAATCACACAATCAGGAAGCTTTCACTGTACACGCCGCAGATGGCGACCAGTTCACGCCATCATATGAGCGCTGGAGGTAAAGTGTGTATTCCTTCTCCGCATCGAGACCTTCGATAGTCACAGAATCTGTGTCACCATCCAATACTGTCCAGCCGTCGCTCTCCTCCCCATCCAGCTGATACCTATAAGCTGTCACCTCAGGATCATCGAGGATCCATGACCACTGGGCGGTCATCGTACCTGCGAAAAGCGAGGCTACAGATGTCAATATGACACAAAAAACAAGCAGTTTCCGTAAGATTTTCATAACATCTCCTACAAAAAGATTCTAAATAGCATCCGGAATCTCGGCAAGAAAAAGAAAGTACGGAAAATGATATAATCATCAACATGAGTAAAATAAAACGTATCGCTGTTTTCTGCGGCTCGTCATTCGGAAAAGAGGATGAATACAGGGAGAATGCCATAAGACTTGGGCTCGAGATGGTGAAACGATCCATCTCGCTTGTATATGGCGGTGGAGCTAAAGGGCTTATGGGTGTAATTGCCGAGACTGTCCATGAAAACGGCGGACATGTTATAGGCGTACTGCCAGAATCGATGAATAAACCATCTGTCAGGCTCAAGGCTGTTGAGGACGAGATGATTATCGTTCCTGACATGCACGAAAGGAAAAAACGGATGTATGAGGAAGCGGATGCCTTCATCGCCATGCCAGGCGGTATCGGGACAATCGAGGAGATAAGCGAGATATACACATGGCGACAGCTCGGCTACCACGACAAGAACATCGCTCTTCTGAATACACTCGGCTACTGGAATCCTTTCATAAGAATGCTCGATGAAGGTTTTGAAAAGGGATTCATCAGAAAGGAAGTGAGGAATCTTCTTATTACAGAGGAAAACCCATCCATCCTTCTCGATAGACTTCAGAGTGAGAAATACACAGTCCCGGAGAAATTAGGGTGAAAAGAGACATCATCGACTACAGCTACATCATCATAGGCTCCGCAATCACTGCGCTCGGCATTGTGCTCTTTCTAAATCCAGCGATGCTTGCGCCTGGCGGAGTGTCTGGTATCGCGACGATACTCTTCCACACGCTAGGCCTTGATCTTGGACTCACGATACTTGTTCTCACAATCCCCATATTCCTGATCGGCGCGAAGCTTTTCGGAAAGCAATATGGAGTGAAAACACTCCTTGGCTCTGTATTGCTATCTGTATTCACATCAATATGGGCATCGGTATTCGGCGATGCCGGACTTCTCGATTATTCGAAAGACATCTCAATATGGCTATCCGCGCTATATGGCGGCGTTATCACAGGGCTTGGAATGGGGCTTGTGATGAAATCAGGCTCGAATACAGGCGGCACGGATATCATCGCCCAGATTATCGCGAGATACACTTCCCTCTCGCTTGGCACTGCCCTATTTATCGTCGATGGTGTCATCATCGCAGTTTCCGCCATATTCTTCTCAATCGAAAACGCATTGTATGCAATCGTCGTTGCATATATCACGACAGTGGTCGTGAACAAAATCGTGCTATCGATGGGCACGAATTACGCGAAGACTGTGTTCATCATCTCGGAGAAGACTGATGAAATCGGAGAATATATCATCAACACGCTGGAACGTGGAGCGACTATACTCGATGCAAAAGGGTTTTATACGAAAGAATCACGGCCAATGATTATGACCGTGATTCCCAATCAGGATATTTCAAAGCTCACGCGTGCCGTGCATCAGTCAGATCCAAAAGCCTTCCTCATCATACACGAAGCCTTTCATGTACTTGGCGAAGGCTACACACCTATAGAGAAGATTGCATCCTCAAGCGACGTCACGCAGCACTGATTATTTCTCCCAGAGCTTCTCAGGGTAATATCCAGTCTCAATCTTCTTCCTGAGCTCCGCCATGACATTCGCCTTGTCTTCAGGATATGTCATGCCGAACCACTTATCAGGCGTTGTGAATACCTTCACGGAGCCTTCGCCTGAAGTGACCATCTCGGAAACACCATTCGGAAGAAGACACTCAACCTTAGGCTCCCTGATGTTCTCTTTCTTGAAGTTCTCCCAGTATGTCATGAAGCTGTCGAAAACCTTCGGAGTGAAACCGAAGAAGTTCATCGAAACAGGCTCATCGCCAGTGAGGATCACATCTCCTGTTGGCATATGCGAAACAACACCGCCATCTGCCGTATACTCAATCTTGGAGTTCTCTTCCATGGAAACAAGCGTACCATTCTTTATAACGCAGATAGCTCTTGTGACAGAGCCAGAAGGGCTCATCGTATTCTTGAGCGTGAAGCCTACCATAGCGTGCGTTGTGTCATCATTATTAAGCGTGGAAAGATAATCTCCGAGAATCTTATACGCAGAGCGTCCGTAATAATCATCAGCGTTGATGACTGTAAACGGAGTCTTTACTGCATCTTTTGCACTGAGAATCGCCTGGATAGTTCCCCATGGCTTCTTCCTCTCGGCAGAAAGCGCAGCTTCCTCAGCAGTCAGCAATCCAGTCCTCTCCTGGAAGACATACTCCGCATCCATATTGCGTGCGATTCTGTCAAAAAGACGCTCACGGAAATCCGCTTCGATATCCTTTCTGATTATGAATACTACCTTGCCATAATCTGCATGGAATGCATCATAAACACCGAAATCGAGAAGAGTCTCTCCATGCATTCCTACAGCATCAATCTGCTTGACTCCACCATAGCGTGAACCGAGTCCAGCAGCCATAACAAGAAGTGTTGGTTTCATTCTCTCATTCCTCCTTTTGGAATCTTCTATCAGTTTACTGTAGTTGGTGACAATAATCCATCATATTGTTCAGATGGCGAAAAACGTCATATGAAATGACTTTCATAATCATCAGCCCTGCTATGTTTTCAAATCATCCGAATCCAGAAGCAATACTTTTTAGAGATAGGAGTTACTCTACATCTTTAAGCAAAACAAATCCGAAAACATGGTCTGAACCGGACTGAATTATAGAAAACATGGAAAAAGTCCGTTTCAGAAGATATTTCCATCTAAAATGCATATTCATCCGATTCCGGGTGTATATTCATCCTGATTTACAGAGTTATGAAAAACTCTATAGTCTTTGGTGAAGTGACAAGTGAAGTGCAACGTTGACAGGGCAACTGCATCAAGACAGAGTAACTGCAACAGCGATGATATGCGCCCATATAGGGTAACACTTAGTGCCCAATGACTTCGAGAAGCGGACATATAGGGGAAGGATAGACACTGTCGTGGCGGCGGGAAAGCACTTGTGGATATTCGAATTGAAGGTGGACGGGAGCGCGGATGATGCACTGAAGCAGATTGAGGAGAAGGACTATGCAGGACGCTATGCGTATCTCAAGAAGCAAGGGATAACCATTCACAAGATAGGACTCTCGATATCATCAGAGACAAGAGAGATTGCTGAGTGGAAATGCGTGACATGTTCTGATGTTTTATGAAGATACAAAACAAAAGCTAACAATCATAAATATTACGTTAGGTTTTTATACGTTATATATTTTATTGTATAATATATAATTAACATATATTTCCTATTGATTTTTGCTCTCTATATACGTAGATTATCTAACGTGAAACAAAGAGAGACAGCAAAAGCATATCTTTTCATTATGCCAGCTATAGCGCTGGCACTATGCTTTTCTGTCATTCCTTTCCTCAAAACATTCGTCAGCTCATTCCTGACGATATCACAATCGGGGAAAGCTATCGGTTTCGCAGGTCTCGATAATTACAAAACGTTATTTGAAGACAAGGCATTCATCTCAAGCATAGGCAATACACTACGCTTCACGCTGTATTTTCTTCCGCTGAACACGGTAATGACATTCCTTGCCGCAGCGCTTACCAGAAGGAGAAGGAAATGCACATGGATTATGGAAGCTATTTTCATAACCCCGCTTGCCTTCTCGCTATCGGCATTCGCGCTTGTATTCAAGGAGATATTCCGGGGAGAAGTGAGCATCATCAACAGGATACTCCATACTTCCCTTCTCTGGCTCGACAGACCTGGAAGCGCCATGGCTGTGCTTGTCATTCTTGGCCTCTTCCTCGATTTCGCTATCGATTACATTCTTCTTACTGCGGCATTCCGCTCTATAGACAGGAGTGTGATTGAGGCCGCCGAGATAGATGGTGCTGGTGAGGTGCGTAAGCTTTTCGCGATTGAAACACCGATGATTGCCACAATGCTCTCAATAACAGTCTTCATGGCATTAAAAGATGCCATCCTGATATCCGCACCAGTGATGATTCTCACGGAAGGCGGTCCTTTCAGATCGACAGAGACTATCATGTATTTCTACTATCTTGAGGCATTCAAGAGCGGCAACAGAGCGTATGAAAGCGCAATAAGCTCCATGATGGTCATTACTTCCGCAATAATAATGGGCATCATCGCGGTGCTGAGGAGGAAGGATGCTTAAAGCGCTGAGGATCCTGCTTCTTGGTATTATCGGGATGATAATCCTTTTTCCGATGGCGTATACCATCTCGCTTTCATTCTTCCAGAATGTGGATTTCACAGATAGCTATGCTCATTTTTTCCCATCTGCATTCACTTTCGAGAATTACGTGACTGCCTCCGCCAACAGGTACTTCCCGCGCTATGCTCTCAATTCAATTATCACATCACTGATGGCGGCGTTTTTCCGCCTTATCGTGACGACAATGGCTGCGTTCGCATTCACCCATCTTTCATTCAAAGGAAAGAAAGTCATTCTCATCATGCTTCTGTCAACGCTGTTCATCCCCTACGACGCGATACTCTTCCAGAATTATTCGACTATCGCTAGAGCGGGATTGATTGACACCTACTGGGGAATAATACTGCCATCAGTATTCTCAGCATCATCACTGCTATTCATGATTGGGGCTTTCTCATCATATGACAGGGACGTATACGATGCGGCACGCCTCGATGGGGCTGGGGATATCAGATACATAACCGGGATTCTCATCCATCTGACAGCAGCGGTGTCAGCTACAGTATTCATACAGACATTCATAACATCTTTCGGCAGCTATCTCTGGCCGTTATTGGTGACAAACAGACCAAGAATGAGGACTGTGCAGGTAGGAATAACGATGCTCGGTTTTTCAGAGACAGGTGACGCCGGTGCTGAATTCGCTTCGATTGTCATGATCACAGCACCGTTTATTATCATGCTGCAGATTCTGAGAAAGAAAATAATGGACTCAATGGATATAAAGGAAGGTGAAAGCGTATGAAAAAGATGATTGCGTTATCATTGCTGCTTATGGCGGGAATGATGCTCTTTGCGAGGGGAAGCAAGGAAAGCGGCAAGACAGTTGTCGAAATCTGGCATTCGAATTCAGGACCTTCAGGGACAGCATTTGATGAGATTGTCGATGACTTCAACAGCACAATCGGAGAAGAGAAAGGCATCGTCATTGAAGCTATCTATCAGGGGCTTGCGAATGATGTGCTTACGAAAGTGAAAGCCGCGGCTTCCGCTGACATATCATCACTTCCGGATATCGCGCAGCTTGATGCAACAGCATGCCTGGATATGCGCAATGCGGATTATCTCATCCTTCCAGAAAGCGCAGATATAGAGATATCGGAAATACATCCTGCCGCGATAGAAGCCCTCATGTCAGATAAAGGACTTCTTGGTGTCCCCTTCAATGCGTCATCGCTGCTCTTCTATTACAACAAAACGCTTTTTGATTCGCTTTCACTCAATCCACCAGAGACTCTTGATGATTTTGCTGCTATCGCACCGCTTCTCGGAGAGAAAGACAGCACAGGAAAGGTGACACGCTACGCCTTTGCTGGTGTTCCAGCCACATATGAGCTTGGTGCATTCATCGGAGCGCAGAAAGGATTGTCGTATATCGTCGATGAGAAGAATGGACACATGGGGACACCTTCAAAGGTACTCTTTGAGGAGGATGGCACGTTCAGAAATTTCCTCGGGCATTGGAAAGCCCTCTATGATACAGGCTTCGTGAACAACATCACATCAGGTATAAGCACGGAATTCGCGGCGGGAAGAACTGCAACAATGCTCGCCTCTTCCTCCAGCCTTACAGCTGTCATCAATACAGTAGGCGGAAGGTTTGAAGTCGGCACGGCATTCGTGCCAATGACAGACGAAGAGGCAACAGGCGGCGTTAACATCGGAGGTGGGGCCTTCTTTCTCTTTGACTCATCAGATGCCGTGAAGACTGTCATTGAATACTTTGTATCACAGGATGTGCAGATGAAATGGGCGGAGGATACGGGGTACCTCGCTATCAACACCGCGCTTTATGATAATCCTGAATATCTGGCATTCCTCGATGAGAACCCAGCATTCAAGGTCGCAACTGAGCAGATGCTTCAATCGAACCCGGCTGTGACGAGCATATGGCTTCCTTCGGCTTATCAGATATATTATTCATTCCAGAGCGAGATAAGAGCTGTCACTGAGGACGGGAAGGATATCGACGAGGCTGTTCATGATATGGCCACGCTTATCCAGAGGGCAATCGATGAATACAGAGCTCAGAATATCGACTAACACTAATCTCCTGGCGTTTTCTTCCGATGGGCATAGGACGATGGATGAGATCATCCCTATGCTCAGCAAGGCAGGATTCAGATATGCTGATTTGAATTTCTGCGAAATGATGAATCCGAAGTCGGAGCTTAATACTGATAATGCATTCTCATATATTGAAAGAATCAGAGAGATAGGCCGGACATGCAATGTCTCATTCATACAATCCCATGTTCCCTATCCTCAGAATTACACGGCACTGGACGAGGATGGAAAGGCGAAGTCAGATGAAGCCATTCTCAAGGCGCTCTCTTTCTCAGAATCACTTGGAATTCCAGTTGCTGTCATCCATCCGATAAAAGGAAGTATCAAGGAGAATATCGATTACTTCTCATCCATTCTCGGCAAACACGAAGGGAATATCACAATCGCTATCGAGAACATGGAAACAAAAGATGAGATAAACAGCGTGGATGAGCTTCTGCAGATTGTGGATGCACTCTCCGGGAGAGCCGGAATCTGCCTCGATACAGGCCATGCGCATATGTGCGGACACTCCATCCCTGATTTCATACACAGGGCCGGGGATTATCTCATAGCTACGCACATTGCCGACAATAACGGGCATAAAGATGAGCATCTTCTGCCATTCTTCGGCACAATAGACTGGGAATCCGCAATGGAAGCTTTCAATGAGAGCTATAAAGGTTATCTCAATTATGAATGCATGTATTTCGGAAAAACGTTTCCTCAGAAATCAGGGGAAGCAATCGCTTCTCTCAGCTATGATATAGCAAATCTTCTTCTCAGCCTTTCCTGAAGAAGATGCATCTTGAGCTGTACTGGCATGAGGCGCAGAGCGCACCAGGACACTCCGTGAATCCACCTTCTGCTTTCTCCAGCTGATGGACATGCCATTCAAGCTCATCAATATGAGCTTGCAGCTTTCTTATTCTCGCCCTGTCCTCATCGAGTTTTTTCCTGTATTCAGCAAGAAGAGCCTCACGCCGTTTGTTCCCGCTTGCATCCTCGTCTTTCATCTGGAATATTCTTCTGATTTCAGAAAGCGAGAAACCAAGCCCCTTGAGCTCGATAATCCGCCTCAGGTATACAAGATCCTCATCGCGGTACCATCTCTGGCCGCCATCAGTGCGAGATGCCTTTATAAGGCCTTCTTCCTCATAGTACCTTATTGTCCTTAGCGATAAGCCTGAAAGCTTCGCGATTTCACCTATCCTGTAGCGCCCCATCATTACTCCTCAAGAAACGGCATTATCCTCTCAGCATCCTTATAGCCTTTGCTATAAAGCTTCATGATGCTCTCATCTGTATGACGGAGTGTGGTCACGCCACATGTGTCATCTGGAGCTATAACAAGAAGCCTTCCAGATTTCTCATATTCATCCATGCCATCCATCTCGCGGTTGTATACCTCAGCACGGAGTGCCATCGCCTTCCCAGTTTCCGGATGCTTGCGCGACAGTGCCCTGACAACCCATCTGTCTTTATCGGGGTCACGCCGCATCTCCTTTGGCTTTGTCAGTATGACAACGACTTTATCCGCACCAAGCTCAAACGCCTTTCTGTATGGTATCGGATCCGATATACCGCCATCGAAATACTCGTTATCCCCGATTCTTATCGGTTTGCATGCGACAGGAAGAGCTGCAGTCGCCTCCAGTATTGTGAGGTCTCCTGTTTTTATAGAGGACTTGGGAAAATACTCAGGCTTTCCTGTAGCTGCGTTTGTAGTAACAAAATACATGTCAGACGGCGACTTGAGGAAGGCATCGCTATCGAAAGGATCCTCGCATCCAGGAAGAGAAAGATCCTCATAGATATATTTGAGATTCATGAATGTGCCATGCTTAAGAAGCGGATAGAGTCCCATATACTCCTTCCGCTTCGGATAGATTGTGTAATATCTAAGCACACGGCCTCTCTGCTTTGCGAAATAAGTCGCTATATCAGCAGCGCCCGCTGACACACCGAGCCCAAGTGAGAATGGATAAAGATCATTATCCATCAGATAGTCATATATTCCCGCTCCATAGACAGCTCTCATGCCGCCGCCCACATCGATAACAGCTGTTTTCATACATGGTGATATTATCTCAAACATTCTTTTCCGTCACCGATACAGCATCTTGAGAATGGAAGCTATTTTTATTCCGCTGTTTCTGTTTTCCTGTCAGTGCGGAAGCATATCTGCTTTGCAACTGAATGTCCTTGCTACCAGATGTGTTTGGATATACGTGATGATGCAATCATCAAATTTGGCTTATGGTAATTATCCATGCTTTCATTTACAGGAAAATCTGTTCGTCTTCATTGAACTAGAATTATCTGATGTATGCCATATTTGCTGCTTTGGTCAGACAAATCGCTATGTGTTCCTGTCCTGATAAGTTCAAGAATAAGCCTTTCTGCTTCAATCCTGTATATCAGAAGCCAGTCCGGCTCTATATGACATTCCCTCATGCCTTTGTAATTCCGTGAATTCTGCAATTGGTGATCCCCGAATTTCTCCGGAAGAGGTTTCTCTTCGCATGAAAGAGTGATTGCATCTTCCAGCTTCTCTGGTCTGCAGCCTCTTTTCACTGCAAGTTTATAATCTTTCTTGAACTGGCCAGTGAATTCAGGCTTAAGTATTGAGAGCCTCCATGAGCTCCTTTACACTGTTATAAGGGCCATGCATATCTCTATCATTTTCTGCATCATCCATTGCTTTGTATGCAATCTCATTGGGTGCATCCAGCTTGACTTCAAATGGAAGGCCATGGCATCTGAGGGCCTGACGATAGAAAATGCCGGTTGCTGTGCTCAAATCTAAGCCTAAAGATCTGAAGAGAGCTGAGGCCTCCTTCTTTAGTTCTGGCTCTATACGAATCGTAAGATTGCTTTTCTGTGTCGGCATACCATACTCGCCTGATTAAGATATAGCATTATTTACTGATTTCGCAAATGCAATGCACATAAATATTGCTTTGAAATTACTGCTAATGATATCCAATGTCAGAGAAAATACCAGGGACCTAATCACAACGCTCAGTGTTTCTCACCGAATACAGCTTCTCTGAGAATTGTGTTGATTCTAGTCTGATACCCTCTGCCCTCTGACTTAAGCGTTTCGATAATGTCAACATCGATGAGAATGGATATCCGCTTCTTCTTTGGGGTTACCATGAACCATTCTGGATGGATTTCCATGGCAGGGCGGAATCTGGAAAGCTCTTCATCTGAAAGTTTGGGTGAATCCTCATCATAGACAATAGGTGTTGCTTCTATCTCACTGATTCTTTTATCAGATAAACCTTTGGACATTCTTGGAATAAACCTCCTTCTCTTTAGGATTGCAACGTCTTGCGCTGATCAGCCGAATTCTGCCGTTCCGCTCCGAAAAGCAAACAAACACAAGAAGACAACCCTGCACTGCACCGATGGCAATATATCTGTCTTCATTTTGGGAATGGATCATCAAATACACTTAGAATCTCTGCAAATCTGATATTATGCTTTCTCATATTCTCTTTGTTCTTCCGACTGTCCCACTCGAACCTTCCATCCATTGTGAGGATATTCATACCTCTCTCATATAAATATATCAGATAAATATATATTTCAAGATATATATTCACATCAGCCCATGCTCAAGGAATGAGAAATACTGCTCATCTGTGAATACCAGATGATCAAGCACTTTGATTCCGAGGATTTCACCTGCTTTTACAATCCTTGATGTCACATCTTTGTCATCATCCGAAGGCTCTATATTGCCCGATGGATGGTTATGCGCAATGGCTATCGCAGCAGCCCGGCGGCTTATCGCATCGGAAAACACTTCCCGTGGATGGACTATCGTCCTGTTGAGGAGGCCTATAGTCGCTACAAATGTGCTTATAACCTCATGTGCACCATTCAGAAGCACCACAACAAGATGCTCTTGCGTCCTTGAGGCATAATGCTGCACTTCCCTGTAGATATCCCTGGGACTGACAATCAGTCTCCCTTTCTGGCTTACTCGCCTTCTTCCAAGCTCCAAAGCTGCATCAATGGCTGATGCCTTGGCTTTCCCTATCCCAGGAATCTGCAATATGGATTGCATCGTCAGAGCTGGATTCTTATCAAGATACTCAAGAAGATCGGAAGCTATCTCATCGACAGCCCTCCCCTGATTACCAGAGCCTATGAGCAGCATCAGGAGCTCCTTATCTGTAAGAGCTTCTGAGCCAAGCCGCTCAATCCTTTCACGTGGCCTGTCTTCCAGCCGCGTTTCCCTGAATACCGCGTACTCGTTCCCGATATGATATTTCCTCATATCAATCTATACGCATTATGTGGCTGGTTTGGTAAGAATTATAATGTACAATACGTTAAATACCCCGCTTCAGAGCTTTTTCCCAGTCAGCTGGAAAACCAAGATCCTTGAGATCTATTGTATTCTCATACTCATAAAACAAACGCTTCATTTCAGGGATGACATACGACTTCCATTCTTCGTTATCAGAGAACGTCAATAACCTTCAGGACAAGTTTTCTGGCGGCATATCTTATAAAAATTCGGCCCCCGCATGGTACGCATTGTCAGGAGGCGTGCGAGGGTCTTTATCCAATCAGCAATATACATCATTTTCGTCGAGAAATCCATACAGGATCCCAATTCAGGAAAACCTGCTTCAGCAATTATCTTTATATTACTGAAAGAAATGCAACGCGACTTCGTTTTTCTTTTACAAGTTGGATTTGATTCGGATTTTTCATCAAATTCCTCTACATCGCATGAGCAACTTACCATGTCTTCATCAAAAGACTGTGCATTCCTATAGAAGCCACCAGGGCTGGCAATCAGTCTTCCTTTCTGGCTTACACGCCTTCTTCCAGCCTCTAAATACCCGTTCCCGATATGATATTTCCTCATATCAATCTATACGCATTATGTGGCTGGTTTGGTAAGATTTCAGGAAATCTCGACTCCAAGAATCCTTGCTATATCAAGACACTGGGAGACATCAAGAACAGCGCCTTTCAATTCCTTCATGTCAGGAGAGAGTTTCATCCCAGATATATCCGAGGAAGGAAGAGATATACCGGAAAGCTGTGTGCCAATGAATGACGCAGATACAAGCTTTGACGACTCTATCCTGAGCTTGCTGTGCTTTACGCGTGAGAAAGAAGATGATGTGAAATCACTATCAGCTATAAGAAGATTCTGAAGAATGGAATCCTCAAAAGAAAGATACTGAGCTGCGGCACTCTCGAATACTGTGTTTATGAGCTTCGAAGACGAGAACAGAGCTCCTGTGAGACGGCATGCTCGGAATGTAACATTTTTGATAGTACACGATGAAAAGTCCGCATTGGAGAAATCACAGGAATCAAAGATGGAGCCTGAAATAGCTGAGTCGTAAAAAGATGCCGATGTGAATGACACCGAATGGAATGATGATTTTCTTATCACTATCCCCGCAAGGTTCTCACCGATATACGAGAGGTTCTCCTCACTGAGGTTTTCCGCGTCCTCCGCATCCCTTATGAAATCTGAAAGCATCTCAGCGCGAATGTCTATCTTTCAGGACTTCAACGACTTCAGAGAGGCTTGAATCCTTCTGCGCGAGAAGCACAAGGAAGTGATACATGAGATCTGCCGCTTCTCCAAGGAAGAGGGATTTATCATCATCCTTAGCCTCTATGACAAGCTCCACAGCTTCCTCTCCGACTTTCTGCGCGATTTTATTAAGTCCACGAGAGAACAGATGATTGGTATAGGAGCCTTCGATAGGATTCGTGCGTCTATCACGGATGACAGATTCGAGGTAGAGAAGGAATTCAGCTGTCGACATCTCATTAGGCTCGTTGTCCTCTCCAAAGCATGTGTCAGCGCCTGTGTGGCATACAGGCCCTGACGGAATCGCCTTCACAAGAAGAGTGTCACCATCGCAATCTGCCAGAATCTCCCTAAGCTGAAGATAATTGCCGCTCGTTTCGCCTTTTGTCCAGATACGGCCACGCGAACGGGAATAGAAAGTGACAAGCCCTCTATCGAGAGTCAGTCTATAGGCTTCCTCATTCATATAGCCAAGCATCAATACCTTTCTGGTTACAGCGTCCTGAACAACGGCGGGAACAAGTCCACCGCCTTTGGCAAAATCAATTGTCATCTCTACCCCTTCACAGGAAAAAACTTCTACAGTGGATATAGAATATTAGTACTTTTCATATAGTTTTAGTCAACATCCTGAAAAGAATTACCATCTATTTCCTTCGAATTGTCATTTCCTCTTCCTGCATGAATCATCGCGCTTATCGCACCATAAATCATGACAGCGCCTCCAGCGAATATGACAGCGGCAAAGACTGTAAGCACTATACCTGTGAGCACATTAGGGAATAGGAAGAGGATAAGAGCGAATACAAGAGAGAGTACAGTCTCAAGCCCTAATGGACCAAAAGGAAGTCCATTTTTTGAGAAAGCAAAAAGATCGATAAGGTTCACGACTCCCGCAAGAAGGAATGAAGCTGCGATGACATAGATTATGACTGTCGGAATGAGGTTCGGAGCGAGGATAGCTATAATGATCACTATCAGTCCAACCACCATGCTTATGACAGACTTGCTGTATGACACTGTCCTCAAGACAGAGCCGAAGACATCATTGACTCGTCTTATCGCGATAAACGATCTAAGACCATCTATTGCTTCATATATGCCGAAGAGCGCAATGACAACCGTCAGGAATGTCTCTGGCCTGATAATCATATAAAGCCCGATAAGAAGCATCAGAACACCTGATACAAGGAAAGGTAAGAACTTACGCATATTGCCTCCGCTTGTATTATCCCATGGAATGAGGAATTGTTGAAGCTTCATCATTCGTCTATGATGCCCATATGAAGAAATATCTCCTCTTCGATGCAGACGGCACGTTATATGATTTCAAGAAAACAGAATCAATCGCACTTAAGGCGCTTCTGGAAAAGTATGGCATTCCAGAGACACTCCTTCCTGTATACCACGAAGGGAATCGGAAATGCTGGGATATGTATGAAGATGGGAAAATAACGCTTGAAGAGCTTGAAGTTCTCCGATTCCGCCTTTTCTTCAGCAGCATCGAGCGCGATATAGACAGCCAGGAAGCTGCAGATACTTACGCGGCTCTTCTTGGTGATAACGGCATCCTGATAGACGGAGCAAGGGAATTTCTGGAATCAATCGATTCCTTTTATCATCTCGAGATCATAACGAATGGAATAGGCAGGGTTCAGAAAAAGAGGTTTCAGGGAACAGACAGCGAGAAATACTTCGAGAATATCTTCATAAGCCAGGAAATAGGTTACGCGAAACCCGATCCGCGGTTCTTCAGCTATGTGCTATCTGCTCTGAAAGCGGAGAAAGATGAATGCATCGTCATCGGAGATAGCGAATCAAGCGATATAAAAGGTGCTGTGCTGAGCGGGATAGATTCAGTTTTCATCTCATTCGACGGGAAGACGTCAGAGAATGCCGACTACTCAGTCTCGTCATACAGCGCTCTGCTATCACTCATCAATAACCTCGATTAAGTCTATATCGAAGATAAGAAGCATATCAGGCCCTATTGGAGATGGGGCGTTCGAGCCATAGCCTAGCCTTGGTGGCACCCATAGCCTTATCCTCCCGCCTTCCTTCATCAATCCGACGCCTTCGCTGAAACCAGGAACAGCATCGGAGAGATCTATTATCACAGGCTCCGGGTCATCATAAGTCGAGAAAGCCAATGTGCCATCATAAAGCGTCAGCGTGTAATTCACAGCAACCACGGAATCCGGCTCCGCGTCTTTTCCTTCTCCTTCTTCCAGCATTTCATACTGAAGCCCTGATGATGTGGTGATAACGCTGTTCCTCTGCTTATTCGCCGCAAGGAATTCCTCGCTTTTCTCCCTGTTTGCAGCACGCTCGGCTTCGAATGCATCCTGTGCCTCCGCCATTCTCGTGCGCTGGAAATCGGAGAGGATGCCCTGTATTTCCTCATAAGTGAAGTATCCACTGCCACTGGCTGCGTCTATCACGCCTTTCGCTGTATAGCCATAATCAAGATTCTCACCATAAGCACTGAGAGATGAGGCGAGAAGATAACCTACCGCATAACTGAATGAATCATCGATTGTCTCTGGCTTTTCCAGTGCTGATACCGCATCGCTTTTTCCGCCAGCTTCTGCTCTCCGGCAGGAGCAGAGCATAACAACAGCAAGGACTATCAAAAGAAATCTTCTAAGCAAAACTCCTCCTAACTCCCTCACCTGTTATGATTCTACATACCAGAGACATGATTCTCAAGCGTAAACCACACCAAAGCTGTCTATCACAGCTATGACAGGGAAATCCTCGATAGTAAGCTTTATAAGCGCTTCAGGACCGAGTTCAGGATAAGCGACAAGCTCGCTTTTACTTATGCAGGATGAGTAAAGAGCCCCGCAGCCTCCGAATGCCTGCAGATACAAGCCTCCGCATTCCTTTATGGCTTCTCTGACGCTTTCGCTTCTCGGTCCCTTTCCGACCATGACTTTAAGCCCTGATCTTATGAGAAGAGGAGAAAACGGATCCATACGCGCGCTTGTCGTTGGTCCCGCCGCTCCTATAGCAGAACCAGGCTTCGCTGGAGATGGTCCCATGTAATAAATGGCATTGCCTTCAAAATTAAAAGGAAGGGCTTCTTTACTCTCAATGGCAGCTGCAAGTCTTTTATGCACCTGATCCCGTCCGACATAGAGAGTACCTGAAAGAAGAACATCATCGCCTGCGTTTATCTTCATCAGCTCGGACGCCGTATACGGAATGGTAAGATGTCTCAGCATATGACACCTCCCTTGAATACGATTTCAGCCTTGCGCTCCGCCCAGCAGCTCACGCTGAGTGCCACAGGAAGCCCTGCGATATGCGTAGGCTCCTCAAGTATATACACGCCAAGCGCTGTAGGCCTGCCACCTAATCCCCCAGGACCTATCATAAGGTTATCAGCTTCGGCCTTAATGCGCTCTGATAGCTTTTCATACCGTTTGTCCTCTGTGCTGACGAAAAATGATTTCTTGGCGTTCAGCGCGGCTCTATCCAGAGTTCCGCCTATCCCTATGCCGAGAAATACCGGAGGACATGGCTTGCCGCCAGCTTTCTTAAGCATATCGATAACAGCTTCCACTACGCCATCCTCACCGGCTGTCGGATTGAGCATCCTCACACTGGAGCAGTTTTCAGAGCCGAATCCCTTGAGAAGAAAACGGAGGGTGAGATCCGAGCCGTCCACTGCCTCATATGAAATAAACACAGGAAGATTTGTTTCTGTATTCGTCCTCTCGAAAACAGGATCCGAGACGATGCTCTTCCTGAAATAGCCATCCTCAGCGGCCATATGGGCGCCTTCATTCACAACACGCTCAACATCCCCGATGGAAAGCTTCGCATCTCGCCCGATTGAAGCAAGGCACCAGAAAGCACCCGTATCCTGGCACATCGGCATGTTCATAGAGGAAGCGATACGGAGATTTTCCCTGATAGCCTTCATGACGGTCTCCGCCTTTCCCCAAGCAGCTTCAGCACTCTCTATCGCCTCCATGGCATCAAGGGGAAGCATAACCGAAGCTTTTATAAGCTCATCCCTGATAATCTCAGCGTTTTTCATAACAATCTCCCTGCCTTGTGTTATTGCGTGTCATTCTCGCATCGAGATGCGAAAGGAATTTTGATTTATCCGGAAACTTCCTTGGCGCGATAAGACGATGATATGGTGTTTCCGAAATCATCCTCTCAACTATTATCTCTGGAGCAAGATGACGGAGAAAGAGCTCTACCGCTTCAAGCGTACGCTCTTCCGACATCGCTGTTATAACACCATCAAGATATTCATCTGCAAGCTCAGTGCCGCCTGTAATGTGAAGATTATGGATTTTCACAGCATCGCTTCCAGCTCTATTGAGCATCTCCGCGCTTCTGATAAATGATTCTCTACCCTCTCCGGGAAGCCCCAGGATTATATGCGTTGAAACAAGAAGCCCATGCTCATGTGCCCGCGTGACCGCATCAAGGTAACATGCCGTGTCATGCCCTCTATTGATATATTCCAGCGTGCTGTCATCAGCACTCTGCAATCCGAATTCAACCCACACATCACGTCTTTCTGTCCTGTATGACGAGAGAAGGCTTAGAACATCATCAGGAACGGTATCAGGGCGTGTCGAGACGATGAATTCCTCGAAATCTATCACAGATAGAGCCTCATCATATTTTCTCCTTAGGTTATCAACAGTGTCATAGGTATTCGTGTATGACTGGAAACAGAGCGCGAATCCCTCCGCTCCATAGCGCCGCTTGAGGAAACTACGGCCTCTCTCTATCTCCTCACGTATCGTCAGCTGGGGCTTGAGTATGCCTGATGCGACTTCCGCATCATAGCTTGAGAGCCGTGTATAGCCGGACTCCGCCTTCCGCTGATAGACAGCAACAGAGCCGGTACCATCACAGAATGCACAGCCTCCCGTCTTGTCACTTCTTCTGTTAGGGCATGAAAAACCGCCATCGACCCCGATTCTGTACACAGAGTGGCCATGGCGTCTCTTCAGATACTCGGAATAATTCGTCCAACGCGTGAACATCAGACTATCCCGATCATGAATGAGATGCGGGGAGTCGCAGATATGTAAAGCCCTGCTCCTACCCGTCCGAATGCAGTAGTGATGCCAGCCCCGACATAACCGCCCACATCGAAATCGAGAGTATCGCGATTAAAATAAGCAAATGGAATAAGATCCCTGCCCCTCGATATATCATCATAGCTGCCACCGTAAACCTCAAAGAAGATTCCAGCGTCAACATATGTTGAGAATGGAAGCGGAAGCCGTATGCCTCCCATGAGATACGCATAATCAGAAGCTGTCTCGCCAAGCTTCGTGACAATATAGTTATCGGAAAGCACATCAGGTCTTCTTATGACAGCGACAGCGCCTTCGAAGAAGAACTTGAAGATATCGGTTGGGCCATAGCAGCCATAGAATTCAAGCTCGAGATCATACGAGATCGTATCATCAGGGAAATCCCCACCGAACTCACCGAGGAATGTAAGCTCGAAGCCATCTGCCACGCTGTCAGACTCATCATAATCATCATAGACTGCAGATAACCCCACGTAAGGATAGACAGCATTCCTCAGCCTCAGCACCGAGCCATCCATGGCTTTTGCAAGATATGTATACTCGACTGCGAGTATCAGATCGAAGCGGAGCGGATTGACTGGCTGGTATCCGATACCGCCCTTGAAGTAAAGTCCCAGATCGTTGCCGAACATATAATCCCTTGTTCCGGGAATTGACTTATATGAAAGCTGGCCATACTGGATTCCCAATACCGCATATAGGAAGGCATCGCGAAGGAATGGATATGAAATACCGCCATCGATTGTAATGCCCTCGTTGATTCTGACGCCATATGTCAGATCAAGCCTGTCCGTGAGCGACAGATCGCCAGAGAGCGTGAATTTGGGCGTGTACACGAACATCAGGGAATTCTCGCCATTCCATCTGAGTCCTATTCCGCCTGTAAGGCCTAGTGAAACACTTCCGGAGAGTGAGGGGAAGCGGGTTCCTGTGACATGTATCGAGCCACCCTCGATTTCATAAGTCACGCTTTGCAATCCCTCATGACGTCTGATTTCATCAAGCTCCTCCTCAAAGCTGAGGATAGTATAGTAGCTCATCGTCTGACCTTCGAAATCCTTCAGTTTTCCAAGGCTTGATTGAGGGATCGTGTCATCGGCGGTAACGCTTTCGATAAGCGGAGCCGGTATATCGCGATAAGAAGTCTTGCTGTTCATTCTCTTATCGCCAAGCCTTTCCTCAAGCTCATCGAAGACAGACATATTAGCCTCGACAGCTTCACGCCCTGCCGCGATTATCTCCTCAGCAGAGCCGAAAGAGAGAGCTGAGAAACCAAGTGTGTTGGGGATTATAACCCAATCCGCCTCGCTGTAATTCGCGGCGGTATTCGGCTCTGTGAGATAGTCAGAGAACTGACTGAATGTGCCCGACAATGTCGACATATCATTGCGCAAGTCGCCATAGATATGCGTGGCGTCATTGACATCGACAGCCAGCACGATATCAGCGCCGAGATCGCGCGCTATATCGCATGGGAGGTTATTCTCAAGCCCGCCATCCATAATATAGCTGCCATCCTCAAGAAGGACAGGTGCAAATACGACAGGAAGTGACATCGATGCTCTTATTGCGTCAAAAAGAGAGCCTGATGAGAATATGACCATCCTGTTATTGGTTATATCTGCGCCTATCGCTCTGTAGGAAATAGGAAGATTATCGAAATCCTTTACGTTGAGGACTTTGGAAAGATGGCGTCTTATGAAGCCATTGATATACTGGTCATCTATAAGCCCAGAGGAAGAGCCGAAACCGGTAGATCCGAATTCAACAGTGAGCAGATTGGTATCATAACCTGTGAATGGACTGGATATTACAGAGGATTCCCTTACTGCATTGAGGTGCAGGAAATATGCCATGAGATCGTTATTTAGGACAATTCTCTCAAGCTCCTCGCCTGAATAGCCGGAGGCATAGAATCCACCCACTATAGCACCCATGCTTGTTCCAAGCACCATATCAGGGACGATGCCGCGTCTGTCAAGCTCCTCCAGCACCGGAATATGGGCAAGCCCTTTCGCGCCTCCTCCCGAGAGTACAAGAGCGAATCGCGGACTGTCAGCAGATGCAGAGAGCAAAGAGACAGAAAGAATAAGCGTGGATAGCAGAAGCAGGAATCTTCTCATGGTTCACTCCAGTATTCTTCCGATTATATCACTATGTCCGTTGATATAAGATGCGGCATCCATTTCCTTTTTCATCGGTGGAAGAAGACGTGTTATATAAATATACCCATCCTCAAGAGAAATCTTCAGGCCCTTACCTTTCGTGAAAGAGACGATAGTACCGGCTTTTTCCGCTGGTTTTTCATGGATGATATCAAAAAGACTCCCGTAAACACCTGTAAGATATATTGGCTCCCCATCAAGGAGTGCATACGCTTTAGGCCAAGGGTAGCAAGCCCTTATCTGGGCATGAACAGCTGCAGCAGATGCGAATGATATCCGACCATCCTCCTTCTTCACGAAAGATGAATATGTAGGCTCACCTTCCTGCTTATGGCTTTTCCTCTCATCATCAAGAAGAACAGGAAGTACAAGCGATGGCGCCTCGTACGAGACTATGCGTGAAAGACTCTCATCTGTCTCTGTGCCATCAAGTGTGATTTCCCGCACAGCAAACACATCACCTTCATCGACACCAGCACCGATACGCTGAAGCGTTATGCCTGTCTTCCTGTCTCCGCTGGCTATCGCTGCGTAGATCGGCGAGCAGCCACGGTAAAGAGGAAGAAGAGATGGATGGACATTGAATGTATTGCTGAAAAGGGAGAGGAATTTCGGTCCGAAGATCTTGCCATAGCAGAAGGAGAGAAGCGTGTCGGCGTTATATGACGCGATATGCTCCCTCGCTTCAGTACGTATCGTCTCCGGCTGATAGACATCAAGCCCGAGCTCAAGCGCCTTGACTTTAACAGGCGATGGAATGAGCTTCTTTCCCCTTTTACCCGCCGCATCCGGAGCTGTAATGACAAGAGACACCAGCCCCTTCTCATGCAGGGCTTCCAGAAGCGGAACAGCTATATCTCCTGTTGCGGCATATACGATTCTCATCAGACGCGCACCTTCTGCTTTCTTCTCGCCTTGTTCTTCCTCTCGTATACTCTGAGAAGCTTTTCCTTCTCTCTCTCGTCGAGATGGTCAATGTAGAGCTTGCCATGAAGATGGTCATTCTCATGCTGGATCACCCGAGCAAGAAGCCCATCGGCTTTTATCGTGAAATGGCGACCAGTGACATCCTGTGCCTGCACAGTCACGGCAAGAGGTCTTACCACATCATGATAAACCCCAGGAATGGAGAGACAGCCTTCTTCATAGACGCCAGTCTCGATACTGGTCTCGGTTATCATGGGATTTATGAAGACAAGCGGCTTCTCGCCTCTGATATGCACGACGAATATCTTCTCAGACACACCGACCTGTGGACCGGCAAGTCCGACTCCATCAGCTTCATCGAGTGTGTCGAGCATGGCATCGGAGAGCATTCTTATCTCATCTCCGAATTCCGTTATATCCTTGCACTCTTCCCTGAGTACATCTTCTCCGATTGTATATATATCAAGCATAACCTGATGTTAACTACTGGAGGAACAAATGGCAACCGATGACAGCGTCAGCCTTGTCCATGATCGAGAATGCGCTTATGTACTTTTCCTCAAGAGGTATCCACTTATTCCTGAAGATTTCGGCCTTCGTCTTCCCAGAGCGCCTTTCTATACGCTCAATCTGCTCATTCTGGCTGATGTCGCAGAAGATGGAGAAATCATAATACCTGCCGAAGAGCGGGTGCATGCTGCACGCTCCTTCGACTATCACAGTTTTCCTGTCTACATGAACAAGCTCAGGACTATAGTCCATAGCGGAGCAATCGAAGCGTCTATACGCGAATGATTTGCCATCATTTATATGAGGAAGCACTTCCTCGATAAATCTCTCATAATGGACATTGCCACCAGCGTCAGAGAGCCGCTTGTCGCTTCGGAGTGAGAGAGGAAGAAAGAAATCATCCATATGCACGACTGACGCACCCAGTCTTTCAGATAAAATCTGGCTGAGCGTGGTCTTTCCCGCTCCGCTTCTGCCATCTATCGCGATGACGCGTTTTCCTGCAAGTTGGGAAAGAAGCTCATCTGTTGTCATCGATGAACCCCGCTTTCAGAAGAGCCATGTAGATAAGCGGTATAAGCACAAGCTGCATTATGATTGCGGGAAAGCATGACACGAAATAGCTGGAAATCCACATAGGGAGGGAATAGGAGCCACGAGCGAAGATAAGCATGCGTGCTATTCCTGCCGTAACACGCCCAAAGAGCATTCCCCCGATAAGGCTTATGTAGATACCAAGGATTCTATTGTCTGTTTTCACAAGCGCAATGAGAAGACCTGACATGAAGCCATATGAGCCGAGTTCAACCATCATCTGAGGAAGCATAGGAGCTCCAGGCATCCCTGTGAAAAGGAATGAGAGAAGCGGGCCTGCTATTCCGCAGAGAAGTCCGAAAGGCCATGACGTTATGACACCGCACAGAAGCACAGGAAGGTGCATCGGTGAGAAGAGCACACCACCATTCGGGATTGCGTGGAATACCATTGGGAGTATCACGCATAGTGCTATGCAGACTGCGGTGGAGAGTGTTTTCCTTAGTGGATTCATCAGAGAACCTCCTTGATGATTAATGATGATATGAATATCGAGAAGGAAAGAATAAGAAAGAGTATCTCGCTTCTTCCTATCCTTACAGAATTCTTCCTCCGGCTTTTTCTCATGCCGGAGCTGTATCCCCTCGCTTCCATCGCCATGCCAAGATTCTCGGCTTTTCTGAAAGCGGCAAGGAATAGAGGAATGACAAGAGGTGCAAGCGAATGGGCTTTCGCCTTCAGCTTTCCCTCCGTTTCCACCCTGATACCCCTCGCGCTTGAAGCAAGGATAATCTCCCTGCTCTCTGAAGATATGAGAGGGATAAGCGTTATAGCTATCGATATCGCGGAAGCCGCTTCGTCGACTGGAATACGGAGATACGAAAGAGGATGCAGGATTGTCCTCAGTCCATCTGTTATGGAGACAGGCGTGGAAGATGACGTGAGCGCCGCTGACAGCAGCACGGCAAAAGCCACACGAAGTACCATATCCAGTCCCATAAGCACGCCACGAGAGGAGAACACGATGAATGAGAATGAGAATATGGGCTCAGATGACGGCTGGAAAAAGGCATTCATAAGAAAGACTGTTATGAAGAACGCGTTGAACCGTTTGAGCATCTTCAGAGTGCGTATGACACTGAGCTTACCCATGCGATAGATAATCACGATGGAAAGAAGAGAGAGAAGATATCCAATAACGCCTTCAGAGATTGCGATTGCCGCAAATAGCGCGATGAATGAAATCAGTCTTATCGTGCCATCGAGGCGATGAACAAAGCTATCAGAGGGAATGTAAGCACCAAGCATGTTCATTTTATTCTCCCCCTGAGCATTTCCTCTAAACTATCCTCAGATGCAGGCAGGCCAAGTCCCAGATGCATGGCAAATCTCTCATAATCCCTGTAGATACCGCATTCAAGCCTTGAGCCTGAGCAATGCACATGACCGCCATCGATGACTGCGACGAATGCATTATCCGGGATCATCCCCTCGTCATGGCTTACGACAATGACAATGCTTTTCCTGCTTATGTATCTGAGCGCTTCTTCCACTCTCCTCAATGAATAGCTATCAAGTCCGGAGTATGGCTCATCGAGAAGAAGCACTGACGGCTCTGTGACAATGCATGACGCGATAGCGACTCGCCGCTTCTCACCACCAGAGAGTGAGAAAGGCGACACACGCCATAGCTCTTGCCCGATACCCATCATCTCAAGGACTTCGGCAGAACGCGCTGAGACTGTTTTCTCATCAATTCTGCTTCTCTTCAATGCGTATGAGACATCCTCAAAAACAGTATTGGCAAATAGCTGTCTTTCGGGATGCTGGAAAACCATGCTTATTGTCTTATCGCTTTTATTTACAGGAATCCCATCGAGAAGGACTTCTCCTGAATCAGGATGGACAAGCCCTGAAAGGAGTGTCAGAAGCGTTGTCTTGCCGCTTCCGCTTTTGCCTGTTATTACAGATAGCCCGCATTCGAAACTCAATGATAGAGGACCAAGGGTAAACGAGGATTCGCTTTTTGCAAGATTCACGGCTTTCAGATGCATAGAGCCTCCTCAAGTTCATCCTCCGTAACCGGCTTTGATTCCAGCCTCAAGCGCTTTGCCATACGTACAGCAAGCGGAAGCCTTATGGCTTTCTCAGCCACATCTGAATAAAGGACATCACGTGCGCTGCCCATAGCAACGATGCGAGAAGAATCGATAATCATCACAGAATCAGAGAAAAGCGTGTCTTCCGCCCTATGCGTGACATAAAAAACAAGCTTATCGGAGGCAATGCTCCTTACAAGCTTGAGCATCTCCTTTCTGCCGTCATCATCGAGCATCGAGAAAGGCTCATCGAGAATAAGGATGTCAGGACCATATGCGATGACGCCTGAAATGGCGGCTCTTTCCTTCTCGCCCCCTGAAAGGGAGAATGGGGAGCGTGTCCTGAAAGCCTCAAGCCCTGTCACCTTCAGGGCATCGTGCACACGCTTTTCAATCTCAGCATCCTCCAGTCCGAGATTCTCCGCTCCGAATGCGACATCCTCCTCAAGCACCGGAGAGACGAACTGACTATCAGGATCCTGGAAAATGAAGCCTATATGATGCCTTATCTCAGGGATTGCCTCAGGCTCTTTCACAGAGAGCCCATTCACCCACAAATTTCCCGATGACGGCATGATGAAGCCATCTATCAGTCTCATCAGCGTGGACTTTCCAGAGCCGTTCGCGCCGAGTACGGAGACAAAAGCAGGCCCTTTGATATCAAACGAGATATCAAAGAGCACGCGCTTCCCTTTGTATTCATACGATATGTTCTCAGCCTTTACGCGAGGCATCACTTCTCCAGGACTCTTCTGAATCCGGGGATCTTCAAGATCGTTGCAATAGGTTTATCAAGCCTTCAGGCCTCAATAGCAGCTTCTACTGCCTTTATGACTCCGTTTATCATACTGGAAATCGAGGTATCTGGTACACCCACCACGATATTGTCACAGAGATTCACAGGAATAAGGATTCTCCTTGCCTTCGCTCTTGCAACAGCAATCGCCATAGTCTCTGTCACTTCACCATACATGCTGTCAGCAATGACAATACCTATAGGTCCTATGATGATATCTGCGGTACGGGCCATCACAACGACAGGATTCTCTCCCGATGCCGCGTGATCAGCGCCAGCTTTGATCATTTCACGTGTAGCCTGGCTGTTAGTACCAGCGGCATTGACAGTAAAAGAGGGGAAATGGCTTTTCAGAGCGGAGACAACTGCTCTTCCGAGCCCTCCTCCCTGACCATCTATAACGAGAATCTCCATGTGGAGATAATGCTTTCTTATCGTCATGATAGTCAATGCCTACATGATGCTTACAGGATCCATATCAATCTCGAGATATACTCCGGAAGGTACCTTGTAATCATCAAGAAGCTTATGCGCGAATGAAAGGAGAAGCGAGGCGCTTACTGAGCGAAGAAGGATATGGTACCTGTAATAGCGGGCTCTCTTCTCCACTGGACATGGGGATGGGGAGAATATCTCGATATCCTCATACACCTTGCTCGATTCCTCCAGACGGGAAGCAAGCTCCCCAAGCTCGTCAGCTGCATCTCTTGCTTTCTCTTCACTGACAGAGCGGAATGTAAGATTGAGGAGCCTTGAGAATGGAGGGAATGAAGTAGCTTTCCTGTTATTCATCTCCTTGCCGTAAAACGTCTCAAGGTCGTTATCCGCGGCTGCTGAGATAGCCGGGGAGAATGGCTGCGTGGTCTGTATGATCACATACCCATCATCCCTGTAGCGTCCAGCTCTTCCCGCGACTTGATGAAGAAGATCGAAGGTCCTCTCCTCTGCCCTGAAATCAGGAAGCATCAGCGATGAGTCAGCATTGAGGACTCCGACAAGGGATACAAGCGGGAAATTCAGGCCTTTCGCAATCATCTGGGTACCAAGAAGGATATCAATCCTTCCATTCCTGAAGGCCTGGAGGATTTCCTGTGTCTTCCCCTTCCCGCTTTCAGCGATGTCCGTATCGAGCCTGGCAATCCTGGCATAAGGGAAAAGAGCCTTGGCCTCCTCCTCAATGTTTTCCGTTCCGAAACCGCTCGGGGCTAGATCACGGGAAAAGCATTCTGGACAGACATGCACTGGCTCAGACGAATAACCGCATGTATGGCATATAAGCCTGTTCTCCTTCTTGTGGTACGTCAATGACACAGAGCAGTTCGGACATGTGAGCACAGTACCGCAGTTCCTGCATTGGTAGCCATACGTGAAACCCCGTCTGTTAAGGAAGAGAAGAACTCCTTTTTTCTCAGAGAGGGCCTTGCGTATTGCCTTCTCCAGCACAGGAGAGATATTTCTCTTCTCCCTGAGCGTGTTCACTATCTCAATTCTGGGATAACGGCCTTCTCCTATGCGTTCAGGCATATCAATGCGTTTCACACGCCCTTTCTGCATCATCTCCCAGGCTTCAAGCGATGGAGTCGCAGAACCCATCACGAATTCAGCCCCGCACTTCGCTGCCCTGTACTGCGCCACCTGACGCGCATGATAGCGAGGCGCATTCCCTGATTTATATGCCGGCTCATGCTCCTCATCAAGAATGATAAGCCCAAGATTCCTGAAAGGCGCGAACACACTGCTTCTTGCTCCAATCACAATGGAAGCTTCCCCTGACGCAATCTCATGCCATGCCTTCAGGCGCTGGGATGGAGTCAAAGAAGAGTGGAGAATCGCGACGTGGCCATGGAAGCGCTCATACACTTCATCCGAAAGCTGGTCGGAGAGTGTTATCTCAGGAACCATATACAGCACCTGCCTGCCCTGCTTTATCATATCCTCAGCACGTCTGAGATAGACCTCACTCTTTCCAGAGCCTGTCACGCCAAACAGGTAGAAAACGCCGGAATCGCTCTCACGCAGCGTGGCAAGCGCTCTCTGCTGGCCTTCGGACAATCTCTCAATCGCCTTGAATGATGAAGGCTCATAGAAAGGGCTTATCTCACTATCCTTTCTTCCTGATGGAGTCATCATGGACAAAGAAATACCTGTAGGCGTGAAGTACATCTTCCTCATCCAGCGTGCTATATCCAAAAGCTCTTCGTTGAATATGGGTGTCTCATCGATGACTCTCTCTATGTCCTTGATCTCATAATCCCCATCGGGACGAATGTCGCTGATAGCGATGATGAAACCTGTCATCTTCCGTCTTCCGAAAGGGACAGAACAGCGCACGCCGAAGACAGCCTTGTCAATAAGCTTCTCGGGGATGCTGTATGTGTAATCACTCTCATATGGAAGAGGAAGAAGGACAGATGCGAATCTCAATGCTTTCTTTCCTCCAGTCCTAATGCGCTTCTTATCATGAGCATATCACTCCAGACTTTTTTCCTCAGATTGGCGCTGTCACTGAGAAACTCATCAAGGGAGTACGTGACAAAGAGTGGTATGCCATTCACCCTGTATCGTCTGCCTCTCATCTCATCCATGGAAGCATTCTTCCCGAGAATGTATGACGCTGCCTCATGTCCCATTACGACCATAGCAGAAGGGTTGCTCTCAGCCATTTCAGTACGGAGGTAGCCTTTGCATTTTCCTGCCGCGTCGTAAGAGAAAGTACCTGATGGGCATTTGACAAGCGTAGTCAATCCCCACTCACCTTCCTCAAGGTATATGGAATCATGCCACCAAGAGCGGAAAAGCCTGATTTTCTCATCAGAAAGAAGCGCATCTCCATCCGGACCGGAGATGATGAAAAGCACATTGAGTCCCTTCTTGATGATAGGCCGGGCGAAGACACGGCGCGAGAAGCATAAGCCGCATTCATGGCATGACGAGATTTCACGATAAAGCTCATCAAAAGAGGAGACTGGCTTAGCGCTGGGCTTGGACTTGATGGAATACGAAACACGCTCCTTATCCTCTGCCAGATAATCAGAAGATACTGCACGCTCCGCGTCATCGATAAGAGCCATAAGATATTCAGCTGTCTTTGCGTCCATATTCATCCTCAAACCACTGGTATTTTCCCTCATCATAGCTTACATCAGCAAGATAGAGGCCATCTGGAGGAGCTGTACGCTCAACGCAGCTTCTGTCACGGCTTTCAAGAAGCATCCTGAAATCCTCAGGGCTTCTTCCTTTCATCGCATAAGCTATCATTGTGCCGACCATGCTTCTCACCTGATGATAAAGAAAAGCGTTTCCCGCTGTTATATAACGATACACAGGATAACCGAAACTATCGCGATACATGTCCCAGCGCGAGACATAGATATCCCGCACCTTCGACTCGCTGGGGTCACGGGCAGACGCGAAAACGGTGAAATCGTGAGTGCCGAAGATGCATGATGCATACGCATTGAGCAGCTCCATGTCAGGAATAGAAGGAAGTGGCATGACATGCTTATCATCCCAAGGCAGCATATCAGTGCCGCATTTAGCCAGATACCAGTATTCCCGGGACATCGTGGTGAAGCGGGCATGAAAGCCTGAAGGTGCCTCTTCAGATGAAAGTACACGTATGCTTTTAGGAAGCTTTGTATTGAGTATCACACGCCACTTATGCGGCTCTATTGAGGATAGCGTATCAAAGTGGCACACCTGACATAGAGCGTGAACGCCAGCATCAGTACGGCCTGAAGCGTAGACAGTTGTTTCCTTTGAGAGAATGGATGAGAGAATGCCAGAGAGCACGCTCTGGACAGAGATTGCGTTTCCCTGAGACTGCCAGCCATGGTACTCAGAGCCATCATATGCGATACGGAGCTTTATCCTCCTCTCGCCTTCTCCGGGGAGGGAGAATTCCGCAGGACGTCTCCAGTCACTTCTCATACTCTGCAGTCACCATAGCAATGCATAACCCGCCATCATGGCTGATTGACAGATTGAAGATCTTCCCACGGGCTATCTCAAGAGCCCTTGAAGATAATTCGAAATAAGGTTTTCCATCTTCATTCTCGACAACCTCGATATCGAGAAGTGAGAATCCCCTGATTCCAGTCCCGAGAGATTTGGCAAAAGCTTCCTTAGCGGCGAAGCGGGAAGCGAAGTACTCGCTTCTCCTTCTCTCCGGAGCTCTCTCTATCTCACGCTTCGTGAACATCTTCTCCAGAAGGGAATCCTCCATGCCGTCAAAGCGCGACGAGAGGGAGATATCAACACCAATACCGGAAATCATTCTGGAGCCTCAAAGAGGATTCTCACGCTAGATGGCTTTGAGCTGACAGTCATGCCATCTCTTGTATAGATATCCTCAGCGTAGTCTATCTCTATAGGGACACGGACTATGCCGGCAGCCGTCACCGCGGAGAAATCAGCTCTGGCTTTTATACTGGAAGGCTCGACAAGGTAAATGACGCTGTCAGGACCGGAGATGACAATCTCAACTGTGTCAGGAACAAGGGATGCGGCGACAAACGTATCAGGAAGAGTCACTTCAAGAGGAAGTGTCACAACCCTGTCATTCACATTCATGAATCTCATCGTCACAACCAGAAAGAGCGCAACAAGAATAGAGAAGACTTTCTGTATCCAGTTCTGGAAGACGCCTGAAAGGACTTTGTTCTGCTTTATCATACGCTTTCAGCCTCCTGCTGGGCTTCCTTCTGCGGTTCATCAGGAAGTACGTCACGATAGCTGAGAAGCTTGAGAAGAGTCTTCTTTATCGTCTCAGTCGAGAGATCATAATAGATGTTGGCGTTGTATGAGAGGGAAATGGCCCCTGTCTCTTCCGAAACAACGAGTATGACAGCATCCGAAGCCTCCGCAAGTCCTAGCGATGCGCGATGCCTTGTGCCGAATGTCGCTTTGATATTCCTCTGCTCAGAGAGCGGAAGATAGCATGCCGCATATGTTATACGGCCTCCTTGCACGACACACGCGCCATCATGAAGCGGTGTATCATGATCGAAAATCGTGAGTATAAGCGTCGATGACAGATCTGCGTTCAGCCTTGTCCCGGAATCGAGGATAGACTGGATATCTGTATGACGGGGGAAAACAATAAGCGCTCCCCTTTTCTTCTCCACAAGTATATTGCACGCATTGAGTATTGAATCAATCTGGTCACCTGTAGCCTGCTGACCACGGAAGAACCGGGTCTTCCTCACAAATGAAGATGAGAATGCCCTTCTCAGCTCTGGATGATAGAACACGCATAAAAGCATCAGGAAAGGCACAGCGAATATCCTGATAAGGGCTGTAAGCACATCGAGCTCTAAGACTACACAGAGAAGATAAATCACGATAACCACAGCAAGCAATCCGATTATCTCAGTAGCCTTCGTATCGGAAACCGCAAGATAGAAGCGATAGATAACAAATGCGATGACAGCTGTCTCGACTGCCATTCTCAGATAATCCACCGCGCTTATTTCAGTAAAGACCTGGAACACTCACTTCTCCTTCCCAGACGGCATCCAGCCTTGTAAATCCTAACTTGTTTCAATGCCCTGTGTCATCCACAGGACAACGCCAAGCTCTCATTCTCTCATGATTGTACCATGGAAAGAAAATAAGCGCTGTATCATTTCAAGGGGAGGCTTCTGACTTCAAAATCATAGCCGGAAGCGGCAACTGCCTTTCTGTCCCCGATTACGGCAATCGAGTACTCACGGTTATCAAGCCGGGACTTGAAACGCTTCGCGGCGGTTATCACATCCTCCGATGTAAGCGAAAGCGCTTCATTCTGCTTTCTCTCCCTGTCATCATCCTTTATCCCATAGATAATGCGCCTTATATCGACAAGGGAGCGTATAGCTGGTGATACAGGCCTGAGATCCCTGGCAAGAAGCGTTATCACGGCATCCTCAAGATTCTCTTCTGTAACAGCAAGTGCATCGGGGGATGAAAGGAAATCCTCAATGCTCTGGCGAAGCCTTGGATCCCTATAAGTATAGAATGTGAAGATTCTCTCGATATAATCGGAATAGGCCCCCGTCCCATACGCGCCGCCTTTTTCCCTGATTCTCGACCACAGCACTGTATTCGATAGAATCGAGAGGAAGATGCGCTCAGAAGATGATGATGCGTCCATGATTCCAGGCCCCGGCCCTGACACAGCTATAAACGATACAGATGATGAGATTGTCCGGGCCCTGTCTTTCTTCTCTATCGGGACAGTATGCTTTGTGCTCCCGATTTCCCCTCCCGAAGGAAAGACAGCTAAAGCCTTTCCTGCAATCTTCAGCGAGCCGCTCTCATCCTCCTTCAGAGATGTGATGTGCACAAGAAGTCTTTCCATGGTGAATGCTTTCTTACGTATAGCGCTCATTTCTCCACCCAGCACATTCATGTCACCATGATTAAGAAGCTCAGAGATAATCTCCCAGCATGTTACGCCAGAGAGACGTTCGCCGATATAAAGCGAAGGCGTGAGAGATGATGAAGCGAGCGCGGATGCATACGTCTGGCCATTTGAGACGACAGATGATGAGAAATCCGTATCGATATCAACAAGAGCAGCCTTCACCCGTTCAGGGTCATCGACAATACCCTCGTTAAGGAGCCGCGTAAAAAGGGAGACCGCATCATCGAGGTATTCAGGAAGCGCTTTAAGCCTTGCGACAAAGAAGACTTTCTCATTCCCATCCGAATCAGAGCCTGATTCGACATAGAAAGCGTAACCACCTGAAAGGAATCTCAGCTCTGTCGCCGTTCTTGAGTAATCCATGTCAGGAAGCGCGCACATCGAGAGTACTCTTGAAAGCACATTCGCTCTGTCCATCTCGCTATAGCTGAAATCAGAGATATCGAAAACAAGATCGAAATAGATAACACCTCCTGTCATCATAGGAGATGAGATCACATGATTATCAACAGTGTGCTTTATCCTGTCGAAGCTACGAGGAAGATCTGTGCGATGCAGCCTTGGGATAGTACGTATCGCCTCTTCCGTGTCAGCGCTTCGCTGGAAGCGGATGAATCTCTTCTCCTTCTCCTCTGAGTATTCCGGAAGTCTCTCTTCAAGCGTCCGCTGTATGCTCTCCTCTATTCTTCCACCCTCCATGCTGTCTTTACGTACAACAGTGAGCAGCCTATGAGGATTATCCACAAGATTGGAAATCAGCCAATCATCAAAGAAACGCGGGTTTTCCTCCCATTTCCTCCGTATCTCTCCTATAAGAAGCGACGGAGAGAGAAACGCTGCAGGATCTGATGAGAAAGTAATGGCTTTCTCAGCCTGAAAGAAAAGTCTCATTCCCTGAGGAATCCCCCCAGGTATCTCTTTCAGAGAGAACTCCATGCGTCTTATCGCGGCTTCAACAGCTCTCTGGTCAAGGCCTTTTTCAGCAATATCCCTCAGGGACGAGAGAATGAATTCCTCAATCTTTTCCGCATCATCGGCAGAGGCACCTGAGAAACCAGCACTGAACACAAGCTCACGATAGCTTGAGCACATCCCGCTTTCAGTTGAGAGATCCTTACCAAGATCCGATTCTGCAATCGCCTTATAGAGCGGACAGCCAGGAGAGCCGAGAAGGATATCGACAATAAGCGAGAGGAGCGTACTCTCCCCCGCCTTCGCGTTATCGCCAAGAAGCCATGAGACCATCACAGAAGAATCCTCTGTGCCATCCTCGGCTTCAGATGTCGTCTCATAACGTCTTGGCTTATCCCAGCGTTCTGTGAGAGAGGCACGCTCTATGCGCTCCCCCTTCTCTGCATCTTTCAGATACTCTCTATCAAGAAGCTCCAATAGCGGCGTTATATCCATATCACCATAGAGGAAAAGTGAAAGATTTGCAGGCGAATAAAAGCGTTTGTACGCGGCAATATACTCATCATATGTGAGCTTGCAGATTTCTCTTGCGTCACCACCCGACTCATACTGATAAGCCGAAGCTCCAAAAAGAGGTTTTGTGGAAGCGGAAGCAAGAACAAACTCATGCTCTGCCATCTCACCAAGCATCTCGGAGAATACCACGCCCTCGAAATGCTTTCCGCCTTCAGAGGAAATCCTTATGCCTTCCTGCATGAATGTCTCTTCCCTGAGAAGCGGGTGGAAAACCGCATCGGTGTAAATAGAGAAGAGATTATCAAAATCCTTTCTTACTGTGCTTGCCGCCGGGTAATATGTCCTGTCTACACCTGTCAAGGCGTTGAGGAATGTATTGCAGCTGTTACGCACCATAAGCATGAAAGGATCCTTTACTGGATACTTTCTGCTTCCGGAGAGCACCGTATGCTCAATTATATGGCTTATGCCTTTGCTATTCTCTGGAGGAGTATAGGCTGTATAGGAGAAGAAAAGCTCTTTATCAGGAGAGGATACGAAATAAACGGGGAATCCTGTTCTGTCATGCTCAAGGAGAATCCCTTCTGCTTTGTAATCAGGAAGAGAAGAAACACTTCTGACAGTGAATCCAGAGACTTTATCACCAGCTGAAAATCCATGCATATGGAAAATGTAGATGTTTTCTCAGCCATTGACAACAAAGATAGCCAAAACTACTCTTTTTCCATGCATTTCATTGGTCCGCATGTATCAATCAGAGAGAATATCTCGCTATCACCGGAAAGAGCCCATGAGCTTGGCGCTACAGGCTTTGCTATATTCACAAAGAACCAGAGAATCTGGTCCGCGCCTCCTTTGAAAGATGAGGATGCTGTATCTTTCAGGAATGAAATGGCACGGTTGGGCTTTTCGCCTTCCTCAGTCCTTCCTCATGCTGGTTATCTGATAAACCCCGCTTCCCCGGATGAAGAGCTGAGAAAGAAATCCCTCGAGCTTTTTGAGGATGAAGCTTCAAGGACTGTGAAGCTTGGTCTCAATACGATAAATATCCATCCGGGAGCCTATAAAGAAGGAAGCAAGGAGGATGGAATCAGGCGCACCGCAGCGATGCTGGATGCTGTTCTTGATGATATCCCTGAGATAAGAATCGCGGTGGAGAATACAGCGGGCTCAGGTACAATCCTTGGCTCGACATTCGAGGAACTTGAAGCAATCCTTTCAGGAGTGAGAAACAAGGACAGAGTCGGATTCACGCTCGATACAGCCCACCTCTTCGGTGCTGGCTTCGATGTAAAGAATGATATCACCTCAATACTCGACAGATTCTTCTCGATATTCGGCAAAGACAAACTATATGGGATGCATCTGAATGATTCAAAAGTACCCCTTTCCTCTCATAAAGACAGGCATGAAAGCATTGGACATGGCCTTATAGGCAAGGAGGCTTTCATTGAAATCGTGTCGCGTGGTGACACAGAGAACATTCCGCTTATACTTGAAACTCCTGATGAAAGCAGATGGGAAAGCGAGATCAGACTACTGAAGATGTGACAGAAGAAGACCTGCAGTTCTCCTTGCACATTCTGTAACGGCAGCCACCTCAGCCTCATAATCGGAAGGAGCTTTTTCGACTGCCTCTGAATCCAGAGTCATGATTGCTTCATCGCTATTTCCCTCAAAAATCGACAGCCGCGATTGTGCCTGCACGTATACGCCTTCAGGAATATACTCCTTATCTGCAACACCTATGCGGAGTACACCATAGTAACGCCGGTCAGGATAAACTGTCCGCAGATACCCAAGGACATCATACTCCTCATCGCCTTCACCCCGCACTATCTCCGATTTCTCATTGCCAGATGCGCGAAGGAAGGAGGAAAAGGCATCGTAAGGCTCTTCTGATGTGATGATATTACCATTCTCGTCATAAGGCACGACACCTATGATCAGATTCTCATATCTGATTCCCCGCTCATAATGCACGGAGACCGCAGTCTGGCTGAGGATGGAAAGAAAATCATCCATAAAGCCTTCTGGAGCCTTCTGTATCACAGATGAAAGAATTTTCTCAGAAACTCCCACAGTGAAAACGATATCGCTTCCGGAAACCGTATAAGGATTAGTGACTGGGAAAGACGCTCTTCCTTTCCTATCCGTGACAGCTATCGCAGAAGACTCTGAAAGCTCACCGTTTCCCAGAAGCATCTCATATGTGCCTTTTATCGCGCCACCCACCACATAAGGGTGGAAAAGCCCCTTGCTGCGTTTCATAGTCAGCACGATAATGCCATCGTCATTCTTCTGGGAAATCCGCAGATTGCCAAGATACTCCTCAGCCTTCGATAGAATTGAATCAGGTGTGATGCTTTCATCTGTCACAGGACCGGAGAGCGCGTAATCAAGCGCGGTGAGAAGATCATCGATTGCTTTTGTATCCTCATTTTCCTTGTAGTGCTCAAGCGATGAATCAAGAAAACGCCCAATTGCAGCAGTCCTCTCCACAGCTTCAGCTCTCTCTTCTGTCTGCATATCATCGAAGACACTTGTAGGCATCTCTGCCATCGTGTAGTAGATCACACCACGGTCCCCGGGGGATGTATATGTATTCGTCACGTTCAGAGACAGCTCTGTGACTGAGTCATTTGAAAGGAATTCCCTGAAATAAATGGATGTGAGATTAAGCCCAAGTTCCTCACCCGCCTCATCGAGAATATCCCTATAGCTCTGTATCCGGGCGTCATTTTCATCGGCACCTGTGCCGCTTGATACAAAAACAACCATTCCGGGATGAACAGGTGGTTCCCGTGTCCAGTCCGGGCCTTCTGTAGAGGTGAACGTCGCGCAGGAAACGGCAAGAATGATAATGCACAGCACAGATAGAAATCTCAAAACGCACCTCCGATACCAAGATATATCATATGACGCCCCTGAAGATTCCCATATCCAAGACGCCAGAATAACGAAGGTGTCATGCTGTGCTCATAGAAAATACTGAAGAATGATTTCCAGTCAAAACCGCTACCACTTCCTCCTATGAGAATAGAAGCATGGCCTCCTATACGTCCTTCCTGAACAAGAGTGAAGGAAACAGATGGGAATATCCTGTTGAGATTCATATACGCTTCAATACCGATGCCACCATATATGTAGCTTATACCGGATGATAGACGGTATGCGACAGATATCACAGGAACGAATGGATATATAAGATCAGTCCGCCCTACAGAGGCCATAGCGAGCACATCCGGAGACGGAAACGTGAATGATGAAGAAGCTGTTACGAAGCTCTTCCAGCTTCCGCTCTTCAAAAGAGAGAAACCTGGATATGGACTATTGAGGTAAAGAGGCTCAAGTGTGGCATCCTGCCCGTATATCTCTGCAAGCTCAAAAACGCCTCTCACATTACCGTATGAATCAACAGCCCTGAAGACTGTCCCTTTCCTGTAATGCCCCTCAGGGGAAAATGAATAGATAGGCGGAATCATGTATTCGAGTGTCTCTCCAGTCTCAGATGAAAACATCTCCTGATAGAAAAGGATATTCTCTATCTCAGTATCCACTGATGAGAGAAACTCAGCTCTATCCTTGCCAGATGCTTCTGCAAGTATAGTCTTCTCACCGAATGCAAGAGTGAATGAGCATGATATATAGCCATCGCTTCCAACAGTCTCACTATATGACGAGACAGTGAAATCAGCATCGCCCCTGCCGTAAGTCATTCTGCCTATGCTCTCTGAAAGGATGGAGAGCACATCATCCGGCAGGCTTTCATCAGCAATGATTCTGGATGCGGAAAGAGAAAAGGCAAATGAAAGAAGCACAAGAAGAAAGACTATCTTTCGCATATCGCCTCCCTGATTATCCCAAGGACAAGATCCACTGCCCTCTCCATCGCCTCCAGCGCTATCCACTCACTGTTGGAATGGAAGGCATGACCGCCTGTGAAGATATTAGGCGATGGAATACCACGCTCACTGAGCCACGCGCCATCGGTGCCACCTCGGATATCTGTAACATAGAGTGGCATACCAAGTTTCTCCCCAGCTTTCAGGATGCGGCATAGCGCTTCTGGTTTCTCAGCAAGAGTGTCTCTCATATTCCTATATGTGATAGAGCTCTCTACCGTTGACTTCGCATGATACATTGCGGCGATTGCATCCGCTGTGCCTGAGATGAAATCGATACGTTTTTTAAGGCTATCAAAGGAGAAATCCCTTACAAGTATCTCAGCTTCAGCCTCCGCAGCACTCCCACGTATTGACGATGGATAATAATATCCGTAGCTTCCATCGGTAGCTTCAGGGCTTTCAGCCTGAGGAAGAAGCGAGATGATCCTTGACATCACAGATAGCGCATTCACAAGTTTTCCGCGTCCGTATCCAGGATGGTATGGCGTGCCTTGCACTCTCACGACGACAGAGGCGGCATTGAAGCAACCATCCTCAATCTCACCTTCCCTGCCGCCATCGATTGTATAGCACACCTCCGCCTTCATCCGCTCTATCGGGAATCGATCCATGCCGCTTCCAGTCTCCTCATCAGGGGTGAAGAAGACTTCGATATCAGGATAAAGGCTATCGTGGGCAGAAACCAGACGGGAGAGAGCTTCAATGATTATCGCACAGCCCGCTTTATCATCAGCACCAAGGAGTGTCGAGCCATCCGATGTTATTATCGTAGAGCCTTTGTAAAGAAGAAGGTCAGGCTCATCTTCCGGTGTTATCGTCAGGTACGGAAGGGCAATGGAGCCACCATCATATGCTCTATGGACAATAGGCTTTACACCATTCCCTTCTGTCTCATCAGAGGTATCTACATGGGCCATGAAAGCGATGCACTTGCCGCTGCATGTACCTTTGAGTTTTCCCATCACGACATTTTCCTGCCCATAATATACATCAAGACCAAGAGCCTCAAGCTCATCACCCAGATGCTTAAGAAGACGCTCCTGCCCCTCCGTTGTCGGACGTCTTATACCGACAGCAGAGGAATCTGACTGAGTATCGTATGAAATGTAATCGAGGAATCTCTTCTCCAATGACAGCATATAGCGATTATCTCACAAGAGCGGGCCAAGGCAAAGTGCTACAGCAATCTTTCACTCTGATGCGCTTCCGAAATGCGAAAGCATCGGCTTCACGTCATTCACTACGCCCAGAATCGTGAAAACAACAAGGATCACAGATGAAAGCACCGGACCACGCCCCATAGCCTTGCTGAGGTTCAGCATAGCAGACGCTATTCCCCAATAGACAAAAGGCTCTGTAGTGACATCGGTAAGCCATTCCTCAAACGCTTCTCCCGGATCCATATCCAGCTGATAATACTCAACCACAGCCATGATTGATGTAGCCATGACACCAGCCGCAATAGCAACAGCGGCAGCAGCCGTCACCTTTCCCCAGATGACTGCCGATGGGATGAAAGCGTATACGGCAGCGGCAGTAAGAAGCACAGCGCTCTTGACGACAAGCTTCTTGAGATCCTTGTAGAACTCAGCTTCTTCACTAGGTGTCATCAGCCTCGCATGCTTCTCTGCTTTCCCTATGAGCCGTGCCTCTGCCTCGGAAACTTCAGAGCGGATGCTATCAAGCTCATCTTCTGGAACAAGCCCCTCTGCACTGGAAATCACAGCCTCGGCAGAATCGTAAGATGACATTTCGAGAACGAATTCAAGGTACTCACGGCCATTTTCCTCCTCAATAGCCCTTGTTGCTATATCCTCGCCGCTAAGCCCATCAAGAGAGCCCCTGAAATCCAATTCATCCTCCATGATAGAGCGCACATCATCCAGATAGATATCAATTGCTCTTCCTGCAGCAGATACGAGCGCGGCTTCAGAAATCCTTCCCGGCCCGGATACAGGCATCGTGCATGACACTGCGAGTGTTGCCGCTATAAGCAGCATAGCGATGCTTTTGTCGATGAAAATCCTCAGTTTTCCCATTTATCATTCCTCCTGTTTATGGAATTGCTATTCCTGCGAGAAGCGAGAGCCGCAGCTTGGAGTATTGCGGTATCGCTTCAGAGAGACTCTGCATATGGGCTTCTTCCTGCGAGAAGACATCAAGTACGGAAAGACGTGGCTCGAAATAGAACCATGGAAATGTGAATGTCCATCCGGTGCTTATAGCGGACGAGATGATAATGCTCTCACGTGGCGCTTCAAGCCCCCATGCATAACCGATGTGTAACATTGATACACCTACATAGAATCCGTAGTCCTCAAATGGATAGACATAAACATCAAGACCGGATTCAAGAAATGAGAATTCGTGCGAAAATGACATAGAGAAACGCAGAGGGACGGTTACTCGAACGCTATCCCAGCTATATGAGATTTCCGTATCGAGGCGCATCGCTGGAATGAAGAATGAATCAATGCAGCGCGCGTCAATACCAATACTCCATGATGCGGAGACTGGATAAAGCATAAGGATGAGTAGAGCGAATAGAAAAAGCCGTCTCATAGCCACAAGGCTAGAACGGCTTGGAAAATAATGAGAGGGTCAACATTGACCATTGAGAAAATCGTAATATGGCGCTATTCTTCCGGCCACCCGAGAGCTTTTCTGAAAGCTTTCTCCTCTTTTGCAATGCATCTTGAAGTGAAACGTACCTCGCTGTTTTCACCGCTCACAGAGAGAGATACACCACGATGGAAATCATCGACTTTCTTCATCGTGTAGCCTTCAATTGCCTGCGTGAAGCATGACCAGACTATCTTAACTCCGCCTTTTGCAGAAAGACGGGAATAGAAAATCACCTCATTCTGGGTCACGGCGAGAGCACCGCCTATAAGCTCATTACCATCTTTTGTTATCATTGAGGCGCGGATGAAAAAGAAATCATCCTTTCTTGTTTTCTCTATCATCTTCTTCGTCACCACTGATGATATGACATAGAAAATAGCCACAAGAATGAAAAGCGGGAATACAAGAGGCCAGATGATTACAGAGCGCAATGCCGCGAAGTATACGAAGACTCCGAAGACTGCGAGTATGAGAAAGAGTACAAAACGCTTCATAAGAAAGAGAATATACAGAAAAATGACGAGAAACTACAGCATTCACGGAAAAAACTTCTGTTTTCTTTTTCCCTCCACTAAATGAAGTTACACGAGAAAATCCTGACGCTTGAGCAATCATGAGCAAACATATCGAGCCACTTAATGCGTATAGGTTATCAGGAGGAATGAATGAAAAAGACATTCATGGTTATCACTTTACTGATAATCCTATGCATTGTGGCATCGTGCGATGCGAAGCAGGACAGGGCGACTATGCGCGTGATTCTGCAGAAGGACAGATCCATCACTCCCGATGGATATTCTCTCGATATTGACCATTACAGGATAACAGGTTCAGGTCCAGGAGGTGCCAGCTTCAATATCGAAACAAGCAGGCAATCTGTTTCGCTGGAAGGCCTTATTATAGGCGAATGGACAATACAGGCTGAAGGTCTCAACAAAGACGATGACGTACTTGTAACCGGGGAGACAACGCATCATCTGTCCACTTCCAACGGCAGTGTTGTAATCTATCTGGAAACACTCGCTGGAGAAGGTAGCCTATCACTTGTACTCACATGGGATGCCGAGAGGACAGATATCGAGAACACATCTATCGAGATAACACTCACTGAGCAATATGGCAGCAAGGAAGAGATAGAGCTGGAGGAAGTATCCATCGACAAGAATACAGGCCGGGCCGAATATTCGGGAGTCAATCTTCCGTCAGGCTCCTATATCCTTTCCGCCCGTCTATATTCAGGAAGCGTGCAGATTGCGGGATTTGTCGAAGCTGTACGGATAGCTGGTGACCAGGTATCAGAGGGGGAAATCGTTTTTGATCTTGATAAATACCCTACTGAGCCAGGCTCTCTTGAGATTATCAACAAAACAGGAGTGCCTGTCGTATGTACGATAACGGGAATCAAGGAAAGCGTCAGTGCAGATATCCCAGTAACCGTCAGTATCATATGCAATACCGACGATGTCTCGGATTTCCAGATTGAATGGTTCCTCGATGGAGAATCAATCGGAGAAGGACATGAAACGACATTCACTCCACAGCTTGGCACACACCGGCTTGATGTACTTGCATCAACATCCCGGCTGGGAACGGCAGGTTCAACATCCGTTAATTTTGAAGCTGTGAGCGCAACAGACCCGGGTGTCCCGTCAGAAGGCAACATGATTACCCAAGTCGATGGTGATACATTCACAGGCTCGAATATCATAGACTTCCTGCCGGATGGGAAAGCACTGATAATCTCCAACGACAACCAGAGCGTGAAAATCGCTAAAGTGATCAGGAGCGAGCTTGATGTCGAGAGAGAATACTCATTCGCTTCCCTTGGCCTTGCAGGAGGAGTATCGGCAGTCGCATCGGCAAAAGCCACTGACTCACTCTACAAAATCATCATAACAGAGAAGTATCCAGCGCATGTCTATGTCTTCAATTACAATCCAACTGGCTGCTCAATCTCTGCATTCTCAGATGCTGAGCTTCAAGTCAAAGCCAGTGGCAACGGAGGCTATGAAGGATTCTCTGAAATACGGTTTGCAGGAATGACGAACGGCATCATGAAAGATGGAGCTCCGGTGGGATTCGTAGGCGCAAAAAACGCAGTGGCCGGTTTATGGCAATCATTGATAGTCAATACCGGAAACCCTGATGATCTCGGATTCAAGTATTCCTCAACAGCTGGCCTAAGAGGTATGGATGAAGACCTTACGGCAGTAGCGCTGACAGTCACGGACAAGAGCGAAGCGATTATCACATACGAAGGTTACATGGGCTACAGCACGAAGACTAACAGCAATAGTGAGTTCACGCTTTATGATGCTCTGACATCATTAGACATAGGTAAGATTGATATCGATCTGGATAAAATCAGGAACATCAGACAGGCAGCTGCTATTGATTACAAGACATATCTCTTCATAGGTGACTACATCACGGTATTCGAAGCTGTTGCGACAAGGAATCCAGCATTCAAGATACTCTACTCAGAGCCATTCACAGGCAATGCAGAAGGTCTTGTTATATCTGATGACGGCAAGTTCGCATACTACATAGACATGGATAGCTCTGAACTTGTCACACTTGATCTGATGAATGGGACAAGCTTCAAGGAAATCGGACGCACGAAGCTTGCAGACAACACAGCAGATACAATCATAATCTCAGGAAGCGGAACGAATCTCATTGTATTCGATGAGAACAGCACTTCATCGCTTTCAATTATGCGGGTTTCACGCTGATGTATCATTTACAGCGCTTCTATCGCAGAGGCGCTGTAAACTCTTCAATTGCTGCACTTTTCATGTAAATAATCTACTGAAGAAACAAATCAGCAAAACTGAATTATATTGTCGCAAATAAAGAGCAGGACCGAAGCCCTGCTCTGGATTCAACGAAGCCACCACTTATGTGGCTGGCTTCTTTCTCTGGCTCAGCCCTTGTAGAGCGGAACCTCATGATACTCAGTATGCAGAAGATGATGTGCCTTCTCGGAGAGTGGCTCTCCAAGGTAATCCTTGTAAAGCTTCTGGATGGAAGGATTCTGATGTGAGCATCTCTTCACTGATTTCTCATCATCGGTATAGAGACCTTTTATCCTTTCCTCCCTGACCTCATCATCTGTTCCGTAAGGCTGGCCACCACCAGCGATACATCCGCCACGGCATGCCATCACTTCGACGAAGTCCACATCTGAAGGCTTTCCTTCTGCCTTGTCCTTTCTGATCTGCTCGAGAAGGTCCTTTGCCTGAGCCATGCCATGGACAACAGCGACACGGACTTTCTTGCCGTCGACATCGACTTCTCCGCGCTTAACTTCATCAAGACCTCTCACGAGCTTGATTTCCGGATCTGGAAGCTCTTTGCCTGTAAGACCGTAGTATGCTGTCCTAATAGCAGCCTCCATGACACCACCTGTTACACCGAATATCGTGGCAGCACCTGTATACTCGCCTATCGGGCTGTCTGCCTCGCTTTCAGGAAGGTTCTTGAAATCAAGACCGCGTGACGCTATAAGACGTGCTATCTCACGGGTAGTGAGAACAAGATCGACGTCCCACTCACCGCTAGAGGCGGCATGCTCGCCATCTCTTCTGATTTCCGTCTTCTTCGCCGTACAAGGCATAATCGCGACAGAATAGATATTCTTCTTATCGATTCCGGCTTTTTCCGCCCAGTATGTCTTTGTGATAGCTCCCTGCATCATCATCGGGCTCTTGGCGGAAGAAAGATTCTCCAGAAGATCCGGATAATACTCCTCGATATAATTGATCCAGCCTGGGCAGCAGGATGTCAGCTGCGGCATCACACCGCCGTTCTTGATTCTATCAAGAAGCTCATATCCCTCTTCCATGATAGTCAGATCAGCTCCGAAGTTGGTGTCGAAGACATAATCCACACCAAGCATCCTGAGTGCTGTATAGAGCTTCTTAGTGGAAATATCACCTGGCTTGAGTCCGAATTCCTCACCAATAGCTACACGCACGGCAGGAGCCATCTGCACTGCAACAACCTTCTCCGGATCTGCGATAGCCTGCATGAGACCATCTGTCTGATCCTGCTCATAGATTGCACCTACAGGACAATGAGTGATGCACTGGCCGCATTTGATACATGGGCTCTCATTGAGCGGAAGCTTTGCCGCAGGGCTCATTGTTGTCTTCTCACCTCTGCCGATGAACTCGAGTGCATATACACCCTGAAGTCCCTGGCAAACCTGAACACAGCGCCCGCACTTGATGCACTTCTCTGGATCGAGAACAATTGCTCCTGTTGAGCGATCCTTCTTATCCTCAGCGAGCCTGACCTCAAAAGGCTGCTCCCTGACACCATATTCAATTGCGAGTTTCTGCAGCTCGCATTTGTTGTTACGTGTGCAGAGCAGACATGATGATGGATGTGTCGACATTGTCAGCTCAAGTATTGTACGTCTGACATTGTAGAGATCCTGATCATGCGTGATGATCTTCATTCCCTCTGCCGCAGGAGTTGAGCATGCGCGGATTATCTTCGCAGAGCCTACCTGCTTGCATACACAGAGTCCGCATGAGCCGAATGGCTTCAGATCCGGATGATAGCAGAGCGTCGGAATCCTTATACCTGCTTTTCTGGCAGCTTCAAGAACGGTTGTTCCCTCTGCTACCTCAACCTCGATTCCCTGTATAGTAAGATGAATCATCCCTAACCTCCTCAATGAATCTCGATAGCCGAGAACTTACATGTGTCTTTGCACACGCCGCACTTAATACAGACATTGCCGTTGATCTTATGAGGTTTCTTGACCTCACCTGAGATGGCGCCGACCGGACACTTCCTTGCACAGGCTGTACATCCGATACACTTATCAGGATTGATCTCGTAGCTAATGAGCTTCTTGCACTTGCCTGATGGACACTTCTTGTCCTTTATATGGGCCTCATATTCCTCTGGGAAGAAATGAAGCGAAGAGAGAACAGGGTTAGGAGCTGTCTGTCCGAGAGCACAGAGAGAGCCTATCTTCATCGCATGAGCAATCTGCTCTATCTGCTTGATATCACTCTCCTCGCCCTTACCCTGGGTTATCTTCTCAAGGATGTTGCAAAGGCTCTTTCCACCGATACGGCATGGAGCGCACTTGCCACATGATTCATCGACAGTGAAGTTGAGATAGAACTTTGCGACATCGACGATACAGTCATCCTCGTCCATGACAATCATTCCGCCTGAGCCCATCATCGAGCCAATCTTCTGGAGCCCGCCGAAATCGATAGGCGTATCGAGATTTGCTTCTGTTATGACACCACCGGAAGGACCGCCAGTCTGTACAGCCTTGAACTTCTTGCCATGTGCAATACCGCCACCGATATCAAAGACAATCTCTCTGAGTGTCGTTCCCATTGGAACTTCGACAAGACCGGAATTGCATACCTTTCCGGTAAGAGCGAAGACTTTCGTTCCATGGCTGTCAGGAGTACCGATTGATGCGAACCACTCACCGCCCTTTACGATGATTTCAGGGACGTTAGCCCATGTCTCGACATTGTTGATGACAGTCGGCTTGCCCCAGAGACCTTTGGAAGCCGGGAATGGCGGACGTGGCTGAGGCATACCGCGATGACCTTCGATTGATTGCAGGAGAGCTGTTTCCTCACCGCACACGAAAGCACCAGCTCCGAGTCTTATCTCGATATCATAATCGAAACCGGAGCCAAGGATGTTCTTGCCAAGAAGGCCATATTCACGAGCCTGCTTCATAGCGACTTCAAGACGATGAATCGCGAGAGGATACTCAGCACGGATGTAGATGAATCCCTGATGCGCACCGACTGTATGGCCGCAGATTGTCATTGCCTCAAGAACTGAGTGCGGGTCACCTTCGAGTGTGGAGCGATCCATGTATGCGCCGGGGTCACCCTCATCGGCGTTACATACGACATACTTCTCAGGATTTGTCTCCTGCTTCGTGAAATTCCACTTCATCCATGTCGGGAATCCTGCACCGCCACGGCCACGGAGTCCAGCAGTCTTCATCTCTGCGATGACATCATCCGGAGTCATCTCGAAGAGGACTTTCTCAAGGGCCTTGTAACCGCCAGCTGCGATATATTCATCGATATTCTCAGGATCGATGGAGCCGCAATTGCGGAGGACGATTCTCTTCTGCTTCTGATAGAACTGGATGTCCTCGACTTCCTCATATGCCTTATGCGGGGCTTTGTTGTAAAGAAGACGTGTGACTTCGCGTCCTTTCACGACATGTTCCGCGATAAGCTCCTTTGCATCCTCCGGTTTCACCTGGACATAGAATGAATCCTCAGGAAGGATCTTCACAATCGGTCCCTGCTCGCAGAAACCAAAGCATCCTGTCTTTATAACCTGCACCTGATCGGCAACGCCCTGTGCGGAAGCCTCATCAATGAGCGCGTGGTAAATCTGATCGGAGCGGGATGACTCACAGCCCGTGCCTCCGCAGACGAGAATATAGTTCTTGAATCCCATATTACTGCTCCTTATCCTTCAGCTCTATCCTGAGGTCTTCGATGATCTTGCCTTCCTTCAGATGCTCGGCCACGATGCGCTTTGCTTCAGCGCTTCCAACTGAGCCATAGACAACAAGACCGGAATCTGGGGAGTAAACTTCCACAACAGGTTCCGGATTAGGAGCGGCGCTCCCTGTCTGTGTAACTATAACATTTTCAAGTCCAGCCTTCTCAATCTCATCTGCAATGGTATTGAGAGTAAGCTTGGCACCGGCATCGATGCCTGAAGTGCCCATTGCGACAACAACATGGATAGTCTTTCCGTGGATGTCGCGCTTCCTGAGGTTCTTCTCCTCACGCTCTCTGATTGCGTGAAGATCGGAAAGTGAAAGCTTAGCCATAGATTTCTCCTTTCTCCAGCTCTGTGATATAAGCTCTGAAAGCGCTTATACCGCGAGCGCAATCGGGGACAGCGCCCCTCTTCTCCAGCTCAGATGCCGAAATCGATATCTCTCCTGAGCTTCTTATAATGGATACGGTAATAGCTTTATCTAAATTGAAAATAGGCAGAAGCGCTGACTGAAGATCGTCAAGACTTCCATCATCCTCTGCGGTAAAGCTTAGAACCGTCTGATTCCCACCTCGCGTTAAGCGGCATCTGCCATTGCTTTTCCGATAGATTATCGAAAGGCCACAGCCTCGCCCTTCACCCTTGGTCGAGCTTCCTTGCCTGAATGGATCCGAGGACATGGGTGCGTTGCCATTATCCTCCGTGCGTACGCTTATGCGGCCATCCCTTATCTCTATCCTGACTGATACATCAGAAGCTCCCGCTTCCAGACTGTTCATCACCGACTCAAGAACAAGAGAGGCTGTATCGTGCATCAGGCAAACTTATCCAGTATTCCCGGTATCTGGTTCTTCGTGACCTTGCCAAAGACTTCGCCTGAGATTGTCATTACAGGTGCAAGTCCACAGCAGCCGACGCATCTGACCGCCTCAAGGGAGAATTTTCCATCTTCCGTGAGTCCACCGACACTAAGCCCGATCTCTTTACCGAGCTCCTCAACAATCATATCTCCGCCCTTAAGATAGCAAGCCGTGCCAAGACATACCTGGATGTTGTATTTGCCAGGCTTGTTGAGCTTGAAGAAATGATAGAAAGTAAGTACGCCCCATATCGTAGCGAGAGGTACACCAATCTGCTTTGAGACTTCCTCAGCAGCTTCACGGGACACATACCCGAATTCCTCTTGCACCCTATGGAGAATCATGATGAGATTGCCTGGCTTATCTTTCCATTCGGAAATATAAGCGTTCAGCTCATCAGAGAATATACTCTGAGCCATAACTCCTCCTAAGTTTTTCCTATTCATCTGGATTCTAGCCAAATGCCAGTGAGATTGCAATAAAATCACAACAAAACAAATGTAGCAGAGGATTAGGATTATCATAAACTCATTTATTGACATACTTCGCGTGTTAATATATTTATGTTCACATAAATCAGGAGAAAACAGATGAATAGTGATATGCTTGTCCGTATAACCCGCTACTACAGAGCGCTTAATCGTCTAAGATCTATTGGTCTAGAGAAAGTGTTCGCACACAACCTCGCGGATGCAGCGGGCGTTTCAGCCGCTGTAGTCAGAAAAGATTTCTCATTGCTTTCCATTCATGGTCAGAAAAGAGGCGGTTACGAGATCACGGATCTCATCGAGCGCATTTCGGAAATCCTCGGGAAAGGAGAGGCACAGAACGTTATTGTCGTCGGCTGCGGCAGAATAGGCAAAGCCTTGATGCACTACTCTGGATTCGAGCCGGATGGCATAAGAATCGCCGCGGGCTTCGACTCTGATCCGCTTGTATATTCCGATGCGTCCCATCCTGTACCGGTCTACCCGATATCGAGGCTGGATGAGATGGTGGAAGCGCTGGATGCGAAAGTCGCAATCATCACAGTACCGGAATCGGCAGCTGCGGACACAGCAGAGAAACTTATGGAAGCGGGCATAAAGGGAATACTCAACTTCTCGCCTATCACGCTCAAACCGCACCCGGTATCAGAGGGAGAGACACCTGTCATAATCCATAATATAAATATCGCGCTCGAGCTTGAGCAGATTTTCTACCAGATCCAGTTCCCGATGGACAGGAAACTGAAGAATGCGGAAGGATAATCATTGCAAGCGCGATAAGAAGCGCTTAGACTTTTTCCATGCTTAAAATTCTTATCATTGGCGGCACAGGCAACATAAGCAGCTCAGTAAGCCGCCTCGCTGTGGAAAAAGGATATTCAGTCACAGTACTCAACAGAGGCAGAAGGGAAACCATCGAAGGCGCGGAACATCTATATGCGGATGTATACGACAGAGATTCCATGGAGAAGGCTCTGAAGGGACGGCAATGGGATGTCGTTGCAGATTTCATAGCCTTTGGGAAGGAAGATGCCGAGCGCGACATCTCAATCTTCTCAGGAAGGATAAATCAATTCATATTCATAAGCAGCGCGTCATGCTACTCGAAGAGACTTCCAGTTTCGTCGCCGATTACGGAATCAATGGCGCTGTCCAATCCGTACTCTCCATATGCGCAGAATAAGATTGCGGCAGAGAGAGCATTCATGAAGGCTTTTGACGACGAAGGTTTTCCCATTACGATTGTCAGGCCATCCCATACATATTCGACAAGACTCATCGTCCCGATTGGAGATGGAGGCGAATACACAATCATAGACAGGATAAGGAAAGGCCTTCCTGTCGTGAGCCCGGGTGATGGCACATCGCTCTGGACAGTCACACATAGCGATGACTTCGCGAAGGGTTTCGTAGGTCTCTTCGCACTGCAGAAAGCAGTAGGAAACGCTTATCATATCACATCGGATGAGACACTCACCTGGGATGGGATATACATGGAAATGGGCAGGGCAATCGGACAAGAGCCAAGAATCGTGCATGCCCCTTCCTGTATAATCGAAAGAGAAGATCCGAGAGCAAGGGCGAATCTCATCGGTGACAAGATGTGGAGCGCTGTATTTGATAACTCAAAGATCAAGGCGGCTGTCCCTGGCTTTACATGCACTATCCCGTTCTCCATCGGCATAAGACGTACCATTGCATGGTTCGAGAAAAATGAGAAAATCATCAATCCTCAGACAAATGCGATAATCGATGGAGTCATAAAGAGGATGAAAAGAGCCTGGGGATAATCAGCTGTCCCTGTTTCTTATCCACGAAAAGAGATACTGCTGAGAGAGCGCCTCGTATGGATGGAAATACTGAGGCGTTTTATCAGGATAGTATTCCTTCATGACTTTCTTCATCCATACATCCATCGGGAATCCTTCCCTCCTCTGATAAGAGAAGATGAGGATGCATGACGCGACTTTCGGCCCTATGCCTTTTATGGTCTGAAGCTTATCCATGGCATCCTCAAAGGAAAGGGTATCCAGCGTATCAAGAAGAGGAGCTTTGCCGACTGCGTCGAGAATGAATGGGGCTCTGAAACCGACACCAAGCTCTCTTAAATCACTCTCACTCGCTCCTGATAGCTCATCTGCTGTCGGAAATGAATAGCGTCCTTCCCCTACTTCATGCCCATAACGCTCCGAGAGCCTGTTATATAGTCCTGTTATGCGCTTGATATTATTATTCTGCGACAGTATGAATGAGATAGTCGCTATCCAGTGATCCTGATGAAGAAGCCTTATCGCACCGACGCTCTCCACAGCCTCCCTGAGTATGCTGTCTTTAGAGGCTATCGCTTCACGTGCCGAGGCATAATCATAGCCGAGATCGAAATAGTCATAGAGAAATGGATCGGAAGCCGCCTCCTCAATGGACTTTATCCTGTATATCTTTTCATTCAGAACAGCGCTGAAAACGCCATCTCCCTCATCTTTCCAGCTGAATGACTGCCCGCCAAGAAGCAGTTCCCTGAGATTCTCCTGCATGCGATGAGTATCATCCCCGAAGCGGAAAATGTCAAAACATCACATCTTCACGAGGCGCACAGTGAATGGAAAATGATCTGAATAGCCCCTCCCAGTCGATGGGTCATAGGGATATGGACGGCCAAATTCATCCTTCATCTCAGGAGTCGCAGTTATCCAGGCCCTGTCGTATTCCCAGCCATAACCATCCCAGCATTCCTCTGACAGCAAGTGCATATCATAGAAGTGCCAAGAGCCTTCATACTCATATGTCCCCGCTTCTGTAAACACGAGCTCCCTGTCGAGAGAAGGTGCAAAATACACGCCATTTCTGGCGTCATCGGGATCCGAGGACGCGAAGACACTATGAGATTCCGGATAACCATGAGGGAAAAGACCAATGGCCTCATCTTCAACGGATGGCTCTGAATTGAAATCTCCGGAAGCTATGGAGAGCGTGCCACCTTCCTCTATAAGGCTTCTGAGATAGCTGTACTCTTCCTTCCTATCATCATCACCGCCGTTGATTCTGCTTCTGAAATGAAGGCCATAGACATCAATCAGGGAACCACCGGTATAGAATGTAAGCCCAAGTATAGCGCGATGTCCGGGAATTCTGTGCAAAGTGGTGCTTACAGGCTTTATTTTCGATATAAAACCAACAGCAAGCGCGCCATCTGCCTCTGCAGCTATGCCGTAATAGCGGAAGCCCTTACCGGAGAGACCTGCATCAAGGAGATCCGAAAGCACCGCGTCACTCTCTATCTCCTCGAGGATTATAACATCTGAAGAAGAGAGATTCCTGCCTATGAGAATTGCTGTCTTCCTTATCCTCTCATCATATGCCTTCCCATCATAGCCATCGCTATGCGAGAAGCCGTCGAACTCAGAGCCGTCATCATACCTGTCGAAAAATGCATACGCATTATATGTCGTGATAGTAAAGCTCTCCCTCTCTGGAGAAGGAGAGCATGATAGCAATAACAGAAGAGCAAGTGAAAGCAATATCCTCATATATAGATATACGCATTACACCGCTATTATGGTAAGAGAATCAGATGATTTCCTTCTTTTCCCTGACGATTCTCGAGAGAAGACCATAATCAAGAGCCTCTTCAGCTGTCAGCCAGCAATCTCTTTCCGTGTCCTTCTCGACCTCTTCTCTTGTCTTGCCAGTAGCCTCAGCTATCACGGCATCGAGCTTGTGTCTCAGCGCCTCGATTTTGTCAGCATATATGGCCACATCAATAGCGACGCCTTTCAGCTGTGAAAGCGGCTGATGTATAAGATACGTGGAATCAGGAAGGGCGACGCGGCGCTCGCTAGGCACAGCGAGGAAGATAAGAGCAGCAGCTGACGCGACAAGCCCCATGCCAATCATCGTCACAGGCGATGATACGAATCTTATCATGTCATAAATCGCGAATCCTGAGTCTACATCACCGCCTGGGCTGTTGATGTATACATAAATCGGATCAGAGCTCTCACTGTCGAGTACAAGTATCTCACGCGCGAACTGATCTGCCCTATCCTTGTTTATCTCACCGGAGATCATTATCGTACGAGTCTTCAGGAGTCTGTCATTCAGGCTCGGATCCGGTCTGTAATCATTCTTATCATTTTCCATACCCTTGATGATAACCACAAAGATGAATAGCGAAAAGAGCATATTCTGATTACTCGCTTTTCCTGCTATCATCCAGTTATGAAAGCTGCAACAGTATCTGTAATAGGACGCCCATCAGCGGGCAAATCTACGCTCGTAAATACCATTACGGGAATGAAGGTTTCCATCACCTCCCCCGTACCGCAGACAACAAGAAACAAGATAAGAGGCATCTATACCGATAGCCGTGGACAACTTGTATTTCTCGATACGCCAGGATTCCATCTATCGGACAAGGAGATAAACAAGAGGATGCAGGAAGTGACGATTTCATCCTTGGCTGACTCTGATCTCATTCTCTACCTTCTCGATGGGAAAAGGACACCCGGCAAAGAAGAGGAGACTATCGCAGGATTGGTATCAGGATCAGGAGTGCCTGTTGTAGCAGTGCTGAATAAATCAGATATTCTCACAGATGAGGAGAAGGAAAACGGGCTTTCATTCCTGAAAGAGCATTTTCCGTCTTCCCCTGTCCTGGCGGCTTCCGGCATGAAGGATGAAGGCGTTGATGAAATTCTTATAGAGCTGTTCCGGCTAGCCCCAGAAGGCGAGCTCATGTATCCGGAGGAGGCCTACACGGATCAGGACCTAGAGTTCAGGATTTCAGAAATCATAAGGGAAAAGACGATATCCACACTCTCCGAGGAGATGCCTCATGTCATCTTCGTGGAGATTGAGGATCTGGAATACAGCGCGGAGAATCAGCATGTCTGGGTCAGAGCTTCGATAAACACCGAGCGTGACGGCCAGAAAGGAATCATAGTCGGAAGAGGCGGAGAGAATATAAAGAGAATCAGGAAGGAGTCTTTCAAGGAAATCAAAAGAATCTTCCCCGGCTCATCGCTTGAACTGGACTTAAGGGTAAAATCAGAGCCGGGATGGAGAAAGAATAAGAGGACTCTGGACAGAATCTTCAGATAATCACTTCACTTTGAAGAGGAAAGCCAGAAAGTATGAGAATCTGTTTACTGGAGAAGTCAAGAGATTCACAGAATACGAAGAGAGGCAATCAGCTGACTACCTCTTCGCGAACTGGCTCATATAGAGATTCCTGTAGAAGCTATCCTGAGACATGAGGGATTTATGAGTTCCCTTCTCTATTACATCCCCATGGTCGATAACAAGTATAAGATCTGCATTCTTTATCGTCTGCAGCCTGTGGGCGACGATGAAAGATGTACGACCTTCCATCAGGTGCATGAAGGCATCCTGGATATGCATCTCTGTTCTTGTATCGATTGATGATGTTGCCTCATCAAGAATGAGCATCCCGGGATCTGAAAGCATGACACGGGCTATCGAAAGGAGCTGTTTCTGTCCTTGGGAGATTCCATCATTGTCATCGGATATCATCTCATCAAGGCCTTGAGGAAGCGAGGCAATGAATGAATCGAGATGACATAGCTTAACAGCTTTCCAGACCGCTTCATCATCCGCTCCTGGATAACCCATCGTTATATTCTCCCGAACTGTGCCTGTTCTCAGCCATGTTTCCTGCAGCACCATTCCGAATGAAGAGCGCACCGAGCTGCGTTTAACGCTTGCTATATCCTGGCCATCGATGAGGATTCTTCCGGATACAGGATCATAGAATCTCATGAGAAGATTGATGATAGTCGTCTTTCCAGCACCAGTCGGTCCGACTATTGCGACTTTCATTCCAGGCTCGATTGCCAGCGAAAGATGTTTTATAAGAGGACGCTCTGGAACATATGAGAATGAGACGTCGTCAAAACATACCCCGCCTTTTTCCAGGGAAAGAGCAGGAAGCGATGACTCATCTTTCTCCTCCTCTGCATCCATAAAGGCGAAGATGCGGGATGCCGAAGCCGCCGCATTCTGGAATTCCGTCATCACGCCTGTTATCTCATTGAAAGGCTTTGTGTACTGTGAGGCATAACTGAGAATAGTAGTCAGGCCTCCGATAGTCATCAGCCCAGAAAGAGCCGCAAGACCACCTGAGAGCGCAACTCCTGTATAGACAATGCTGTTAACGAAACGCGTCACCGGATTCGTCAGCGATGAATAGAATACAGAGAGGAGGGATAATCCAGCCCACTCATGGTTTATCTTATCAAAGCGTTTCTGGTTCTCTTCTTCCTTTCCGTATGCGCTGACAGTTGACGCGCCTGAGATCATCTCGTTGATGAATGACGTCTGCTTTCCTCTCGCCTCACTCTGCTTGTAGAAAAGAGAGAATGTGCGCTTGGCGATGAATGAAGCCGAGAAAATCGAGAGCGGCGTGACGAAAACGACAACGAGCGCCACTACCCAGTTCACAGCAAACATGAAAACAAGTGTTCCGGCTATTGTGATCACACCGGTAAAGAGCTGCGTGAATCCCATAAGAAGACCATCGGAAACCTGCTCTGCATCACTTGTAATCCTCGACACGGCGTCACCGTGGGAATGACTGTCGATATAGGAAAGAGGAAGTTTCTCCAGATGAGCGAAAGCATCACGTCTTATATCCCTGACGACAGAGAAACTGAGGCTGTTGTTCGCGAGATTCATCAGATACTGGAAAAAAGACGAAAGAAGCACGGAAATCGCCATCATCATGAGGATTCTCATGAAAAGACGTCCTTCTCCGCTTATTATCGCGTCGACAGCACTTCCCGTGAGAAGAGGGAAAAAGAGAGTAAGCAATGATGATATGAATGCGGAGATAATCGAGATGAAGGTTTTTGCTCTATATGGCCTGATATAATACCAGAGACACGAGAGAATAGATTTATAATCAGTTTTCGCCATCTTCATCCTCCCCGAACTGGGATTTATCAATCTCCCTATATACTTCAGAGCTCTGCAGCAGCTCCTCATGCTTCCCTATTCCATCTACCCGGCCCTTATCGAGGACGATTATCCTGTCCATGGCACGGAGTGAGCCTGTACGCTGCGAAACAGTTATCACAGTCATCTCCGGCATCGAGGAAAGATTATCTCGCACCCTGCTTTCAGTCTGATAATCTAGCGCACTGAGCGTATCATCAAGGATAAGGATATCCGGACGTCTTATCAGAGCTCTTGCTATCGAAAGCCTCTGCCGCTGTCCCCCTGAGAGATTGCGGCCATTTTCCTCGATTTCAGCATCGAGCCCACCCTTCATCTCATGGACAAAATCATATGCTTCCGCAAGTCTGAGAGCCTCATCTATCTCATCATCGCTCGCGTCATACCTGCCCCACTTCATATTGTCGCGGACGGAGCCATTGAAGAGGACAGCTTTCTGCGCAGCATAACCGATATGACTTCTGAGCGCTTTCCTGTCCCAATCACGCACATCAGTACCGAAGACAGAGACAGTGCCTGATGAGACATCATAGAAACGCGGGATAAGGGACACAAGTGTTGTCTTTCCGGAACCTGTACCTCCTATCACTCCGATTCTCTCGCCTTTTCTGGCAAAGAAGCTCACATTCTCCAGCGATGGCTTTCCTCCATCCCTGTAGACCATTGATACTGCGCTGAATTCAATAGCATTCACATCACCAGATGGGATAGAAGGAGACTTGTCTCCATCATCCATCGATGGCTTGATAGCAAATACACTCTCTATTCTCTTTGCAGATGCGATGGCCCTGGATATAGTCACTATAAGGTTTGCCAGCTTGATAAGCTCCACAAGCACCTGGCTCATGTAGTTGACTACAGCAACAATAGCCCCCGCCTCAACGAGGGAGATATCATATCGTCTTCTGCCTTCAAGAAGAATAACAGCAATAGCGATATTCACTATCGCGTATGTAAGAGGATTCAGAAGCGCTGAGATTCTTCCTGATGAAGTCTGTATGGATTTCAGATGCTCCGTTTCCGCATGAAAAGCTTTCTTCTCATCATTCTCAAGCGAGAATGCGCGGAGTACCCTCACACCCCTCAGGTTTTCCCTCACTCGTGAAAGTATCTTGTCGAGTGCTTTCTGAGCTGAGCGATACATCGGTATCGTAACTTTCATTATGAGGAAGACGATAACAGAGAGAAGAGGTATTACCCAGAGGAATGTGCAGGCAAGGGATTTATCGACAGTGAACGCCATGATGGCCGCGCCGATTACCACGAATGGAGATCTCATAAACAGGCGCAGGAACATATTGATGCCATTCTGCACAAGCGTCGCGTCACTTGTAAGCCTTGTTATCAGCGTAGGTGTCCCTATAGAATCCCTGTCCTTCTCACTCAGTGAGAATATATGCTGAAAAAGAGCGCTTTTCATACGCTCAGAGAATCCTGTGGCGGCTTTTGCAGAGAAGTACTGCGCTGTAACGGAAGCACACAGCCCTATGACTCCAAGCAGCACCATCAGAAGTGCCATCATTATGATATGGTGCCTATCACCAAGGGCGATTCCATCATCAATGAGAGAAGCGACCGCAAGCGGCACTGAAAGCTCGAAAAGAGCTTCCAGAAGCTTGAAAAGCGGCGCAAGCACAGCTTCTTTTCTATATCCTTTTATAAAAGACGTGATACGCAAGGCATCACCTTACGAAATTCGTCTTTATTCTCTTCTCCTCCTGCGGGAGAGGAAGAGAAGCTTTACTGAGCGATTTGATGACATAAGCCATGTTGTTTCCAAGGATTCTCATCGTCTGCAATCCTTCCTCGTCCTTCTCGACTTCCTCCGGTGTGTTGCCATGCACCTGATTCCAGTAATCAGAAGAGACGATAAGCATCTCAGAGATTGAGAAATATTTATTGAGGACATCGAATGCGGCAGTCGCCCCGCCACGCCTGCATGAAACGACAGCTGAAGCTGGCTTGAGACGCATACTGCCCCCAGCGATATTGAAAAGCGTGTCCATGAAAGTCTTCACGAGAGCTGTCGGAGAAGCGTAATAAACAGGAGAGCCGACTACAAGACCATCAGATGCGATGATTTTATCGGCGATTTTCCTGATTTCCGCCATATCCTCAGAAGCTTGCACGATTTCTGTCTCTATTCCATTCGCATTCAATGCAGAAGCGACTTCCTCGAGCGCCCTGTACGTGCACATCTTCCCGCGCGGGGAGCCGTTTACAAGAACAACCATCAATACCTCCCGAGTATGCTTACGATCTTCTCACTGCCGCATGCCTTCAAGAATGAAGCGAGCTTAGGTCCTTTGTCTTTACCTATAAGCGCCTGATAGACAACACGGAAGAAGTCCGCATTCTCAAGTCCGTTATCCTTAGCTGCGGCATAGATATAAGCAGAGAAATCACGCTCTGAGAGCTCATCAAGATGCGCCTCTGCAGCGTTTTTGAGCGCTTTTATCGCATTTCTCTCATTCTCATTAACGGGATAAAGCTCATCATCCGCTGTTCTCAGTGAGAATCTGAATTCCTCTGGCGCGTACTTTTCAAGCCAGGCTGAAGCGCACCTAAGTCTTACGCGGAGTCTCTCCTTCTGGCTCTCTGTCGCATCGGAAAGCTTCTCGATGACCTTCTCCACATCCCCGGAATAAATCTGCAGATAGTTGCATAGATGCCTGAATGGTATCTGATACCCGGGCTCGGAAGGAATATGCTTGTCATCCACCTGGGAAAGCTCGTAAATACGCTTCTCCTTCTCCCTCTTCTTCTCATTCGTCTCAATCAGGCCGAAGTAGATTCTCTCAGTATTGTCGTAATCCTCATATATCTTGAGGACATCGAGGTCGAATGAGATTGCGAATTCTGCAGATGGACGGGTACCGACAAACAGATAGCGGACAATCTCAGGCGGATACACCTCAAGAACATCATAGAGATCCACGACATCTCCGCTTGATGATGAGATTTTCCCGCCATGGCCTTTGATCTGGACGAAATCATAGCGCATGGTGACAGGAGCTTCACCTCCGAAAATCCTCACGACGCTCTTTGCTGTATCATATGAGCCGCCTTCCGTGAGATGATCCTTTCCACCTGGCTCGAAGTCAACGCCTTCCTTTACCCATCTCATCGGCCAGTCAACACGCCAGGGAAGCTTTGTATTCGGGGTATTCCTGAGATCGATAGTCTCAGTCTCTCCTGTCTCATCATCGCGATATGTGATACCCCACTCACCATCCCAGCCAAGGACTGTTGTCGTGTCCTTCTCCGTAAATGACGAGAAAACCGAAATCGGCCACCAGTCTTCAGGAAGAGGCTCGGTCCTGTATTCATTGAGGATTTCCCTGATTTCCTTTCTGTGCTCAAGCGCGTGACGGATATCCTCGGCATAATATGAAGCCCTGTATCTCGACGCCTGATAGATATACTCAGGGAATACTCCGACAGCAGGAAGCATATCCTCGACTCTCTTCTCATTCGCACGTGCATAATTATCTGCCTGACCTGTTGTGTCAGGAACAAGCGTTATCGGGAAACGGAGATACTTCTCCAGCTTCTCAGGCTCAGGCATATTCTTAGGAACTTTCCTGAAAACATCGTAGTCATCCCAGCTATAGATGAATCTTACATTCTTTCCCTTCTCGCGGAGAGCTCTCACTACAAGCTCTACTGTGATGATCTCGCGGAAGTTGCCTATGTGCACAGTTCCCGATGGAGTGATACCTGAGGCACATGTGTAGAGTGCCTTATCACCCTTCTCTCTGATTATCTTATCTGCTGTGATATCAGCCCAATGTGTGCTTTGATTCTGTATCTCATTCATAATCAGAGATTATGCACAGAAGAAAGAGTCCTTTGCAAGGATGCAACGCCATGTGGATTTTCCATTAAGAGACGCATATAATCCAGAGTATGAAAAGACTTACTCTGATTCTGCCTCTTATTCTGTCATTGGCATCGCTGTATGCGGAAACAGCATGCTGGTATACATCAACAGAGCCGGGTTATTTCACAGCAAGCGGTCCGCTCTTTGATGACGGCATGAAAGGAGCCGCAAGCAATACGATTCCATTGGGAACAGTTGTCGAGATATCGAATACAGCAACAGGCACAAGCACAATCACCACGATAACAGACACTCTTCCAGAGCTCCCAGAAGGAAGAACACTCGCATTCACGCTGCGTGTTGCTGATGATCTGAGAGCGAAGGATTCAGGACTTGCGGAAGTGAAGGTATCGACAATCAGGGAAGGCACAATAAGCAGAAAAAACAGCAGCGATACAGGCTGGTATAAATATGATCTCGGGTTATTCGAGGATCCAAAGGACGCTTCAGAGCTTTATTTCCGTCTTATTGATAACGGTCTCATGCCATATGCGAAAGCCGAGAAGAATGGCATAAGAATCGAAGTCAGGCATGTCATGGCTTATCAGCAGCAGGATGCGGAAGACAGAATCGCGTTATCAGGAATAAAAGCAGGGAAAGCGGAGGCGGAGGCCAATCCATACTTATGATGGAAAGAGTTATCAGCTCTCTTTTTACTCTTCACGGTTTCTCACTAGGAGTCATTGTCATACTCTCGCAGATACTCGCGTCATATATCGTCAATGTCTTCTCTTACGAGACGTTATACAGACTTTATCCGCATTTTCGCTCACAGAAATGGGAGAAAAACGGCGAGATATACCAGAAGATATTCCGTGTCAGAAGCTGGAAGGAATATATTCCAGTTATCGGCTCTTTTGACAAGAAGCATCTCTCGACTGAAATAAAGAATGACTATCTCACAGCATATCTCCTTGAAAGCCTGAGAGCTGAGCTATGCCATGCGTTCTCGCTTCTTTTCGGGATTGTCATCTGCCTGTTCACGCAAGGACGGCATGCAGACTTCCTCATCATGCTATGGCTTCTGGCTCTCAATATGCCGTGCATCATAATCCAGCGTTACAACAGACCACGCTTCGAAAGAATAATAAACCGCCCGAGGCCTGATGCGCCGAGCGGTATGGTGAAATTCTGGCTAATGGAAGAGCCAGAGGAAATCAGTAATCAAGGAAGAACGTGAAACCAAAGGAGAAATCCGAATCAGGCTTCGCGTAATTCACACCGCCAATCAGATAAGCAAGCTCCACTCCGATATCAATGAAATCGAAAATCGAGATTTCAATCTGGGCGCCGGTTGAGGCTATGAAGCTGTTCATCTTCTCGCTTGAATTGTAGAAATTGCCACATCCATATCCCATATCGAAGAAGATATTGATTCTTGGATAAAGCCCTTTCACACCGAGTGCAGGTCCTGCAAAACGGAATTCCAGATTATTGACGACGGTGAAATTCGAGCCATACGTATAGTTTGTGTAGCCCCTTACAAGACGACCAAGCGAGCCAAGCTTCTGGACATAACCAGGAACATAATCGCCATCGAGCCAGTTGAGACGCACGCGGTCAATCAATGTGATGGAAATCCAATGTGTATCACCTGTCTTATACTGATAGAGAGTCTTGGCTCCTACCGCATTGAGCGTGAACTGATAATAATCCCCAAAGCCATCCAGTGCGGAATTGAGAGCGAGCGGTGACCAGTCTGTATCGAATGCAAGAAGATAACCGTCATTGGTTTCAATATCATCATGCATGCCGTCGAGCTTGAATGTGAAAGTGAAATTTGTTCCAAGGTACTGGCTATCGCCCTTTATATCGTTATAGACATTATTGTCATTGATTTTTAAAGCATTATGAGAAAGTCTGGAAGCCACATCACGACGTGCACCATAGCCGTCAAGAGCCTTCTCGTATCGTCCTTCATATCCAAGAGTGAGGGTTATGAAATCCTTATCGCCTGCAGGAGAATCAAGGAATCCCTGGCTGAATGCCGCACCCCATTCGAATACCCCGATATCATAAGTAAGCGGATCCATATCAAGATTATCCGCACCGCTTGTATAATCCTTCCAGAATTTCCTCTCGATATACCCGCCACCGACTCTCAGCTGGATAGTCGTGGTGTCTTCAGGAATGAGATTAAGTCCTTTGTACCTGACTCCACCCGAAAGGTATGTAGGAGGGAAGCCTCCGACGAACTCAGGATGCTGGTCAAGACCGTCAACAAAGAAGCCCCAATCAGATGCTGAAATCCCTGAAAGGACAAAGATGATTGCAAACAGAGCAACAAAAAGCTTTCTTTTCATGTAGTCAGTATCAGGAAAATGTGGAGAGAATCTCAAGATGCACAGGTGCTTTATGATGAAGAATTGTCTTTATATGCTACGATTGGAGCATGGAAAAGAGCATAAGAATCATCACGACAGGCGGAACTTTCGACAAACTTTATGATGCAGTGAAGCAAGAGCTTACTTTCAGGGAAAGCCATCTTCCACGGATTCTCAATCAGGCGCGGGTTACGCTTCCTATCCATCTAGACGCGCTTATCGCTGTAGATAGTCTCGCCATGACAGATGATGAGAGGAAGATGATTGCGGAAAACGCCATCAGATCCATGGAGAATATGGTTGTTATAATCCATGGCACTGACACCATGGTGAAGACAGCGAAACTGCTGAAAGAAAAAAGGAGCAATGACGACAAGCATGTATTTGTCTTCACTGGCGCCATGGTTCCCTACTCTCTCGAAGACAGTGACGCTGTATTCAACCTCGGGTGCGCGATTTCATCAGTGCAGCTCCTTCCACCCGGCGTATACATCACGATGGGCGGAAGAATCTACGATGCGGACCATGTCAGGAAAAACATGGAGAAAGGGATTTTCGAAGCAATCTGAAGAACTCAGAACTCTATGAGTTCGTACGCCCTTGAGCCTATTCCAAGCTCAGCGGCGGCTTCTATCGTGTGAATTCCATTGCGGCTGTTCACGCGTTCCATGAAATACTCCTTTCCTGGGTCATCTGAATTCATGACAAGATCGATGCATGCCTGATCAATCGCAACAGGATCCAGAGATGCCAGAATACCTATATCTTTCATACAAGGATCCTCTGCGACCATACAGCAGTCGCAATCAACAGAAAGGTTCTTCATGACGTTGATAAATGCGATTCTACCCTTGAAATGCTCAACTACGCTTGAAGCTGCATCGGCCATAGCCTCAGTAAACTCTATTTTGCTCGCATGCTCCTTCCATGTCTCATATCTGTCAGAGGTTTTGCCTGCTGAGTGGATAAGAGCCTTTCCATCCCGGCTTGCACAGCCAATCGAAAGCTGTTTCAAAGCTCCGCCATATCCGCCCATAGGATGTCCTTTGAAATGCGCAAGGACGAGCATCGAATCGTAATTCAGGATATTCTTCCCCAGATGGTTTTCTTTAAGGATCCTGCCATCCGGAATCTGCCAGATTACATCAGGCCCTTCAGCATCCATGAGATCCACATCGAAATACTTTGTCCATCCATGCTCCTCAAGAAGACGGAGATGAGATTCGGTATTATCCCGGACACCTCCGGAGGCATCGCCATAAGCTGTATTGCATTCAACGATAACTCCATGGACTTTATCGACCATTGGCTTCCAGAATTCAGGATGAAGATAATTCTGATTACCTTTCTCGCCTGAATGGATTTTCACAGCAACTTTCCCTGGAAGCTCTATTCCGAGCTTCTCATAAGCCTCTACGACTTTATCAGGAGTAAGTGAACGGGTGAAATAGACTTTTGATGACATATGCCCTCCTGTAATAATCACCATTGTAGTTAATGGTTATTAAGCAATTTCCCGGCCTCAATGCTGAGCTCAGGATACTTTTCCTGAAGATTCCTTATTGCATTAGCAATCGGACTTCCACCCGATGTGGCAAATATGACAACACGCTTTCCTCTCAGGTTATTCCTTTCTATATATGTGTTGATAATCCTTGGAGCTATTCCCCACCAGATTGGAAATCCAATGTGTACATTGTCGAATGATGAGATATCAGGATCCGCAGATGCGATTTCAGGGCGTGCTGCCTCATCCTTCATCTCCCGAGAACTTCTGCTGTTCTTATCAGTCCAATCGAGATCTGCTGCCGTATACGGCTCTCTAGGCACTATTTCATAAAGCGAAGCACCGATATCAGAAGCGAAACATTTTGCTTCTTTCCTTGTTACTCCGCTTGCAGAGAAATACACAACAAGATTTTTCATATACACTCCTTGATAGCCGTTTCCAAAAGCGCTGTTATGACTTTTACCGAAAGCTCATAGACACTCGTCTCAAGTGGCTTTACGCCAGCTATCTCCATAGCATTCTTCTGCTTTTCAGTAGGGTAAACATACGGATACATTCCATACATAAAAGGTAGAAATCCATATATGAATTCCTTTCGCGAAGAAGAGGAAAGCATCGGAAAATGTTTCTGAAGACACGCCTCAAGTGTCTCAATTGTCTTTCCATAGATTCTCTTGAAACCTACAAGGCATTCATCACGGCTATGCTCTTCTATCTCATAGAGATTCATGCATTGTATCCGCAGCAGCAGAATTCGATTGCTGAGCGTAGAAGCCAGATGCTCAGAAAAGATTTTCGTATCCATGGGTATGCTGCAATTCAGGATGTATATCAGCTCCTGTTCCCAAGCACTGTATTCTCTGCCAAGAACAGAAAGGAAAATCTCCTCCTTTGTCCGGAAATAACTGTAGATAGAAGGACGGGAAATACCCGCTTCCATGCTTATATCCTTCAGGGAGATTTCCTGAAATGGTTTTGTCTCATAAAGTCTAAGACATGCATTTATAATCTCATCTGGTCGTTTTTCCACGATTTTCCTTGAAGATTTAGCCATAACCAGCCCTTTTTTATAAACTCTATGTCAATAATTTATTGTTATATCAACATAGAGTCAATATAAAGATATATCTTCGCAAATTCTTCAAGTTTCTATATACTGCCTACTGTATTTCAATATAAATAAGGAAAATATCAGAATGAAAAGCACAGGATTCTTTGCTGAATTCAAGAAGTTCATCTCAAGAGGCAACGTCCTCGACATGGCAGTAGGTATCGCAGCTGGTGCCGCATTCACAGCTATCATCAACTCTTTTGTGAATGATATCATCAACCCGATTATCGGAGTTCTCATCGGTGGAGTTGATTTCTCCGAGCTCACAATCGTGCTGAAGCATGCAACAGAGACTACTCCGGAAGTCGCTATCCGCTATGGAATGTTCATCAACTCCATTATCTCCTTCATCATCATCTCGTTCGCGCTCTTCCTGATGGTCAAAGCATTCAACAGACTTGCAGAAGCGAAGAAGAAGGAAGAGAAAGCAGCACCGGCAGTTCCACCAGCACCACCGGCAGACATTCAGCTGCTCACGGAAATCAGAGATCTTCTCAAGAAAGAGAACTAAGCATACGGCTCCAGATGGGGCCGTTTTTTGATAGAAATGAATCTCATAATCAATGAAATAGGCACACGCAGCGTATTAACAAAATCGAATCTTCCGGTTGCGGATTATTCCGTGAATCCATATATCGGCTGTTCGCACGGCTGCCGCTATTGCTATGCCTCTTTCATGAAGAGATTCACGAATCATCCTGAGCCATGGGGCAGCTTTGTTGATGTCAAATACTGGCCAGAAATGAGAAATACCGCGAAATACAAAGGCAAGGAGTTCTTCATCGGCTCTGTCACGGATCCGTATCAGGAGGCTGAGGAGAAATACTTAAGGACGCGCCATTTTCTTGAAGAAATGCAAGGAAGCGGCTGCAGGATAAGCATTGCCACGAAATCCGATCTTGTTGTCAGGGATCTCGATATCATCAGGACATTTCCAGAAGCAAGAGTATCATTATCTATGAATACGCTTGATGAAGAATTCCGGAAAGAGATGGATAATGCGGTCTCAATTGAACGACGTCTCAGCGCTATGAAGCTTTTCCATGACAATGGTATAAGAACAACATGCTTCATCTCCCCTATCTTTCCGGGAATCACAGATGTGAAGGCAATAATCAGAAGAGCAAAGAATGACTGCAATCTCATCTGGCTTGAGAATCTCAATCTCCGTGGCGGCTACAGAAAGACTGTTCTTGACTGGATCAGTGATAGGCATCCGGAACTTGTACCGCTTTATGAGGATATCTATACCCGAGGAGATAGGAGATACTGGGCAGAAGTCGATGCGGATATACGCGCTTTCGCAGAAGAAGAAGGCTTGCCATATGTCAGGAACGACGATTCAATGAAAAGAGCTTTCTCAGCTCCTCCTGTTATAGTCAATTACTTCTTTCATGAAGAGATAATTCCTTCTGCCAGGAAAAAACGGCTTCCTTCATCTTTTTCTTGACTTATATTTATTCAATGATACTCTTTTATTGATAATGATTATCAATAAGTGGGAGGTATCATGAAATACATATGTCAGATCTGTGGCTATGTTTATGACGAGGATACGGAAGGTATCGCATTCAGAGACCTTCCAGATGACTGGACATGCCCAATATGCAAAGCACCTAAAAGCCGGTTTGCCCCAGCTGAGGCTGAGACTCTGCTAGAATCTGATACTACAGATGATGAATATGATGAGGAGCTGACGGAATTTCCCACCGGCGTTCTGACTGCAATATTTTCCAACCTTGCCAGAGGGGCTGAAAAACAATACAGGGATTCCGATGCAAAGCATCTGAGAGCGATTGCTGATTATTTCACCTCAAGGGTATCTGATATTCCAGCACCCGGCATTTCATTGCTGAAAGAGATTTCCAGCAAAAACAGCAATTCATATTTCCCTGAAATCCGGAAAGCCGCAGTGGCCTCAAGCGACAGAGGCGCGCTCAGAGCATGCACTTGGAGTGAGAAAGTCGAGCTGATCATCAGCGCACTTCTTGAGAAATATGAGACAGAGGGCGAAAAAGGACTGGAAAACACGAAAATCTGGGTATGCTCGATATGCGGTTTTGTATATATCGGTGACAATCCACCGGAAATATGCCCGGTCTGCAAAGTTCCAGAATGGAAATTCAATGAGATAAGGGAGTGAGGCATGAAACGGATAGCAGTCAGGAATCTGAGATTATGCACAAAGGATTGTCTTTGCCTGTATGTATGTCCTAACGGAGCGACGGACACGGAAGACAGCATTATCGATGTCTCGAAATGCATCGGCTGTGGTATGTGCGCTGACGCATGTCCTAGCGGCGCAATCAGCCTTGTACCTATCGAATACCCCGCCCAGCAGAAGAAAGACGAAAAGACCACCGCGAAGCTTCTGAAAGCCGCAAAGGCAAAAGCTGACGAGGAAAAGGCCGCACTGCAGATTGCCTCCACATCAGAAAAACCAGGACTCAGAAAGCTTATGAAGGCAATTGCCGCGTCTGCAAGACTCTCAGCTGAAGACATTCTCAGAGAAGCCGGTTTCATGCTTCCTCAGAGCGGGAACTCATTGAATCTGATACAGTCCCTTCTTGATAATCCTCCGTCAGCGTCATTCCCGGATGATGCTGCAAAAGCCCTTCTGGACTCTATCGAATGCAATGATGGCGGATATATACGCAGAAAGAAGGTTACAAGAAAATACCGTTGCCTCTTATGCCTGACGGAGTTCGAAATTGAAGAAGGCGAAGAACCTATATGTCCTATGTGCGGAGCAAAAGGCAACGATTTGGAAATGATATAAGGGAGGATTTACCTCCCTTGCATCAAGAGAAAAGCTTTTCTGCCGCTTTCATTCTCTCTGCTACATGAACACCAAAAGGACATCTCCTTTCGCATGCCTTGCACGAAATACAGTCCTTACCATTGGCAGAGAGACTATTGTAATGGGCACGAAGCGTATCAGGAATCTCACTATGCATTGCCGCAAGATCATATAGCTTGTTGACCATAGCGATATCTATTCCGGACGGACATGGAGTACAGTGACCGCAATAGGTGCAAAGCCCGGAATATGCATGACGCGGAGCATTTGCCAGGACAGTAGCGTAATCTTTCTCATCATTGGATGCTTTCTCATATCTGCAGGCTTCATCAACATGCGCAACTGAATCATAACCGACAAGAACACTGGCAACGGCAGGACGTGTCAAAGCGTAATGAATGCACTGAACAGGTGTAAGCGCAACGCCGAAAGGAGATGAAGAGGCATCAAGAAGACGTCCGCCTTCGTAACCCTTCATAACGGTGATTCCTATACCATTCTCTTCGCATATGCGATAAAGCTCAGCCCTCTCTTTTGTGATACCGCCTACACTTTCATCATAGGAATCCCTGAAATACTCATTAAGATCCTCTGAAGCGGGAAGCATATCAAAAGCCGGATTCACACTGAAGAGAATCATCTCAACAAGTCCCATTTCCGCTGCAGCCCTCGCCACCTGAGGATTATGGGTGCTCATTCCGATATGCCTGATAGCGCCCTTCTTCTTCAAGCCCAGAACATACTCATAGAACTCACCTTCTGTGATTCTCCTGAATTCAGAAAGCTCATCGACAAAATGAATCATGCCCAGATCGATATAATCCGTCTGGAGCCGCCTGAGAAGATCCTCAAACGCCTCCTTTACCTTCCCCGTTTCCCTTGATTTCACATACTGTCCATTCTGCCATGTGGATCCTATATGTCCTTGGATTATCCACTTGTCACGCCGTCCTTCTATGGCCTTTCCCAGATTCGTCCTTACCTCAGGATTCGACATCCAGCAGTCAAGGATATTGATACCCTTATCCTCCGCATAGCGGACAATAGCTGAAACCTCTTCTGCATTATGACGCTCCATCCATTCCGCCCCGAAACCGATTTCGCTTACAGCAAGCCCGGTCCTTCCAAGTTCCCTGTACTTCATATAATCCCTCTTTCAGATGATAGCACACGCTTTTCATGACAGAGCGATGCGTCATTCAAAGCTCTTTCTGAATCTCAGCGCATCTGCAAAATAAAAATGCCTATCAAGCCAATTGCTGCAGCGACCAATCAGATAACCATTCACAAGCGCACATATCACCGTTCCAAGCTTCACGCCTTCAAAATGACCGAAACCAATGAAAAGAAAAGACAGAGCAATTGCAAAAAGACAGCTGCAGCAATCATATACGGTCTTTGTCCTGCTGATACTGAAGCCATAGGCTGATGATACTTCCTTTACAAAAAGCTCATACGCTTCCGGTGAGATATAAGTAGTGAACAAAAGCGATACACCGATTGCGCATATGGCTAATCCGGAGCCATAGCACGATATTCTCACCACAATCCCATCACTGGAAATCAGATTCATAACCTTCATCATTACATCAAGAATGTTCCCGTAGATGAATGCTGTAATGAATGAGAAGAGATATTTGCGTTTGAATCTGTGCATAACAGCTGCAAGCACAACAATGAGGATTGCCTGAAAACAGTATTCCGCCATACCGAAAGTGAACCAGCTCAGATATTCTGACATCTTAAGGTAAATAAGATAGGCAGGAGCAACCACCATCGACATGCCGAAATCCGCCTTCTCCATCAGTGCTGTACCCAATGCAAGCATTATCAATCCAACGGCATATGCCGCTTCCGTGTAAAAAGTCCTTTTCATAAGAAATCCCTTCATATGATGACGTTTGATAAAGAAACGGCAAAAGATGAGTCTGTTAGGCAGAATATATCATAGACATATAGCCTAGCCAACATGTTGTATTTTCCATTTTAGAAAAGTGCAGAGATACTCTGAAAATCAAAAATAAACCACATCGAAGAAGATTTATGTAATTTGTTGCAATTTTATATTCTGAAGTCCATATTTTATGAGTGCTTTCTTCCATCACTGTAATATGCAACAGCTCAAACACCAGAAAACTATGCATCCAGTAATTGATGGAAAAGCAATATCAGGAGAGATGTCATAATCCTGATCATGAAAACCATAGCATGGCAATATTCAGGATTATGCTTATTTGTAAGATTGAGATTATCACTCTCATCTATGTGGATAGACAGTACAGACAAACCAAAGCCCCTTTAACAAAATGCCGAAGGCTTCCTCCGGCTTATGGCGGGAACTCGCCCCTGTTCGGATTGGTTATCCGACCTGACTATAATATAGCATTTAAACTTGTTCTTTGGAAAATTCTTTTACCGTTCAATAGGAGCATATGAGGAAACAAGTTTCTCAGTTTTTGTTGTCCCATCCTTCGTTTTTAACTATAGAGGATAAAATTTAGATTAACCTCTCACGCTAGCTCCTTTTCATGGAGCAGAATAACAAGGAACAGCATATGAACACATTTGATGATACAATCGGACAAAGTAGCTGAAAGCGTGGATGACAACAGTTTTTGCCTTCAGTCTTTCTGCTACGAAACTCGTCATACAGTTTCATTGCCTTTGTTACGTTTTATAAGCTATGCCGTCAGAAAACCTGCCAGGCTCGTCCTGCAGGATGAATGCGGCAGAGATCCTATTCCTAAGGGGTGGGAAACACCATTCGGTGAAGAACAGCACAGCAGCGGCAATGGAAACCAGACTGCAGCTCCGCGCTTCCTCATGGTCCGGATTCCCAAGGCCTGTGCTCCTTCAGCTTCAGGGAAAGAGGATAGGACAGCAGACAGCAGGAAATATCCTGTAACCTATTGCGTTACAGGGTGCGCTGTAGTATAATCTGCATATGAGAAGGTCAATCACCGTCTTCCCAGAACTTACAGACAATGAAATCTCCGCAATCAAGGAGACAAGGAAGCAGTATGCAAGGGCCTTCAACATGTCTGCTGAGTGCCTCATCAATAACGGCAGCACATCCAAGAGATTCCTTCACGGAGTGCAGTATGAGAGGATAAAGGAGGAGTGTCCTTCTCTCCCTACAGGACTCATACAGTGTGCAAGAGATGTCGCGGTGGAAGCAGTGAAGGCATGGAATGCAAAGAATACGAAGCTGAAGCAGAAGAAGCCGAGGAAAGCCGGAAGAATGAAAAGGCCCTCAATGAAGGAGAAGTGCACGATGCGCTATGATGTGCGCACTGTGACGCTCCGGGGCTCCCAGCTCACATTCAGCACCTGCGGCAAGCGGATAAGGACGATAATATCAATCCCTGAGTTCTTCACTGAAAGATATCCATCATCAGAGGGATGGAAGCTCAAGGGAGCGAACATAGGAATTGACAGGAAGGGACGGGTATTCGTCAATCTCATCTATGAATGCCCTGACCTTGTAATTGAAGAGAATAATGATGGGAAGATAGTGGGACTGGACAGAGGTGTCTACAACATTGTTACAACCTCTGAAGGAGTCCACTATGGGGCGAAGGATGCAAGGCGGGTCAAGAGGAAATACAGTCATGTGCGCTCTGAGTTGCAGAAGAAAGGCACTCGCAGTGCGAAGAGGAGGCTTAAAGCCATCTCCAGCTGCGAGAAGAGGTTTGTTCAGGACCAGAATCACTGCATTTCCAAGGAGCTTGCCGATAGTGATGGGGATGTATCCGTATACGTCCTTGAGGATCTGTCATCCATGAACATGCTGAGGCTCAAGGGTAAGAGCAATAAGACCATGAGGAAATGGCTATCCAACTGGTCATACTCTGACCTTGAATCCAAGCTTGCATACAAGTGCCAGAAGAACGGCATAAGGGTGGAATTCGTGGATGCGCGCTATACGAGCCAGAAGTGCTCGGTGTGCAAGACGATAGACAAGGCTTCAAGGAAAGGGAACAGATACATATGCAGGCATTGCGGCAATAATATGCATGC
>CALXKJ010000006.1 GCA_944388955.1 uncultured Spirochaetaceae bacterium | reverse complement strand
TAGACAATTTCAAAAAATACATGGAATTAATCTTGAATGGGCATTTGCTGCATAGTTATTATGCCAGAATTCAGGTTTCATTATTCCGATACAGCGTAAGGGAAAAGTGGCGGAAAAGTTTTCGTTGACGGCTGTAGAAAACCGGTTTACATTGGAATCAGAGCAAGGGGCAACCCATCAAAAAAGGAGAAAAACAATGAAAAAGGCTCTAACTCTCATCCTTATCGCAGCACTGGCTTTTGCCTCCCCTGTCTTTGCAGGAGGTGCAAAGGATAAAGGAGCGGCGGAGGTCTATTATCTCAATTTCAAACCTGAAATCGCAGAAGTCTATACTAATGAAGTCATACCAGCTTTCGAGGAAGCCACAGGAATCCCGCTCAAGGTTGTGACAGCTGCCTCAAATCAGTATGAAGCGACTCTGAGGAGCGAGATAAGCAAGTCGGAGCCACCGGTTATCTTCCAGGTCAACGGTCCTGTAGGACTCCAGACATGGAAAGACTATGCGGCTCCGCTTGAGGACACATCATTCTATGAAATGCTTTCCGACAAATCGATGGCACTGAGCGCTGATGGTCATGTGCTCGCGATTCCATATACAGTCGAGGGCTACGGAATTATATATAACGATGCCATCATGAGAGCATACTTCGCGCTTCCTGATAAAGCTGTCTCCATCTCCTCTGCAGAAGAGATAACAAACTTCGAGACGCTCAAGGCTGTTGTCGAGGATATGACAAAGCACAAGGATGAACTCGGCATAAAGGGGGTATTCGCATCCACGTCAATGGCTCCAGGCAGCGACTGGAGATGGCAGACACACCTATTCAACGTGCCTCTCTGGGCAGAATTCAGGGATGTAAGCGGAGATAGCTCAACAGCACTCGCAGCTGCAACAGCCGCAACAGGATTCGAGTTCAGATACAACGAGAACTTCAGGAAGCTCTGGGATCTCTATCTCGACAACTCTGTATCTGCAAAAGGTCTTCTTGGCGGAAAGAATGACGCCGACAGCATGGCTGAATTCGCTCTTGGACAGGCTGCAATGGTTCAGAATGGCAACTGGGGAGCATCCCAGATTCTCGGAGTTCCAGGCAATACCGTCAAAGACAGCGATATAAAGTTCCTGCCTCTTTATATGGATCTCGATGGCGAGGAAAGCCAGGGCATCTGCGTTGGAACAGAGAATTATCTCTGCATCAACAAGAATGCATCTGCTGAGGCTCAGGCGAATGCAATCGCATTCCTTGATTGGCTATTCTCTTCAGATGAAGGAAAGAATCTTGTAACGAACAGGCTTGGATTCATTACTCCATTCAATACATTCACAGAGGATGAACAGCCAACCGATCCGCTTGCACGCCAGGTTACAGAATGGATGGCCAATACTTCAGTCAAGTCCGTTCCTTGGACATTCGCAGGAATTCCTTCAGAGCAATGGAAGGCAGATTTCGGCGCAGCACTTCTCGAATACATAAATGGAAACATGCAGTGGGCAGAAGCTGCCGAAACCGCGAGGTCTTCATGGGCTCGTGAAGCAAAACTTGCTGGAAGGTAATACAGCTGCATATGGCCGCCTCCAGATGGCGGCCTTTTCTTTCCGGAGGAAATCATGGAAAAGTCAATCAGACGATATTTCGCGCTTTTCGCCCTCCCCGGGCTGATATGCTTCTTCATCTCATTCGTCATTCCATTCATCTGGGGGCTTGTGCTCTCATTCTGCAGTTTCACAACAATAACAGATGTGACATTCACAGGCTTTGAGAATTATATCAAAGCTTTTACTATAGATAATTACTTCACAGGAGCTTTTGTATTCACGCTTCTTTTCACATTCGTGAGCGTAATACTCATAAATGTGATAGCATTCGCGTTCGCGCTTCTCCTCACAAGGGATATTCCAGGTACTAATGCATTCCGAACGATAATCTTCATGCCAAACCTCATTGGCGGAATCGTTCTCGGATGGATATGGAATGTCATCATCAACGGTGTTCTCGCCAAATTCCAGATGAATATCATGTCAGATACGAAATTCGGCTTCTGGGGGCTTGTGATACTTATGCTATGGCAGAATGCCGGATACATGATGGTCATATATATCGCGGCCATACAGAATATCCCGCAGGATGAGCTTGAGGCCGCAGCCATAGATGGAGCGAGCGGATGGACAACACTTACGCGGATAACAATCCCCGCAGTAATGCCATCGATTACAATCTGCCTCTTTCTGACACTCACAAACTGCTTCAAGCTTTATGATCAGAATCTCGCGCTTACAGCCGGCAATCCGAATCATGGAACGGAAATGCTGGCGATGAATATATTCAACACCTTCTACAGCCGCGTTGGATTCGAGGGTGTAGGACAGGCAAAGGCCGTAATATTCACGATTGTCGTGGCATTCATTGCCCTTATACAGCTTGCGATGACAAGAAAGAAAGAGGAGGCGCTCTGATGCAGGTTTCAAAGAAACACACGAAATGGATTGCCTTCGCGATACTCGTCATCGTGTCGCTTTACATAATCTTCCCTATCGCCGTAGTCGTGATGAATTCCTTCAAATCGAGACTCTTCATATCGAATGAGCCATTTGCACTCCCGAATGAGACGACATTCGTTGGTCTTACCAATTACACGCAGGGACTCATGAAGACAGGCTTCTTCTCTGCCTTCGGCTATTCTCTGTGGATTACGCTTGCTTCTGTCTTCTTTATACTGCTTTGTACCAGCATGCTTGCATGGTACATAACAAGAGTAAGCGGGAAAACAACGAGCATTATCTATTATCTTCTTACATTCTCGATGATTGTACCATTCCAGATGGTCATGTTCACTATGAGCAAGATCGCCAACATGCTCGGCATAGACAATCCTATAGGGATAATAGTCCTTTATGTGGGATTCGGATGCGGTATGGCCACATTCATGTTCTCCGGATTCATAAAGTCCATACCTATCGCACTTGAAGAAGCTGCCATGATCGATGGAGCAAATCCTGTAAGGACATTCTTCTTCATAGTGCTTCCGATGCTAAAAAGCACAGCAATCACAATCGCGATACTCGAGACGATGTGGGTATGGAATGACTATCTCATGCCATATCTCACGATTGGTACCGAATACAGGACAATACCTGTTGCTATACAGTACCTGAGGGGTGGATATGGATCAGTTGATATGGGTGCTATGATGGCGATGCTTTTTCTTGCAATGCTTCCTGTAATAGTATTCTATCTTGCCTGCCAGAAATACATCATAAAAGGTGTTCTTGCTGGAGCAGTGAAAGGATGACGGGAGTGAAGGCGAAAAGAGTAACGATTCAAGACATAGCTAGAAAATCAGGATACTCGAAGACCTCGGTCTCCTTCGCCTTCAATTCTCCTGAAAGGATATCAAAAGAAGCTGTCGAGAAAATACTCAGAACAGCGAAAGAGCTTGATTACATCCCTGATCCCATGGCAAGGAATTTCTCGCTTGGACGCCATATGTCCATAGGATTCCTTCTTCCTCAGATATTCCAGGAATCCCTGCAGAATCCTTACATGATTTCCGTCGTAAGAGCGATAGGAAGCATATGCGAGAGCCGAGGATACACACTCACGCTTGTGCCTCCCCTGCACTCTTCCGTGACAGAGGCAATCAAGAATGCCACAGTGGATGGAATCATCACGATGGGACTGAGAATAGACAAATCGATAAGAGAAGTGCTGAGGCAGAGGAATCTGCCGCTTGTCTCAATCGATGGACTGGAGAATGATGAGATACCGGCAGTATCCATTGATGACAGAGCAGCCGCAAAGCTTCAGCTTGATAAAGTGCTTGAGAAAGGACACAGGAGAATCGCGATTATAACCCTTCCAGGAAGCGCGTTCTCTGGCTCTTCATCTGACAGCATCGCAGAGAGAAGGCTCTGCGGTTATAAAGAAGCACTATCTGAATATGGACTGTCGCCTGATTCAGTCACATTCATCGAGTCAGGAGCAACATACATCGATGGAATGAAATGCGCTGAAATGATTCTTGCGGATAGTCTCCCATCATGCATCGTCACCATGTCCGATGTCGTCGCGCTTGGAGTCATAGACGAGATATCGAAAAAGAACTTAAGGCCAAGACAAGACATCTCTGTAATTGGATTCGATGGTCTCGAGAAAGATGGTTTTCCCTGTCATGGACTTTCAACGATATATCAGAGTGCTGAAGAGAAAGGCAGGAAGAGTGCAGAGCTCATCTTTTCGATGATAGAGGATCCGAAGTGCAGTCCATCGCCTGTAAGAATCGGATTCGAATACATAGAAGGCAACACGCTATCTCAGAGAAAGGATTGATATGAATATCGAAGGAAAAAGATCTTCAGGAATACTCCTGCATTTCACGTCGCTTCCATCGGAATATGGAATCGGCGATTTAGGACCGGAAGCCTATCATATGGCAGATAGAATGCGGAAAGCCGGAGCCTCCCTTTGGCAGGTATTGCCTCTGGGACCTACAGGTTATGGCAACAGTCCGTATGCACAGCGCAGTGCATTCGCAGCAAATGAAATGCTTATTTCTCCGGAGATGCTCTATCGTGATGGCTACCTCAGGAAAGAAGACCTCATGCATCCTCAGTTTCCTGAGGATAGCGTGGATTTCAGCGCTGTTGAGAAATGGAAGACCCCAAGGCTTATAAAGGCTGCAGAGAATGCGCTGAAGAAGGAAAAGGAAGCAATCGCTGCATTCAGGGAGAAAGAATCTTTCTGGATAGAAGACTATGCTGTTTTTATGGTCATCTATGACAAATACAGGGATGCAAGATGGCATTCTGTCTGGAGCAGAAAGGAAGGACAGAGAGATAAAGAGACAATAGATGCAATCAAAAAAGAGAAGAAGAATGAGATAGATATATATATCGCACTGCAGTATCTTTTCCAGAAGGAGCTGAATGCCCTTAAAGATTACATGAACAAGGCAAAGCTGCTTCTGATAGGAGATATCCCGATCTTCGCAGCGGCAGATAGCGCTGATACATGGTCTCATCCAGAGCTCTTCAAAAGAGATGAGATGGGGAATTTCAATGTCGTCTCAGGAGTACCACCAGACAATTTCTCGCCATTTGGACAGCTCTGGGGCAATCCTGTATATGACTGGAAGAAACATGAAAAAGATGATTTCTCATGGTGGAAAGAGAGGATAAAACGCACACTGGAATTATGTGACATCATACGCATCGATCATTTCAGGGGTTTTGCAGCGTACTATGAGATAAAAGCTGGAGAAACGACGGCGGAGCATGGAGTATGGAGGAAATCCCCGGGACGCAGGTTCTTCAGTCTGCTTAAGAAGGATTTCGGGCATCTCCCGATTATAGCGGAAGATCTCGGATGGCTGACAGAAGACGTGAAGAAGCTGAGGGACGATTTCGGTTTTCCCGGAATGAAAATCACTCAGGATGGATTCACTTTTGACAGAAATGGACTCAATCCATACGATGACTTCCTGCCGCATAATTTCACGCGGAACTTCATCGCATATACAGGAACTCATGACAATGACACAGTGAAAGGCTGGTATGAAAGGAAGTCCGATGTCGAGAAGCATCTGATAAGGGAGTATCTCTCGACGCCGGATGATGAGATTGTCTGGTCACTCATAAAAGCGATAATGCTATCAAATGCAGACACGGCAATCATCCCCATGCAGGACATTCTGGAGCTTGGCTCGGAGGCAAGGATGAATGTCCCAGCGACATGCAACAGCAGGAACTGGTCATGGAGAATGAGAAAAAACGCCTTCAGCGATTACCGCATCGGGCGCTTTGCATTCCTTTCAAGGATCTCAGGAAGAAACGGGATGTGTGCCACCGAGTACTTCTCAGCTTCTTCTGATGGAGAGTAGAAGTTTTGTTATCATGAGGAGAACCATGATGACCAAGGCTGCGGAAATCGTCATGATACCGCCTCGGATACCAGCTTTCTCTGCAACCATACCGACAATCGAAGGCATGACTATAGCCCCGATTGTAGCTGTACCTATGCATATTCCGGTTGCAGATGTGGAGCTGTTATAGCGGCTCTCCATCGTTGAAAGAGTTGTTGGGTAGATACCGCTCATAGCAAGACCCGTACCGAGAACCGCAACTGCACTCACTATTGGATTTGCCGATGAGACCATCAGGATGAAGAAGAATGTCATCATAAGCCCGAGAATAAGGATGAGCACATTCTTATTCTTCATGTGCGGTGAGATAATAGCACAGGATAAGCGCCCTATGAGTATCATAATCCATAAAAATGATTGCATTGCCGTGGATATCGAATCAGGGAAGAGACCTGTATCCTGGAAATATGTCACGAGCCATCCCGTGAGCGATGCCTCTGCGCAAAGATACATGAACATGACGGCTGTATTGAGCCAGAAGCCAAGGCTGCGAGGAATTCCATCCTCCCCTTTCTTCCTTGTACCGCGTTCGCTTGAAAGCTTGCTGAGGAAAACGAGGATAAGAGCGATAAGCATTATCGAGGAAACGAGAATCGGAGCATAGCGCCAGGATGATGGGATGACAAGAATCGCAATAAAAGGAGATATGAATGCTCCTATAGCGAATGAAGCGTGCAGGAGATTGAGTCCTGCTGCCTTGTTTCCGCAATTCTCCCCTACTACGACATTCGTAATATTGCTCATTGTCCCCCGTCCTATGCCAGTACACGCGAAAGCGATAAAGAGAAGCACGGGATTCCCGGTGACAGTCATAAGAAGAAGACCTATGACAATAAAAGAGCCAAGGATAACAGTGCTGCGACGACGTCCGATGAGATAAGGAATATACCCCGCAGCTATGACTGCAAAAAGGTTTCCGATCTGATGAGCAGAAAGAAGTACCCCGCTGAATGCGTAATCAAGCGAATATGACTCGCTCAGCTTCGGCAATATAGCGCCTAGAAGCGTGCTCATCATACCTGAGGCGAAGAAAATGAAATAAATCCTATAAAGCAGAGTGCGGTTTTCTTTTTCTACACCGAGAAAATTACCCAACGAGAACATAATGCCTCCCGAGAAGGTATTATAGCCATCTATCAGCCTATTATGAAGCCACCGCCTGCAAAAAGCCCAAGCCTGAAACCTGTCTGCTCCCTATGCTTAAGGCAATATGAGAAGTTGATGCCGAGCCTGAAATACATATTGTCCGAGCGGGAAAGGATGCCTGCCTCTGCCATGAGACCGCTATCAGAGGCATAGACAAACTCCATAGGGGCCGATTCATTCGCAATATGCTCTTTGGCAGTCCTGTACCATGAGTAATAATAACCAAGGGAGATGACCATGCCGATCTTGTCGGTGAAGAACTGATGATAACCCAGTCCGACCATCAGATCCTCGCGGAAGTCGAAGTCGTAAGTTATATATCCCTGATTATCCCCGCTCGTGCCGGTATAACCTATCGGAAGGAGCGTATCGGACGAGAGTACAGGTCCGATTCTCACCTGATTCCAGGGAAAGAATGCCAAGTCCACCGATATCCCAAGGGAGCGTATCTGCGAGACCTCCTCATCCATTGCGGGAAACTTGTCTGCAATTTCAGGAGAGAGCATATTACGGTCCGCGATAAACGACGCACCGAACCAGAATTCAGGTGAAGCGGCAATCGGGAAAAACAGCAGTGAAATAAGAAGAATGAGAATCAGCCGCTTCATTCAGAGCCTCCGAATGAGAATACGCATCCAACTGACGCTCCCATATTCAGCATGATGTAGCCTGCATCATAGACATGGGAGTCACCGAAAAGGAACTTCATCAGGTGCGCATCATACGTCAAGGAAGCGCTTATCGCGATTGTATCGTTTATTCCTACCCTTAGCGATGGTGAGATATTAAGGCCTATCGCGATTCCTGTCGTGAACCAGTCATATGTCCCGATACTGCATCTTATGGGGAGAGAAAGAGTGAAGATATCCCAGGAGAAACGGAATACCGGGCCAAAGCCTGTGCAGAATGACCACATCGAGTTTTTCGTTTCATCAGCATATGTATGCACCAGCTCATTATCCACAAGCGATGGTGTTATCGTGACAACCTTCAGCGGAAGACCAAAGACAGCACTCCAAGACAATCCTACTTTGCTTTCTTCCGTAAAATACAAATCGTAATCAATACCAAGCGAGAGGTTGTGGCGTTTTATATACTTCCCTCCATTGGGGTAATCGTCCGCAGGATCATACCCTGTAGGAAGCGGGGATGAGAATACATTCGTGTCGTAGCTCCATCCAAGCGAGACAGAGAGAAAAGACTCTTCCCCGCTGAAAGCTGGAAGAAGCATGAGCATAAGCAATGGAATCAACAAAAGCCTTCTCATCACACACCTATCGAAAATCCGAATCGCTGCTCAACATATGTATCCTCATTGAACACAGGATCATATGAACATCCTATCTCATAATAGAATTCCGCGATACCCGCAATAACGAATTCAGCCCTGATTCCATAGCTTGCTACTGTTTCCGCAATCCTCATAGAGGAAGATGAATTGAGCATCCGTCCAAGTCCAAGGCCAAAATCCCAGAATATGGTAATTGATGGATACGTGTCCTTGCCAAGCTGAGGACCGTATAATGAAAGTGAAAGCCTGTTGGTTATGGCGCTTGATGAAGCAGGAACATCAGGTCCCCAGAGCTCACCTCCCATTATGTACTGAGGTATCCTGTCTCCATGGAGATATCTATATGCAAGCTTATCATCGAGAACAAGGCTGAACCACGTAAAGTCCTTCTTGCTCACCATTGGTTTCTCAAAGAGCGTATACGCACCATGGATTTCCGTCTCCCATAACACAAAAGAGCCGGTACCATCTGTAAGTATCATCCACTCAGGAGACAAGCGTACATAAGTAGAGCCTTTGATGCCATCACGAGTCGTCACATCATCATCCATGTAGTCGACATTGAGGCCGAATGAGATATATGTCTGGAACATCGAGCGGTCATCAGACAGCTCAGGAGCACCGGGAAGAAGCTCCTCTTCTGGAAATCTATAATCACCATTCTCATCCCAGAAAACACCTTCTTTACTGTCTGGGTCCGTCATCCATGATAAACGCTCGAATGCCATCTCGAATCGTCCGTCTATGGATACGAATGCTGTAAGAAGATCGTTATCGGAGAACTCGGTATCTATGAATCCCTGAGCGAAGAAAAGATTGAATTCATCAAAGTGAACTGTATATTCATGGGGGTAATCATACGCCCATGGCTTCTTCGCAAAGTATTCACCTGTTACAGGGTCCTGTCTGAGAGTCCTGTATTCAAGACCGTTATCGAGACGGAATGCGAACTCAGTCTTGCAGTTCTCGATAAGATCAGGAACAGGGAAGTTGAACTGATACATCACAGATGTCGGGAAAATGCCTTTACCGAACTCAGGCTCCGTGCGTATATCGAAGACATGATAGCCGAATCCGATTGAATAGAGCGGCAAGGAAAGGATGAGCATAAGAATCGTCAATAAATGATATCTTCTCATTACACTCCCCTACAGCGACACATAGAATGAAATGCCGGAATTCTGCCACCATCTTGGCCTGTCAGGCCAGATGCCCTGTACGATATCATACCCTACCTGATACTCCACCCTGATGAATCCGAAAAGCCTCAGCTGCAAACGGGCTGAGAAGACAGTCTGCAGCTCAACAGCGCTTGTTGTGCCGCTTATCTCATTTGCGACATTACCGAACATCAGCGTGTTGTACAGATTGAGCTCTATATAGGTATAGCAATCACCAGCCATGAACTGAGGGCCGGTGAAATGAAGCCAGATCCTATCCTGCAGCGTGCCCCTGAGTCGGTCTCCCGGAATCTTGTTCTCTGGAATGACATCGCCCCAGACATAGCTGAGGTTGTCACTATGCCCTACGTACATATTCATCCAGTACCAGCCATTATCCTGCATGATTGAGAATATCTCCATCTTCTGCTCTGCATAGATTACAGCCCTGAAGAAGTTGCTCTGTATTCCTTCTGGCGTGAGATTATTCAGAAGCCACCATGGACCGTATTCCAGACGAAGATCAACGGACATACCTTCCTCGGGCTCCGCATCGGTTGGGGTATTCCGGTCCATATTGAGAGACAGCTGAAGATAAAGGTAATCAGAGTAGACATTCCTTGAGCCATTCAGCCATGGATACGCGGGAAGGACAGCACCGGGACCGAATGGCTTCCTAGATGAGCCATCTTGATTGACAAATGTGGGCGAAACAAGTCCACCATGACCGGGTAAAGAATATGAGACTTCCTCAAGACTCATCGCATAGCGCAGATTGAATCCCAGCCTGATATTCAGAAGTGTACCATTCTCATTGAGTGGATTCTTCCAGAAACCCTGATCAAGGTAAATATCGAGATCGGAGCGCGGATTGAAATAGGAAAGCGTTCTATCCTCCCATTCTTCTCCGGCGAAAAGAGAGGCTTTCTCTCTTTCAGCTGTACTCATCGCCCATACAGGGCAGCCTGTCATGTAATCATAATTTGCATCGAGCGTTCTGTTATTGAAGGCGAATGAAATCTCAATCTGGAATTCAGCTTTGCTCTCCCCCTCGAAAAGCTGTGGATACGTTTCGAATCCGAATGTCGTTCCCAAAGGAAACAACCCAAGTCCAAAGCCTTTGACGCCATTTGATACGCCTGAAATGAATGCATCAAGGGAATATGAGTCAGCGGCAACCGGTATCACAAGAAGTATACATACGAATGCCAGCAGGACCCTTTTCATTATGACTCAGCCTCTGAATCCGGTAATATCCTCGATGAAGCGGACAGCAAGCTCTACCCAGCATTGCACGCGTATTGCTTCCTTACCCGTTTCCCTTTTCCCGCATGAGAGACCATGAATACCATCCGGGAAGATATGCATCTCAAGCTTTCCGCCCGCCTCTATAACTGCCGAAGCGAACATCAGCGAGTTCTCGACAGGTACGGATGCATCGGTTGCAGTATGCCAGATGAACACAGGAGGCATCGATGACGGCACCTGCGTCTCCAGTGAATAATATGAGATAAGCTCAGCATCCCCGTGCGTGAGATTCTCAGTACTTCCAGCGTGTCCTTTGCTGCCCATTGTTATCACGGGATAACACAGGATCGTACCGTCCGGGCGAGCTTCTTTTCCGAATTTTTCCCAATGGCACGCCTCGGAAGCGGCGGCATGACCACCAGCGGAAAAACCGAGAGTGAAAATGCCGTTCTCCATAGTCATCAGCTCTTTAGCATTTGCTCTCAGAATTGAGACACCATCTGCAATCTCTTCCTCAGGATATGAAGGGGAGGCGATTTTATCGCCAACACTGTATCTGAGCACGAACACCTGATAACCAGCGGCAAAGAGCCTGAATACGACAGGATCCTCTTCCCTCGGCGAGAGAAGCGTGTAACCGCCGCCAGGAAGCACAATGACAGCGGGCCTTTCTGTGAAATCACTCGAAAGTGTTACCGAGTCCTCATGTATATATCCATAAAAAGGCACACCGCTTCTACCTGCCTTGAAATCAACACGCTTCATAGCTACCCTCTTTTCTGGCCATCCTTTATTAACGCCCAGACTATGATTGCAGAAAGCAGAAAACCAATGATTGCTTCCATATTGTGGATGATATCACAATAGAAGAATCTTATCTGCACGCAAAGCAAATAAAATAATATGCAGAAAACTGCATAGAAATACACTATTTATGTATTTTCCTGTTTCAATCTAATCGCTATACTCTGTTCATGGAGGAGATTATGAAAAAACTTCTTTCAATTACGATTATTTCGCTTATGGCTTTCACGCTCTTTGCTGCAGGAGCTGCAGAAAAAGGCGTTGATACATCACTCGACGATGTCATCGCTAAGGGCTCTTTCATCCTTGGCCTTGATGATTCTTTCCCGCCGATGGGCTTCAGGGACGAGAACAATGAAATCGTCGGCTTTGATATCGACACAGCCCGTGAAGTGGCATCCAGAATCGGTGTCGAGCTTGTGACACAGCCTATCGACTGGAATGCGAAGGAGATGGAGCTTGCGACAGGAAACATCGACTGCATCTGGAATGGTTTCACAGTAACTCCGGAAAGAGAGGAAGTGATGATCTTCTCCGAGCCATATCTGAGAAACGCGCAGGTCATCGTCGTCCGCAGCGACAGCGATTTCAATACGCTCGCCGATTTCAACGGAGCTACTATCGGTGTACAGGCGGGCTCATCAGCGCAGGAAGCAATCGATGATACAGAAGGCTTCAAGGAATCTCTTGGAGAAGTAATCGAATTCAAGGAGAATCTCACGGCACTCATGGATCTTGAGGCGGGCGGAGTCGATGGTGTTGTCATGGATCTTGTAGTTGCAAACTACTCTATCCAGACATCAGGCAAGGACTTCAGGGTTCTTGACGAAACTCTCACCGAAGAAGAGTATGCTATCGGATTCAGAAAGAACGACGTCGCGCTGAGAGACAAGGTCAACAGCGAGCTTGAGGCTATGGCTGCTGATGGTACGCTTGCCGCTATCTCTTCCGACTGGTTCGGTACGGATATCACAGTTGTAGGAAAATAATAGGATATGCAGGGACTGATATTGCAGATGCTGGAGGGGACAATCGTTTCTCTCAAGGTCTTCTTCCTAACGCTTCTCTTCTCACTTCCACTGGGATTTGTTGTCGCGAAAGGGAAAATGACGAGAATCAAGCCTATAAGATGGCTCACCGATTTCTATATCCAGATTATGCGCGGTACCCCGCTTATTCTACAGCTTATATTCTTCTATTTCGCCCCATTCTATCTCTTCGGGGTGTCATATGACAGGTTCACGGCGTGCATAGTTGCATTCGTCGTGAACTATAGCGCTTATTTCGCTGAGATATACCGCTCAGGCCTGCAATCAATAGACCGAGGACAGCACGAGGCTGCAAAGGTCCTCGGTTTCTCCAAAGCCTATACATTCTTCGTCATAATCCTGCCACAGGTAATAAAGAGAATACTGCCAGCTCTTGGCAACGAGGTAATAACGCTTGTAAAGGATACAGCCCTGGCCCAGACAATCGGAGTCGCGGAGCTTTTCCGTGTGGCTCAAACCGCCTCATCAAGAGAATTCTCAACCGTCCCTATCTTTGTCGCGGGTGTATTCTATTTCATCATGAATTACATCGTCTCAAGACTTTTCACGCTTGCTGAAAAGAAACTCGGATACTACAGGTGATCGTATGGAAACAATGCTGAGGCTGAAAGGACTGAAGAAGAATTTCGGGGAGAATGCGATTCTCCGCGACATCTCATTCACTATCGAGAAAGGCAATGTACTTTCGATAATAGGGCCATCCGGGTCAGGAAAATCCACAACACTGAGAATCATAACACAGCTTGAGAAAGCTGATGACGGGACTCTTGAGATTGGAGGCAGAACGCTTTTCAGGAGCTATGACGGCAAAAGCGTCTATCCCGGGATAAAGGAGGAAAGGGAGATTGGACTGATGACGGGACTCGTGTTCCAGTCATTCAACCTCTTTCCGCATTTCACAGTTCTCAGGAATATAACAGAAGCGCAGAGGGCTGTTCTCAGGCGGGGTAAGGACGAAGCTGAGTATAAGGCGATGGAGCTTCTGAAGAAGATGGGGCTTGAAGACAAAGCGAAATCCTATCCTTATCAGCTTTCTGGAGGACAGCAGCAGCGTGTCTCGATAGCACGCGCGCTCGCGCTAGACCCGGCAATCCTCTTTTTCGACGAGCCCACATCCGCACTTGACCCTGAGCTTACAAGGGAAATCCTGAAGGTCATCAGATCGCTTGCGGAAGAAAGAATGACGATGGCTGTTGTCACTCATGAGATGAACTTCGCACGAGCTATCTCCGATTATGCGATATTCATGGATGGTGGCGTAATCGTCGAGGAAGGAAAGCCAGATGAGCTTTTCCTCAATCCGCAGATGCAGCGCACCCGCGATTTCATAGCCTCATTTGACGAAGCTTAGAGAATGCGTCCAGGCCTTCTGCCTGTGAGTTTCTCCCCTTCTTTCACTATCTCACCATTGACCATGACCATCTCGATGCCGTCATTGCCGCTGTCGTTCACTTTCAGCTTTTCCGGTGATACAAGAAGGAGATCCGCATAGTAGCCTTCGCGTATGAATCCTCTTCTTTCAAGTCCGATACGCGTTGCATTCTCACCTGTCATGCGCCTTATTCCATCTTCCAATGAAAGCACTCCCTTGCCGATGACATATGTAGAAAGATACTCAACAGCACCATGGAGGGATCTCGGATGCGGAATCGGTGAAGAGTAAAGGGAATCACTGCCGAATGAAGCGAGAGGATGCTTCATGATGCGGATAAGATTCTCTTCGCTTTCTGTGATGTCCGTCATAACCGCAAGCCCTGTCTCCTCGGAAAGAATATCAAAAAGAGCATCAAGTGGGTCAGCATTCCTCGATTCAGCTATCTCAGAAAGTGTTTTCCCTGAATACTCCATATGACTCTCGAGATACAGCGCTCTGATGTTATCAGGGCCAGCCATCTCATAGATACTATCCCAGCCGTCGGGATGGAGAATCTCATTCTTCAGCTCATCACGCTCATTCTCAAGAGAAAGCGCAAGCCTCTGCTCAAACCGGGACAGAGAGAGGATATGAGGCGGCAGAAGCGAAAAGAGGCTTGTAGAGCCATATGTATAAGGATACTGGTCGAATCTGACATCAACCCCATCATTGCGCGCATTCTCTATCATAGAGAGGATAACAGGCACCTTCGACTGATTTTCAATCCCAATAGCCTTCAGATGGGAAATCTCAAGCCTGACTCCGGTCTCCTTTGCCAGATCCAGGACTTCCTGAAGCGATTGGATTATATCGTTGCCTTCGCATCGATGATGTACCGCAAAAAGCCTGTTATGCCGCTTTACAATCTCCAATAACCTCTTCAGCTCTTCATGCTCAGCAAAAAGACATGGTGCATAATACAGTCCTGTCGAAAAGCCCCAGCAGCCTCCGGAAAGGAGAGAATCGAGAATGGTGCACATCCTATCAATCTCATCCTCAGTCGCAGCACGTCCAGCATTCTCCCCCATAACTGCAAGCCTGATAGCCGTATGCGAAACGAGGAACGCCTCATTGATTGCAATCCCATCCTTAAGCGCATAGGCCTTATATGAGCTGTAGTCACGCCATGCCCAGTCATTCCACTCTCCAAGGACATCGCCGACTGCTGTTTCAAGCGCTTTCCCGGAATTAGGGAATACCCCGATACCGCAGTTTCCGGAAAGATCCGTAGTTATTCCCTGGGAAATACGGGGCTTCATATCAGGGTCTCTGAGAAGCAGAAGGTCAGTATGCGTATGGATATCGATGAAACCCGGGGTGAGAATCATGCCTTTGCCATCAATCACATCCTTCGCCCTTAGCATTTTCTCATTGCCTATGAATGCAATCCTGTCACCGAAAATGGCGACATTTGATTTATAAGGTTTCTCACCGCTTCCATCATAGACAAGAACGTCACGGATCAAGTAGTCATACATTTTCAAACGCCTTATAAGAATCGTGGATTTTGCGCTCTATGAAATGCGTGAAATCCTCATAATTCCCTCTGCCGACAGCAAGAAGGAAAGCCGCTTTCGCTTCTTCCTTATCGGATTTCTCGAAAACAGGCGGAAGAATTCCATTTCTGAGAAGCTCGCCAGCAAGGACAAGATACGCAAAAAGCGATTGATACTCTTCAAATGGAACAACCCTTATCATGGCAGAATACAGCAGAACAGCCGAAATAAGCGGATGCATGAATCTCCACGAATTCTCATACTGCATCAAAGAAGTCTCCATCTGCACAGGAACAGAGGGATTCTCGCCTTCCCGCGGAGGATAGACAGCAAAGCCTTTCCTATACTCATATGCAGTCTCATCGTCGATGCCCTGCATAAGACGCACATGCATCTCCCTTATATCCTTCTCACACCATCGCTCGTCATTCCTGACTTCAGAGAAGATGACAGAGCGGAAATTGAGTATCACTAGATGAAGCTCAAGCGGTACAGAAGGTACAACCCGGCCTGAAAGAATCGCGCGGACATCCCTGTCATCGATTTCAGCGCCATCAGCTTCGAGAAGCGTCTCAACGCTCTTGCGTATGATATTCCTGAAAGCTGACGAATCAAAGAGATCTGCTGTTACCGGATGTCTTTCCATGAGCTGCTTCAATGCCTCGATATCGACATTGCCGGGCCTAATATCGATTGTACGGAATCGTCTCAAGACTCGCCCATCTCTGGGTTTTGGAGTGTCAGAAGGAATCGTCCATGACCAGCCGAGCTTAATTGCTCCATCTATCCTTCCTTGAGAGCATAGCAATCTGATACGTCTATCCGAAATGCCCCACTTCGCCGCAGCTTCCTTGATATCAATATACTTCATACCAAAAATCTACTCCGTAATTGGAATAAAATCAACAAATTATATTATCAGAAGAAAATATTCCTCAACCACTTTTCAAATATTATAGCATCCTTCATAATCATATGGGAGCGAAACAGATGGAAAAATATGATGTAATCATCGTTGGAACCGGACCTGCTGGAATGGGCGCGGCTTTTTCCTTACTGGAAAAGAAGAAAGATGCCTCAATTCTCATGATTGATAAAGCACCTGTCTCTACAGGTGGAATGAGAAACGACTGCAAGATGAATTTCACATATCCAATCGGATTTCCTTTCGAATACTGGACGAAAGAAGAAGCGGATAGATATCTTGCCGAAGTCATGGAATTCCTGAAGCCCGATATTCTCCCCAAGTCAAATATTGAAATATACAAATCCCGCGCGGAGAAGCTCGGCTGCTCGCTTCTCGAGATTCAGCAGACACATCTTGGTACTGATGGTGGTTTAAGGCTTATACAGGAGCTGTTGCAGCGTCTCCGCGATAACGGTGTCGACATCTCCCTCAAGGAGGAGATGCTTTCCATAAATAACGAGCAGAAGTTCATCACGACAGACCTCAGGGAAATCGGATACAAAACGATTCTTATCGCTCCAGGTCGGCACGGATTCCATTTTCTTCAGGATGTGATGCAGCAGCTTGGCGTAAAATATATGGACAACATTCTCGATGTCGGTATACGTGTCGAGACAAGAATCGAGCACTATCCTATCGTGAAAGATTACTACGACCCTAAGTTCTACTTCCCGGAGAAAGTACGTACATTCTGTACCAATAGCGGCAACGCTCATGTCGTAAAGGAGAAGTACGTAACAGAGCGTGGCGACATATGGTACTCAGTAAACGGACATGCATACGCACCGGACGCGGCCAGGAATAACGGACTTGTGAACTTCGCGATTCTCAAGACTGTGCGTTTCACAGAGCCTCTCGCCTCTGGGCAGGAGTTCGCTGAGCACCTCGGGGTCATGGCAGCCCTCATGGGCGGTGGAAGACCGCTTATGCAGCGTGTAGGTGATTTCAGAATGGGCAAAAGATCAAAGATCGCGACATTCAATGACGACCTTTACGACTTCCAGCCATCCCTCAAAGACTGTTGTCCTTCCGACATTTCACTGGCAATGCCATCGAAGATTCTCAGATATATCTGGTCTGGAATGAAGAAGCTCGACACGATAATCCCGGGCATTCTCCATCCTTCTACTATCATGTATTACCCGGAGATCAAGCTATATGCGAACAAGCCTGAATACAAGGATAAGCATTTTCAGGTCACATCATCCGTCTTCTTCGCAGGTGATGGAGCTGGAACAAGCCGTGGTATCACAGGTGCATGGGCTTCCGGTATAAGGGCCTCTGAAGGCATGCTCGAGTATCTTTCCTGAAATAATGGAATAGGATAATATATTTCCATCCCCAGATGGTGGAATGGTAGACACAAGGGACTTAAAATCCTTTGGTAGCAATACCGTGCGAGTTCGAGTCTCGCTCTGGGGATTATTCTTAGACGAAAAAAAGAGCTTTTCTAAAAGCATGTTTCATACTAAGATTATAGTCAGGTCGGTCACCAAGCCGAACAGGGACGAGTTCCCCGCCATAGAGCCAGAGGCTGACCTCTGGCAATTTTAGTCAACTTAATCGGTGGTGAAACAAGCCATAATTCGAGTTCGCTATCTCAAAGATTCTTTTCTGTATCTGAAGTAGCATGGAACTTCATATAGAAGCATGAGAATCCAGCCTATTGCGCAAGCATAAGCTATAGCATGAATACCATAATGCGGAACAAGAATGAATGTGAAAATCACCCTGAATGATGCTTGTATTGTCGTACATAGCAGAGTGGTCTTCATCCTCCCTACACCTCGGAAAAATCCCTGAATACCATTTGTCATGGCAGGAAGAATATAGAAGAACGCCATTGTAGAAAGATAAAGCACTCCTTCAGCAATAACATTCCCAGAGCCTTCTCCTGTCACAAATAGCTTCATGATGGGCTTACGGAAAAGAAGCACAAGAGAAGCGATTATCAGGAAGTACAGCGCTTCAAGAGCCAGCCCTTTCCTGAAACCTTCCCTGACACGCACTTTATTCCCAGCACCCATATTCTGTGCAGTGAATGTAGTTATTGCATGCCCTATATTCTGCTCTGGCGTGAATGCAAAATCATCGATTTTCGTAACAGCGTTATATGCGGCAATGACACTGACGCCGAGCGTATTGACGGAGCTCTGTATCAGGAGCTTGCCAATCGGCTGTACTGATTGCTGCAGCGCAGTCACTGTCCCATATGATAGAGTAGACTTAAGGAGCGCCTTATCAACCCCAAGGTCATGCGGCGCAAGGCTCAGCACAGGTACTTTTCTCCATATGTATACAAAACAGCACAGCGCCGAAAGCACCTGAGCAACGACTGTTGTTATCGCGGAACATGCAATACCAAATCCAAGATAACCTATGAAAAAGAGATCCAATAAACAATTAAGCACGGATGAAACCACAAGGAATTTCAGCGGTGTCTTCGAATCCCCCACACTCTTCAGCGCCTGAGAGAGGGCATTATAAAAATACGTGAAAGGCGCACCTATGAAGATAATGCGCAGGTAGACAAGTGTCATATCATGGACTTCACCGGGAACATTGAGAACACAAAGAAGAGGAGATGCGAATATAAAGCCTAATACTGTCACTGCAAGGGAAAAAAGTGTTCCTGAAACAAGAAGTGTCGAAAGCTCTTTTCTGAGTTTTTCCTCATCGTGGCTACCGAAGAAAGAGCTCATGAGAACGCCTGCCCCGATGCAGATCCCGGAAATCCCAAGAATCAGGATATTCATCACTGGCCCTGCCATTCCAGCTGCGGCAAGAGCCTCAGGACCGATGAACCTGCCAGCAATCATGGAATCGACAGCGTTATACATGAGCTGGAAGATATTTCCAAGAACAAGAGGAATCGTATAGCTTATTATCTCTCGCCATATATTCCCTTTTGTCATATCCAGTGTTGCCATAAGTGCATTTATACTCCCTATAAGGCAGAAACAACAGTACGAAATAACGGAAAAGCAGTATTTTTCAGCTTATCGTGCTAACATGCAGGAACTGAAGTGCAGGTTTGAGGAGATTTATGGCAAAAATACGCAATGTGCTGCCGTCAGATGCAGAGGAATTAAGCAATATATACCGCTACTATGTCGAAAAGACTGCAATCTCATTCGAATATACAGCTCCTGACGAGAATGAGATGAAACAGAGAATAACCGAGATATCCACATCATACCCTTTTCTTGTGATTGAAGAACATGGAACAGTCGAAGGTTATGCTTACGCACATGCATTCAGCAGCCGTGAAGCTTACAGACGAAGCGTTGAAGTGACAATCTACCTCCGCCATGGCATGGAAAGACAGCATTATGGCACACTTTTATATGATGAACTTGAAAGACAGCTCAAGGAAATAGGCGTACATAATCTTTATGCTATTGTCATGTATCCTGGAGAAGGAAGCGTTGAATTCCATGAAAAGCGCGGCTACACGATAGCAGGCAAGCTTACCGATTGCGGAGAGAAATTCGGCAGATTATGGTCTGTTGTCTACATGGAGAAACATATATGATTATCGACAGCCATTTCCATACACTTTCAATGAGACGTAAAGGCATTGAGTCATTGCCATCGGATCTTATAGGAATCGATGTCGGAACAGATTCAGGGGATGCAGCTGAGCGTCTGAAGTTCCTTCCTTCTTCCACAAAAGTATTTGGCTCAATCGGCTCTGGTCCCTGGGTATTAGATAGCAGGACTTACGAAAGCCCTGACAGAGAAAGGGAGAAACTTCTGAATGACTACAAAACGTATGGAGCTGATGCAATCGGGGAATGCGGTTTTGACAATCATTGGAAATATGGGAGCCCAGAAGAGCAACTCAAGCTATTTATGATGCAAGTCGAGCTGGCTTCGGAATTGGATCTCCCGATTATCATCCACACTCGGGATGCGGACAAGGAAATACTTGACGCGCTCTGCTCATCAGAATTCAGATGCCGCGGCGTAATGCATTGCTTCTCTTCCGATACACGTCTCATGAAAGCCGCTCTCGATAAAGGGCTTTTTATCTCATTTGCAGGCAATGTAACATACAAATCGAATGAGATGATCAGAGAAGCCGCGAAAGCCGTACCGATTGATAGGATTCTCTACGAAACGGATTCCCCGTATCTGGCGCCTGTTCCGATGCGTGGAAAGCCATCGAATCCCGCATTTACAGAATACACTCTGGAATTCCTGGCGGATCTGAGGAATGAGGATAAGGACAATCTGAAGATGCATGTAAGGGATAATCTCTTCAGGATGTTAGGGCGTGACGACTCTGTATTCGGCCCGAGGATTTCCTGAAAGGAGATTCTCTATAGTAGATATCCAATCAATAGAGACTGCTTTATAAGGCTTAACAGTCTCCATCGCAACGGCATCCAGGATATTCATCACAAGACAATGTTCGCCACTGTTGTTTATGAAATTCATCGAAGATGATGGAGTCAGGCAGAATACTGTTTCGTAAGATGAAAGCTCATCTGTTATCTCATCGATATTCGCGGATGAAATCCTACCTTGATAAACCACATCCGCTATTTCCGGAGATAATGCATGAAGATATCCGGAGATATCTGATGCAGCAGCGGAGGATTCTTCATAAAGAAGAGCTATGGAAGAATCATCAAGCGCACTTCCCCACAACTGCCCCTCATCAATTTTTATCGTATCAAGGGCAGACTCATCTTCTTCCGGCTCTCTCCCAAAGAGATAAGCCTCAACACCATCTGGTACAGCAGCATCTGGAGCGACAATAACAATATCCGCATTTTCAAGAGAAGATACCCTTCTGTAATGGAATAAAGAGCCGTGAGGAACAGGAATATCATAATCATCGGGAAGTGTCCCGGATTCAACGAAAGCTACAGATGGACGCGTGAAATAGATTGCACTGAGCAGCAAAGCCGCAGAAATAATAATCAGAAATGTAACCAGTACTATCTTTTTCCGCATACAAGAAGAATAACCTTCAAATGCAGCAAGAATCAATCAAACAGAGAAGGAAGCTCAGCCGGTTCATCGTTTCTTTCAGCCCATGAAATATCACCAGCCTTGTAGCGTCTGAGATAATCGCGAACGGTGTAAAGGTTAAGACCTGTCAAAGCAGAAGTCTTCTTATAGCCATAACCTTTTTTGAAATACTTCAGACACTCCTGACGCTTAGCCTTTGCTATTTTCATAAGCCTAACCCCTGTTGTAGAAACTAAGACGAAACTTAAAGAATAATCCCTATTCTGTACAAGTTGTCCAATATTGTGTTTACTTATTATACCAGAAAGCAGACATGATGTTGAAGTTTTTTACCGCTAAATTAACACAGGCAGAGAAAAACCTCCCTGCCTGCATCATCTGGGTCCTGATTAATCAGAATTACTCAGCTTCTGTAATCGAGTCTCCATCAATGGTTAGAGAGCCCTCTCCCTTAAATACTAACCGTCCATAAACTTCGTTATTACTTTCACCATTATTTGTCACAGTGTTTCCAGAGTATGTAACATTAGTAAGTGTCGTATCACCGACGCCATTTGTTCCTAGTATATTTCCAGCTTTAACACCGTCCTCGCCTTTCACATTTATCGTTGAAATCAAACAATCCGTAACAGATGCATTCGAGACATTGATTTCAGTATTTGAATCTCCTCCAGCATGTCCCATTATGCCACCAACAGAAGCATTATCGCCGGTTATAGTTACACCATTAACCGAACAACCATCAATATTTACAATAGTATGCACAGGACCATTATTCTCATTATTATAACCCGCCGCATAACCATAGATTCCACCTGCCCAGTGTCCCCCATTGATTTCGCCACCGACAATATGGCAATTTGTGATCTCTACAAAAGGAGAAGCAGAAATATTGCCAACAAACGCCCCTATTCCAGGAGTACCGTTAGCTTTAATTTTAGGAGTCTCAAGCGTAAGATTTCTGATTACCAGAGCTACATCACTCCAGAGACTTCCGATAAACCCTGCTTCAGTTGCAGAATTCTCATTACCGGCAATGAGGTTTGAAATCTTATATCCATTACCGTCGATGATAAATGTCTTAGCACCTTCATACCCGGAAAGCTTAGGAGACATCCAGACCATACCACTCATGTCAATGTCATTTGCGATATTGATCTTATGAGTACCAATCACTTTCTTGGAATTGATATCATTTCCAATATTCATCAGATCACCAGGCGTTGACACTGAAATACCGTCAAGCATCACAAATTCACCGCACTTGGTGCATGTACCAGAACTTGGGTACTTCCTCGCTGAATCGAAATAAGAAACAACATTCTCTTCATCGATTACATGAATACATGGCTTCTGCTCCATTTTTGGGTCGCAAGCTGTCATTGCAATGATAAGCATCAGAGATAATAAAATTATCGAAACTTTTTTCATTTACGCACCTCCAGAAAATAAGTTCTCATATCAAGACTACCCCCCCCCGGTTTAATATTGTCAACATTGATTTTCGTCTTTGTACGTACTTTGCCGCATGCGTCGTCATTGTCACTTCTTGTTGACCGTGTCATGGTCTATGGGATAGTCTTATCAGAGATAAGGAGGCGATCTATGATCAGCTACAAAGAGCTTGGGCTTGTCAACACAAGAGACATGTTCAGCAAGGCTATGAAGGGTCACTATGCTATCGGAGCATTCAACTTCAATAATATGGAGCAGATGCAGGCAATCATCTCTGCATGCGTAGAGACAAAGGCACCTGTCATCCTTCAGGTTTCAAAAGGAGCAAGAGACTATGCAAACATCAACCTGCTCCGCAATATGGCACGCGGTGCTGTAGATTATGCACACGAGCTTGGCTGTGATATCCCAATCACACTTCATCTCGACCATGGCGATTCATTCCAGACAGCAAAGGACTGCATCGACAATGGTTTCTCATCCGTCATGATTGATGGCTCCAGCCTTCCTTATGAAGAGAACATCGCTGTTACAAAGAAAGTCGTTGATTACGCACATGAGCATGATGTAACAGTAGAAGGCGAACTTGGTGTTCTTGCAGGTATCGAAGATGAAGTCTCTTCTGCAGTTTCCCACTACACAAGACCTGAGGAAGTCGTTGACTTCGCAACACGCACTGGTGTCGATTCCCTTGCTATCTCCATCGGTACAAGCCATGGCGCATACAAGTTCACACCTGACCAGTGCACAAGAAATGCTGATGGCATCCTCATTCCACCACCGCTCAGATTCGACATCCTTGAGGAAATCGAGAAGCAGCTTCCAGGCTTTCCTATCGTTCTCCACGGCTCATCATCAGTCCCACAGCAGTATGTGAAGATGATCAACGAGCATGGCGGAAAGCTTGCTGACAGCGTCGGTATCCCTGAAGAGCAGCTCAGGAAGGCCGCTAAATCAGCTGTATGCAAAATCAACATCGATTCAGATGGAAGACTTGCAATGACAGCTATCATCAGGAAGATCTTCGATGAGAAGCCTGCAGAGTTCGATCCAAGAAAGTATCTCGGACCAGCTCGTGAGGAACTCAAGAAGATGTATATGCACAAGAATATCGATGTGCTTGGCTCAGCTGGCCACGCTCTTGACTGATCAGCATATACTCTTTGACAGAGAGAATCTGGATATGATATAAATACGGGGTGTGACTTTGTCACGCCCATTTCTTTATCTTGAATAGGACAGATATCTGCACTATAAGGAGTTCAGTTGGCTACTAGGGAGCTTAGAATCAATCGCCAGATAAGAGCACATCAGGTGCTTGTAATCGATGAGGACGGAGTCCAGAGGGGGACAATGAGTGTACCCGAGGCTTGCCGCTTAGCAGAAGAAGCAGGAATGGATCTCGTAGAGGTCTCTCCTAACGCTAATCCACCAGTATGCAAGATACTCGACTTCGGCAGATATCGCTATGAGATGGAGAAGAAGTCCAGAGAGGCAAAGAAGAATCAGACTGTAGTGAAGATCAAAGAGATCAGAATGCAGCCTAAGATTGAGAAGCACGATCTGGAGACAAAGAGCAAAGCCATAGCAGAATTCCTGCAGCAGGGAAACAAGGTCAAGGTTTCAATCCGTTTCCGCGGACGCGAACTTGCCCACCCTGAGCTTGGAAAACTTGTTCTGGATAGAATACTGGATGCTTTAACTGAACTTGGCGTGCAGTATAATCTTGATAAAGGTGCTATGATGGAAGGTAAGATGATGAGTATGACAGTCTCACCTTCAAAAGCAAAGCAATAAGCTCCGTATGGAGATTATATATCGTAGCTTCAGGGGTGCTTGTTCCCTGCGGCGCGTGTAAGAGGGTTGTTAAAATGCCTAAGATGAAAACAAGAAAGTCAGCGTCTAAACGCTACAGGGTCACAGGATCTGGAAAGGTGGCTTACAAGAAGATGGGTCTCCGCCATATCCTTACAAAGAAGAGCTCTAAGAGGAAGATGAACCTTCGCGAGAAAGGCATCCTTTCCAAAGTAGAAGCAAAGAGAGCAAAGTCAATGCTCCCATACGCTAATTAAGGAGGGATGAGATGCCAAGAGCAGTAGATGGAACAAGACGTTCTGACAGAAGGAAGAAGATTCTCAATCAGGCAAAAGGCTATTGGGGAAGAAGAAGCACTAACCACCGCATTGCAAAAGACGCAGTCGCAAAGGCTGGACAGTATGCATATCGTGGAAGACGCGAGAAGAAGAGAGATTTCAGAAAGCTCTGGATTGCAAGAATCAGCGCAGCTGTACAGGGACAGGATCTTAACTACTCCCAGTTCATGCATGGTCTGAAGCTCGCTGGAATCGATCTCAACAGAAAAGCTCTTTCCAATATGGCGATTGAGGACAAGGCTGCATTTGCAGCACTCGTGGCAGAGGTGAAGAAAGTACTCGCCTAAGGAGGTTATATGACCACGATTGAAAGCAGCAAGCTATTGCTGATGAGGGTGCAGAAGGCTGTTGGGTTAATCAACCGCCTCCGCAGTGAGAACAAGGAACTGCAAACGAAGTTCAATCTTGTGAATACTCACAATGAGGAGCTTCAGGAGCTCTACGACAAGCTCAGCACTGACCAGGCTGCTATCGATCAGGCCATTACAGCCGCTCTTGATGAGCTCGAGACATCCATTGGCGAACTTGGAGGAATCGAAGACTTCGGTACTCTCGATTCGCAGGAGCTTGCCGACGCGGAGGATTTCTCTGCTGGCCTCGATACAGAGGATATGGATATCGAGACATTCGAGGACGAGGAAGTATAACACACCGCTGTTATCCGGAGGAGGCAGAAATGCCTCCTTTTTTTCTGCTCAGTTGATGGAAACTCTTTGTTTGATTATCTTTTGTGCTGTGAATTTCAAGGACTTTACGAGAAACCTATATCTTATACCTGTCTATCTATACAAAGGACTTATAAGCCCATTCACGGGGCCTTGCTGCAGATATACACCATCATGCTCCGTCTACATGATGGAAAGCGTTAAGAAACATGGAATCATCAAAGGAACGATAATGGGTACTGCAAGGCTTCTCAGGTGCAGACGGAGTTTTCTAGGAGGACCTGACCCTGTTCCGGATGAATGGTCATGGGCGAGAATCAGATCCGATTGGATAGCCTATAAAAAGCCTAAGAATCAATGACAGATTGAATGCACAAAAGAGAAGAGAACCTTCATCGCACCCTCGTTATAACCACCTTCTGGAATTATGAGATCCGCATACTCCTTCATAGGCTCTATAAACGAATAATGGCCTGGTCTGACGACATTCGTGTACTGCTCTATCACGCTCTCGACCGTGCGTCCACGCTCGGAGATATCACGCTGCAGACGGCGGATGAATCTTATATCAGCAGGAGTGTCGACATAAAGCTTAAGGTCAAGGATATCCCTTATCCTATGATCCTGAAAAATCATGATGCCATCAATGATAATCAGCTTTTTCGGCTCGACTCTAACGAATTCATCGCACCGCCTATGATGGACGAAATCATACTGAGGCATCATGCACGCCCTTCCATTCTTAAGCTCTGAAAGATTGTCCAGAAGCAGATCCATATCGAACGCATCGGGACGATCGAAATTATAGGCTGTGATGTTATCGTTGCTGATAAAAGGCGCGCTCTTGTAATAATTATCCTGCGAGACAAGGAGCGACTCAGGCTCCTCATCCTTTATACGTCTTACAACAGTGCTCTTTCCCGAGCCAGAACCACCTGTTATCCCGATAAGCTTCACATCCATAGATCACTCATCCTCATCAGTCTTGAGAACCGCCAGAAATGCACTCTGAGGTATCTCGACATTGCCTACCATCTTCATGCGCTTCTTGCCTTCCTTCTGCTTCTCAAGAAGCTTACGCTTTCTGGATATATCACCACCATAACACTTGGCCGTAACGTCCTTGCGGAATGCAGAGACCGTCTCTCTGGAGATTATCTGTCCACCTATAGCCGCCTGGATAGCGATTTTGAACTGCTGACGCGGAATTTCCTTCTTCAGTCTTTCACACACGACACGTCCGCGTGATTGCGCATTGCCTTTGAAAACAAGCTGTGAAAGCGCGTCTACAGGTTCCCCGTTCACCAGAATATCGAGACGAACAAGCTCAGTCCTGTTATATCCGTTGACAGTATAGTCAAATGAAGCATAGCCGCGCGAAATTGACTTCAGGCGATCATAGAAGTCAAAGAGCACTTCAGCAAGCGGCATCTCGTAAATCAGCTCAACACGCTTCTCGTCGAGATAATTCATTCCTGTCTGCACACCGCGTTTCTCAAGACACAGCGTTATAATCGGGCCCACATACTGTGTCGGCGTGATGATGTCCGCAGAGATATATGGCTCCTCCGCGTAATCAATTCTTGTCACGTCAGGATACTCCAGAGGGTTATCTATCTCTACAGTCTCGCCATTCTTCAGATGCACGATATAACGCACAGAAGGCGATGTGAAGACAATCGAGAGATCGAACTCCCTCTCGATACGCTCCTGCACGACTTCAAGATGAAGCATGCCAAGGAAGCCGCAGCGGAAGCCAAAACCAAGGGCCGCGGAGCTATCTTTCTCATAAACAAGAGAGGCATCATTGAGCTTGAGACGCTCAATTGCGTCCTGAAGCTCTTCATAGTCATTGCTATCTACAGGATAGATGGATGAGAAGACAACAGGCTTCACTTCCTTGAATCCCGCCATCGGCTCATCTGCAGGGTTATCAACACGGGTGACAGTATCACCGACACGGATATCGGAGATAGTCTTTATTCCAGCTATGAAATAACCTACATCACCAGCGGAAAGCTCATTCTTGGAGACAAGCTGCAGCTGGAAGATTCCTGTATCCTCAACCTTATACTCTGCTCCTGAATGCATGAAGCGGATGATATCCCCAGGATGCATAGAGCCGGAGAAAAGCCTGCAATGGACAATGACACCGCGATACGGATCGTAGTGGGAATCGAAGATAAGCGCCTTGAGAGGATCCTCCTTCTTTCCATCCGGTGGCGGAATCAGATTGACGATTGCCTCATAAAGCGTGTCGACGCCCTCTCCCGTCTTTGCTGATACGAAGCAGGCCGAATCAGGATCAAGACCAAGGTCATGGTCAATCTGATGCAGACATGCGGGTATATCCGCGGAAGGAAGATCTATCTTGTTTATCACTGGGATAATCTCAAGATTGTGCTCCATCGCAAGATATAAGTTAGCAAGGGTCTGAGCCTCTACCCCCTGAGATGCATCGATAAGAAGCAAAGCTCCCTCACATGAGGAAATCGCTCTTGATACTTCATATGTGAAATCGACATGTCCCGGAGTATCAACAAGATTGAGTTCATACTCCTCACCATCCGCCGCTGTATAAGGTATCGTCACAGCCTGGCTCTTGATAGTAATACCACGCTCTCTCTCGATGTCCATATTATCGAGAATCTGCGTCTGGGCAGGACCTCTGGATGTGACAAGGCGGGCTCGCTCTATAAAGCGGTCCGCCAATGTGGATTTCCCATGATCGATGTGAGCGATGATGCAGAAATTCCGTTTATGTGCTGTATCTATCATACAAGTTCCGTAGTATGCTGGACCGGAGGGAAACCGAACATCTCCCTTATTTCCTTGTCATCCAGCGTTTCCTTCTCCACAAGCGCTTCGGTAAGAGCGTCAAGCTGGTCCCGATGCTCTGTAAGGATGCTCTTTGTCTCATCCATACAGTGATTGAGTATCTTTCCAACTTCCTCGTCTATCCGCCTTGCGGTCTCTTCCGAGTAATCCTTATGGCGCGCTATCTCACGACCGAGGAACAATGGCTCATCATCGTCAGCGAGTGAGATAAACCCGAGATCAGACATACCCCATTCCGTGACCATGCGCCTAGCCATCTCAGTCGCCTGCTTTATATCATTGGAAGTACCTGTTGTGGTCTCGCCATAGACAATATCCTCAGCGACATAACCACCCATGCATATCTTGATTCTATCCTCAAGATACGATTTGTTCTTGGTATATGTATCCTTCTCAGGAAGACTCATCGTAAGTCCAAGAGCCCTTCCATGCGGGATAATCGTCACTTTGTGCAATGGATCTGTATACTTCAGATAATAATGCAGCAGCGTGTGCCCTGCTTCATGATAAGCAGTCGCTCTCTTCTCGTCCTCTGTCATATATACAGACTCTCTTGCAACGCCAAGGAGAATCTTGTCACGGGCTTTCTCGAAATCATCCATATTGACAGTTGTCCTGTTAGCACGAGCCGCGAAAAGCGCTGCCTCATTAACAAGATTCGCAAGGTCTGCGCCTGAGGAACCGGGAGTTGCACGCGCAATACGCTCAAGCTCCACGCCACTGTCAAGCTTTACCTTCTTCGTGTGTATGCGAAGGATATCGAGGCGTTCCTGCACATCAGGAAGAGCCACAACAACCTGCCTGTCAAAGCGTCCCGGTCTCAGCAGGGCTGGATCAAGGACATCAGGCCTGTTTGTGGCAGCCATGACGATAACCCCTGGATCGGAAGAGAATCCATCCATTTCAACAAGCATCTGGTTAAGCGTCTGCTCTCTTTCATCGTGTCCGCCGCCTAGTCCCGCACCACGTGCTCTTCCGACAGCATCAAGCTCATCGATGAAGATGATACAAGGAGCGCTCTTCCTGGCTTCTGCAAAGAGATCCCTGACACGGGCCGCTCCCATACCAACGAACATCTCAACGAAATCAGAGCCGGATGTATGTAGGAATGTGACACCAGCTTCTCCCGCAACAGCCCTTGCAAGGAGAGTCTTTCCTGTTCCCGGAGGACCAACAAGAAGAACTCCACGGGGGATACGCGCACCGATTTTCACAAAGCGGTCAGGATGCTTGAGGAAATCAACGACTTCCTGAAGCTCATTCTTGGCTTCCTTCTGCCCCGCAACATCGGAGAAATAGACTTTCTTGTCGTTCTTCCCATACTGCTGCGCATGGCTTTTTCCGAAGGAGTTCATCATTCTGTTTCCGCCTGCGGCACCAGTCTGACGCATAATCATGACAATCATAACAATGAAGATCACCCACGGCAGAAGCTGAATGAGAATATACCAGAAAGGTGTAGGCTGCACGGCTCCGGAGACATCAACATTATTCTCCTTGAGCATGCTGACAAGATTCATATCGTAATACGGAATACGGCATGTACCTTCCGCACCGTTTACGAGCGTGTAATTCACGACCTGATTCTCGACAATCGTTGCACTTCTCACAGAGCCTGCTTCAGCATATGAAACAAAATCCGAATACGAAGTCTCAGTCCTTTGCACGGCTGAGGAATCTGTCATGAAAACATATCCGAATGAGATTATGAGCAATATAAGGGCAACAAGCGCAAGACGGCTCCGTCTGGCACTTCCTTTGCCACCTCCCGGAGAACCGCCTTCATTGCCGCTTCCCCAGTATCTGTACTGATCATATATGTTTTTCCTGGGCTTTTTTCCCTCGTCCTTCTTATCTTCAGAAGGCTTTCCTTCAGGAGATGAGTTTTTGTCACCATCATCAACAGGCTTGTTCTCATTCTCCTTGTAGTCTTTTTCGTCCATAGCGATAATTTAACTGCATTCAGCTGTAATAGGCAAGAACATTTCATTTATTCATCAAAGATGAATAGGTACATGCAAATGGTCTGGAACTGCTTTTCATGCCAAGAAATCTTTCAGCTAATCTATCGTGCCCGCCAAGGAAACGAGCGAATACGGCGACAATGCCATTCCTATCCTCGAGCACGATTGAATATGGGATTCTGTATTCCTTCTCCAGCTCAGAAATCCTCTTTGAGCCATCCTTAAGCTCTATCCTGTCGCTTTCACGTGATGTACGCATAATTACAGGTGGAAGAAAAGCTGAAGTATCAATCATCAGTGTCTTTTCATCCTCAGATTCTTCAGAAAGCGTTATACCTTCATACTCAGCCCCATCGGATGAGAGAGGAACGACGAAATCATCAAGAGGAGGATACACCCTGATTTCTGTTTCAGTGAAAAAGAAGAATGCATTATGAAGCCTCAAGGAGCCTCTGCCTTCATCCGCTTTCTTTATAACCGACAGAAGAAGGGATCTGGACACGCGCTCTTTCCAGCCTATGCTCCCAAGAGCATGATACAATGCCTCATCCTGCCGGAATGGAAGAGATGAGAGAAAATCACTGCGGCAAATTGAAACATAAAAGCTTCTCTTCAGCATAATCGAAGGGAAACGGCTCCTGAATCCGGCAACATTGGAGGCAATACGGCAGAGAGTCTCCCTTTCATCATCAGAGACAAGCGGCATGATACAATGCCGCACCTTATTTCTCATGTATGACGTATCGCTATTCGTGGAATCCTCAGACCACTCAAGTCCCGACTTTTCCAGATACGCCATGATATCTTTCTTTGCCACAGATAGAAGCGGCCTGAAGAGCATGCCGTCAGCTCTCGCTATCCCCTGATACGAAGTGAAGGGAGAACCGGAGAGAATCCTCATAAGCACAGTCTCCGCCTGATCTTCCCTATGATGGGCCGTGAGTATCCAGTCAAAGCCATCTTTACGGGCTTTCTCAAGAAGAATCTTATAGCGTAATTCCCGTGCGGCAGCTTCTATTCCGCAGTTTTTTTCCGTACTGAGCGTATTAATCGAGCCCTTGGGGATTGTAAATACAGAAAGAGGAATACCAAGTTTCCCAGCGTTCTTCTTATTTAGCGCGATTTCCCTATCAAGCTCCTCACGGGGACGGAGAGAATGATTGACATAAACAGCTTCAGTGCGCTCCGGAGCAAGCAGAGAAAGGATAGAAAGAAGGAAAAGGGAATCAGAGCCACCGGAGAAAGCAAGAAGAAGCTTTCCATCCGGGATTCTGATTCCATCAGGAATTCGCCCACTGCTCAACACTTTCAAGCTTCTCCCCTGAATAAAGTCTAAGGACAGCCTCTGCCGCTTTATCCTCAGCTTTGTCGACTTCCGCCCTATCCTCAGCAGAGAAACGCGAAAGGACATGATCAGGGACTTTCACGCCAGGCTCCGGGCGTCCGATGCCGATATAGACACGTATGAAATCCGACCCTATATTGGCAATCATGGATTTCAATCCGTTGTGGCCAGCCGAGGAGCCGCCCTTCCTGATTCTTATCTTTCCGGGAGGAAGATCCATCTGGTCGACAATGACAACAACAGTATCATCACCCTTGACGCATTCAGGAGCGATATCGCCGGATGAATTCATGTATGTAAGGGGCTGAATAAGAACGAGACTGTCAGAAACAGCTTTCCTATAGAGACGGAAACAGCGCTTCCGGAGCTTGATGCCCTTGAGCGCTGCTATCCTTTCAACTGTCTCAAACCCCGCGTTATGCCGGGTATGCTCGTACTTCGCCCCAGGATTTCCAAGGCCGAATACAGTCATTATTTTGCTGCGTCTGCTGTGTCAGCAGCTGCTGCTTCTGGAGCTGCCTCATCTGCAGCTGTCTCCGCAGGAGCTTCTTCCTTGACGAACTTGACAGAAGCGATTGTAGCCTCTGGATCCTCGTGGATCTTGATACCAGCAGGAACCTGAAGCTGATCAACACGGAGTGACTCATTGACATCAAGAGCGGATACATCAGCCTTGATAACCTCTGGAAGATCCTTTGGAAGACACTCAATCTCAACTTCGTGGATAACCTGGTCAAGAACACCACCCTGGCGGCATCCAACAGGAGTGCCCTCAAGCTCAATGCGGACGTGAGTACGGACTGTATGTCCCGCAGTGACCTCAAAGAAATCAATATGGCGAACACAGCCGCGGAGAAGATCTTCCTGATATGACTTTACGAATACCATGTGATCTTTCTCACCAGCGACGCTGAGTGTGATAAGAGTAGACTCGCTGAAGCCTGACTTCTTCATCATGAACTCATGTGCATTGACTACAACATGCATTGGCTCTGATTTACCATAGACCACTGCCGGGATCTCTCCTCCACGCAGGAGTCTTCTTGAACCTGCTGAACCGAAATCAGCAGTTCTGAGCTTTGCGCTAAGCGCTTTCTTCTCATTGCTCATTTGCTTTCTCCTTATACTCTCATCGGGCATAGCCGATTACCATTAAGTGCCTAAGCACGCCAGAAATCATAACTGATGAATAAAAAGGGTGCAATAGCCTGGGAAGGGTGGACTCGAACCACCGAATGCCGGTATCAAAAACCGGTGCCTTGACCACTTGGCGACTTCCCAAATCACAGGAAAACTAACAGAAAAATGCCCATGGGGCAATATCAGGCCTTGCCATACTCCTCAATAATAGCATTCTGAAGCTTCTCTCTGAATACTGTGTTGATAGGATGGGCAATATCCCTATAGCTTCCATCTCCGGAAGCACGGCTTGGCATTGCAATGAAAAGCCCATTCTGCGACTCAATAACCTTGATATTATGAACAGCGAATTCATTGTCGAAAGCAACCGTAACATAGGCCTTCAGCTTTTCATTGCCGTCGACCTTTCTTACTCTGATGTCTGTAATTTCCATTTCCTCAAACCCCTCGAGGCTATGCCTCATATTACAAAATACTGAGACAGGATATCATAATCGGTGAAATTTTCAACCATCTCTGAGGGCGTAGATGAGAGCATATACCAAGCGGAACCGGAGCCAGTGAGGGAAACATATGGATAATCATCCTTCCGGTCACAAAGTGGGAATTTCACATTGTATAGATGCTCAAAATCATTTGGATGCGTCCTTCTTGTCGGAGATACACCATCAAGAAGTGGTAAATGACGCTGTGGCCTTCTTATTGCATCAAGAGCTTTATAGGCTCCGGATGTCTCCATTCTGGAACGTGGCAGAAAGAGCGTTACAGCGCTGCCATGAGGGACTGCACATTCCCGCACGCACTCCCCTTTTCCAGTAACGAGCGCACCACGGAATCCCGAGACAAAAAAGGGCACATCGGAGCCAACATCAACTGAAAACCTTGTCAGCTCATCATGCTCTATAGGATTATCGAAATAGGCATTCAGCGCTGTTATGACTGAAGCGGCGTCCGACGACCCGCCTCCAAGCCCTGCTCCTGCCGGTATGTGTTTATCAATCCATATCGAAAGAGAGAAATCATGTCCGGAAAGAGAAGAGAAGAAGAGAGCGCCTTTTTCCATAAGATCCATTCCTTCAGCCAGATAAGAATCATTTCCCATGATTTTGACAGATGTGCTTTCCGATTCATGTATTTCCATATCGATATAATCAGATAGAGATATCCGGGCCATTATCGTTTCTAAATCATGGTAGCCATCTGATCGCTTATCTCCGACGATAAGCCCTATATTGATTTTTGCATTGGCTTCAACATGCACCATAAGCGATACTCCCTGCAAAAAGAGCGCATTCATATCATAAAAAGCGCTCTTTCAGGCATACCGAACAGAGGAAATACACCACTGCAGCAGGCATGCATACTGAAAGTGTAGCCAAAAGCATTCTTTTTGCATATTCTGTAAATATGGGAGCAATTAAGGGCATCATCCTTGATAAAGATGGAACGCTCTTCGATTACGGTGTAGTCTGGGGCCCTGTCCTCTCCGCCGCTATCTCGCGCGGACTCGCAAAAGCGAACATGCCAAATGAGAGGAAGAATGAATGCATCCAGGACTTCTGCCGCATTGTCGGAGTTGATGGGGACGGGAAAACCTATCCCGATGGTATCATATTCCGTCATGACAAGCTTTTACGTGCAACAATGCGCGTGCTCTCATTGACATTCCATTACAGAATGAATCCATGGCGTGTATGGAAATCCGTAAAAGGATTGCTCAATCATGAGGATTTCGGGCTTTCAGAAAGACTTGAACACATGGAATTTCCTTATGTGAAGGAAGTGATAAAGGCAATGCATTACCGTGGCTACATCATCGGTATCGTAACCACTGACACCACCATTTCCACAGAGCTCTTCCTGAAGAAGATGGGAATAACAGAGTATATCTCCTTCATGAGGACAAAGGATTCACCGACAGCCAAGAAGCCGAATCCTGAAGCCATCAAGGAGTTCTGTGCTGAATTCTCACTCAACAGCGATGAAGTCGCTGTAATCGGCGACACTATCGTCGATATGGAATTCGCCCACCATGGCAAGGCTGGCTATGCTGTTGCCGTGCTTACCGGCTCTGGAGACAAGGAAGGACTGGAGGAAAGAGCCGATGCCGTGTATCCGGAGCTGAAGGATATTCTTAACGATAAGGTGCTATTTTCTGACAGATAATTCTTTTCACCTGATGACAAAGCATGAATAGTAATATATAACTATACATCGTTACGGCGGCCATTTTGTGGCAGAATAGCATTGCATGCCGTCGGAAGGATGAATATGTACGCGTGGGATGAAATAAAAGAATTCAGAGACAAAGGTGTCGTCAAAGGCGAATGGCCTACGATTCCAGAGCTTTTCGATATGGCTTATATCCGTTATCCGGAGCGTCCATGCTTCACGGTCTTCGAGCCGGACAGGAAGGATCTGTCATACAAAGCCGCTTATGAGAAAATCATGAAGGGGGCATCTTATCTTGTCTCAAAAGGTATAAAGGCCGGTGACAGGGTACTTCTCAATGGCAAGAACAGTCCGGACTGGGCAATCGGATACTTTGCTATCCTCGCCGCTGGCGGTGTGGTCGTACCAATTGATAACCAGATGCATGTCGACAGATGCATGAGGCTTTCAGAGTATGCAAAAGCAAGATTCGCCATCTGTGATTTCGATGTCCTTGAGAAGATGAAAGGCATTGGCGGCACATGGTATGACTCGCTTCTCGGAAAGGCAATGCTCAAAGGCAAGAGCGATGATTACGATAAGATTGCTGAAGTTGAATGCCCGATGCTTGAAAACCATGTCGAGCGCTCCGAATTCGACGATGCGGCTATCCTCTTCACATCAGGTACCACAGGAAATGAAAAAGGTGCGGTACTGTCCCATAGGAACATAACATCAAATGTCTATCAGGCGGCAAACGGTATGCATGTCGATGAGACAGATGTGCTCTATGCACTTCTCCCGCTTCATCACAGCTATTGCTGCACCGCTGTGCTTCTTGAGACTATCAGGCATGGTGCGGACTGTCTCTTCGGTCATGGAATCATCGTATCGAGGATGATTGCTGATATGAAGATGGGAAAGGTTACTGTATTCATGGGTATTCCTCTTCTCTACAACAAAGTCATAGCCGGCATATTCAAGCAGGTCAAAGCGAAGGGCCCGATAGTCTATGGCCTTGTGAGAACTCTCATGGTCATCAACGGATGGTGCAAGAAGGTATTCGGAAAGGCACCTTTAAGGAAGTTCTTCAACAAGCTTATCATCTCAAAAGTCGGATTGGACAACTCAAAGGTTCTCATCTGCGGTGCAGGCCCGCTCTCCCCGACTGTCTTCAAGCAGTACCAGCAGCTTGGACTCAACTTCCTGCAAGGCTATGGTCTCACGGAGACATCCCCTATCCTGACACTCAATCCGCCTGAGCATTTCAAAGTTGACTCCGTAGGTAGAGTCCTCAACTTCGTCGATATGATCATCGCGGACAAGGATTCGGATGGTGTTGGAGAAATCAGAGTCAAAGGTCCGAATATCTGCAAAGGCTACCTCGACGACGAGGAGAACACAAAGGCGCTCTTTGATGAGAATGGATATCTCAGAACAGGTGACCTCGGCTATCTCGACAGCGAGAATTATCTCTATCTCAAGGGAAGAGCGAAGAACATCATTGTCACAGAGGGTGGCAAGAATGTATTCCCAGAGGAAATCGAGGATATGTTCCAGCTTTACCAGCAGATTGAGCAGATTCTCATCAGAGGCTTCCAGGTGAAGAAGGATGTTCCATGCGAATCGATTGAAGCTGTTATATATCCATCAGAGGATTTCTATAAGGATTCCGGCAAGTCGAAGGAAGAGATACAGAAGGAAATCGAAGGCATCGTGACAGAGGTCAACAGAAATCTCGCAGGCTACAAGAAAATCGAGAAGGTCACATTCGTTGACAAACCTATGGAAGTCACTACGACAAAGAAGATCAAACGTGGTCTTGTGAAATAATGGGAAGGCGCTTCGGCGCCTTTTCTGTTTTTCATACACCTTTTATGCTAGAATGCGCTGTATGAAAACGCTTATCAGAAATGCCACGATAATACCGATGACAGAAAGGAATCTCTTCTTCCGAGGAGATATCCTCATCAAAGATGGAATCATAAGCAGAGTTGAGCCGAGCATCATGGAAGAGGCAGATGAAATAATCGACGCCTCCGAGATGATAGCTCTTCCATCATTTGTGAATGCGCACACTCACCTCTCGATGGTTCTCATGAGGAATTACAAGGATACGGCGGAAAATCTCCAGGACTGGCTATCCGAGATATTCCCTATCGAAGACAAGCTTGTCGACGAGGATATATATCAGTCATCTCGCCTTGGCTGCGCGGAGCTTATAGACTCGGGCTGCACAGTCTTTGCTGATATGTATTTCAATGCATGGAATACAGTGAAGGCTGTTAAGGAAGCTGGAATCAGAGGAATCATCAGCCAGACATTCATGAATGACGACAAGGATGCCCAGTGGAGAATAAGCAATACAGCACCACGTATTCTTGAAGCTATTGGAAATGATGATATGTTCAGGCTTGATGCAGGCGTCCACGCCGTTTATACAGCAACACCGGAGTGTTATTCTATCGCCGCAGAATGGGTAAAGGAGAGAGGTGCATTCCTCCATACACACCTTTCTGAGACAAAGAAAGAGAATGATGATTGCATGAAGCAATACGGAATGTCACCAGCAGCGCTTATCGAATCAACTGGCGCGTTCTCCGTCCCTGCTTATGCAGCCCATTCCATCTATCTTTCCGATGATGATATGGAAATCCTGAAAAAACATAATGTCTCTGCCGTCTACAACCCTTCATCGAATATGAAACTCGCATCAGGAGTTGCAGAGATAGCAAAGATAAGAGGAAAAGGCATAAATGTCGCGATGGGAACAGACGGCGCATCCTCGAATAACAACCTCTCGATGATAAAGGAGATGAATATAGGGGCACTGCTGCAGACTGTGAGCATGATGACTCCGTCAGCCGTCACTCCATACGATATACTCAGCATGGCTACTATCAACGGCGCGAAAGCTCTTGGCCTTGATAAACGTATAGGCTCAATAGAGGTGGGAAAAGAAGCCGATATCGTTCTCATCAACACAGAAGATATCAATATGGCTCCTGTGAATGATCCTCTATCCGCTGTAGTGTTTTCAGCAGACAGGAAGAATATTGATACCGTCTTATGCAAAGGAAAGAAAGTAAAGGAGCATGGACTCCTTCTTACAGTTGATAAGGAAGAAGCAATCGCGAAGACAAAAGAAAGATGGGAAGACATCTTGAGGAGGTAATATGGGATTCTTCTTTGATAAAGATATTGAAGCACGCGTTCTTGATGAGAAGTCAAAAAGGAAAGTGCTTGCTCATGACAAGGATCTGATGGCATGCCATCTCTATTTCGATGCCGGTGGTATCGGTACGCCACATAAGCATCCGCATACGCAGATAGCTCTCATTCTCTCAGGCCGCTTTGAGTTCACGCTTGATGGCGATACAGCTGTGATGACAGCTGGTGACACAGTGTATATTCCAGGCAACGTTGAGCACTCACTTGTATGTCTTGAGAAAGGTGAGCTTATAGATATATTCACACCGGAGCGTGAAGATTTCATCTGAAATCTGCTCTGAAAGGAACATCCCCTCGCACGAGGGGATGTCTTTTGTCATATTGAAATAATCAATACGCAGCGTTAAGCCACTTGATTCCATCAATCTGTACTGTGAAGTACGGAGCTGACTGGAATTCAGACTCGTGGAATGCGCCGTCAAATACAGCTTCTGCCGAGTCAGCTGTGAAATCACCATCAGTATCAAGAGCGAATGCATGAGTGAGTGTCTCTCCACCGACTGTGAATGTGCTTGTATCGAAGACCTCGAGTGAGCCATCAGCGATAGCCGCTTCAACTTCAGCAATCTTCTCAGCTGTTCCAGGAGCAGCGATAGCCTCATTAAGCTCTGTCATTACAACAGCGCCATCAGCCATACCCTTGCACCAGTCCTGAGGAATCTCCTCGCCGTTTACATATGCCTTGATTGCTTCATAGAAGTAGATACCCCAGTCGATTCTTGTGGAGATGAGGGATGCTTCAGGAGCAATAGCTGTCATATCATTGTTGTAACCTGTATGGAATATACCACGTGACTGAGCTGCTGTTGCAGGTGTCGTGTTGTCAGAATGCTGTGAAATCATTACACAACCCATATCAGCAAGAGCGAGAGCTGCGTCAGACTCAGCTGTAGCATCAGACCATGAACCTACGAATGAGACAAGCATTGTCACGGAAGGACAAACAGATCTTGCACCGAGGAAGTATGCTGTGAAACCAGAGATAACCTCAGCGAATGAATATGCGCCAACATAACCGATTACAGCTTCTTCCGGTGTGATTGTACCGTTATCGATAAGCTCCTGCATCTTGAGTCCTGCAACAACACCTGCGATGTATCTGCCTTCATAGATGTCAGCGAATGCATTGTGTGTGTTCTCTCTGCCGTCAACTGCGGATGCGGAGTTCGTGCAGCTTATGAACTCAATATCCGGATAGTCATCAACGACTTCAAGCATGAACGGCTCAAAACCGAAGCTGTTGTTGATGATGATCTGGCATCCTTCCTCTGCAGCCTCGATATTGGCATCAATACATGTCGCATCCTCACCGATGTTGTACTTGATAACCCAGTCAACATTGATGCCATCAGCTTTCAGAAGCTCTGTAGCCTCTTTCTGGCCCCTGATGAAGTTGTAGGTATAGCCCTGGTCATTTTCATCTCCGATACAGAGAAGTCCTACCTTGACTGTATTGGAATTGGTGTCAGCAGCAGGAGCTGCTTTATCAGCGCTTCCGCCAGCGAATGCGAAGCCGCAAACCAGTAAAAGAACAAACAGAACGCATGAGATTCTCTTCATATGCTCTCCTTAATAATTATGCCTCAATCATAGAACATTTTTGCAATATCGCCAATGAAATCAGCAACAATATATGCATTTTCTGCATATCAGATACTTATGCAGCATAATTTTGTTGCAACTATGTTGCATAACCGGTAAATACGGCTATCAGCGCTCCTCCCTGAAGTAATTCAATCCAAGCGATGCAGGCGGCTGTTTATCACGGCTGTTCTTCATGCTTGTGAATATAAGAACGATGACAGTGACTATATATGGAAGAATCTTGTAAATCTCAGTAGGGATGAATGGAATCGTGACACGAAGATACATAATCATCATCGCACCGAAAAGCACAGATCCCCAGATTGCATTCAGAGGTCTCCATATACAGAAGATAACGAGAGCAACAGCAAGCCAGCCAACGCCTGAAAGACCTTCATGGTTCCAGACGCAGCCCGCTGTCGTCATGATGTATACCATTCCACCGATTGCTGATATTCCTCCTCCTATCACGGTGGCAAGATACTTATATAGCGTGATATTAATTCCAGCGGCATCGGACACCGCAGGTGACTCACCTACAGCTGTCAGATACATTCCATATTTTGTCTTCTTAAGGAACAGGAACATGATTATTGCAAGTACAACCGCAAGGTAGAAGAATACCGTATGAGAGAAGAGAATCTGCCCTACCACTGGAATCTTCACCATGAAATCAGGGAAAATCGTTGCTGAGAACGCATTCTTGAGGTTATTGCTGAGGGCAACATAACCACCTTCCCTTACACGCATGTATTCACCAACGAACTGACCTATGCCCGTGCCGAATATCGAGAGCGCAAGACCTGTTACATTCTGGTTTGCGCGCAGTGTTACTGTAATGAAGCTGTAAATGAGGGAAGCGGCCATTCCAGCCATGAGTGCGGAGAGGATTGCAATGATAATCGCAAGCGGACCGCTTGCTGCCGCTCCCGCGGCTTTCTCATAGTAGAACGCCCCGAAAAGGCCGAAGGCACCACCCATATACATGATACCTTCCACTCCAAGGTTAAGGTTGCCTGATTTCTCAGTGAGAATCTCTCCAAGTGTGCCATACATGAGAACGGTGCCGAATGTCACAGCTGCCGCAATCAGTGTGATAATCATTGTCATGCGTTCACCTCCTTTTTGTCACGGCCACGGAAGATAAGCTTGTAGTTGATGAAGAATTCACTGGCAAGCATCGAGAAAAGAAGGATTCCCGTGATGATATCTGCAATTGAAGCAGGTACCTGAAGCCTTGTCTGCAGCGTATTGGAGCCCTTCTCAAGAATAGCGAGCATAGCGGATATGGCAATCATGGCAAATGAATTGAGCTGTGATAGCCATGCGACGGTGATAGACGTGAAGCCAACACCATTGGCAACGCCTTTGTAAAGCGTGTAATTTGCCCCTGATACTATCATGAAGCCGACAATCCCGCTTATAGCCCCTGAAATGAACATAGTACGCATGATAATCCAGCCGACATTCATTCCCGCATAACGCGCGGTGTTGACTGAGTCACCTATTACAGCGATTTCGAAGCCCTGTTTTGTCTTATTCATGTAAAAGTACATAAGCACAACAAGCAGCAGTACGATTATCCAGCCGCAATGGACTCTGAAGACTTCAGGAAGGCGTGCCGCATCGTCGAACATCGGAATCAGCTGCGAGCCCTTGCGGCCTTCCCAGGGACCACCCTGAAGCCATGCGACAATGCCGATTGCTATATAATTCATCATCAATGTGAAGAGCGTCTCATTCGTATTCCATTTCGCCTTGAAGAATGCAGGAATGAGAGCCCATAAACCTCCAGCGGTAGCTGCTGTGATGAACATTATCGCCAAAAGAAGCGGAGAAGGAATCGTCTTAGCGAAATTCAGAGCGAAGAATGTCGCGGCCACAGCACCCATGGTTATCTGGCCTTCAGCCCCGATATTCCAGAACCGCATCTTGAAGCATGGCGCTATAGCCAGAGCGCATCCAAGAAGCGGAATAGCGATTTTAACTGTCTGTCTTATATATATTGGCCGCGAAACAGAGCCCTGCACAATGACAGCATATGCTGAAATCGGATTATTGCCAGTAAGCATGATTGGGATGCATCCGAGTATAAGTGCTATGATAATAGAGCCTACGCGTATAGCCCATATCTTCTCACGGGACATCGCTTCCCGTTTTGCAAGCCTGAACAAAGGAGTCCTTACTTCACTCATCAACATCCTCCCCTATCTGCGTCATCATAAGTCCGACCTCTTCCTTGGTAGTTGTACGAGCATCGACAATCCCAGAAACCCGGCCTCCGCATAACACGAGGATCCTATCAGCAAGCTCAAGGAGAACATCAAGATCCTCTCCTACGTAAACAACCGCGGCACCTTTCATCTTCTGCTCTGTAAGGAGGTTGTAGATTGTATATGATGTATTTATATCGAGACCGCGGACAGCATATGCGGTCATTAGAACTGACGGCTCATTCGATATCTCTCGTCCGACAAGGACTTTCTGGACATTTCCGCCTGAAAGCCTCCTGACAGGAAAATCGATACTGGGAGTTACGACCTCAAGCTCTTCCATGACCCTGTTCGCCAGATTCTCAGGCTCCTTCTTCTTAAGGAATGCTCCTTTACCATTCTTCCAGGAACGGAGAAGCATATTTCCAGTCATGCCCATGGAGCCTACAAGCCCCATTCCGAGACGATCCTCTGGCACGAATGCCATCCCGACACCAGCCTCTCTGATCTTTCTTGGGGTCTTACCCACGAGCTCCGTCTCGTTATCTTTGTCATCAACCACACGGATACTGCCATTCTTAACAGGATAGAGGCCGGCTATCGCTTCAAGCAACTCCTTCTGCCCAGAGCCTGAAATGCCAGCAACACCAAGGATTTCACCTGTATTGGCTATGAATGAGACGTTATCAAGTTTCTTTATGCCTTCTTCGTCAACGCATGTGAGATTCTCAACCACAAGCTTTTTATGAGGATTCTCATAGAGCGGCCTGTTTATATTAAGCGCTACAGAGTGACCAACCATCATATCTGTGAGAGCTTGAGGATTGGTATTTCTCGTCTCTACCGTTCCGATATACTCACCCTTGCGAAGAACCGCAACCTTATCTGATACTTCCATAACCTCATTGAGCTTATGGGTTATTATGACTATGGCTTTTCCATCCTTCTTCATGTTCCGAAGGACTTCGAAAAGCGTATCTGTCTCCTGAGGCGTAAGAACAGCTGTAGGCTCATCAAGAATGAGAATCTCAGCACCGCGATAGAGAACTTTGACAATCTCAACTGTCTGCTTCTGGGAAACAGACATATCATAGACCTTCGTTGTCGGCTCTATGTCAAAACCATAACGCTCGCAGATTTCCTTTACTTTCAGATTTGCGCCTTTTATATCCATCTTCTCATCAAGGCCAAGCAATATATTCTGCGCAGCGGTGAAGACTTCTATGAGTTTATAATGCTGATGTATCATACCGATACCATGCTCATAGGCCTCACGCGGCGAATGGATATAAATGAGCTTTCCGTCTTTGTAGATTTCACCTTCATCAGGCTGATAGATTCCGGAGAGCATATTCATAAGCGTGGTTTTTCCGCTTCCATTCTCTCCGAGAAGCGCAAGTATCTCACCTCTCTTTATTGTTAGGTTGATACTATCATTGGCAACGACCTGCCCGAAGCGCTTTGTGATGCCTTTCATTTCAATTGCATATTTTGTATCCAAAGCATTACCTCTGAGCTTATTCTAGCACAGCTGAGCAGGAAATATGACAGAAAATCATGAGCCGATCAAATAATAACAGAGAAAAGTAAGCTTATTCATTATTGAGCATTCTTTACTCAATTGGATTGTCTTTCCGCAATATATCCTTCCTGACATGAACAAGGATCATCATTGACAGAATCGCCCCAAGAAGTGATGTAAGCGGGAAGTTCAGCCATATTCCATCGAGCCCCATCCAGCCGAGAGAGAGAATCAGAAGCATTGGAAATACAAATGCCATGGAAATGGAAATCACAGTAGCATACAACGACTTCTCAATAGCAAGCATGAAGCTCTGGGTTGAGAAGGAAAGCCAGCGTGTAATATACGTGAAAGAGAAAACAATGACAGCCAGCGATGCGTACGGCGGTATCTCACCAGAGATGAAAGAATTGACAATGAAATCAGGGCAGAAGAAACAAACAGAGAAGGCAAACATGCAAAGAAGGAATGATGTCATAAAGCAATGCTTCTCGATGCTTCTGACCCTTGATGGATATCCTGCTCCCCAATTATAGCCTACTGCAGGCTGCAATGAATCACACGATCCATACATCACAGGCAGGATGATTCCGTCAGCATACATCAGGACGCCATAGACAGATACAGCGCTCTCACCTCCGATGCGCACAAGGATGATATTCATTACAATCGATGTCAGTCTTCCTGCGATGTTATTCAGAAAACTCGGGAGACCGCACGCGAAGATCTTCCTCACTACCTTGGCATCAAGCACAGGCTTAACGAAAGACAGTGCCAGTCTGCCATTCCTGAACATCATGAGAGATACAAGCGTGATCAAAGCCATGCCAAGACAGGACGCGAATGCTGCGGCCCATATACCGAAACCGAAGACACCAAGGAACAGAAATTCCACGACCGCACAGAAAACAGAGAGGAAGATGTTGAGAAGCATGCTTGTCCGTATCCTACCGCAGATGCGGAGATAATTATCGGTCGCGAATACCATCGTAGAGACAGGAGACATCACCGCATACATTCTCAGGTACATCACCGCGTTTGCAGCGAAATCACCATCAGCGCCCATCATGCGCATAAACAGCGGTGCCAGCACGAACATCGCAGCCCCCATTGCAAAACCAGAAAGAATGATAAGAGCTATAGCGAGCGAGAATATCGCATCGGCATCATGCTTACGGCCTTCGCCAAGGGCTATCGAAATCGGAACGGAAGATCCAACTCCGATAAGATCCGCAATCGCAAAGTTTATGATTACAAACGGCATTGCAAGATTGACAGAGGCAAAAGCCGTTGCCCCGAGAAAGTGTCCGACGTAGATACCGTCAAGCGTCTGATACATCGCGGATGCAAGCATCCCTATAGCTCCAGGTATCGCGGCTCTGAAGAAAAGACTCCTTGTCCTGGTTTTCGCGAAAAGCGCATGCTGTGCTTCATTTCTCATTCATCTCACCCCATTGTCAGAAAAGAAAACCGTCCAGTACGACGAAATCAGTACCAGACGGATGCTCTAATGTCAATATAGAGTCTCATCTCTTCCAGAACGATCTAGTGAAAAGCGCATAGACTGTGAAGAGCTCAAGCCTGCCTACAAGCATCAGGAATGAGCCGACAGAAAGGATTGCATCGGAGAATATCGAGAAATTCCCTGACGGTCCTACATCAGCCATACCTATTCCTATGTTCCCGAGAAGAAGGAAACTTGCGGTAAAGCATGTCTCAAAACCATACCCGGAAAGAGAGAAAAGAAGCGTACCTATGAATCCCGTGAGGATATAAGCTGCGACAAAACCCGCTACAGAGAGAATCACATCGGGCTTGACGATGCTCCCAGAGTAAATCAGAGGCGTAACTGCTTCAGGATGAAGTCTTTTCCTTATCGCATTCTTTGCAAGCGAAAGCAGCATCGAAATTCTTATAACTTTTATGCCACCGCCAGCAGAGCCCGCACAGCCTCCGACAAAGAAGAGCATCACAAGCAGGACTTTCGAGAATGCCGGCCAGAAATTGTAGTCGAACGTGGCAAATCCTGTTGTTGTGATAATCGACGCTACATGGAATGCCGCATAGCGCATTGCTGTAAAGAAGCTGCCGAAGGAATTAGATGCATTGAGATTGAGGGTAATAAGCAGCGTAAAGACAGTTATAATCAGCAGATACTGCCTCAGCTCCGCATCTTTTATCGCATCTCTCCAGCGGCCTTTAAGCACCTTGAAGTAAAGCGCGAAGTTCGATCCCGCTATAATCATGAATATCGTGACAACGATATCGACATATGCGGAATGATAGCTTCCGATGGAAGAATTACGAGGCGCGAATCCTGCCGCCCCCATTGTGCCGAACATTACAGTCACAGCATCGAAGAGAGGTATCTTGATCCAGAGAAGCAATGTCTGGACAAGTGAGAAGAATGCATATATTGCCCAGAGCGCGAATGCAGTATGCTGGATTTTCGGTGTAAGCTTGTCTTTTGTAGGACCTACCGATTCAGCACCGACAAGGCTTGTTCCTCTTGTACCCATGAATGGAAGGAGCGCAACGAAGAGAACAACTATTCCCATCCCTCCGAGCCAGTTCGTCATGTTTCTCCAGAAGAGGATGGATTTCATCTTGTCCTCGATTGAGGAAAGCGCAGTCGCTCCTGTTGTTGTGAAACCTGACATTATCTCGAAATAGCACTGAGGATACGTCTCGAACGTACCTGAAAGATAAAGAGGAAGAGCGCCGAAGGCAGTCGCCAGAACCCATGTAAGAGTAACAAGAAGATAACTGTCTTTGGCTTTTATGACGATATTCTCGCCTCTTGTACCTATAATCAGAAGAAGCGAAAACGTCAGCATGGCCACTTCCGTGATGCCGAATGCCCTGACACCTTCGCTCTCCCCATAATAGAATGCCATTATCAGGGAAATGGACATCAGAGCTGCGACAAGTATGTGTATATAAGCAAGCAATCTGAGAACGGAGCGTGTGTGGATCACTGGAAAAGCTCCTTGAGATAACCGCTGTTCTCATGACGGATCGCGAGAATAAGGCTATCACCGGCCGAGAACACATACTCTCCATCAGGAATAAAAGAGCTGCCATCCTGCCGTTTAGCACCCGCAAGTACTATCGGAGAGTGGAACTTCACTTCCTTAAGCTTCTTGCCAAGGAAACGGAAATCCTCCTGCACGATATACTCATACACTTCAAGATCGCCGTTGAACAGTGTGTGCATCGCAGATATTCCATCGCCTCTGAGGAATCTTATCACGGCATCGGTCGTGACATCCGTAATAGAGAGAGCGACATCGACATCAAGCGAGAGCGCAAACTGGACGTAATTGGTGTTTGACTTTATCTGGGCTATAGCCTTCTTTGCCCCGATTTTCTTCGCATAGCCGGAAGACACGATATTAAGCTCATCATTATCTGTCAGGCTGAGAAAGAGATCGGACCTGCCAAGATCCTCATTCTCCCATACAAGCTCATCGGTAATAGACGCATTCAATACCATTATTTCCGGATAAAGAGAAGCGAACTCTTCAGCCATCTTCTCATCTTTCTCAATCAGTCTGACACGTTTTCTTTCTCTAGGCGTGAAGGTGTTTAGAAGGAATCTTGTGATCCTGGTCGCACCGAGAATCACTATATCATCAGGCTCTGAATAAACGATACTGTTTTTAGAGCCGCTGAGTGCTGCGTATGCCTGATCATTATCTGTAATGAGAGCAAGGATATCGCCGGGTTTTATTTCCGTATCACCTGAAGGAATGATGACTGAAGCTTTCCTGTAAATTGCTGTTACAACGAAATCATAAGGTATCTCTTTCCTCAAATCCGAAACCTTCCGTCCGCTTTTGATAAGCCCGACACCCTCTGGTACAGTAAAGAGAATGAAATCCGTATCGGGGAAGATTATCGTGTCCTGATAGAGCCCATATCTCACTGTATCGACTATGCGTAGCGCTCCCTCAAGGTCCGGATTGATAAGATGCGTGATTCCCAGGATCATGTGAGGAAGTTCCTGCTCTCCAAGATATCCAGCGGATCTGATTACAGCTATCGTATTAACGACATCAGGAAAAGCAGATGCGACAATACCACAGCTTACAATATTGATTTCATCTGAATCAGTGACCGCAATGACTGTGTCGGCATACTCAGCGCCGGCTTCTCTCAGCTTCTCGATATCTGTACCTGAACCACATACAGAAAGACAGTCGAGTTTCGCTTCCGCTATCTGACATCGTGAAGCGCTGCGGTCAAGAAAAGTAATAGAGGCGCTTTCCGCGGCAAGGTGCTGAGCAATTCTCAGACCTCTGCGTCCTGCACCTATTATAAGAACATTCATAAGACACCTAAAAAGAAGTCTGCCCGAAAGCAGACTTCATAGAATACCCAATCAATAACCGAAGAGTGGAATCTTTGCAATAAACGGAACGTAAGTAAAGACAAGAAGCATAGTAACCATTACCGCAAAGAGAGGAAGCATCTTCTTCGCCGTGCTTTCGAGTGTTGTCTTTCCTACAGCGCATCCAACAAATAGAGCTGAGCCTACAGGAGGTGTGCAAAGACCGATTGCAAGGTTGAAGATGATGACGATACCGAAGTGTATCGGAGACATTCCGAGCTCCTTAACAACAGGAAGCAGAATCGGTGTCATGATCATGATAAGTGGTGCCATATCCATGAAACAGCCAAGGATAAGAAGCAGGAGGTTGATGATAAGAAGGATGACATAAGGGTTGCTTGAAAGCCCCATAAGTCCATCTGTAATCGCTGCAGGAATCCTGAGACGTGTCATCATATAAGCGAAAGCCTTAGCAGTCGCGATGAGCGTAAGAACAACAGCAAGCGTCTTGAGTGAGTTCTTGATGACCTTGCCGAAGTTGCGGAGCTTGTCAGCACGGAAGATGAAGTATGTAAGAATGAATGTGTAGAAGCATGCAACCGCGGAGCTTTCAGTAGCTGTAAAGACACCAGCACCTGTTCCTACAAGGATGATTATAAGTGTGAACATAGGAAGGATAGCGTTGACGACAACCATCATGCACCTGCCGAATTCAATTGTAAGACCACCCTTGACTGGCTCTTCATTCTTGTTCTTGCTCTTGATTTCCGTGCGTGAAATCTTGATCCATCTGACTTTGTCATCCTTGAACATCTTCTCACCCTTCGGGAAGTTATACTTCTTGCCAAGGATAAGACACATGAGCATGAAGCCAAGGCCAAGACAGATTCCAGGCGCGAAGCCTGCATAGAAGAGCTGTCCGATAGAGACACCGCCACCTGCTGCAAGAGCGTAGATAACCATGTTGTGTGATGGTGGGATAAGAACACCCTGACATGCAGTTGTGACTGTAAGTCCGACTGTGAACTCCCTGTCATAGCCCTGCTTGACCATCATCGGGATAACAACAGATCCAAGGGATGATACGTCAGCAACGGCTGAGCCGGAGATACCACCGAAGAACATCGAATCGAGACAGTTAACATATGCAAGTCCACCGCGGAAACGACCGACAGCGAGGTTTGCGAGATCAACAATCTTATCTGAAATCTGGCCAGCAGCCATGATTTCACCCATTACGATGAAGAATGGAATTGCAAGCATCGTGAAGTTGCTTACACCATCAATCATCATTCTGACCATTGTAGTCGGGTTAGTACCAGGAACAAAAGCAGTTGATGCAATTGTTGAGATGAGCATCGCGAATGTCACAGGCACTTTCAAAGCCATCAGAAGGAAGAAACCTCCGATGAGCACGATTATAGCAATAGTTGTACTAGCCATCAGTTCTTTCCTCCTTTTGCGGCAGCCGCCTCTGCAGCCTGCTGCTTGAGAATTTCCTGATAATCTACTTCAGGCTCGCTGTAAAGCAGATCTTCTGGTTTAAGGATTCCGAAAAGGAATAGAAGTGAATCGAATGCCATCACGAATCCGCCAATAGGTGCAGGAATATACTGCAGCCATGTCGGCCAGCCAGTCATAGGCAGTGTACCTGGCCTGAGCTTAACTATATACATGATGCCGTAGTATAAGAGGAAGATGCCACAGACAAGTGTAGAGATGTCAGTAAGGACATCCATAAGCTTTCTGGCAATTCCACCTTTGCGGAATCTTGAATATACCATAGTGACAGATATATGCATATGATCTCTTACACCGATTGCACAAGCAAGGAATGTAAAGAGAGTGACAAGCAGACGTGGTATTTCCTCTGCCCATGTTATTCCTGAGTTGAAGCAGAAACGAAGCACAACATTCATGAAAACAGTACAGAGCATTATGACTACTGCAATCTGAGCGATTGTCAGTATGATTTTATGACACCAGTGATTGACAAGAACAATATAAGCTGTAAAAGGCACTTTGCCATTCTTATACTGGGATCTGTCAATTGCAAGTTTATTCTCCAGAAGCCAGCTTCTGGATTTCGTTTTCGACGATCCGGACATAGTCCGCCCTCCCATAAAAACAAAAATACGGGGGAAGAGAAATCCCCCGTATTATATCAAGACTCAGAGTCCAGTATTCTGGATTTCTGCGATGAGATCCTCATAACCAGCGCCGTACTCAGCATAGAGAGGCTCCATTCTAGTCTGGAACTCTGCGAGTGCTTCCGGTGTGAGCTCTGTTACAGTTACGCCTTCAGAAACAACCTTCTCCTCAGAAGATGCTTCGCGGAGTGCCCACTGCTCAATCTCATAAGCCTGTGTCTCTTTTGCGCATTCCTTGATGATCTCGACATCAGCTGGGTCAAGTGTTGAGAGAACAGCTTCAGAAGCGAGAAGAATCTCAGGAACTCTTGTGTGTCCGTCAAGTACGAAGTATGGAGCTACCTGATAGTCGCCCATTGACTCGTATGTAGGCCAGTTGTTCTCAGCACCATCGATTGTGCCCTGCTGGATAGCAGAGTAAACATCGTTTGGTCCGATACCAGTAACACCGTTACCACCAAGAAGCTGAACCATCTCAACCATCATTGCGTTGTTCTGGAGTCTGATCTTAAGACCAGCCATGTCAGCAACAGAGTAGATAGGAGTCTTTGTGTAGAAGTTTCTAGCACCAGCATCGTAGTAGCAGAGACCTACGAGACCAGATCCAGAAGCCTGGATTTCCTCGAGCATCTGCTGTCCGATAGGTCCATTGAGAACCTGCCACATGTGATCTCCGTCCCTGTAGAGATAAGGAAGCTGGATAACGTTGAGTGCTGGAACATAAGAAGCAACAGGAGAAGCAGAAACACGAGCGAATGCAAGGTCACCGATCTGGAGAGCTTCGATAGAGCCAGTCTCCTCACCATAGAGAGTGCCGCCTGAATAGACGTCAATCTTGATTCTTCCCTCTGTCCTCTCTTCTACGAGACGAGCAAACTCATAATCTGCGAGAGTTGTAGGATAACCCTCTGCATGGACTTCTGAGAGTGTAAGAACTGTTTGCTTTGCTGAAGTGCTTGAGCTATCTTTCGAGCCACCAGCTGTAAGCGGAAGTACGAGTGCTACTGCAATAAGCAGAAGGACTGCAAGTTTCTTCATAATGTTTCCTCCTTATTTAGAAACAAAACCGTATTCGTATAGATTTTCTAATATATCAGCATCAAATTCAAGTAGAATCTACAAGCAGCAAAAACCAGATGCTACATATTACGCATCAAAGCCTGGAAGGCCTTCTATAGCATATGCCCTTACAGGGCAGGAATCGAGACCGAGTATCGGAAGCGGTGCATATGACATGAAGAACACATCGCTCTCCAGCTCATCCAGATTCTTAAGCACTTCAAGGAATGTTATATTCTCCGCGAGCAGAATATCATGGAATGGCTTAACATCATCATTCGAGCTCTCGATAGAGACTCCATCGCCGAATCCGATGCATTTTGCCTTGTGGTCACGGAACCAGATAGCTGTCTCCTCATTGACACGTAGGCGCTTATCCTCTGCGGTGTTTGTCTTCTCCGTGAATGGTGGAATCTTATATGGGCTATCGATAATGACGATTGATTCATCCTTCATCTTCGGCAGGCAGTATTTATCAAGCATCGCAGGCGTTATGTATCCTCTGGGTTCAGCCTCCTTTATCTCGACATAGATTGCACGGCCCATGAAGTTCGTGAGCGGAAGCTCCGCGACGCTAGGCCAGTCATCATTATGATGATACGGACATTCACAATGCGTTCCGAGATGGCTTGTAAGATCCATTATCGTGTGGAAATCCGGGATAGGACCACCGGTATTGAATCTATAGAGGTGACACCTTCTGCTCTCTGTCTTTGGATCCAGAGTCTTTGTCAGATCAACAACCCTCAGGTTTCCAAGCTTATATACACTCATATTATCTCCTTCAGCAGCCGCTGCTGCTTATTTCCTCTTTCGCGTGGATAATCTCAAGAGCAGCTTTCTGGTATGGCACCGCTATGCCATGTGATTCCGCCCTGCTGACGACATATCCTGTTATGTAATCCACTTCCGTACGCCTTCCGCCCTGAAGATCCATATAGATTGATGTATAAGCGTTATGGCTTGACTTGCACTTTAAGGCAAGGACGCTCCGGACTTCCTCATAGCTGAAGCTATATCCTTCGGCTTCTGCGACGGTGATAGCTTCCGCAAGGAGGGCTTCTATTATCGAGAAGGCTCTCCTGCTCTTTCCAAAACTATCTATGCTCGTCATAAGAAGCGCCGTTGCGGTACTCAATGATGAATTCGTGAGAAGCTTTCGCCAGATATCCTTCATGATCGTAGAAGAAACCTCTGCCTCAAGCCCTGCTTCATTGAATACCCTGGCTATCCAGCAAGGCGGAGTCATGCCATGCATCCCGAAGACAGTCTTCCCTGAAGAGCCGCGGTTAATCTCAGAGACACTCAGAAGCGATGAATTCTCTTCAGTCACTCCAATGATGATTCTCTCGGATGGAAAGAATCTTTCTGCCTCCTCCAGATGTCCAGCTCCATTCTGAAGTGTCATCACGAAGGCATCTTCGGCTATGAATGGAAGATATTCCTCTATCGTCTTCTCTGTCGCATAGGATTTAACGAAAAGAATCACAAGAGATGAATCAGATATCTCTTCCTTATTCACTGTGAAACAAGGATGGAAATGCCTTTTCCCAGCTTTTTCATTGACAGTGATGCCGATCTCGTTTCTGAGAGCAGTCCGCTCTTCATTCCTCGAGAAGATGGTGACAGGACAATACTCGGAAAGAAGCGAGCCAAAAAGCACGCCCATCGCGCCATCGCCTATTACTGCTATCTTCTTTTCTTTCCCTCTCACGTTTTCCAGATTACAGCCGAAACCACACAGTTACAATAAAAATCAAACAGAAATGATAAGAAAAGCTCACAAAAAATGGGCTTTGCTGCTCATACAGGAAAGCCCATTCGCATATTCGGACAACGCTTATTCAGCTTATTTCATGCTCATCAGCGACAGCGAACTCACTCTCAAGGAATTCAAGGTCAAGCTCCGGATAGAGAGGATAAGCTTCAAGAAGCTTCTGCACTCTACTCCGTGCTTCTTCCATGATTTCCTTCGGGGCTTTCGCTTTATTCTTTGAAAGCTCCCCTGCTCTCTCGCCTTTTGTCAGCTTTACAGGCTGAGCATTTTTGAGTACGAGCGTTATGATTGCCGCGACCTCTTCCATCTCCGCTCTGCCCATGCCAAGTGTTGTGAGCGCTGGCGTTCCGATTCTCAATCCTGAAGTATACCAAGGGCCATTGGAATCGAAAGGAAGCGCATTGCGGTTAAGCGTTATGCCACACTCCCTGAGAAGGCTTTCAGCCTGACGTCCATTTATCCCAAACGGACGGACATCAAGAAGCATGAGATGGTTATCAGTGCCATCAGTAGCGACAGGAACCCCATCCTTGATAAAGCACTCTGCAAGATATGACGCATTTTCCACTATTTTCGCGGCATATTCTCTGAATTCAGTCTTTTCCGCTTCCTTCAGTGCCACAGCTTTGGCCGCCATCACGTGCGGGAGCGGTCCTCCTATCACAAGAGGACAGCCTTTATCAACAGCGGAAGCAAATTCCTCCTTGCAGAGTATCATGCCGCCACGAGGTCCTCTTAAAGTCTTATGGGTTGTAGTGGTTACGACATCAGCCCACCTTACAGGATCGTAATCACCAGTGAAGACCTTTCCTGCGACAAGACCTGCAAAGTGTGCCATGTCAACCATGAATACAGCTCCATTGCGATGAGCGATATCAGCCATGCGATGGAAATCGATTCTGCGAGGATAAGCCGAATAGCCAGCAAGAAGAATCAAGGGCTTTATCTCCTCTGTCATCCTTTCGATTTCATCATAATCAAGGAGACCTGTCTCTTTGTTGACAGTATATGAATAGCAATCAAAAAGCTGGGCGGAGATATTCTGCCTATAGCCATGCGTGAGATGCCCGCCTGAATAATAATCGAGACCAAGGAGTCTCTGGTTATGAAGAAGCGTACGTATGGCATTCCAGTCATCACGTGACATGTCTGATGGATTCTTGATGCCAAGCTCCTCAAGACGTGGCATTTCCACTCTCTCGGAAAGGATTGCCCAGTAAGCGCATAGATTGGCATCCGCGCCTGAATGCGGCTGGACATACGCGTGTTCTGCCACGAAAAGCCTCTTAGCGCTTTCAACAGCCTCCGTCTCTATAGCATCCACATTGTCGCATCCGGCATAGAATCTATGATATGGAAATCCTTCAGAATACTTGTCAGTCAGGAGATTCCCCATAGCCGCCTGAACCGCGAGCGATGAGTAGTTCTCGCTGGCGATAAGCTTCAGATGCGTACGCTGGTCCCTGAGTTCATGAACGATCCTTCCGGCTATTTCAGGTGAAACGCTCTTCACCATGTCCAGCGCTGATGTATACATTGCCATTCCGGCGTTTATCTTTCCATTCTTCTCTATATATCTTTCAAACGCGCCCATGTTGTCCTCCAGTATGCATAGAGGATGCGCCTATCAGGGACATTCGGCAATAGGAAGAGAAGAAATTTGAGCGATAAAGCCTGTCAAATCGAGATTGACAGCCTTATGATATATACCTAAACTTCTACCTGTCTTGAATATAAGGAGATACAATGGCAAAGGAAGAAGCAATCGAGGTAGAGGGTGTAGTCAAAGAAGCTCTGCCTAATACGATGTTCCGTGTTGAGCTGACAAACAAGCTTGTCATACTTGCACACCTCTCTGGAAAGATGAGGAAGCATTACATCAGAATCGTCCCTGGCGATACAGTGAAAGTCGAGCTCTCACCGTACGACCTCACAAAGGGAAGAATAGTCTACAGGGAACGCTGAGTTTCCTTGAGTATTATCCAGAGCGCTCCAGAGCCACCGGCTGAAAGAGGAGCGCTGTTTTTTTCCCGCACGGCATCGGAAGAATCCAGCATAGCCGATACAGCATCACGGAGAACACCTTTTCCGTCTTCGCTATGAAGTCCCTTACCCGTGATAATCGAGATTTTCCTCAGCTTGTTTTCCACGCACTCATCAAGAAATGCTTTCACGGCTTTTTCAGCCTCTTCAAGCGTATATCCATGAAGATCGAGCGTTGCCTGAGGCATCATCGTCCTCAGTTTTGATATCGTCAGCTGAGGTTTCTCTTTCTTCTCTTCCTTCTCCTTCATGATTTCATCGAATGTCTTTTCAGGTGCTCTCTTCTCATACTGAGAGAGAATTGATGAGAAAGACTCTCGCTGCTGATATACGGAAAGAGATGGAGTTTCTTCCTTTTCCTCCGCGTCTACATTCTCACTCTTCCTTCTTTCCGGTGCTGTATTATTGCCAAAAACTGACCACACAGCATCTGGAGACCTACGCTCATCCTCTCTTTCCTTACGGAAAAGATTGTCAGAAAGAACAGATTCTTCTTTCACTGGATGAGATTCTGTCTTTCTTGTAGTTTCCTGCTTTTTCTCAGGCTTTCTCTGGTCCTCGAATGAAGAGAGAATCTCACCGAAATCCCTGGTGGCTTTATAAGGCATCGACGTACGCTTTGGCTTCTCAGCTTCCCTCTTCTCAGAGACTTCTGGTTCTTCTTTTCTTACGAAATCCTCGTTCCTGCCACCGAAAATCGACCAGGAAGCCTCCTTTGACTTCTTCTCGTCATCAGTCTCCTTCCTGAAAAGAGGCGACTCGTCAGTTATATCCTCGACAATCTCATCATCCTTTTCATTCATAGGCTTCACTGAAGGACGCCCTTCATAGGATGAGAGGATATCACCGAACGATTTCGTCGGCTTATATGTGCTCTTCTTCGTCTCAGTAGGCTTCTTTACTGTTTTTGATTTTCCTCTACCCTCCCATTTATCGAGGATAGAGCCGAAATCAGTATGCTTTTTAGCTATCTCCGAGCTTCGTGACGCCGATGGCATGGCATACGGATTCCCTGTATGCTCATACGCATACAGAATATCTGCAAAAGATGAAGATGGATTATAGCCTTGAACTATCTCTGAAGGTTTCTTTGGCTCAATCTTAGCTGGAGCTTTCTTCCTTTCGGTTTTCTTCTCCTCTTTAGCAGGTACAAGCTTTATAGATGCAAATGGGGAAATCTCCCCATCATCAGTCAGCCGGCGCTTTATATCGCCAGCTTTGAGTTTCTTCTTTGACAATCGCTTATACTTCCCTGATATCGAGAATCTCGGATACGAATGGCTTGATGATAGCCACAAGCTCATCCGAAGTGCAGCCTTGCACTTTTATGGTGCATATAGCGTTTGTGGGATCTGTTCCCGCGAAGGTGCCGAATGAGATGATATCAAGGCCTTTGTCCGCGAGCGCCTGGCTTATGCGTGCTATAGTCCCAGGTTTGTCATCGACAAGGAAGGAAAGCCTTACGCCATAATGCCTAGCCCCGAAGAGCTCCAGGAGAATACGGAACATGTCGCTTTTAGTGACAATGCCCACAAGCTTCGTTCCCTTGACAACAGGAAGGCATGAAAGATCCTGATCGCTCATGAGTCTCGCGGCCTCCTCTACAGGAGTGTTCTCATCAATAGTCACCGGATCCTTTGTCATAAGCTTCCTTACTGTCAGCTTTGACAATAGATACGCCATCTCATGAATTGAAAGACTGGAAGCTGGGGATGGGGATGCATGAAGGATATCCTTTTCAGTAATCACGCCGACGAGGTTCTTGTCTTTATCAAGCACTGGAAGGCGATGAACCTTCTCCCGCTTCATCAGATCGGATGCTTCACCGATTGACATATCTGGCGTAGCGGTAACAGGATTTCTGGTCATTCTTCTTGCTATAATCATACAAAGCCTCCTATTTGCTAGATTTTAACCTGTGTGGCGGGGAATTTAAAGAATCAAGGAAAGAAAAATTGTGCTTTATGGCGTATTTTTTCCGTTTTACCTGCCAGAAGCAGAAAATTGAAGACTTAATCCTCTTTAGGGATTACAATTATCGCGGGAGAGAAAGAAATGAAGGTTTTGCTGCTGTTGCTCATGATATTGCTGCCATCTTGTCTTTTCAGCCAGGATATGGAGACATCGCTGTCTAATGGGAGACCCATCATCCTGCACGAAGACGGCACTTATGAATTCATCGATGATGAAGCTCCATACAATGGGATATACGCCATTACGGATGAGAGCATCAGAGAATGGACAGAATACCAGAAGAATAGCGCACCGATGTCTAATGACATCATAATAGACTCAACTCTTGCAGATAGTCTCATTGAATCTGGGAAATCTTTGATAGATATCCATGAAAATACGCTGAAAACAGCGGGAAGAACAGCTTCATGCCGCGTAGACCAGCAAACAGGTATTCTCTACATAAAGCACGAGAACTGGGGATACTTCCCATCCGCTGTATTCTCCGCGGATTTCTCATGTCTCACATTCTTTATCAACTCCCTGACAGGCCTCCTGTCTATCGGTGGTGATATCCCCATAGCTTTCAGATGCATAGAGAGAAAGTGATGCTATAATTCTCAAAGAAAAAGGAAAACGCCAATGAAGAGAATCCCACTGGATGGAATCTGGTCATTAAGCCCTATCATACATGAGAAGAACAGTCCGCTCGAAAAGGAAAGCTATGATATGCAGATTCCGGGCGAGCTGCATGACGCACTCTATAAAAGCTCTGTCATACCTGACCCATACTCAGGACTTGAGAGCACTAAGTCTTCTTTTATAGGAAGAACCGGATGGAAACTTTCGAAGAAAGTGACTTTGGAAAAAGAAAAAGGAGCAGAATACTGCCTTGTCATCTCCCTTCCCTTCTCGGATTACTCCGTATTCATCAATGATAGTCCTCTTGGCGACTACCATCTGGCAAGAGAGCAGCGGATAGATTGCACAGAGCACTTCAGAAACGCTGAGAATGAAATCACAATCATCTTCACGCCGGGGCAGAATGGGGAGAAGATACACGCGATGGGAATAAAGGGAGGCATCTATCTTGAGGAAGATAAGGATCTCATCATCTCATCAGTCTCTCCGCATCCGGAGAAAACAGACGGAAAATGGAATGTGGTCATAGATATAGATGCGACAGTCTTCAATGACACAGCTGTACCTGTCGCTATCTCCATCAACGGGAGAGACTCTGCAGAAAGCATCTCTTTCAGAAAAGACATCAAACGATACACTCTCGAATGCGACCCCGGAGATGTCCAGCTTTGGTATCCCAATGGATATGGGCAGTCTCACCTCTACCCTATAACAATCACTATCGGAGAAGAGCGTTTCGAGAAGGATATCGGATTCAGGACTATCAGCGCTGACAACGCTCTTGTCGTCAACGGCCTGAAGCTATTCCTACGCGGGGCACTTTACATCAAAGAGGATCTGATACCAACAAGAACGGACCAGAGCCGCATCGAAAGGCTAATGCGTAGCGCAGCAGCTGCCAATATGAATATCATCAGGATTGATGGCTGGATACCATCCCCGGAGCTTTATGAAGCCGCGGACAGGCATGGTATCCTCATCTACCAGACGGGATGGAAAAGCAATGACGCGGAAACAGCTCTCATTTCCCATCCATCAGTCATACCCGATACAAAAGAGATGGTATCAGTACTGACAAGGATGAAAAGCATCGGATTCCCGTCCTATCCTTCGCTGCAGACCATTGAGAGAATCGATGACAAGGAGAAGAACATCACATCACCGGCAATGGATTTTCACGGTGAAGGCATAGAGCGCATCCTCTCCATGATTGCCTCCCAGTATCTTTTTCCCAGCTCTATCGACAAACTGATTTACCTTTCTGAGCTTCAGCAGGCGCTGAGCCTTGAAAGGGAAGCAGCGCTCATTGAAAGAGATGGCAAAGCCACAGGAATACTCATAGAGACTCTCAACGATTCATGGCCAGCTGTAAGCTCCTCATGCATTGAGCATGGAGGGAAATGGAAGCTTTCCATGTATGCTGCACGAGCATTCTTCTCACAGCTCGCGCCTGTTATCATCATCGATGATGGCTACGCTTCGATATATCTTGCAAACAGAAGCGCGAGAAATGTGAAAGCGGAGTTATCGGTAAAGCTCAGAAGCTTTTCCGGAAGCAAGAGGGATGCAAGGGAGTATGTCCTTGACTCCCCTCCTGGAAGCTTCATAAAAGCAGCCGCTTTTCCACTTCAGAGACTGAAGAAGGATGAAGGTTTTCTATATGTGAAGATGTCAACAAAAGGGATTGTAAGAGAGCGTGTCATCCTCCTCGACAAACCGAAGAATCTCCAGCTTGAGAATCCCATGATATCCTCAGAGCTGACAAAAGCAGATTCAAAGACGATATATATCAAGCTCCGCTCAGAAAAGCCGGCACTTCACGTGGCGCTTGTAGCTTCAGGTATAAGAGGAATCTTCTCCGACAATCTGATTTCGATAAGACCATCAGCGGAAAAGACAATCATCTTCAGCGCGGAAGATGACATAGATGAGACTGAATTCAGATCAAAGCTGAGAATCTATGATCTGTGGAATGCAATGCATTGAGAAAAGCCGTCCATCTCCGGACGGCTCATCTATCATGCTCCAAGATATGCCTTTTTGACCATGTCGTTATCAAGAAGCGCCATGCCCTCATCCTGCAGAACGATTTTCCCATTCTCCAGAACATAGCCATAGCTTGAACTCTTGAGCGCAAGACGTGCATTCTGCTCAACAAGGAAAACTGTGACCTTATTCTCCTCGTTGATGATTTTTATCTTGCTGAAAATATCCTGAACAATAAGCGGAGCAAGCCCAAGTCCCGGCTCATCAAGAAGCAGAAGGCGCGGTGCGGACATGAGCGCACGTGCAATTGCCATCATCTGCTGTTCACCACCGGAGAGAGAGCGTGTCTTCTGCTTTCGTCTTGCTCCGAGAATCGGGAAGAAATCATACATCTCCTGCTTACGCTTTTCGATAAGTGCCTGATCACGCACTGTGAAAGCACCCATATCAAGATTCTCCTCAACTGTCATGTCAGCAAAGACATGGCGACCTTCGGGAACAAGCGCTATGCCGCGTCTCGCGATAAGATCTGTCGAAAGCGAATGCATGTGATGCTTTGCCTGGCAGATTTTCTCACCCGCGAAAGTTATGCTTCCGCCTTTCAGCGGCACAAGGCCGACAATAGCATTGAGCAGTGTTGATTTCCCTGCACCATTAGCGCCTATCAGAGAGACAATATCTCCTTCATTGACATTCATCGAGACATCGGAAAGAGCACGGATGCTTCCATATGAGACGGAAATGTTATCGATATTCAGAATCTGTGCCATTTCAGGAATCCTCCTCTTCATCGCGGCCAAGATACGCCTCTATGACGTCTTTGTTATGCTTGATCTCATTCGGAGTGCCTTCCGCAATCTTCATTCCGAAGTTAAGAACAGTGATGTTGTCACAGATATTCATAACAAGCTTCATATCGTGTTCGATAAGCACAACAGTCACGCCAAGATTGCGGATTTTATCGACAACTCTCATAAGATGGCTTGTCTCTGATGGATTCATGCCAGCGGCAGGCTCATCGAGGAAGAGAAGCTTCGGCTCAGCAGCAAGCGCTCTGGCTATCTCAAGCTCCCTCTGCTTACCATATGGAAGGCTTCCTGCGAAATCCTGTGCATGCTCGGCAAGCTCAGAGAACTCAAGCCACTCCATCGCCTTATGATAGACTTCCCTGTTTTCCCTGGCTGCAAAGAAATAACTCTTAATAGCCTGTGAGAAGCGATGATGGAATGGATCCTTGCCGACTTTGAAATGAAGCCCCATCATTACATTCTCCACGACAGTCAGCTCCTTATAAAGCCTGATGTTCTGGAATGTACGGGCAATCCCCATGCGGCTTATCTTCCACGCAGGAAGCCCTGTTATGTCGTTGCCGTCGAAAATAACCTTCCCGCTTGTCGGTTTATCCATACCGGTAATCTGATTGAAGAGCGTTGTCTTACCTGCGCCATTCGGACCTATAAGCCCAGTAACAAGACCTTTCTCGACATGGAAATCAACATCGTTTACAGCGATAACGCCACCGAACTCACGCGTAAGATGCTCAGTCTCAAGTAATCTCATACGTTTCCTCCTTTAGCGCTCTTCTTCGGTCGGGAGAAGAAATCATGGATCTTCTCCTTTCTCGTTCTTGGATCGCCATAGCGGTAGCGGTCACGGCCAAGGATTCCCTGCGGACGGCAGAGCATCATGACTACAAGAAGAAGTCCATAGATTATCTGCTTAGCCTGTGCTGGTATAACATTCGTCAGACCTGTCAGCTGCGGAAAATATGAAATGAACTGGATGATGAAGGCACCGAGTATTACAGCTTTCGCGTTTCCCATACCACCGAGGACAACTGTACAGAGAACCATTACAGAGACCATGAATGTAAATGATGCAGGCTGGACTGTCAGAGTGTAAGCTGTCTGGAAGCATCCAGCGATTCCGCCAACAGCCGCGCCAAGGACAAATGAGCTGATCTTATACTTTGTGACATTGATTCCATTTGACTGTGCAGCGACCTCATCTTCCCTGACTGCAATCATCGCACGGCCAAGCCTGCTATGCGCAAGCTGCTGGAAAAGAATATAGAAGACAAGCACGAAGAACCAGATGAGAAGGATGAATGCGAACTTGTTTCTTGACGCAAACTGATAGCCGAAGAGAGATGCGCGCGGGATGCTGTTATAACCGACAGGATTGAGGTTTGTCGCTATGTTGCGGATAATCTCACCTAGTCCAAGTGTCGCAATACACAGGTAATCTCCTTTAAGACGGAGCGTAGGGATACCGATAAGCAGTCCGATGAGTCCTGTAGCAATAGCGGCAACAGGAAGCGAGAGCCAGAATGAAAGGCCAAAAGTCTTGCACATTATAGCTGTCACATAGCTTCCGATGCATAAGAATCCTGCATGGCAGAGAGACAGCATGCCTGTATAACCAGTGATACAGTTCTGGCCAATCGCCATAAGAGCATAGATTCCCGCGTATATGAGTATGAGCTGGAAGAAATTGAGCATATCAGACCTTCTCCCTCTCGTTCTTTCCGAGTATTCCATCTGGCTTCACCAGAAGGACGATGATGAGAACAGCAAAAGCGACTGTGTCCCTCATGCTGTTCGGGATGTGCAGAAGCGGTGCTCCAACAGCCTCGAGAATGCCTAGAAGCACTCCGCCAAGCATAGCACCCTGGATATTTCCGATACCGCCGATGACAGCCGCGACAAATGCCTTCAGGCCTGTCATTGTACCCATTGACGGATATACACGGAAATCAAAGGAAGCGAGTATGCCACCGACAGCGGCAAGCGCGCTTCCGATAGCGAATGTAAGGGAGATGACCCTATTTACGTTTATACCCATGAGCATGCTCGTCGCCTGATCAAGAGACGCCGCACGCATTGCCTTACCCATTCTTGTCTTATTAACGAAGAATGTGAGAAGGATCATCATAATGACAGATACAGCGATTATAACTATCTGATGCGGAGTGATGGCAATTGCGCCAATCCGTATCGGATCATTTGCGAATGGATATGGGAAACGGCGAGACTGCGTTCCGAAAATCCATGCGGCGCCATTGGAAAGAATGAATGATACGCCGATTGCGGAAAGCAGTGGTGCAAGCCTGTTGGCATTTCTCAGGGGCTTATATGCAACACGCTCAATGAGAACGCCCAGAAGTGCCGAGAATCCCATGCTTATCAGCATCGCGATGAAGAATGCGATGATAGTCCACACACCGGGATCTGCGGCTTCACCTGTAAGAGCCGTATAGACAAGGAGCCCTACAAAAGCTCCTACCATGAGGATATCGCCATGGGCGAAATTGATGAACTTGAGGATGCCGTACACCATCGTATAGCCAAGAGCAATCAATGAGTAGATCGCACCGAGCGTCAGACCGTTCACGATGTACTGCATGTAGAGTGTTAAGGTATCCACACTTCCTCCTCTGGAAATGCTAAAACTGCCGGAAAGACATACTTTCCGACAGTATACTTTACTATTCCTTTAAATCAGTCAACCTGCACGATATGCCCATCTACAATCTGGAATGAGCCAACATAGACAGGTGTTGTGCCTTCAACATGATAAACGCCCTGGCTAGCAACAAGGTCACCGTTTGCTGCGAAGTTGAGTGTACCGTTAGCGCCCTGGAAATCCTTTGTAGCAGCGACTTCATCGCGAACTGCAAGCCTCTGGTCATCGACACCAGCTTCAGCGATATCAGCTCTGTCAATAGCGCCAGCGATGATGTATGTAGCGTCATAGCTGTTTGTCGCGAATGAATCAGGAGCATCCCCGTTGTACATCTCGCCGTAAGCGACCTGGAAGTCTGAAAGGATTGTTGAAGCCTCAGCCTGTGCAGGACCTACATAGATGACACCATCAGTGAAATCTGGAGCAAGGTTGTAAATCTCAGGATCGGAGAATCCATCGCTGGAAAGGAATGGTACTGTGATTCCAAGCTGTGCTGCCTGCTCGAGAATCTGCGCATCCTCTACTGTATAGTTCGGGATGTAGATAGCCTCAGGATTTGCAGCTCTGATCTGAGTAAGCTGTGTTCTGAAGTCCTTGTCTCCGACCATGCATGTCTCTTCAGCAACGACCTTTCCGCCAAGACTTTCGAATGTATCCTTCATACCAAGAGCAAGACCCTGGCTGTAATCGTTCATCGCATAAAGGGATGCGAGATTGCGATAGCCAAGAATCTCATAGAAGTAATGAGCAGCTACATCTGACTGAAGAGCATCTGAAGGAACTGTTCTGAACACATAATTGAGTCCATCTGCATTCGTCGCAGGCTGTGCAGTCACATCCTTATGTGTAGCTGATGGGGAAATCATGACAATTCCATCTTCCTGACAGCGCTGAGCAACAGCAAGAGCCGGTGATGTGAAAACAGGTCCGATGATTGCGCATACATCATCTGTATATGCGAGCTTCTCATAGCTTGCGAGAGCCTTGTCGACAGTACCTTCACTATCTTCGGCGATAAGCTCAAGCTGCTTGCCATCGATACCGCCTGCGGCATTGATTTCACTTATAGCAAGCTTTGCGGCATTAGAGCATCTGATTCCATAATTGGCGTTATCACCAGTAAGAGGTCCTATAAATCCGATTTTGTAAACATCCTCGGAAGCACCACCTGCCACCGCGCCTGCGATACAGACGAAAGCGACAAGGGCAAATGCAATAGCTTTTCTCATTCTGCCACCTCCTGTAAGTAACAAGGAAAAAGTTAGATACTATATACAAAAAATTGCATATTCTTTCAATAAGTTAACACTAATGCAAAGAGAAGTTTTTATCATTTTTCTTGTATTTACATCAGACAGCAAGAGATAGTACTGCAACAAACAGCATTTTTCTCTAAATGGTGCTTTATGCAAACAGGAAAGACAATGTGAAAATCATTAACACTTTATTAACATTTTTGCCATTAACGGAATATTTACACGCATTTAATACATCCTTTACGATTAAGGCAAGGATTTCAGATGGATGTAACATTCGAATACTTTTTTCAGCAGATATTCTCATCCCCTGCTCTTCTGATTACTTCACTGCTTACGCTGGGTGTGATTTTCGTAAATGGATGGACTGATGCACCGAATGCAATCGCTACATGTATCACAACACGCTGCATGAGGCCTAGACCGGCAATCCTTATGAGTGCCGTATTCAATTTCCTCGGCGTTCTGATAATGACGAAGATAAATGCCTCAGTCGCGTCGACAATCAGCAACATGGTTGATTTCGGAAATGACACATCAACTGCGCTCCTAGCGCTCTCCGCAGCTCTCTTCTCAATCGTGGTCTATAGCACAGCGGCATCTTATTTCGGCATACCGACAAGCGAGAGCCACAGTCTTATCGCAGGATTGACAGGTGCAGCCATCGCTTCAGGAAAGGGACTTGCGGCTGTAAATGGCTCAGAGTGGATCAAAGTCATTTACGGACTTGTCCTTTCGCTCATACTCGGTTTTGCAATCGGATATGCTGTATGCCGCCTTGTGGTAATCATATGCAGAAGGATGAACAGGCAGAAAACGAATCGGTTCTTCAGCTACGCTCAGATTCTAGGAGCGGCGTGCATGAGCTTCATGCATGGTGCCCAGGATGGACAGAAATTCATAGGAGTACTTTTTCTGGGTATCGCATTCTCTAATGGTGAAACCAGTGTAGCAGGCGCGATTATCCCGGTATGGCTGATGATTCTATGCTCGGCGGTGATGGGACTTGGAACCAGCGTTGGCGGAGAGAAAATCATACGCTCTGTCGGCATGGATATGGTAAAGCTAGAGAAGTATCAAGGCTTCAGCGCCGATATGGCAGCATCTCTGTGTCTCCTTCTCTCTTCTGTTTTCGGAATTCCAGTATCGACAACCCACACGAAAACAAGCGCTATCATGGGCGTAGGAGCTTCGAAAAGGCTCAGCTCAATCAATTTCTCCGTAGTCCGTGAGATGATGCTCACATGGGTATTCACATTCCCAGGCTGCGGAATCATAAGCTTTCTCATGACAAAGCTTTTCCTTGCAATCTTCTAGGAGGACATATGGCAAAGAAGCAGGATTCATTCTATTTCGATAATTTCGTCAGCTGCGCAGAGTACGCTGTGCAGGCAACTGAGATACTCAGGAAATGTATCTCGGACTATAATCCGGATGGACTTGATTCAACACTTTCCGCTATCCATGATATCGAACATGCCGCTGATATAAAGAAGCACGAGGTCGTGAATGTGCTCATGAAGGCCTTCATCACACCGATTGAGCGTGATGATATCATGCTGATGAGCCAGTGTCTTGATGAAGTCGTAGACAAGATTGAGGATGTCGTACTTCGCCTTTACTGCGATAACATCCGCTCCATCAGACCAGAGATGATCGCCGTTGTTGATATCATCGAGGAGTGCTGCAGTGAAATGAAGCTGATGATGGAGGATTTCCGTGATTTCAGGCACTCAAAGACCCTCAAGGAAAGAATCATCAAGATAAACACACTAGAGGAAGATGCTGACAAGGCCTTCATCTCGAATATGAGGAAACTGCATACTACAGAGGAGAATCCATTCGAGATAATCATCTGGAGAAACGTTTATCATTACCTTGAGCAGTGCGCGGATGCCTGTGAGCATGTTGCGGATGTTTGCGAGAGAATTCTCATGAGCAACAGCTGATCAGCGTTTTATTGCCTTGAAAACCGCAAAGGAAGGTTTCTGGTACTCACGTATCATTCTCGGCAGACGCTTAATGGCAGCATCGTCAGGAAGTGGCTCCAGCACGTGCTCTACGGCAAAACCGCTCCTGACGAGCATATTCAGGATTGTTGACATCATCCTGTGATACGTCACTATTTCGGTATCAAACCATGTGCTTCGCCGCTCGCCTTCCATCCCGTAATCAGAAAGATGGTAACCTGTCCAGCCATCAGGACCATTTGTGTAATATCCATCGTAGGATGCTGTGGAAAGCGGATGCTCGACTGAGAATATGAGCGTACCTTTATCACGGAGAATGGAATCAATATCCTTAAGGAGCTGCTCAAGATCCTTCACATAATGAAAGCAGAGGGAACTCCATACGAGATCGAATTCTTCTCCGATTTCAGAAATATCCTCAGCTGGAAGAACTCTGTATTCGACATGCCTTCTCTTATACTCACTCCCGGCTTTCGCAATCATTCTCTCCGAGATATCAATACCAAGAACGTATTGAGCACCCATATCCGAAAGCAGAGCTGAAGTCTTTCCAAAGCCGCACCCTATATCAAGGATACGAAGGCCTTCTACAAAGTCCAGAAGTGAAAGCATTGCAGGCGTTTCGAGAATATCATTGTAATTCTCACCTTCTCTCAGCTTGCAGTACTCTTCGAAGAAGTGCTTATCATCGTATGCATTCATCCAAATATACCATCTAGAATCATCATCAAAGCGAAGCCTATCGCTGCTCCGATTGTCCCTATATTCGAATGCTCACCTTCAGATGCCTCGGGAATAAGCTCCTCAACTACAACGTAGAACATAGCGCCGGCTGCGAATGAGAGAAGAAGCGGAAGAAGTCCTGAAAGAGCTGATACAAAGACAAAAGCAAGAACAGCTCCAATAGGCTCAACAGCTCCAGATATCGTACCTTCAAGAAACGCGCGTCCCCTGCTCTTTCCTTCTTTATACAAAGGCATTGAGACAATGAGTCCCTCAGGAAAATTCTGCAGCGCGATACCGAGCGAGAGAGCGAGAGCTGAAGCGTATGGAATACCGCCTTCAGCTGCGAAAGCCGCTGCTGCAGCGGCTCCGACCGCCATTCCCTCAGGAATATTATGAATCGTCACAGACAGCATCAGAAGCGCAGAACGGGAAAGCCCGGATGCTCTTCCTTCCGCGGCCTCCGCATTGACATGAAGATGGGGGACAACGGTATCAACAAGAAGCAAAAAGACAATTCCCAGCATGAAGCCAGCAGCGGCTGTCATGTATGAGGATTCATCGATTGCTGGAAGCAGAAGAGACCAGACCGAAGCTGCTATCATAACACCACCAGCAAATCCAGAGATGGCCTTCCCGCTCCTTTCCCCTATTCCGCTTCTGAAGAAATACACAGCAAGCGCTCCAAGAAGCGTCCCGAGGAAAGGAATTGAGAAGAGCAGGAAGAGTGACATATCAGCCGATGCCTTCTATGTCAGCAATAGGAACAGAGAACACAACGCCATGGGAATCTGTCGCCATGCCGCAGGCACTGTTTATGGCATCCATAATCTCTTTCTTGCGGCTGTTTCTGGCAAGAATCATCACGATTTCCCTCTCTTCCTGTACTGAGATACCCCACAGCTTTACAGCGTTCTCCTCACCAAGGCGCCTTGAATGGAAAACAGTTCCGCCTGTAGCACCCGCAGGGCGTGCCGCTTTCATGACATCTTCGCTCGCTCCCTGATCCACTATTGCTATTATCATTGAGGAATCTCTTCCTTCTTCAGCCATCACTATATCTCCTTCTTTGTTTTCTGCTAAATCCACAAGCTCAAACAGACGCTTTGAGCCACCTGAAACAGGAATTGTGAACGCTATCCCTGTATTTGGCATACCCAGATAGAGCTTTTTCCTGAAAAGCCTCAGGAATCCTGATGCCTCTTTCTGGGGAGCAACTGTAACAAGCATGTCCTTCTCGGGCGTACCGAGACCGAACATATTCATGATTTCACTGGAAGCCGTGCCGTGAACTTTCATGCTGTACTGAACAGGAATTCCCTCTTCAGAGAGAAGAGTCTCGGCTTTTTCAGCTATATCATGCCCAGCTATGAGAATAAGAATACGATAGAACTTCATATCAGGCATACCAGGCCTCCTTGAATTCAACGATGCCGTCAGAGGCTCCGACTGCGACTCTATGAGCGGCGCTCTTCATCTTGATCTTGTAATTGAAGCCCATTATCTGAATAGCGATAAGAGGTGTCAGAGATACAAGCGCGACGACTCCGAATGCGTCAGTCATCATATTTCCGCCAAGCGCATTGCATGCACCGATGCTCAACGGCAGTAGGAAAGCTGTGGTCATCGGACCGCTGGCAACTCCACCTGAGTCAAATGCGATACCGATGAAGATCTTCGGCACGATAAATGAAAGGATGATTGCGATTGCATATCCGGGGATTATAATCCAGTAAATAGGCAGCCCTGTGATAACACGAAGCATCGCAAGCCCTACTGAAACGGAAACGCCTATCGAGAGACATGTATTCATAGCTTTTGCCGATACAGCGCCATTGGTTACGCTATCAACCTGCCTGTTGAGAACCTGTATAGCAGGCTCCGCCTTTACAAGGTAATAGCCAATCAGCATGCCAAGCGGTATAAGAAGCCACTCTGAAACCCTTGAAGAAGCAATAGCTTCACCAAGAGCCGCTCCGACAGAGGCAAATCCGACATTCGCTCCGCAAAGGAAGAGCACAAGACCGAAATATGTATAGATGAATCCGATAACAAGCCTGAAGAACTGTACCTTCTTGTATCTCCTTGAGAGAAGCTGGAAAACAAGGAAAACAGCGAATACAGGCAGGAGAGAGAATGAGACCTCCCTGAAATACCGGGGAAAGTTATATGTGAACTCTCTTGCAGCATCAATTGTGGTGCCGACATGGCTCATCTCCGAAAGCGTATACTCCGCTTCCGATGGTGTGTAGAAGATACCTAAGAGAAGCACAGCGAGAATCGGACCTATACTCGATAAAGCAACAAGACCAAAGCTATCACTTGCGGCATTCTTATCACTTCTGACAGATGCAAGTCCGACACCCATAGCCATTATGAAAGGAACTGTCATCGGTCCTGTTGTCACGCCACCTGAATCAAAAGCGACAGCAATGAAGCTTGATGGGACGAAGAACGACGCGATGATAGCAACCGGGTAGAAAAACGCCAGCATTGCAGCAAGGCTTATCTGCATCAGGATCCTGAGAATCGCTATAGCAAGGAAAATACCGACACCTACCGCAACAGTGACTATAAGAGTCATGTTAGGTATAGCTGGCACCTGCTCAGCAAGAACCTGCAGATCTGGCTCAGACATCGTGATTATCGTGCCCATCACGAAACCAACAGCCGCAATAAGAATGACATGCCGGCAATGCGACATGCTTGCTCCAATGCCCTCGCCTAAAGGCGTCATGGACATCTCTGCACCAAGCTGGAAGAATCCCATCCCTACGACGAGGAGCATTGCGCCGATAAGAAAAACAGCCATCGCTCCGATGTCAATAGGAACAAGAATCACACTGATTGCTATGACAATCAGCGTAATAGGTAGTACAGCCTGAAGTGACTCTGTTATTTTTTCTTTAAGCTTAGGATTCACAATCAAAGGGTAACCAAAAAGAAAAACCAAGGCAATGCAAAACGGATAATTTCTTATATAGCAGATACAAAAATGTACAACAATGGCACAATAAGCTGACAAATGGAATCGGATTCTTACACAAAATGACAAATAGACAAAAAAGGAATTTGCATGCATGCTTGTTGCGGAGGAAATATGAAACGTATTTCAGTATTACTGCTGATTCTCATTCTGGCAGCATCCTTTGCTTTCGCATCTCTTGATGCAAAAGCTTATGCAGAGCCATCAGCTATCTGCTTCACGTGGAATGCTGTCGAGGGCGCATCTTTCTATGACATCTACAATGGTCAGGATTTCATCGTCAGACTTCCGGAAGGGACATACTCATACAGGCTAGGCAATCTTCCTTCCAATACCGAATATAGCTTCTCTATCGCGGCCCGCGATGAGGCAAACAACACGCTTGACGCATCTTTCATGACCGTCACGACAGACAGCTGGGATGGAATATACGAATGGATAAACCAGACTGATGATGACAACAATGGCAAGATGAAGAGTGTGAAGCTGAGAATCGAAACAGCTACAGATCCATCATTCGGACAGTACCATCTTATTTATATGATTATGGATGATGGGACAGAAGCGAAGATCTTCCCACTTTATGATTTCGATGATCCAGCATCCGGTGAATGGGTGGATTACAAAGATGACAGCACAGTAGGCACATCGTACAGGCTCAACGCAGACCGCCTTAATACTTCGATTTTCAAGCCATCAAAATGGAGACTCGATAGCGTTTCAATCGGCTATGACAGCGGAAAGGCATATATCCAATCAAGAGCTCTGGGACTCGCTGTTGATTCCGTATCATCATATCGTTTCTTCATGGAGGACGGAGAGAAGAAAATGGCATTCCTCACAAGCGGAGCGGGAATGGCAGAGTCAATACTCTTCAAGAACCCTAATCCAGGCGAGGGAGACGAATTGATAATGAATAGAATCTCGGACTGAAACAAATATACAGCGGCGAGAAGAAGTTGTAATATTCCCGCATGAACTTCACTGGAGTATTCATCAATGCATTCTGCGTCGCTGTAGCAGGAATCATGGGAGCCTTCTTCAGGAAAGGGCTTCCGGAGAAGATGAAGAGGACGCTGATGCTCGCTCTAGGGCTATGTGTTCTCTATGTAGGCATCACTGGAATCGTAAAGGGAATGGATTCCGTGATGCTTGTTCTTTCAGTCGCAATCGGTGTGATTATAGGCGAAGCCATAGATTTCGATGCCGCCTTCAATAAGCTTGGAATGTATGTCGAGAGAAAGCTTCCATCCGAAAGCGGAAGCGTGGCGGATGGCTTTGTATCAGCAACGCTTTTCGTGTGTGTCGGTGCGATGGCCATCGTGGGTGGTATCGAGAGCGGCACTAAAGGTACATACAGCACATTTCTCGCAAAATCCTGTATCGATGCACTTGTTGTCTTCATAATGGCAGCAACAAAAGGCTTCGGCTGTTCTCTGGCCGCGATTCCAGTGCTTATCTACGAAGCGCTTATCACTCTATTCTCAGGCACCATTGCCCAGATAGCTACCGAGGAAGTCATCAACCAGATGTCTGTCATAGGCTCCCTTCTTATCGTCGGCATATCCCTTAATCTGATGGAAATCACGAAGATAAAGATAGGCAATTTCATCCTTGCCCCATTCGTACCTGTCGTTTTCTATATCGCAGGATTGATTTTCAACAGCTGATGAAAAAGCCGGGACCAGTGCCCGGCTTATATCATTCGGCTTCCACAATGCCCTTGAGAATCTTATCTTTCTTTCTTCTCTTCGGGTCTATCGCGTGCTCTACCATAGTCACTATTTTCGTCAGCAATGCAGATATCACGAAGTACATGATTGCTGTCACGATAAGCGGGAAGAACGCCTCATATGTACGGCTTCTGACAAGATCGCTTATCTTAGTCAGATCCAGAACCGCGATATAGCCGACAACAGATGTCTCCTTGATCAGCGTCACGACATCATTACGGTAAATAGGCAGGAAATGCTGAGCCGCCTGCGGCAGTATTATCCTGAAGAAGCTCTGGCCATCTGAGTATCCCAAGGCTCTGGAAGCTTCCATCTGACCTTTGCCGATTGCGTTGCATCCGACATGAAGCATATCAATCATGGAGCATGCGAACATCAGAGAGAATCCGACAACGGATACCCACATACCGCTCAGCGATGATGAGCCGAAGACGATGTAATAGAGAATCATAAGCAGCAGAACCGTAGGCATTCCATGGATGAGCCACAGGAAGAAATCAGTAGCTTTATTAGCTATCTTGCTACCCTTTCTGCAGAGGATATATACAAGGAATCCAAGTATAGTGCCAGCTATGATTGACATTACTGTGATAAGGATAGTGACACCTGCGCCCTGGACGAAAAGCACCCAGCGTGATTCCCTGAGGAATGTCTTCTCAAAGCTCAGCTTAAGCTGCTCGAAGAATCCTGGCGCAGAATCATCCTCACCAAGGATAACCAGTCTGATAGGTGTCGAATAATAGACATCGGAAAGCGTTCCTGTCTCATTGCGCTCAGCGCTGACAACGATATTCATTCCGATATCATACTTTCCGCTCTCAACACCAGGGGCAATCGCCTCAAAAGGTACTTCATAGAACTCTGGAGTATAGCCATATGCACGTGCAAAGCGGCATACGAAATCAACATCAAAACCAGAGATATTGCCATTGCTGATGAAAGAAAAAGGCTCATATCCGCCTTCTACAGCCACCGCGATTGTGCCATTCTCACCGGTGAAACCTGTTATATCACAAGTATCATTCACAGGATCGAAATCCGCGATCCAGTAATCATAGAGCTCAGCAAGAAGACCATTTTCATTGCTTTCGGCGATAAATGCATTGAGCTCCGAGAGAAGCCTGTCCTGGCGCTCATTATTGCCTATTATGCATGTCGCGTTGATATACCCCGCGGGCTCGTCGAGTACAGTAAGCTCAGGATGGTTCTTCTTCTGAACTCCATAGCTCACCTCTTCTATAAGATACGCATCGACTTTTCCGGATTGCAGTGCGAGTATCATGTCATTAGGCATCGTGTAGTACTGTATCTTGCTATTCGGTACACGATCCTGGATCAGCTCTTCGTATAGTACGGCAGTCTGTACACCGATATTCTTTCCATCGAGATCCTCGATTTCCTTGTATTCACTTGCAGCGAAGGCAAATGAAGCCGCGATAAAAACAGCCATCAGCATTGCAGCAAATCTTTTCATCATTCTTCCTCCGCCCATCTGAAACGCATAGAGATGAGATGCTCGTATCCCATCGGATCCGATGTGATATCATCCTGCTTCACTTCCGTGGTGTGCTCTGCAAGAAGATCCTGGAAGAGTTTACTGCCTGATGAGTGGACATCGAACTTCTCACCTTTGTAGCAGATAAGAAGCGTAAGAATGTCGAGTTTTTCTGAATACTCTATCTTGACAAGGATATCCGGAACATCAGAATCTGCCGCGATATTGTTTATGCATATTTCCTCAACAGCGAGAGAAAGCTTACTCAGACGCTCTGCCTCGATAAGTAGCTTCTCGCCATAAGCGTTGAGCTCATCATTCATCGCTTCCAGATCGAAATCCATTGAGTCAATCTTATATGTAAGTGATGAAAGACGCTGGATAAAGCGCTTTGTTATCTCACGCTTCGGATGCTCGAATATTTCTTTTGGAGTTCCTTCTTCATAGATATAGCCATCATACATGAAGAGAATCCTGTTGGAGATTTTCCTCGCGAAATCCATCTCGTGGGTGACAATCATCATCGTACGTCCGCTCTTTGCGAGCATCTTGATTACAGACTGGACTTCCCCGATCATCGATGGGTCGAGCGCGGATGTCGGCTCATCGAAAAGAATGATATCAGGATCCATTGCAAGCGTTCTTGCAATCGCGATTCTCTGCTGCTGGCCACCCGAAAGCTCTTCAGGATAAGCGAAGACTTTCGATGCCAGACCGACTTGCTGCAGAAGGTACATTGCCTTGTCATAGGCTTCCTGCCTGCTGCGTCCGAGAAGCGTGATCTGAGGATTCATTATGTTCTCGATTATCGTGAGGTGTCCGAAGAGATTGAAGGACTGGAAAACCATCCCCATCTTCTTGCGGATCTCGTTGAGATTACAGCCTCTTTCCGTTATATCCTGTCCATCAACAACAATGCTGCCAGATGTTGGCTCTGTCAGCATGTTGATACATCTCAATAACGTTGATTTGCCTGTACCGGAAGGCCCGATGATGGAAATCACATCGCCGTCGTTAATTGTTACGTCAATGTCTTTCAGCGGGATTGTGTCATCATCAAATACTTTTCTCAGGTGCTTGATCTCTATCATTGCACTTCCTTAAAAAACAAATAGTGATTCACTGTCTACGGGTTTCCCCTTAGCCTCCAGATATATCCCACCCCGATAGTATCAGCATTTTCCGACAGGGGCTACCTATTACAGATTATTTTTTACCGATTAATGGAAAAAGATATGTAGCAGAAAAAGCAGCTTCTGTGATAAATTTCCTGACCGGGCCAACATGAAGATACTTTATCAGATTGCAATCATATTCTTTCTATGTCTGATGGGAGAAATCGTCAGTGCATTGCTCCCTTTTCCGTTTCCTTCAGCTATAGCCGCAATGCTGTTGCTGCTTGCCGCTCTATTTTCGGGAATACTCAGGATTGACCACATAAAGGAGAAAAGTGACTTCCTGCTTTCGAACATGGCTTTCTTCTTCATTCCAGCTGGAGTGAAGGTTATAGAGCATTTCGATACGATTTCATCGATATGGTGGCAGTTTCTGCTCATCTCAATACTGTCTACAGTTCTCGTCTTTCTTATCACAGCGGGGACAGTCAGCCTCGTGATGCGCTTTGAGGAGAGAAAAGAGAAATGATGGAAACAGTATTCGCATCACCATTTTTCGGGATAACCTTATCCATAGCTGCATACAGCATTGGATGCTGGATAAACAGAAAGACAAAGCTGGCGCTTCTCAATCCGCTTCTCATATCTTATCTGATTATCATACCGCTGCTTCTTGTTACAGGTATTCCATTGGAGTGGTATGACAATGGCGGCGACATCATCAACATGTTTCTATCCCCTGCCACAGCGGTGCTCGCGATAACAATCTACAGGCAGAGGGATTTACTGAAGAAACATATTCTTTCTGTCACAGCAGGAAGCCTTGCAGGCTCATTGTCATCAATACTCATCGTACTTACGCTCTCAAAATTATTCGGACTTTCTGATGAGATAACGATGTCACTTATTCCGAAGAGCATCACAACCCCAATGGCAATTGCTGTATCGCAGAACCTTGGCGGTATTGAATCGCTTACTGTCCTCTCCGTGATAATAACAGGAATAACAGGAAGCATAATCGGTCCTGTTCTCATCAAAGCATTCAGGATCAGGAATGAGATAGCATCGGGCATGGCTTTCGGAAGCGCGAGCCATGCAGTCGGAACAAGCAAAGCCATAGAACTTGGAGAAGTTCAGGGCGCACTCTCATCAATTGCGCTTGTGATGTCTGGGATTATCACTGTCATACTCTCGCTTCTGCTGTTCTGAAAACTGCAGTCAGCTTGCGGATTTTCCCCATGTGTTAATGCCGTCGATAATAACAACAATAGACGGAATGCATGCATTTCTGCTTATAATCCTTTTGGAGAAGACAATGCGAAGGAAAATCATGCTGATGTTTACAGGTGTCATAGGAATGGGAATATTCCTCTCATTCCTCCTTGGCGTCGGATATGGAACGGATACATCATCCTTCATGAACGCCTCTGTCGCATCCCGCTTAAATATGTCACTGGGCTCAGTCATGCTGACAATCAATGCAATCTTATTCATTCCCGAGATTATCTGGGGACGGAAAATGATTGGCATCGGGACAATCGCAAATATGACGCTTATTGGCTACACATCAGATTTCTGTACATTCCTCGAGGGAAAATACCTTTCATCTGAAATATTCACTGCCCAGCCATACAGGACTATTACATTCGCAATTGCTCTTGTCCTATTCCTTGTATCCGCAGCGCTCTATATGAATGCTGGCCTCGGTCTAGCTCCATTTGACACGATTCCAGCAATGGCAAGCGAGCACATCCCAATACCCTTCTATGCTTTGCGGATGGCCTGGGATTTCATAGCCATAGCAATAGGCCTAATCGCCTCCGGCTCTCTGACAATCGGCACTGTCATAATGGCATTCACAGTAGGACCAGCTGTCTCCTGGATAGGCAGACGAATACACATCTGATGCTTTCCCACCACGTCATTGATGGTATATCATCAATGCGGAGGAATATATGTCTATACTAATTGCATGCTTTTCTAAAAGCGGTTCACCAGAGCCTGATGGGAGCACAGGAAAACTTGCCAGGATTATAAGCGGAAAGACAGGTGGCTCACTTTTCACCGTGCGACCTTCTGCTCCATATCCAGAGGATGCTGAAGAACTCAATAAGAAAGCCAGAAGTGAAAGAGAAAGCAACGCTAGACCTGAGATAATGGATTATCCGCAGATGGATGGAGTTGACAGCATAGTGCTTGTCTATCCGAACTGGTGGGGAGATCTTCCGATGGCTATGTACACGCTCCTTGATAACCTCACGTTAGATGGCATCTCCGTTTATCCAGTATGCACACATGAGGACAACGGTCTTGGATATATGGAAAGGATGCTCAAGGAAGCATACCCAACGGCTGATATCAGGAAAGGCCTTGCCATAAAAGGCTCAATCGTGCACTCCGACGAAGAAGGCGCGGAAAAGAGAATCAGCAAGTATCTTCAGGATTCAGGACTTATATGAGGAATGCGGGGAAACCCGCATTTTTCACACCAGCCGACGCGGTGCTGAGAATACTCTTTTCCGTATAGCGAAATACGCGATAAGCACCGCGCTCCCTGTCAGAACCCATGAAATCGGATAGACAGCGATAAGCACATCAAAGCTTGGATACATGCGGCATATCGTATAAGCCCAGAGGAGGCGGAAGACACAAGTTCCGAAGACAGTAAGAATCGCAGGAGTCATCGAATAGCCTATACCCCTTAGTGAAGCTCCTCCTATCTCATATGTATTGGAAAGAATATTGAGAGATAGAATCATCATAAGCCTTATCGCAGCATATCTGGCAACTTCAGGATCATTGGTAAAGATTGAGATGAAGAAATCGCGGCCAAGGATGAATGTCCAGCTCATCATACCCGTAAGAACGATTGCAGAAGCCATACAGAGCCTGAAAACCCGCTTGCATCTCTCATAATTCCGTGCACCGAAATTCTGGCTTGTGAATGTTACCGCAGTCTGGGTGAACGCCGAGATTATGAAGTACGAGAAGTTCTCATAATTCAGAGACACAGCCGACCCTGCTACTGCGGCAGTTCCGAAACCATTGAGCACTGACTGTATTATGACATTCGAAAGAGAGAAGACCATGCTCTGCAATCCTGCTGGAATGCCTATCTTCATCATTCTCAGCGCAACCTGTCTGGAGATCCTCAAACGCTTTATATCCAGATGAATCTCATTCTTCTCTCTCATGAGGAACACGAAGATCATAGATGCGCTGACGCCATTGGAAATCACAGTGGCTATAGCAACGCCTGCAACATCAAGATGGAAGACTATCACGAGAAAGAGATTGAGAAGCGCATTAAGAACACCTGAGAAAACAAGACAGATAAGAGGACGTCTTGTATCGCCTATACTCCGGAGAATCGCGGCACCGAAGTTATAGACCATCACAAATGGCATTCCCAGCGAATAGATTCTCAGATACTCGACAGCGTAATGCTTAACACTTTCAGGTGTATTCATCATAGACAGCACAGGCTCAGCCACAGCAAGCCCAAGAACAAGAATGAATACACCGCTGATAATGGCAATGGACATCGCGCTATGAACAGCACTGCCGATTTTCTCCCGGCTCCCCTCTCCTATATAGTTCGAAATGACTACATTGGCCCCTATTGATATCCCAACAAAGAGATTGATGATCAGATTGATTACAGGCCCATTGCATCCCACTGCGGCTGTTGCCACTGCGGGATTCTCTGCAAAATGCCCGACAACAGCGACATCCACAGAAGTGAAAAGCTGCTGAAGGATACTGCTCAGAGCAAGCGGGATTGCGAAGATGAGAAGCTTATCGAAAAGAGAGCCGCTGAGCATATCCATAGTTCTCTTGGCTCTGACTTCTTTTTCCATGGCTGCATGATAAGCCTTGGCAATAAGCAATGCAATCAGAAAACGCGATACATCAATACATTGCCATGAGTATGCGATGGATCAGCTTCTGCGGAAGAATACGGGGAAGAATCATAAGCATTGAGTACATGATTCCAATCGGCTTTCTTACAGGTGGATTGCGTCTGGAAGCTGCTTTAAGAGCCATGCGTGCAACGGTTTCAGGACTTCTGCCATTCATCTCATCCCTTTCCATCCTCGAGATAGCCTTCTCTGCCGCCGCTTTGTACGGAGAGTCGTCAGGAATATATTTCTGACGACTGGAAGTGAAACCTGTCTTTGTGTCTCCTGGCTCAAGGAGAACTGTACGCACCCCAAATGGACGGGCTTCCATATCAAGGGCTTCAGCATATGCTTCCAATGCATATTTCGATGACGAATAATGGCTCTGGAAAGGAATAGGAATGCGGCCTGCAATACTGGAAATGAAGATAATCAGAGAGCGCTCATTCTCCCTCAGAAGTGGCAGAAATGCATGATTGATTGCAATTGGGCCGAGATAATTCACTTCCAGCTGTTTTCGCGCTAGCGCAGCATCAACATCCTCCGCGCTTCCTGCGATTCCGCATCCCGCGGCATGGATGATAATCGAAAGCTTATCAATGCGTGCTCTGAGAGCGAGAATCGAATCTTCATCAGTCACATCGCATCGGATCTGGCGGAGTCTCCCCATTCCCATGTCTATAGTGCATTCCTCTATGGAGCGGCTGATTGCGTAGACCGTGTATCCATTCTTCGCAAAGAGCTCTGCTATCGACTTCCCTATACCGCTTGACGCGCCAGTTACGAGAACATTGGTGCCAAATGCCTTTTTCATGAAAACAATGTACGCCAGCATTCACTCATTCTCAATAGTTTCAGCTATCATATAGCTATGGAAGACCGCACATACATCGCCATAGACCTCAAATCATTCTACGCATCCGTTGAATGCCGGGAGCGCGGTCTTGATCCACTCGATACGAATCTTGTCGTTGCTGATGAAAGCCGTACAGACAAGACAATATGCCTGGCAGTATCCCCATCCCTGAAGTCATACGGATTGCCAGGCAGATGCCGCCTGTTTGAAGCGAAAGAGAAACGCAAAGAGATAAACACGGAGCGCTCAAAGCATACTCCTCCATTCGGTTTCGCTGGGAAATCATACTCGAACAAGGAGCTTAAAGCGCATAGTGAATTGAGCCTTGATTTTATAATCGCGCCACCTCAGATGGCCATGTATATGAAATACAGCGCGGATATATACAGAATATACCTTTCCTTCATAGCGCCAGAGGATATACATGTATACTCTATCGACGAGGTATTCATAGATGCCACTGATTATCTCACACTCTACCGGACAACACCGGAAAAGCTGGCCATGGATATGATTCTGGAGATACTGGGAAAGACAGGCATAACCGCGACTGCCGGTATCGGCACGAATCTGTATCTTGCGAAAATCGCTATGGATATCATGGCAAAGCATATCAAGGCTGACGGGAATGGCGTCAGGATAGCGAAGCTAGATGAGATGACTTACAGGAAGGAGCTATGGTCCCATAGGCCTGTTACGGATTTCTGGCGTGTCGGCAGAGGATATGGAAAGAAGCTCGAGGCGCATGGACTTTATACAATGGGAGACATAGCAAGATGCTCTGAGAAGAATGAAGAGCTGCTCTACTCACTCTTCGGTGTCAATGCAGAGCTGCTTATCGACCATGCGTGGGGTGTAGAGCCTTGCACGATGAAGGATATAAAGGAATACAGGCCATCATCCTCAAGCGTCGGCTCCGGGCAGGTGCTTTCATGTCCATATAGCGCAGAGAAAGCTGAGCTTATCGTCAAGGAAATGGCGGACTCGCTCTCATCAGATCTCCTCAGGAAAAAACTCAAGGCGAATCAGCTGATGCTCACAGTCGGCTATGATGTGGAGAACCTTGACCATGAAGGATATAAAGGAGACGTGAAGAAGGACTTCTATGGCCGCGACATACCAAAGAGCGCCCATGGAAGCGAAATGATGGACGATTACACCTCCTCTTCTTCTCTGATAATCAAATGCGCAGTCAATCTCTACAGAAGGATTATAAATCCATCGCTTCTTATCAGGCGTCTCACGATTGCGGCCCTCTCCGTACTTCCGGAGGATGAGATACCAGAGAAAATCATCCAGCCAGATCTTTTCGATGATGAGAATGAGATGGCTGTCAGAAGAGCTGACGCGGAGGCGCGGGCTGCGCGCGAAAGAAGGCTGCAGGAGACGACAATCGCGATAAAAGATCGCTTCGGGAAAAACTCGCTTCTCAGAGCGATGGATTATGAGGAAGGTGCAACCGCAATTGAGAGAAACAGGCAGATAGGAGGACACAAAGCGTGAGTGAATACGACGATATTATCAACCATAAACCGCATGTGTCCCAAAAACATCCTCCAATGCCTCGCATAGACAGAGCCGCGCAGTTCGCGCCCTTTGCGGCACTCACAGGATACAATGACGTGATAAATGAAGCCGGAAAACTGAAAGATGAGAAGGCCGCACTGATTGAGGACTCTATACGGGAAGTAAACGAAACGCTCAGCCGTATCAGAAAGGACGACGATGCATGCATCGTATATTTCGATAGCGACAAAAAGCTCTATCAGAGCATTGAAGGCAAAGTATCGGGAATAGACAGCGTGAATAAGGCAATCCATCTTGGTAGTCATGTCATATCATTCGATGAGATTTTCACTATCAAAATTAACTAATCCCTGAATATGGCAACAAATACTATGTAAATATGCCTTGCGTTTGATTATCATGAAACCATGAGAAAACTGATTGCTGGTGAATTTTCCGAAGCTTACCCTCCTCTCATGGATGGTGTTGGGCAGGTTGTGAAGAACTACGAGAGAATACTACGGGATGAATACGGCTATGATGTAAAGATCATAACCACATACAGTACGAAGACTGGCAATTCCGATGATAAGAATCCAGATGTCATACGCTTTCCTATGGCACCACTCAAAAGGCTCGGGGCGTATGGGATATCAATCATGAAGAAGGATATCGAAAAGAAAGTGATGGAAATGGATTTCGATATCATCCACACTCATTCGCCATTCTCGGTCGGCGCATTCGGCGCAAGGGTTGCAAGAAAGAAACACATACCCCATGTGACGACATTCCACAGCCAGTTTAAAAAAGATATCCTAGGTTTCACACATAGCAGGCTTATCGCATATATTCTGACACGGTATCTTGTACGTCATTACAGCTCAGCCGATGCTGTCATAGCACCAAACCACAGAAGCGCTGAGGTACTGCATAGTTATGGCTACAAAGGCGATGTCATCATCATAGAGAATGCCACTGATATGGAAATCCCGACTCCGGAAAAAGAAAAGGAGAACATAGCCCGCGCGCTCTCGCTTCTGGGCCTGAAAGCCAAGACGCGTCCGATACTCCTCTTCGTTGGTCAGCATAGTGACAAGAAGAATATACTGCTCATCATCAGCAGCCTGAGGATACTGAAGGAGAGGAATATAGATTTCCAGATGGTTTTCGTCGGCGACGGCGAGGACAGGAAGAAATACGAGAGGATGACCCATGAATACGATCTCGAGGATAATGTCATCTTCTATGGAATCGCATCCAGCAGGGATGATATATCTGCATTCTACTCAGCCGCGGATTTATTCCTTTTCGCATCGCTGTATGACACGTCATGTCTCGTAAAAAGAGAGGCTGCTGCACATTCGTTGCCATGCTTATTCATCGACTCAGTCACCAGCGAGGGAATCAGAGACGGTTTCAATGGCTTTATCTCAGCACCTGACGCGCTATCATATGCCGGATATATCGAGAGGATTCTTTCAGATGACAGCCTTAGGAAGACAGTCGGAGAGAATGCAAGACGTACACTCTACAGGAATTTCTCCGATGCCACGAGGGAAATCAATGAATTGTACAGGAAACTCATCCACAGTTGAGCTATCATATAGCCATGAGCGGATACAGACTTCTTGTCATAAATCCAGGATCGACATCAACGAAGATCAGTGTCTTCGATGACGATTGGAATATATTCACAGAGAGTGTCTTCCACGATGCTCCTCTTCTTCTGAGCTTTCCGACAGTCAATGACCAGCTCGGGATGCGGCGGGATGTTGTACTTGAGATTCTCAGAAAGCATGACATAAGCATCGAAAGCATCGATATCTTCATTGGCCGGGGCGGATGCGCATATTCACAGCCTGAAGGCGTCATGATAATAGACAGAAGGCTATACGAGGATACGAAAGACGATAAAGGCGGAAGTGACCACCCCGCTAAGCTCGGAGTCATGCTTGCCTACTCTTTCGGGATTGAATACGGCAAGCCGATGTACACAGTCGATCCGACAAATGTGGACGAGCTTGATGACATAGCACGCATAACCGGAATCAAAGGCATATACAGACGAGCACAGAGTCATGTTCTCAACCAGAAAGGCATCGCCAGAAAATATGCCGCTGAAATCGGCACTGAGTATGAGAAATTGAAACTTATCATTGCACATATCGATGGCGGCATAACTATCGGAGCCCATATAAATGGCAGGATGATAGATTGCACAGAAGGCGCTGGTGGAGAAGGCGCGTTCACACCGACAAGAATCGGCTCGATACCGGCATTGGAGCTTGCCGCTTATATGGAGAAGAACGGAGTACAGAGCGTGAAAGACCTGTGCTGCCGTTCAGGAGGCTTCGCAAGCCTCTTCGGCACATCGGATTCAAATAAGATACACTCCCTTGTGGATAATGGAGACAGGAAAGCGACACTGATATGGAATGCGATGATTTACCAGATTGCAAAGAGTATCGGTGAGATGAGTGCTGTGCTGTCAGGGGATGTGGATGCGATTCTCCTCACAGGTGGTCTTGTACGCTTTGATGATATCGTGGAAGGGATAAGGAAACGATGCAGCTTCATCGCTCCTATCCATGTCTACAAAGGAGAAGTTGAACAGGAAGCGATGGCTGAAGCTGTGCTTGAAGTCCTGAATGGCAGGAAAGAAGCACATCGATATACAGGTCAGCCTGTTTTCTCAGGCTTTGACTGGGACTGCTCTCCCCTTGAAAAGAAGGATACCCATTAAAGCGGTAAGGGGCGTCACCATGACAATCCCCATAGCACCGACAAGTGTCTGCAGTATCTCTGCAGCTATCGCTTTCGAAGTGAATATGTTGGGAATTGGTGTCGCCTGCGCCATATAGACCATCATTACCGTAAGATAGCTCCCCATGTATGCAAGAAGAAGCGTGGTAATCTGTGTCCCTACCCCTGCTCTTCCGACTTCCATCGCAGACTGGAAGAGCTCTTTCACACTGATAGACTGAGAATGCTCCTTCACTTCCCACATCGCTGCAGAAACATCGATAGAGAGATCCATGATGGCACCTCCAGCGCTCAAGCACACGACGCCAGTGAAAAGTGATGTGAGATCCAGCGTCATGAAACCTGAATAGAGCAATGACTCACTTCCTTCAAGGACTGAGCCATGTATACGAAGGATATCTGTCGTGAGAAGCGATAGCAGAAGAGTCATGGCAATACTGAGAAGAGCGCCTGAAATAGCCGCAAGCGATCTCCTGTTCACTCCAGAAACCATAGGAAGAGTCACTACTGTAAGCAGCATCAGAGTCAGCGTGCACATCAGAAATGGGGACGCACCTTTGAGAACTGATGGTATAAGGAGCTTCCAGATTGAGAGGAACGCGAATATGAATGAGAGCATCATCCTTATTCCCCTCAGGCCTGCAAACACGACAAGAACAGCGGCAAAAACTGCCAGAAGCACCCATTCTGTACCGATGCGATAGTAATCAATAAGGTTTATGAATATAGGATTGCCATCGGTATCGCGCTCGATAAGCACCCACGCGATATCACCGGGAACGAAAACCTTATCATCCTTAAGGCTTCCAGAAAGAAGATTTATGCCATCCATCTCGAGTCCTTTGTGTTCCCCGGACAGCACGCGTACAGTACAGCGCTGATCACCGGTACGGAAAAGCCCTGTCTGGATAATCCCTCTATCATCGGTGGAGAGAATCTCCGCCTTCGCACCTGTAGCATTGACATAGATTGCACGCTCAAATCCCGTGGGAATCATGATAAGGATCAGGGATGCGACAATGAACGACAGTATGAATGCTATATCCTTTCTATTTCTCTTTAATTCCATATAACAAGAAAATGGGGAGCCGGAGCTCCCCGTGTATCTATATAATCCTCACCTAGCGTCGGTAAGATCCATCAGGCGGAGAGCAACCTGAGTGTTGTCATAGCTTCCGATGAAAGCCTCAGCGCCCTCTCCATATGCGTATACAGGAACCGGAAGACCTGTGTGAGCATAGCTTGTCCAGCCGATACCAGCCTTGTTGTTGATGATATGCGTGAGTGTCACTGAAATCGGGTTGTAACCACCGTAAAGGAGTGACTCCTCATATCCATCTGTATTTCCACTCATGGCATCATCATATGCCTTCTGAAGGCGGCTATATTCATAGTCATTCATCACAAGAGCCTCATCAGCAGCTGTCTCACCAGGAGCCGCAAGACCGAAGTTCTCATTCACCATGTCCATAAGAACTTCGAATGTGAATCCACCTTCAGCGATTCTGTCAGCGACCATCTCATCGAATGCCACGAATGAGCACTTCTGGTTTCTCAGGAGAGCGAATGCTGTGTTGTAGCCTGTTGCTGCATATCCGATTGTCATACCACCTGTCTCGTGATCGCCTGTAACGATAATGAGTGTTTCATCTGGATGATTCTTGGCGAAATCCACAGCGACCTGGATTGCTTCATCGAATGCGAGTGTGTCGTGGATGTTGGCAACAGCGTCATTTGCGTGTCCTGCCCAGTCGATCTTTCCTGATTCAACCATCATGAAGAATCCTGTCTCGTTATCGAGGACATCGATTCCCTTTCTCACGAAATCCTTGAGCTGGAGCTGATCCTCTTCTGCATCGATAGCGTACATCATAGCACCATCATCCTGAAGGACCGGGCTGTAAGCATAGACTTTACCGCTATCTGCGTTGAGGCTGAGGATCGTGTCACGGTCATTTGTCACAAGATATCCATTATCCTCAAGTACCTCATAGATTGACTTATCTCCGTTATCTGCCTGATTCACTGAGCCGCCTGCGAAATAGTCGAAGTCAGATGCAGCCATCTGCAGTCCAATCTCGTAATAATCATTTCTCGATGCTACATGTGCATAGTAAGCAGCAGGTGTTGCATGGTTGATTGTTACAGTAGATACGATACCGATCTTCCAGCCTTTATCACGGAGCATCTCCGCGATTGTCGTGCCTTTCGTGACTTTGTCGATTCCCATTCCAATAACACCGCTATGCGTCTTGAATCCAGAAGAGAGCGATGTAGCTGTGCTGGCTGAATCAGGGGCGAATGATGTCGCGTCCTGCGTGTACTGCAGACCGACAACAGGGAACTGTGTGAATGTAAGCTCCTTGAGGTCGATAAGTCCAGGCTCGTTGCATCCATTGTAAATCTGCGCTGAGTTGATCTGAGGTGAACTCATTCCATCGCCGATGAACATGAAGACATACTTAGGCTGAGCATCCTCCGCCATCTGGCGGATAGTCGTCTCAGTCTCCCCCGCTGCCCCTGCTGAAACAAGCTGAAGCGCGAGAATCGCTGTCATAAAAACAGTTAAAATCCTTTTCATAATGGTCCTCCCAATAGGATCGTCTACGGGTAGACTACTCCATCGATATTATATGAAAAGGCAGAAGATATTATTTTTCTGTTAAGATTTCACCAGTATATCGGGGGATACCCATTCTTCTTCAGGAATTCATTGCAGGCTCTGAAATGATTATTGCCGAAAAAGCCATTGAAAGCGCTCAGAGGACTTGGATGGGCGGACTCAAGCACGAGATGGGCAGGATTTGAAATCAGAGCCTTCTTGCTTCTTGCATAGCTTCCCCAGAGCATGAAGACGCGGGGCTTTGCATCGGAGCCAAGAAGCTTTATCGCATTATCTGTGAATGTTTCCCAGCCCTTGCCCGCGTGCGATGCAGCCTTATGCTCGACAACAGTGAGCGTGCTGTTGATAAGAAGCACCCCCTGCTCTGCCCAGCGCGTGAGATCAGAGGACCAGAGGCCCTGCTCCACGCCTTCGCTGATGATTTCCTTATGTATATTCCTGAGTGATGGAGGCTCCACGACACCTTCCCTGACAGAGAATGAAAGGCCCATTGCCTGATTCTTCTCATGGTATGGATCCTGTCCCACGATAACTACTCTGGTATCTGAAAAGCCAGTAAGCGCGAAGGCATTGAATATCTCTCCCATCGGAGGGAAGACAGTCTTTGTTCTGTATTCTTCTTTGAGAAAAGCTCTCAGCTCAAGATAATAAGGCTTGCTCTGTTCGGCATCGAAGATTGGCTGCCAGTCATTTCCAACATGTATCATGAATGCATCTTAAAGCAGATTCTGCCACAGATGAAAGCATTATATTCCCGAAAATGACACATCGCGCTAGACTCTTTCCATGCACACTGAAACAGACAAGGAATATACAGAAAAACTCATAGCTTTCATCGAAAAAAGCCCTACAGGCTTCCATGCGGTGAAGAATATCTCTGACATGCTTATTGCTGATGGATTCCAGAAGCTCGACGAGAAGAGACGATGGAAGATTGAAAGAGGAAAGTCATACTTCGTGACACGCAACAGCTCGGCAATGATTGCATTCCGGGTTCCCGAAGAGAAACCGCAATCCTTCTCGATTATCGCATCCCATACAGACAGCCCATCATTCAGGGTGAAGACAAATCCTGAGATTTCCGCATCTTCTCTCTACACCACGCTCAATACAGAAGGCTATGGCGGTGCTTTGATAGCCCCATGGTTTGACAGACCGCTTTCTATCGCAGGAAGAGCGTATGTAAGGAATGGGAACGGCTATGAAGAACGCCTTGTGGATTTTCAGCGCCCATTTGTTATGCTTCCATCACTTGCTATCCACATGGACAGGAAAGTGAATGAAGGACACGCATACAGCGTGCAGAAGGAAATCGCACCACTCTTTGCGGAAGGTTTTGAGAATGCTCGATTCAGGAAAGCCCTTGCTGAGAATATAGAGACTGCTGAGGATAATCTTCTTGAATATGATCTCTTCCTATATCCAAAGGAAAAAGGTGCAATATGGGGGCTTGATGGGGAGTTCTTCTCTTCTCCAAGGATTGATGATCTCATGTGCGCATTCACATCGATTGATGGATTGGTGAAAGCTGGTTATGGCAGTACGATTGCAATTGCGGCACTCTTTGACAACGAAGAAGTAGGAAGCGGAACAAAGCAGGGTGCTCTCTCGGATTTCCTTAGGACAACCATCACGAGAATAGCGCTTTCGCTCTCAATCGATGAGGAAGGAAAAGCGATGCTGCTCGCTTCTTCCCACCTCATAAGTGCCGATAACTGCCATGCGCTTCATCCATGCTATGCTGAAAAATGCGATGTGACCAACAAGCCAAGGATGAATGGCGGAGTGGCTATAAAATTCAGCGCAGCACAGAAGTACACAACAGATGCGGAAAGCGCCAGCTTCCTCAGATGCCTGTTGGAAGACAATAGAATCCCATATCAGTATTTCGCGAATAATTCCGATATCCCAGGGGGCTCAACGCTTGGTAATCTCTCCCAGGAACAGGTAAGCATACCAAGTGTGGACATAGGAGCGGCACAGCTTGCGATGCACTCCCCTTATGAGACTGCAGGAACAAGGGATGCAAAACCCTTATTCAATCTTGCAAAGGTATTTTTCGCACGATGAAAGACTCAGAATACCTTATACATAGAACACCTATCTCGGCGCTTATCATCTTCGCGCTGCCGATGATGCTCGGGAATCTCTTCCAGCAATTCTATACGATGGCAGACTCTGTAATCGTAGGACGCTTTGTAGGAGAGAAAGCGCTTGCGGCAGTAGGCGCCTCCTACGCGCTCACAACAGTCTTCATATCAATAGCAATCGGAGGGGGAATCGGCGCATCTGTCGTTGCAAGCCGTGCATTCGGTGCAAAGAGATACGGAATGATGAAGAGCGCTATAAGCACGAGCCTTATCACATTCCTGGTTCTGTCGATTATTCTTGGCATGATTGGCTATATATTCAGCCCTGAGATCATGAGCGCTCTCAACACGCCCGAAGATATTCTTGCGGACGCCATAAGCTATCTGAGAATATATTTTCTGGGATTGCCTTTTCTTTTCATGTACAATGTGCTGGCATCGATGTTCAACGCCCTCGGGAAATCGAAGATACCCCTTTTCCTGCTCATATTCTCATCAATTCTCAATATCTTCCTCGATATCTACATGGTCAGAAATCTCGGGATGGGTGTGGATGGAGCGGCTTGGGCCACCCTGATTGCACAGGGGATTTCCGCAATCATATCATTCATGGTACTTCTTAGGACGCTCTCCGCATTCAACGAGAAGAACGAGAGAATCTGGTCGTCAGAGCTTTTCAGGACCATCTCTCTTATAGCTCTTCCGTCCATACTCCAGCAGTCTACCGTATCGATAGGCATGATGCTTGTGCAAAGCGTAGTCAATAGCTTCGGCTCTGAAGTCCTTGCAGGTTTCTCAGCAGCGATGAGAATCGAAAGCATTGCTGTTGTACCAATGTCTGCCATGGGAAATGCGATGAGCTCATACACGGCGCAGAATCTCGGAGCTGATAAAACTGAGCGTGTAGTGAAAGGCTATCATGCATCGTATCTCATCGTGGCAGTACTCGCTATTCTCATCATGATTCCTCTTGAGACTGTGAACATCTGGATTATAAAACTCTTCATAGGAAGCGAAGGGACTGCAGCGGCAATGGCGACAGGTACCGGATACTTGTCATTCATGGGCTGGTTCTTCGCACTTATCGGTTTCAAGATGATTACCGACGGTCTTCTCAGAGGCGCTGGGGATATGACAATGTTCACAATAGCGAATCTAGTGAATCTCTCCATCAGAGTCATAGTAGCCTTTGTCGGGGCACCACGTTTCGGTGTGGAGATGGTTTGGATCGCAGTACCTATCGGCTGGGCAGCGAATTGGATGATATCAGGGCTGGAATACAGAAAAGGAAAATGGAAAACAGCCAAGCACTGAGTCTTTCCACACTTAAAAGAGCCACTGCATGCCTGATGCCGTGGCTCTTCTGAAAATCCTGAAAACTCAGATTACGTAGCTTATATCATCCTCGACAGGTATCGGGTAATAAGCTATCTTCTCATCGCCCATAGCTTTGAGCGCGTTATCAACGTTATATGCTGAGATACGTCTGTTTGTCGCTGGTGCGAAATAGTATGTATGGCTTTCAGAGCACATCACAGCGGTGCAAAGAGACTGCTCCGCATCTGTTGTCTCAGCACTCTCTCTGAGCATTCCGTCTGGGATATCAACAACAGCGAATGTGTGGAACATCCTTGTTACGCCATCAACCTCATCCTTTCCAAGCGGTGCGAACTGCTTCGCGAATGCAAGACGGACAAACCTTGCAGGTGATGAGTATCCTCCTGGAAGTCCGAAGCTGCCACCTGTACCATTACCGAATGGCTGGATTGTCTCTCCAAGAAGCTCAAGAGGCGGAGTGTCGAGATTCGATACCGCTACATAATTCTTCAGGTTCGTCTTCTGCCAGTTGTAATCCGGCGCATTGGCCATAACGCCAATAGTATTCCTGTGAACTGTTATTCCACCTTCATCTGGCTCAATGATTATAGCTTCCCCGCTTCCATCGGAGAAGATGTAATGGACTGACATATGAGCACCGAAGATAAGCTCATCTGTGAGATTGATATGCTTTACGGCCTCCTCTACATCATCAAGAGTGGCGCAGGTTCCAAGGATATAAGGAACAAAGAATGCAGGATGGAGATCAAGATTGCCTTCCTTCTCCTGTGTGTTGTAATAACCATATCGAGGGAAGTTGAGAAGACACCCCATAAGCCCCTGGTCATTCATGCCATCTGTCATGATAGGCGCAGTGGAGCCAAGAATACCGTTGCCTATAAACCCATGCTCCATCGTGACTGTCGTTTCAGTCCCTGATGGTGAAGTGGCAAGCTCATAGCCAGGAGCCACGACTGTTATCCTGTTTCCAGAAAGATCTCCGAACATATCATATGTACGGCCTAGTAGATGGAGACCATCTTCGGTATGCCATGAGAATGACGAGCAGGCAAAGATTGTACCGATTGAGAACATCAAAAGCACAAAAAGTGAAAGTAAACGTTTTTTCATAAACGCCTCCTATCTAAGTGTAACCCCAAAAACGAAATCCGTCGAACAAAGTTTCCCATAGTTGCAGAGAGCCTCATTGTGATACCATCTGCCAATATGGAAAGAAGAGCAAAAGGAATCATATGCATATTGATATCTGCATTCTCATTTGCAGCCATGAACATGTTCGTGAGGCTTTCTGGAGATCTGCCATCGATTGAGAAAAGCTTCTTCAGAAATGCGATAGCAGCATTGGTCGCTCTGGCGATAGTCATCTCAGAGAGGAAAAGCATCTCAATAAAGAAAGATGATATTCCTCTTCTCATCATACGCTCCGTAGCGGGTACGATAGGCATTCTTGGCAATTTCTACGCGGTTGATCACCTCATACTTTCAGATGCGACAATGCTGAACAAGATGTCACCGTTTTTCACTCTATTATTCTCTTTCATATTCCTCAAAGAAGGAATCTCAATGAAGAAAATGCTGATTGTCATAGGCGCATTCATTGGCAGTCTCTTCATAATACGCCCGACATTCAGCAACCAGAATCTAGCAGCTTCGCTTATCGGTTTTGCAGGAGGAATAGGGGCTGGCGGTGCATATACAGCTGTAAGAGCGCTTGGGAAACGCGATGTCAGGGGCTCTGTCATAGTACTCTTTTTCTCCGCGTTCTCAAGTCTTGTCACACTCCCGTATCTCATCTTTGATTATCATCCGATGACAATCAGGCAGTTCATCATCCTCATACTTGCAGGCTCTGCTGCCGCTTCAGGACAGTTTGCCATCACCGCTGCTTACAGGTTCGCTCCAGCGAGAGAGATTTCCGTCTATGATTATTCGCAGGTTATATTCTCGGCTATTCTTGGATGGATTGCTTTCTCACAGATTCCAGACACCTGGAGCTTCCTTGGGTATGGAATCATCATACTGATGGCGTTCCTGATGTTCATTGCGAACAGAAAGGATGATTGATTCTTCAAATCCTCTCATTTATCCTTTATTCATGCAGCTTTCGATTCTGTTGTTTTTCCAGAGGATAGGAAATCCTCTTCTAGATATCATCATGGAATGCTTCACGATGCTGGGGGAAATCGCGGTTCCCCTTATCGTGCTGCTCATCCTCTCATGGTGCGTCAGCCGCAAAAAGGCTGTAGTGGTCGCGCTATCGCTTCTCAGCGCGCTTCTTGTCTCACAGACTCTGAAAGCGATATTCCGTGTTCCTCGCCCATTCCAGGTATACAGTGAGCTTATCGATGCACGCCGTGTAGAGACAGCAACCGGATACTCATTCCCTTCTGGGCATAGCACAACTTCTGGTTCATTCTATGCGTCAATTGCCGCATGCTTCAGAAAATGGTGGATCCTTCTCATTTCCTTGATAGCAATCATCATGGTGCCGGTATCGAGGATGTATCTTGGTGTGCACTGGCCGCTTGATACACTCATAGGAACAGCGATAGGGGTTATCATAGCTATAGGCATGACTGCATTCACATCAAGGTTATACGATAACAGACGCGCCTATCTGATATTCACATTCACATACGGCCTTATCGCATTTCTGGCAGCGCTTATTCTGACTCTCCTTCTGGTCTTCACCGAAATAGACAGCATGGCATTCAGCGACCTTGCCTCTAATGCTTCTATTGCTGCTGGCGCGATATTCGGATTCTATCTCGACAGAAAGACAATCTCATCAGACCCCGCAAAAGGCAGACCTGGACTGAAAGCGATACGTTTTGCTGTCGGTATAGCGATTCTTATTCCAGTTGCGCTTGGCGTGAATGCAATTCCTCTGCCGCATGCCGCATCTGAGAATCTTCTTTTCCTTATCATAGGACTCTACAGCACATATCTCTATCCTCTGTTAGCTGTATCAATAGGGCTTATGGGAAGAGATGTCAGATCCGCTTAGGATAGCTTCTGTCTCTATATACCCTTCTGAAGAATGCGGAGGCTGTATCGTCATCAATGATATTCATACCGCAGAGTCTTGAGAACAGACGCCCGCACATAAGAGCATCCGAGAGCGCGTTATGGGCATCATACTCCCATCCAAGCTCTGCTGTGAGCGCGCAAAGCGAATAGGAATGCTTTCCTTTCCAAAGTCTTCTTGAAAGAGAGAGCGTGCAGAAGTATTCGTTATGAATGCATTCAATACCCCACGATGCAAGAGAATCACGGAGTACTTTCATATCGAAATTCGCATTATGGGCGACTAATGGGTAATCTGAGATGAAAGCTTTTATATCAGGCCACAGCTCCGCGATTGTCGGAGATGATAATATATCTACCGGATCGAGATGATGAATCGAGAAGCACACAGGAGAGAAAGCGCTCGATTTCGGTCGTATAAGAGAATAGTACTGGTCAAGAACTTCCCCTTCCCCATCCATTCTCACAAGCCCTATAGAGCACGCGCTCGCCGATGAGGAAGCGGCTGTCTCGAAATCTATTGCGGTATAGATCATCTGTTCTTCTCAAGCATGATGCGGATAATCGTTCTGTTAGTCTCCTCCATGCCTTCATGGGAAATCCTTGTCAGGTGATCTATTGAAGAGAGCGAGTCATCTCCGACTATTCCAGCCTCACCTCCTGCTCTTTTCCCATGAAGGGCAAGACTTGAAGCGGCAGCTGCAGCCATAAGTGATGTGTAGATCTTAAGAGCACATGTGTCCTTCGCTCCATCACATATGATTCCAGAGAGATTTCCAACCATGTTGTTGATGGTCGCATCCAGTATAGATATATCGCCTCCAAGGAGATATGAATAAGCACACGCAGTGCCTATAGCAGCAGTGAAAGCCCCGCAGAGCGCAGAGAGCCTGTCCTTGAAGCTTGTAAGCACAAGCCCCACCAGCTCGCTGATTGCAACTGCTGAAAGCATCTCACTCTCACTCTTATGAAGATATTCCGAGACAATACGCACAGGTACAGTGACTGTTATCCCCTGATTCCCTGAACCTGAGTTGATCATAACAGGAAGAGGAGAGCCAGACATTCTTGCATCCGAGCCTGCCGCGGCTGCAGCTGCGGCTTTTGAAAAGACTTCGGAGAGCGTATGAGGTGTCTCCGGAAGAGACTCAGACATGATCTTGCCGACGGAAAGTCCCCAGTCGTGAGTGAGACCTTCATTGCTTATAGCGGAGTTTTCCTCAACCGCTTTTCTCAACAGCGCCTTTATATTCTCTGAAAGCGATGATGCGTATTCCACCACATCCGCGATTGTGAGAGTCGAAAGGAATGTGTCTTCTGAAAAAGACTGGCATTCAGGAAAGAACATAGGAGCCTCTGAAAGCACACGCCCGTCAAGCTCAAGGGAGGTGAATCGGTCATGTTCGCCTGAAATCGTAGCAGAAGCTGAATGCCCCTGTCCGTACACTGTGACTTTCACGTAAAGGGATGGAGCGCTCTCATCTATACTGACTGAGAGAGGAAACAGCGCCGCCTCTTCCCTCTCCTTATCTGTAACAGTAGAAAGTACGGAAAGACCATATGAAGAACGATGAATTGCAATTCCCAGCGATACCGCGGCTTTGATGCCATGAAGCGAAGTATTCGGAATAGATACGCCCATGGCATTCTTCATCATATTAGGTGACACGACAGCTTCTCCTCGCTCAGGCTTCATGCCGAAAAGCTCTGCCGCCTTGGCGCCTGCAAGAGCTGCCGCCGCAGGCTCCGTACACCCCATCGCCTCGATGATTTCACGTTCCAGCAGGATATCTATCCTCTTTCTGTTAAGCATCTGGCACCTCCGAGATGAAGATTTCTCCACGCACATTCATCGTGTAATCATAGGAAGCGGGAATCACGGCAGCCTCTCCTTTGGAGAGGATAAGGGACTCACCCTTTGAGGAGAATCGCACACTGCCTTCTGTCACGATTGCGATGGCGATTGAATCATCTTTTATCTCATAGATCCCTGTTCCCGCTGAGAGCAGACGGAAATCAGGAGAGGGAGAAGAATAGCACCTTCGGCCAAATCCATCTTCCGAAACTGTGCATTTGACTGCATTGTACTCATCAAAGCTCATCACTCGCTCGAGTTCCGGAAGGTCAATGCGCTTTGGTGTGAGACCTCCTCTAAGCACATTATCTGAGGCGTTCATCAGCTCCACGCCATTTCCATAGACATATGCGTGAAGCGTGTCAGGGACGATAGGCAACGCCTCCCCGATTCTGAGGTGCACGATATTGAGAAGATATGGGAAAATGCATCCGATATCCCCCGGATGCTCTGATAGGCATTTCCTGGCAACGCCCTCACGCGTCATGAAAAGACCATCCCAGGATGATGATGTGGATGCTGAAAGACTGGAGGCAAGTTCCTCGAGTATTATCTTCTTCTCATTCCCATCAAGTGCGAACAGAGACATAAAGAGATTCTTTATAGATGACGAGAGTGCCATTATAGTCCTGCCGTAAGAAGATGGGACAATAGCCGCAAGATCTGCCTTGATAACCTCCAGTGGGCGGAATCCACACATTGCGGTAACCGGCGAGAGAGCGAGGAACATCTCGCATTTCGGGTTGTCATCACTGTAAGAGCATGGCTCGCCTTTTGCTCTTGCATCAGCTTCCCTATTCCATCCACTGACAGCCTGCGCTTTATCTGGATGGCACTGCAGAGAGAGAGGCTTATCTATCGCCAGTATCTTCATGAGAAGCGGCAGATGCCCGGAAAAACGATTCCAGTCTTTTCCCAGAAACGACTTGTCGCTGTATATGAGGGATGAAAGCTTTGAGCCGTCATCCAAGACAGCATCCCCCGCAGGATGCGTTCCGAGCCACAGTTCTGCCTGCGGCTTATCTGTATATCCACCGATGAGCGAAGGAATGAAATCCTTATTGCCCCAAGCGTAATCCTTGACTATTCCTTTAATGCGCCTGATTTCCATACAGTGAAGTATAACACATCAGCTCTGTTTCTCCGCTTCTTTTTTCAGCATACGCATGAAGGATGAGAAGAAAAAGATAGCGATTACAGCTGTAAGTCCATCGCTGATGGGCTGACTGAGCGCGACACCCCTTATGCCAAGGAAGACAGGGAGAATCAGAATCAGCGGAATGAAGAAGATTCCCTGCCTTGCCATCGCGAGCACTGTTGCAGGAAGAGCCTGTCCTGTGGACTGAAGTCCCATATTCGTAGCCGTAACGAGACCTGTAAGAGGCAATAGCAGAGCCTGTACGCGTAGAGCATATGTTCCTATCGCTATCACTTCAAGATCATCACGACGGAACACGCGCATTATAGAAGGTGCGAGTATAATGCATATGACAGAGACAGCAAGCATGATGAGCGTCCCTGTAATTGCAGTATACTTCGTCGCTTCCCGCACCCTGTCGTAACGTTTAGCGCCAAAATTGAAAGATGCAACAGGCTGGAAACCCTGTCCGAATCCGAGCATGGCGGAGAATGCGAACATCATTATACGTCCGGTGATGCTCATCGCGGCAACTGCCGCATCGCCAAAGGCTGCCGCCGCGACATTGAGAGCCACAGAAGCAATTGAAGCCAGACCTTGTCTCATCAATGTAGGAAGACCTATGACGACTATACGGAGATAGAGATGGAAATCTGCCGAGACTTTCCTGAAAGATATCCTTACACTGCTCTTTCCGCAGAGGAAGAATGAAAGAAGGATGCAGAATGAAATAAGCTGAGAAAGCGCTGTAGCCATAGCAGCCCCTGCCGTTCCGAATCCAAACGAGAAGATGAATATCGGGTCAAGCACGATATTCAGCAATCCTCCGACTGTGATTCCGACCATACCATACATCGCCTTTCCTTCTGCCCTGAGATAGTTATTGAGCACGAATGACAGGCACATCACAGGGCATCCAAGGAAGATGTAGCGCGCATATGCCTCAGCGTATGGAAGGATTGTCTCAGTGGCTCCGAGAATCCTCATCAGGCCTTTAAGGAATACAAGACCGCATATTGAAAGAATAAGAGAAAGCACGAGCGCGAACGCAAACCCTGTACTTGCAGTGACGGTAGCATTCTCATCCTCTTTCGCGCCAAGCTCGCGTGAAAGGATATTGCCAGCACCCATGCCGATTGTAAATCCGATAGCCTGGATTATTGCCATGACGGAAAAGACAACGCCGACAGCACCGGCAGCGCTTGTGCCAAGCTGAGAGACGAAGAATGTATCTGCTGTATTGTATATCGATGATATCAGCATACTGATAATCGTCGGTATGGCTAATTTCCATATGAGACGCGGAACCGGAGTCTCCGTCATTTTCCTGTAGTGTGCCAATCTCTTCTGCTCGTCCATATCAATCCTCAGCTTGCGTTTTATAGCAAAAACGTTTATTCTCAAGACCAGATTGCGACTGTCGTATAATGGTTATTACCTATGCTTCCCAAGCATAAGAAGCGGGTCCGATTCCCGTCAGTCGCTTAAAAGCTCTCTTTCGAGGAGAGCTTTCTTTATTATATACACTCCAGGCTCTTCTGCATGGACAGGAGGAGCCCTTGTTCTTGAAGAAGAAAGGGCTCCTATTCATGCATTATTCAATGCTCACATTCCTGTCACTCTTCCTGTCATAGACTTCTCCCTCAAATAATGAGAGCAGCGTGTTTGTGACAGTAAGCACAGCTTTCCTGCCATGAGTATGAGGAAGTGGGAAAATGTATGGGGACCATGCCACAGCGCCGGAGTCCATACCATCAGTAGAGAGCGATGCAGAATCCTCGAATTCCTCATTCGCGATTTCTATCGCCTTTGCATTCTCCGGTATCTCAAACTCATATGATACATCACCGCTATAGAAAGGAAGTCCTGATGAGATCCTATCAAGAGGCGACCCCTCATCGGGAAGGGAAGTCAGTGTCCACACACCATCCTTTCTGAAGACACCGAAATCACCTGCGATATAAAGAGGATTGCGTAGACCTCCATATGTCTTATCTGTGACAAGGGAGACTGCAACGCTGTTCATACCCTCCTTAATGAGTCCGGTTATCTTAAGCGAGAGACTTTCAGGCAGGAATGATAAAACTGGAGTGAAATCCGAGACTTCGTTTCCATTCACGCGGATTACGATATCTTTTCCTTCTATCGAGTCAGGCTCCATCATGAGGAAGATGTCATCAGAGAGTGCTCCATTATCAACCATGAAAGAGAATTCATAATCGACAGCGCATTCCTTCATCGCCATCACTTTCGGACAGCCGAAGGCATATGTGCCGACTGATGGAAGCGAGATCCCAGCTTCTTCGGAAGCTTCATATAGTGCTACCGCATCGACTTCCTTTCTTTCTGAGCCATCAATTGACATCATCCATTTGCCAAGCCTGAGCGCGTTCATGTTCATCGCCTTCTGCTTCATTGGTCTGGAGATATCAACAGGGTAAGCTTCTTTCTTCTCCGGAATCTCACCGTCATGGATGAAAACCGATTCGAAGCGTGATAGAGGGATATCGATTTCCCTGTCTCTGTATTTCACGGTCACGCTTCCGCTTGCGGAGGAGAGATTCATGATAAAAAGATCATATGCGTTTCCGTCTTCTGCTATGAATGAGCGTATAGCACCGGAATCATAAAGACTTCCGGAAACTGTGTAAGGCATGCTTATCACAGAAGAGAGATAGGAAACAGCAGAATCAATAGAGCCGAAGAAATACGTATTGCCTTCCTTGAAATCCTCTGGGTTTTCCCTTCGGACATACGCCTCATGCATCGCTTTACCTTTCTCACTATGGAACACATCAGCACAGCCATCTGAAATGCTCTCATAAGGAAGGAGCGATACAAACACTCCATTGCCTCCCTTATCGACGAACTCCTTCATCTTCCGGGCCGCCCCTGTCTCAGCATTCTTCATGAATGGGAAGACAACAGTCTCCCAGCGCTCGCCATTTATAATCATGGCACCATCATCAATAACTGCATCAGCAACAAGATCCTGATCAGCGATATAATAATCAACGCATCTGGCAAGAAGCGCATTCTGCAATGCGGCGAAATCTTCATCAAGCCGCTTCTTCTCATCTCCGGAGCTTGTCCATACCGATGTCATAGGATCTATGAGAAGGAGTTTCACAACCCTTTTCTTCTCATTGAAGGAGACAAGCTTATCAGCATGCTCGGATAAAAGCCCATAATGCTTCCACCAAGGCATCTGGCGGAATGATGACGGCGCGGCGTCATGTTTTCTAAGCGAGGCTGTCGTGTAATACGCGGCATGAGGGATAAACCACTTAATCCCTACGACAGAGAGCCAGTCGAGAGCCCATTTCATATCCTGAAGCGTCATCCCCCAGCCAACTGAATGGAATGGCTCACAAAGCGTACCTTTCTTGTGATAGAAATGAGCTCCGGAGGAGACGATCTTGCCATTTCCCCTGTACCTGGCCTCAACGATATCCTTTATCGAGCCTGCTTTTGAATGGGCTGTATCGATACCAGGGATATCAATAAGAGAAGTCTCCTTTGAGCGGAGAATAGGCTTTTCGCATATATACTCAAGGTTGTGCTCATGGCACCACTCGAGAACTGCTTTGTCATAGCTTTCGAAGAATAGCTCGGAGGCGGCATTCCAGTATGCATATCTGACACGGCTTGCATCGGGGTAGCTATCGTAATACAGTGCTGGAAGCGAGGCGATGAGATCTATAGCGTCATGCTTTTCCACATAGTCCACAATCTCATGCGACCAAGGCTCTCCTGGAGGGAATGCGGTTACCTCATCTGTGAAGAAACCACCTATGGACTTACCGAATTCACGGGCAATCGCAGTGCGGGCTGCATAGCGCTCATGAGTCGTTCTCAGGAATTCCTTGACAGCGTCTTTCTTGAGGGGGTCAGGGAATGTGACAAAGTACTTAAAATCCCGCATTTCGCGTTCGGAGATCACAATAATCTTCCACTCGCCTTCTGGAAGAGTGCTATCGATACGCCACTCAAGCCCACTCTGGAAATATCTCTTTCTTGTGTAATGAGTAAGTCCGGAAAGCTGGAAAACATCCTCCCCATAGACAACACCGGCATCTGGAAGAATATCGATGCATTCATCCCATTTTATATCCCCATTATGCATCCTGTATGCCTTTGCGGAGAGGAGCCGGCTCCATGGAACTGTGACAGATATGCTTCCGCCCTTTCCTTCCGATTCCGTCCTCACAAGCTCAAGTACCGCATACTCAGGATGCTCAAGCACGACCTGTCCTGCACTTGCCGCACTCGGGTAAGGAAACTCATCATAGAACCAGACTTCAAGCCCCTGACGCTTCCCTTCTTCGACAGCGTATTCGACAAGCGAGAAGAATTCCGAGGAAAGATATGGTATTTCAAGTCCCTGTCTTGGATGAATGAGAAATCCGGACATGCCTTTATCCTTCATTTCTTTTATATCACGCCTGATGCCCTCTTCTGTGATCTTTCCATTCCAGAACCAGAAAGGAGCAATCCTGAATCTGTTTTCCATAACGCCTCCTAAAAATGACTCTATTCAGTTTTTCTGTATTTAAGTCTGTATTCCGTTGCAGTACAGCCAAAGTGCTTCTTGAAACTCAGGCTGAAATACTGGCTGTTGCTGTAACCGACTTTATCGGAAATCTCATAGCTTCTCAGATTCGTTTCACGGAGAAGCTCTCCGGCTTTCTCCATCCTCACGTTGATGAGATAGTCATACAGGTTGATTCCGAATTTCTCCTTGAAAAGGCTCGTAAGATAGCAATGATTGATTCCGAATCTGTCAGCTATTCCCGTCAGTGACAGCCCCGCATCGGGATAATTCTCATCAACATAATGTCTTATGCGGTACATCGCGTCTTCAAGGCGACTGCTGCGCTTCGAGACTGCACTACGATAGGATATGCTTATATCAGAAAGCGACTTCACCGCCGCCCCACGATAATAGACAGGCTTGAGCGATGTCACAGACTGGAAGAGTATCGTCATCTCATCCTCCAGTGACTGCAGCTTCTCGGCAAATTCCGTCTCCGTCGCAGTTCCGCTTGCAGTATAGATGAAGAACAGCTGGTCTGTATCCATAAGCATGAAGAATGAGCCGGGATGCGCTAGAGCAAGCATGTCAGGAATAGTGCGCAGCTTCCCCCTGATTCTGGGAGTAAGCTCACCATCGATTTCCACGAAACCCGTAGCGGCATAGCCGTTATCCAGGAAAAGCTCAAGGGAAGAGAAGAAATTGTCATCAGCATCTGCGAAATTCTTATCCATAAAGCTCTGGACATAGCTTCTGCGAAGAGCTGGGAAACTCTCTGTCACCACACGGTTTATGCGCTCATCCCTCAGATAAAGCTTTTCAGTCTTCTCCAGTACCGCTATAAGGGCTTCAGGACTGACAGGTTTCACAAGATAATCAACAGCATTGAGACGAAGAGCTTCTTTTGCATATGCGAAATCCTCATAGCCCGAGAGGAATATGAATTTCATCTCCGGATAGTATTCCATCGCAATCTGCGCCATCTGCAGACCATCCATAATAGGCATCTTCACATCAGAGATGACAACATCAGGACGGTTGATACGCATGAAATCCAGCGCCTCGATACCATCTTTGGCTGTCTCCATCAATGTCCATCCATGTTCCTCCCAGGGAATTATGACCTTCATGCTTTTTCTGGCTATTATCTCGTCATCTACATAAAGAACATTCATATCTCACTCCACGGCTGGAAATGTTATTGTGACTGTGGTGCCTTCATCAAGCACGCTTTCAATATCGATTCCGTAGCTTCCTTTATCTATGTATGTCATCCTGATTCTCTCATTGACATTGACAAGCCCATACAGCTTACCCGGTTCCTGCTTCATTCCCTGCCTGAGTGCTGTCTTGATATAAGAAAGCTCTGGCAGTGAAATGCCTACACCGTCATCTGATACTGTTATGGTTATCTCATCGTCTCTCTTTGAGGCTTTTATCAGGACAGTGCCACCGCTCCTGCGTGGCCGTATGCCATGGTATATCGCATTCTCGGCAATCGGCTGGAGAATTGTCTTGACTGTCCGATATCGACCAAGATATTCAGGGAAATCAATCTCGAATGTGAAGTCCCCGAAACGCGTCTTCATAATCGAGAGATACATTCTCACATGCTCTATCTCATCGGCGAGACTGATGATATTCCCGCCCTTTGACACACCGATACGGTAGAACTGGGCAAGTTCTGAAGTCATCATCTGAGCTTCCTTTATCTCACCAATCGTACACAGCTGGTAAATCACATCAAGCGCATTGTAGAGAAAATGAGGATTGATCTGCGCTGTCAGGATATTGAGCTCCGCCACCCGTCTGTTGTCCATCTCGGTATTCAGCTCATCTATAAGCGTGCGGATACGCTTCGCAAGCTCATCGATTGAATTATCTATCATCTCAATCTCAAGTCCGCCAGATATCCTCTCATTGCTGATGAAATTATTCTCCTCAAGCGTACTGATCTTGCTTTTGAGCCGCTGTACAGGCTCTGTCAGCCCCATCTGCATCGTCTTATATAGATATACAGCGAAGAAAGCCAGGGCCACAGCCATCATAAAGAATGCAATGAGGAGTATGCGCTGATCAGCAACCATCTCTGAATACGGAACAGCCGCAAGCACACCGAGCGGTACATCAAGATCATCAAGTTCCACAGGCTGATAGAAATAGATGTAGCCATTCTCTCTGAATGAATCGCTGATGTATGGATTCCCGATTTCAGGCACCACCGCATCCGAGAAGATATTCTTTCCCCCGCATATTATGAAGAAATGGCTTGAAGGCGTTATCCTCGCATAGTCGGCATTACCTTTCAGAAGGTCATCAGAAGCCTCAAATAGCACGAAGCCATGCTCTTCTGAGTCAGGCTTCCCGATAAGATACATAAGACCAAGCGCGCCTCGCCCACCATCATGCATTCCAAGCGGGAGTACTGTTTCAGGAGCAATCCAGAGAGCATCCTTGCCGATATAATCCTCATAGGAGAAGTCAACTGTGGAGACTGCTGTATAGTCCGAACGCCATGAAGCCCTGATCATTCCCCTAGCGACGTAAAGCATGAAAGACTCCACAAGATTGGATGACTCAGTATAATTCCTGAAATCCTGATAAACGGAATAGTAGACGTTAGGATCAACAGGCAGCTCGTTATTCTCCACCGCACTCTCCAGCTGGTAATAAGGAAGGCTCATGAGGACCTCTGCCGTCTCTCCACGAAGCGATGTAAGACCAGATTCAATGCTTCCTGTTATCTGTCCCAGAACCGCATAGGCAGTATCCTTCATCTGTCTATGCTGCTGAAAAGACGAAAGAATGAATACAAGCGCAAGAAACAGCAACGCGACTGCTGATAGGATTATCACCGAATAGAATGTTATATTCCAAACAGATTTTGGAGTGTGCCTTGCGCTCTTTTTCATTATTTCTTTCAAGATGATACGTGGAGAATCATTTGATTTCCACAACTTTCTTAAACCATATAAACATTTCAAATATTCTATAAAACACTCTAAATATTGTTGATTGAAATCCGGGCAATCTATGTTTTCATAGATTTATCGGTCACAAGGAGAGAACTTTTCATGAAAAAGACAGAAACAGCTACGCCTGCGCTTGTGAAAGCAAAGAAAAAGCGCAACTTAGCTCCATATCTTTTACTTCTGCCACCAGTACTTCTTGTCCTTATATTCATGGTATATCCAATCGGGTATGTATTCCGACTCAGCTTCTATGATTACAACCCTGTTATGCCATGGCTCAATGGATTCAAGGGGTTCGGCAATTTCGTCGCAATCATTACAGGCTCAGAGTTCTGGCAGGCAATGCTTGTATCACTCAAGTGGGTTTTCTGGGAGGTTATCCTCCAGTTCACGCTTGGTCTTATCATTGCGCTGCTGCTTAACCAGAAATTCAAGGCAAGAGGCTTCTTCAGAGCACTTATCTTCATACCATGGGCCATGTCAGGTGTTCTTACAGCTGTTCTCTGGAATCTCATCTATAACCAGAACATCGGTATTCTCAATGATCTGCTGATGAAAGTCGGACTCATCGAGACTGGCAAAGCCTGGATTTCAAATCCATCTACAGCGCTTCCTTCGCTTATCCTCGCTGAGCTTTGGAGAGGTGTCCCATTCTTCGCAATCAGCCTCCTTGCAGCTATGCAGAGCATCCCTACAGAGCTCTATGAAGCTGGCAAGATCGATGGTGCTAACAGATGGCAGTCCCTTATCCACATCACAGTACCGCAGCTTAAGGAGACAATCGTTCTCACAACGCTTCTCAGGACTGTCAACGAATTCAACAGCGTTGACCTTATATACAGCCTTACAGGTGGTGGTCCTGTCGGAAGAACGACAACGGTCAGCATCCTTCTTGCAAACCAGGCAACGAAGTCGACGAATTACGGTTATGGTTCAGCCATGTCTGTAATCTGCTTCATCATCCTGGCTATATTCGCTGTCATCTATCTGAAGATAACCAGATTCGGAAAGGAGGAAAACTGATATGAATGCTAGAAGAACAAGAGAAGCAGTGTTTCTCAGATGGCTGCCGCTTATCATCATCTCGATATTCGTACTCCTCCCGATCTACTGGGCAATAGCAACATCTCTGAAGACAGATGCTGGTATTCTCCAGCGCCCGGTCCAGTACATACCTAACCCGTTCACGCTCGAGAACTATTCGGAAGCCTGGGTTGCCTCAAACTTCAGCCTCTACTTCCTCAACTCACTCAAGGTCTCACTGGCATCGGTATTCTTCATCTGTGTCATCGCCATAATGGCCGGTTATGCGCTCGCACGCTATAAGTTCAAGGGAAAGATACTTTTCATGGGCATGGTGCTCTGTATCCAGTTCATCCCTCACGCAGTGCTCCTTATCCCTCTTTTCGATACTTTCAATAAAGTCGGGCTTGTAGGAACACTCACATCGGTTGCTCTGGTATGTATCACGCTGAACTTCCCGTTCATAACAGTTCTCATGAGAGGCTTCATAACAGGCATTCCATATTCACTTGAGGAAGCTGCCCAGATTGACGGCTGCTCAAGATTCGGAGGTGTCGTCAGAATCGTCATCCCGATGCTTGTTCCTGGTATCGTGACATGCGGTGCATTCTCATTCATCGGTATCTGGAATGAATTCCTCTTCTCCCTTATGTTCCTCAGCGATGCATCAAAGTATACGATTCCTATCGGACTGAGAATGATGCAGGGTGAGTATAACGTCGAGTATGGTGCACTTGCTGCAGGTGCAATCATCGCAATGAGTATTCCTGTACTGCTGTTCGCATATCTCCAGAAGTATCTGGTGAATGGACTTGGCGGTGCAGTAAAAGGCTAATATAAAGGAGTTATAAAAATGAAGAAAGCATTGACTATTCTTATTGTCCTGATGCTCGGGACAATGATGGCCTTCGCAGGAGGCAAAAAGGAGTCGAATGAAGCGGCTGCCGAGACAGAGAATGGTGTTGTCGAGATCACTTATTGGGATAACAACGCCTCCCCTATCAGAACAGAGATCTTCACAAATCTCATCGCTGAGTTTGAAGCTGAGAACCCGGACATCAAGGTAAACTTCGTACCAGTCCCGAACTCAGAGGCAAAGTCAAAATACAGTCTCGCAGTACAGTCTCATACAGCTCCTGACTGCGGTATCATCACACAGACATGGATGAGCGATTTCATCGTTCAGAAGGGTCTCCTTGCACTTGATGATTACATCGCAGCATGGGATGGAAGCCAGTACCTTCTTGACATAGCACAGGAATCAATCAGGATGATGGATCCTAATGGCAAGACATACGGTATGGCATTCAGCCAGACACTTCCTGCTGTATGGTACAACACAAAGATGTTCGAGGAAGCTGGAATGGAAATCCCAGACGACTGGATGTCTATCTTCGATGCAGCATACAAGCTCACAGACAAGTCAAAGGGACAGTATGGATTCGCTCTCCGCGGCGGCGCTGGCTCATCACAGCAGCTTGAGCAGATGCTCTATATGTATTCAGGAATCGCGAACTCATTCGACGAGAATGGCAACGCAACAATCAATGCACCTGAGCACGTTGAATTCCTTGAGGCTTTCGCAGATCTTTATATGAATGCAACAGCTGAGAGTGACATCACAAACGGTGTTAATGAGATGATTGCTGAATTCGATTCAGGTTCTGCCGCTATCATGTTCCACAACCTTGGCTCATATGGCCAGCACGCTGACACACTCGGACCAGAGAACTTCACAGCTCTTTCCGCTGTAAAGTCCCTCGAAGATACAGAGGTCATCGTTTCCAATGGCGCTACATGCAACGTAATCTTCGCAGACAGCAAGCACCCAGAGGAAGCTTTCAGATGGATTTCTTTCGTAAACAGCCACGAGGCAACAAGCTACTTCAACAGAGAAATCGGCCAGATTCCTACAAACACACAGGCTCTGCAGGATGAATGGGTTGCTGATATTCCTCAGATGAAGCAGGCTGCAGACGCACTCCTTTCTGGAAACTGCGTACTTGTAACTCTTCCGTTCAACATGCCAGGCTGGGCAGATCTCCACACGAATTTCGCAGAGAGAGGTCTCCAGGAAGTCATCCTTGGACAGAGAGACGCAAAAGAGTTCCTCGACAGCTGGGCAGCTCAGCTTACTCAGCTTAACAAGAACTATCAGCTTTACATGCAGTCACAGCAGTAATAGCTGGAGCCTAACAGCAACGGGCCTCTTCGGAGGCCTGTTTTCATTCGAAACTTTGATTATTGCTTTTGAATGAGAGGGATTTACTCAGCACTCAATGCAAGATACCCCAATGCACGGGCATTCTATTCGATGAGTTATGCTCAGCATGATGGCTGTATCTCAAAAGAGACAGGGAGTCAGCTATGCTTGATATTAATGATTTCCAAGCTATCTAATTGGATAGAGCCCTCATTGCCAAGGACGGAGCATGCTCCTTGCATAGACCAGACGACAGACTTCCATTATCCCATCTTCTTCAATTGTATAGAATATGTAATAATTCCGAACCTTTACTCGATAATATGTTTTTTCAAGTTTCCTTTCTGCTCGATACGGCTCGAATATTCCTGGATTCTTAGATGTCTCAAGAATAGTGGATTCCACATCATTTACAAGCTGCCGGGCTGCAGCAGGATTCATCAGTACATCTTTGATATACGTAACTGTGGAAAGTAAATCATAATAGAATGTTGGTAGGTATCTTACTTTCTGCTCATCTGCCATTATCGATAAACTCTCTGATTCTGCCGAACACCTCATCGTGCGAGTATCTCTTAGATGTTGCATTGGCAATCATCTCAGATTCAGCAAGCTTTGCATCAATCATGGAAATCATGTTCGAATATTCATCAATACTGAGCACTACCATCGTACCGTATCCATTCTTCGTAAGATATACGGGCTCGCCCTCGCTGACCATCTGCTCAATCTCGGAAAACTTATTCCGGAGATCTGTAACAGGTCTGATATTCATCATGCAAACCTCCACATTCATCTCAGAATATTATCAATCAATACATAATATATGCTATTTTCTAGCATAATTCTATCATTATTAAGACAAAATCTAGAAACACCAGAATGATTGCCATTAGCGGTAGAAAGGGTTGCTCAGAAGCATAAGCTTTTGAACAACCCTGATTGATTATGATGAATGGAAAAGATCCGCAGGATAATCCTTCACGAGTTCCAGCGCTTTCTCAAGGGTTCTGGGCATATCATCACGGACAAAATCGAGAGCGACGATTGCATTGAGACACCACTGCGAGAAGAGATTCGTCTTAGCCCAGCCGAGCTCTTCAAGCTCAGCCTGGTTTCCAGCGTTCTTCTCAATATGCGGTGTGAAGCCGTCTATCACCCCTTCCTTCATTATGAGACCGAAGAGATTACGCCAGACCTTTCTTCCCGTTTCATGGTCATCATAATGCTTCGCGCCATATGCCGCGATTGCAGCTGCCATGAATGGAAGCGTGAAAGCCCTGTCCCCTATTATTCCGTCTGAAGCCTTAATCTGCTCATCTCTGTCGAGATAGTAGAATCTTCCAAGCTCGGCAACCATGTCGCTCCACTCCGGATTATCGAGAAGAATAGCAAGCTCAGTCCATATCTCAGAAGCGCCAAGGCATACCTGGAGATGTGTGCCCCCTGTAGTGCGCTCCCCGATATACCTGAGACGGCATGTAGCGGGATCGAACTCGAAATCAGGGCCGGAAACAAGGCGGAGCGGAGCCTTGGCTATTGTCTCTATACCAGCCTGTATTTTATCGAGATAACGCTTGTCGTTATGTCTCTCCCACTCCGTCATCCAGTTGGAGACAAGCGCGGACCAGTCAGGGCCGCTTCTCGCATGTGTAGGATATTCCATCTCATTTCTGTCATAGAAGAACCGTAGAGGATCTGTCTCAAGCAGTGCTGTCTCAGCATCCTTCACTTCCTCCATGACCTCTCCAAGCCGGGGATCCCCAGTCAGGTAATAGCAGAAACGGTCATGGCCTGCCATGGCGATTCTTGCTTCTTTGCATGAGCATCCCCAATGGATGACATTGTGCCTTGAGCCTAAGCCGAGGAATCTGCCGCTGTGGTAAATATCCGTCTCCGAAGTATGACGGACCATCGCCTCCGCTATCGAGAAGACATCTTCACGTCCAGTTCTAAGGAAATAAAGCCACAGCCAGTATGTAGGACACAGCTCGGTGTTCTGCCAGGCATATCCACCCATGTCATAGCGCCAGACATGGCGGAATTCATCATAGGTGTGCATGAAGTCACCATAGTTGAAGTAGCCATACCATGATCTTCTTTCGATTTCTTTCCTGCAGAAGTCAAAAGCTTTCTCAAGCTGGTCTTCAACCCAGTTTTCCATCTCAGTTGAACGGCTTGGAAGCGACCAGTAGCCGAATGCACGCTTTTTATGATACTCCTCAGGCATCAGAACATAGACAGCGGGCTTTCTTGTCTCTGCAGACGCTTTCGCCATCTTCTCTTCAGATGGAATGATATCCAGAGAAGGCATCACGCTGAAGCGTGTTGTGGAAGCAATCCCATCAGGATCTCCACCCTTTACAGGGAAGCCCTCATAATACGTCTGGTCATAACCTGTGTCAGTATAATGCCTGAAATCATAGGCTTCCGCATCTGGCGTGATAAACCAGAATGAAAGCTTAGCTTCATCCTTTGTCACGTCCTCAGCCCATAATGATGCAGGAAATCTTTCCCAGAAGTCTGAAGCAAGAAGCATCAGAGAGCCATTCTCTGAGCCGACAGCCACAGCACCTGGTGCTCTATGGCCATAACAAGCAGGAATCGATGAGACATTCCTGATTCCTGTCTTCTTCCTTATGGAGAAGCCTTCAGGCCCTGCCTGATAGAGCATCCAGCTGTCCCATGACGGGATTGAATCAGAAAGCTCCTGACTCTCTTCCACCCGCTCGCCTCTCAGCTGAGCTTCATAGCGCGGGATATCGGGTTTGGGACGCCATGTGAGAAGAAGATCAGAGCACTCGTGGAAGACACCATGATCGAGAAGCGTCTCAAAATGCCTATTAGCATTCATTCCCGACATTTTCACAGCAAAGCGCATGCCAAGCCCTTTAAGGAAATCATGCTCAGCATCCACATCGAGAATCATCGTGTGCTCGATGTCGAGCTTCTCCGATTCATAGCCTATGGAAACACGGAGAATGAAAGGAATGAGCTTTCTGCCTGATTCAGAGCGATGTATTCCGCGTATTGCAACTGTGGCATAAATCGGTCCTGATACTTCCAGCACAGCGCTTTTCACATCAGTCATGTAATCTACACGGCGGATAACGTTTCCATCATGCTCTTCCATAACAAGCGGAAGATCAGCCCAAGGCGAGATAGTGCGACTATCTATGGAGATATCCTCAAGCACATGCCCACCTTCTTTTGGAGCAGTGAATGAAAGATGATGGCCTTTTATCCTGATAGCTTCCTCATCTTCTGAAATCTGGAGCTTATCGAGAGGGGCATTACCGCCTTTCTCAATGGTTATCTCATCGGTAAGGGCGTTAGTGTCAGCTGCATGGAATGCCCATTTGACTGAGCCATCAGGATAGTAAGCGGCCGTCCTCGACTGTACAGGGATCTTTTTTCCTTCTGAGTCAGTGAGAGTGAAGCACTCACCGTCTTTCACTTCACCTTTATTCCAGATTGTAGAAAAGACCGCATAACCAGAGCGGTTGCGGCCTTTGAGAAGGTGCATCTTCATAATGCATAAACCTCCAGATCAGAATACTCGCCAATCATCGGCGCGAGCTGCCTGAAGCCTATCGAGCCTCCAGTGAGAAGCGGGCCATATTCCTTCCCGTCATCGTGGAAGACGAAGAGCTCGAGATCATTTATCGAGAAACGGACATCTGTACCCTTCTTCTGTATCTTTATCCTGTAAGACTCCGCTGCATCAGCGGCATCCGGGATTGGATCCCCGCCCTGAGCTACAAGATAGAAACCATAGCTTTTGCGGAGATTGCATGTATGGAATTCCCTTTCATCCTTCTCCTTCCTCCGGAAGTATGAGACATGGAATGCATTGATATCCCCATGATGATAGAGGTTGTATTCCCCTGTCCTTTTCTGCAAGGATGAATCGGTTATAGGCTTTCCGTTCCTGCCCATTGCCGAGAAGAACATCATAGCAAGCCCAGGCTCCTTTATAGGTCTGAATGACCAGGAAATCTCAACATCCGAAGGGAATACCTCGGGACACCAGAAAACATAGTTGGCTTTCTGTCCAGCTTCCGGGCTTATTGCATTCTCCATCCGCATTTTGCCGTCAACGAATGAGATATCAGCAGAGCCCTCGAGAATGAAGTCCTTCACGTCCTCCGGACATGAAAGCTTATTGGAATATATGAGCTTCGGCATGCACACCTCCTAAAGTGTCTTCTTGTACTCTGACGGGAGTGGCCAATGAAGGCCTCTCTGATTCACAAGATCATAGCTGAATGGAAGTTTCCTTCCATCTGCTGGATAGCCAGCGAGCTTTCCATCTTTCACCCATTCCAGATCATCTTTGCCATGAAGATTGCTGATAAGGTATTTCTCAAGCTTCTCCTCGATTCCGGCATATTCCTCCATGCCAGAAAGATCATGATGTTCACCTGGATCTGCAGAGATATCAAAGAGCTGTTTCACATTCCCATATGGGTAATAGATGAGCTTGAAACGACCGTCTGTTGCCATCCTCGTCGCTTTGATTCCTTCTGAAATCTCACCAAAGAGCATTGGCTTATCTTCAGAAAGAATATCGATTCCTTCCACTGTATCCGGAACTGGGATGGAGAAGATATTGAGAAGTGTCGGCATGATATCCTCAAGCGAGCAGAGCTTGTCTGTCACAGTGCCTCTGTATTTCTCAAGCGGTTTTCCAGACAGAATGAATGGGACGTTGGATGACTCATTGTAGAAAACACGCTTTGCTACCATGCCATGATTGAAGAGCATGTCACCATGGTCACTTACGAAACCTATGACAGTCTTGTCGAGAAGTCCATTCTCCCTGAGAGTGCCTATGATTCTTCTTATCTGGTGATCGATAAGCGTGCATTGCGCATAGAAAGCACGGAGCGCGAGTTTCTTCTCCTTATGACTGTAAGCCTTACCGTCATCAGTGAAGAACCTGAGGACATCATATCTGCCATTCCAGTCATCGTCCTCCGCTTCAGGAACCTCGATCTCATCGAGATCATACATATCAAGATAGCTCTGAAGAGGCACAAGCGGCGGATGCGGGAACTGATAGGACATATAGTAGAAGAAAGGACGATCCGGATCCCTGCGCATTATAGTGCGGCACATCATATCAGTTGCCCATACGGTAGGATGAGTCTCATCTGGCAGATGCCATGGCCTTGTGTAATATGTGTTATTGCCCATGGCATGCTCGAACTCACGACCCGTGTAGCCATGTTCCCCTAACCAGATCTGGTAATCATCTATGGAGCCCATCTCATAGCGGCCTTCCTCCATGAGGATGCAGTCATCGAATCCGATTCTGCTTCTCTGAGGATAGACATGAAGCTTTCCTACTGCATATGTCTGGAATCCGGCTTTCCTGAAAGCTCCTGCGAGGGTTTCCATATCGGGCATCGGCATGTGATCTGAATAAACCCTGTCACCATGCGTTGACGGATATGTGCCAGTCATTAGAGAGCGGCGTGCTGGAATGCATACAGGACAGGAGCTCTGGCAATTGGTGAATCTGATTCCACCCTCCGCAAGCGCATCGAGGGTGGGAGTCATAACAGGAGAGCGTCCTTCCGCGCCGAGAAGATAACCAGGCCACTCATCGACCTGAATCAGCAGAAGATTCTCAGCCTCAGCCATTTTCCCATCTCCTGAGCTCCTCCATGGAAGCACACATCAGAAGGAATGCTCCGACTCCATGAAGATCATTCACAGAACATGGTCTCTGGATATAGAAATCATAATCACCGACACCTGTTCCGATACAGACATTGCCGACCTCAAGATTTCCGTCTTCAGTGAATCCGAGTGACTCTGAAACACCTTTGAATGCCTTATGAGCTGATGTAGCCGCTTCCTTTGGAAGGACACCATATCTCACAGCCTTTGCTATAGCGGCGGCGAAGAGTGATGAACATGAATTCTCAGGCCAGTTGCCCTTTTCATGAATCTTATCCACCACCTGATACCATCTGCCATCCTCACCCTGGAACTTCATTACAGCATTGAGAAGATCTGCAGCGGTATCACCAAGAGTCTTCCAGCGTGGGTCGGAAGAATCCATCTGATCCATGACATCAAGAATAGCGACAGGAACCCAGCCGATTGAGCGACCCCAGAACTCATGAGAGTGCCCGGTAACGCTGTCTGCCCACTCCGCAGTCTTCGTCTCATCCCACGCATGGTACCAGAGACCGGTTACAGGATCCTCATTCACTTTTCTCATCGTGAGAATCTCATGATATATATCCTCGATATACTCAGGATGCCCAAAGCGGCGGCCATATTCAGAAACGAATGGACCGGCCATGTAAAGACCATCAAGCCACATCTGACCAGTAAGCCTTACCTTATGATAGAGACCACCATTCTGGCATTTTGGGCATGCAAGATACTCGCCGATGACAAAATCCATCTCCTTCCTGTATTTCTCATCCTTTGTCCTGTCATAAATCGGATAAAGAAGAATACCAGGCTGTATGTCATCAAGATCACCGTAGCTGACATCCTTCGCGCTTCCATCATCATTGAAGACTGAATCAATCCAATCCTTCGCATAAGCGAATATATCATCACGACCGGTAAGAGCTGACGTCTTGAGCATGCCAGAGAGAAAGACACCCTGGTGGTAATGGAAATGGCCCTTCGGAGGCAGATCCTCTGCCTTGAACTTCCTCATCATCGTCTCTGCCGCAGCAAGTGCATATCCAAGCGGCGAATCAGGTCTCGTTATCATAGATAAAACTCCTTGTTATCATGTTAAATCCGAGGTTATGCCGGCGCAATCGGAATAAATTGAGATAAAGATTCAGATAAAATCCAAATATATTTATACTTTTCTTCTCATCGCCTTCTCGCTTTCAGCCATTTCCAAGAGCAATGGAAGGCATTCGGAGAAGAATTTTCTGTAAGAAATGCAGAATCTGTTTCTTTCAATCACCCCTGTGCTGAAGTTCTCCCTATTCCTGCGGCATCCGCCATTGCATAGCGGATGGAATCTGCAAGCAAGGCATTCTGGATCCTTTTTCATGGAAGCTGATACAAATCCTGATTCATTCCTTTTTTCCGCAAGAGAAGCGAATGTATCAGTCACCACATTGCCCAGCCTATATTCATCCAGAACATAGAAGTCACAAGGATAGACAGAGCCATCCGCCTCGATAGTGAAAGACGATGAGCAGATTCCATTCATACCGCATTCCTCCGCTTCCTCACCCGTAAGCATCAAAACGAGATTGTCAAAATAGCGGATAGAGACATAATCACCTTTCTTCCAGTCGGAATAATAGAGATGGAATAATGAGATGAGAAATCTGCCATATGCTTCAGGCGTGAGGGAATATGGAAGCCCTTCCTCCCCTATGGGATCTATGCATGGAATATACTGCTGATACCTCATGCCATTACGCTTCAGGAATGAATATACCGAACGCGCATCACGAGCGCCTTTCTCCGTGACTGTTACAAGCGAATTAAGCTTAACTCCTGCATTTATCAGCTTTCTCGATGTCTCAAAGACACGCTTGAAAGTGCCTTTTCCATTGGCACCTTTTCTATACGCATCATGAGTCTTTCCATCACCATCGATAGAAAGGCCCACGAGAAAATCATTATCGCGAAGGAAAGCTATCCATTCATCATTGATGAGAGTGCCATTTGTCTGGAGTGCGAACGAGGCAAGTCCATTTTCCAATGCATAGGAAACGAAGGACTGGAAGAATGGCAGACCACGGAGAGTGGGTTCTCCTCCCTGGAACATAAAACGCACGGAATCGGCCTCAGCATAAGCCCTGTCAATGAGAGCTCTTGTGGTTTCTTCTGTCATCATGCCGTAATCATCAACAGTCCTGTTCTCCGTCTCATCGCGATAAAAACAATATGCACAGTGCATATTGCATCGCCCAGAAGCGGGTTTAATCAGAAGATCCATGTATTTCATCGCTTTTTCCTCTCGTCTTTCCAGCCATGGAGAATGCGCTTACGGCTCTCCTCATCGATTCCCGAATCAGCAAGCCAGGCGCTTATCTCTGAAATCGGGATATCCATAAGCGGGTCACGCTTTCTCAGCGAAGTGATAGTCAGAATGCCATTCTCTTCTGAAAGAGAAAAGCTGTCACCTTCCTTAAATCCATGCTTCCTGATTACAGATTGAGGAATCCGTATTTCACCGCTTTTTCCCAGCTTTACAATCATAACGCCATTATGCGCTTAAGTTTACCTATGATGAAGAGGCTTAAATAATTGACGACGGCAAGATGTAATGCTTATTATTATAGTTAATTCATCTCGCACAGGTTGTGCAAAGGAAAAAAGACAGCAAGTGGACGAAGGCCCTGGCAGTAAACCAATAACAGAAGATACGGATGTGCCTCCGCATTTATCGCGTATGTGCATGAAGCTCCTCCTCTGATGGATGCAGTAAAACCACAGAAAACAAGAATAAAGGAGATTCATGATGTCATTAGCACAGCAGATATTACTGCAGATTATACTTATAGCAATAAACGCATTCTTCGCAGCGACGGAGATTGCAGTCGTTTCCCTCAATACAACAAAGCTCAAGAAGATGGCTGAGGATGGGGATAGATATGCCCCAAGACTTCTGAAGATGGCAGAAAATCCTACAAGCTTCCTGTCTACGATACAGATTGGTATCACGCTTGCGGGCTTCCTTGGTTCAGCTTTCGCTGCTGATAACCTTGCCGTTTATATCAAGCCGCTATTTATCAACATAGGACTTCCAGATGGGGTTGCAGGTACGATTTCGATTATCGTTATCACGCTCATAATATCATTCTTTACGCTTATCTTCGGCGAGCTTGTACCAAAGAGAGTGGCGCAGCAGAAATCATTCGCTGTAGCGAAGTTCTCTGCTGGTGTCATAACAGCGACAGCGAAGATCATGCGCCCCGCTGTATGGCTGCTCACAGCGACGACGAATCTTGTCTTGCGCATCTGCCGCATGAATGACGGCAAGGAAGATGATTCAGTCACGGAAGATGATATAAAGCTGATGGTCGATGCCGGCGGAGAGTCAGGCTCCATCGAGGAAGATGAGAAGGAATGGATACAGAATGTATTCGAATTCAATGACATCAGTGTGACAGAAATCATGACAAGGGAGCCGGATGTTGTTTCCTTCCAGATTGATACGCCATCTACGGAGATACTCGACACGATAAAGGATTCCGGTCTTTCACGTTTCCCAGTCTATGGTGAGGACAAAAACGACATTCTGGGAATCCTCAACGCACGTGATTTCCTCATCAACCTCAACTCAGGTGAGCATAAGTCAATAAAAGAGCTTCTGAGACCTGCATACCTTGTCCCTGATTCAATCCACGCAGATAAGCTTTTCTCCGACATGCAGGAGAAGAAGACGCACATAGCTATCGTTGTCGATGAGTATGGCCAGAGTGTCGGTATCATAACGCTTGAAGATCTTCTAGAGGAGATTGTCGGAAATATCTACGACGAATTCGACCCTCAGGAAGAAGCTGAGATAACAAAGATTGGCGACGGAGTGTGGAAAGTAAGCGGCTCGCTGCTTCTCTCTGACTTCTCAGATGAGACGGGGATAGAGATTGAGGAGAATGAGGATTATGACACTATAGGCGGCATGGTACTCTCCACCCTCTCTCAGATTCCTGAAGACGGCACAGAGCTCAATGTGACTGTAAATGGGCTCAGAATCCATGTGACGAAGATCGAGGACAGGCGCATCGAGGAAGCCATCGTGGAGAAAGCAGATGAGTCTGAGACAGATGGAAGTGAAGAAGGCAGCAAGGAAGAAACTGCAAAGGATACTGAGGCTGAATAATCATTCAACCATCTGAAGCACAAGCCCTCTGATGAGAAATCGGAGGGCTTTTTCCATCTCCGGAATACTCTCCGCTTCAAGCAGGAGATGAAAAAGAGCATCGTACGATGCAGTAAATGCCCTGATATCATCCTCATCTTCGATAGCGAAATATGAAAAAAGCTCATGAATTACATTGCTTTCAATCTTTGTGATTCTCTCCATCGTGCCTTCCGGAAGACGTCTAAGCACAAGTTCAAGCTCTGCCCCATCGAGAAACCAGTAAAGGCCCGCATGATAGAAACGCATTATGATTGTACAGAAGATATCGGTAAGGCTCGTGACGATATGATTCTCATCGATTTCCTGAAGCATCTCGGGGTAAGTCTCCTCTGTCTCCGCATAAAAGCTCTCAAGCAAATCGAAGAAGAGCGCCTCCTTCGATGGATAAAAGAGATAGAAAGTCCCTTTTGGTATCGCGACACGGCGTACAAGTTCGTCAACAGTCGTCTTTCTGACACCATATTGATGGAGACACTTTCCAGCCTCACGTCTGAGTGCGTCACGGATATTCTTCTTCTCTGTATCACTGTATATCTTAGGCATAATTCCTCTTTTTGACCAAATCAGTATGATTAGTCATCAAAACATGATTTTCCACGCTTTTTATCGAAAAAACAAGCCCAAAAACTTTAATTAATCCTTTACTTCACATCCACAGAGGACTTAACATCGAAGTATCCAAGAAAAAGGAGCAGTGAATGGCAGAAGTATTACTTAAGAATATCTGCAAGATCTACGATGGCGGAGTCAAGGCTGTTGATAACGTCAACGTCGACATCAAGGATCAGGAATTCGTTGTTCTCGTTGGCCCGTCAGGCTGTGGAAAGTCCACAACGCTTAGAATGGTTGCTGGCCTTGAGGATATCTCCTCTGGTGAGCTCTATATTGACGGCAAGCTCATGAACGACGTTCCGCCAAAAGACAGAGACATCGCAATGGTTTTCCAGAACTATGCTCTCTATCCTCACATGACTGTCTATGACAACATGGCATTCGGTCTCAAGATCAGGAAGTTCCCAAAGGATCAGATTGACCAGCGCGTTAAGGAAGCTGCAAAGATCCTCGACATTGAGGCACTTCTTGACAGAAAGCCAAAGGCCCTCTCTGGTGGTCAGAGACAGCGTGTTGCTGTAGGTCGTGCAATCGTCCGCAAGCCGAAGGTCTTCCTCTTCGACGAGCCACTTTCAAACCTCGACGCAAAGCTCAGAGTTCAGATGAGAGCTGAGATTTCAGGTCTCCACAACAGACTCAAGGCTACAATGATCTATGTTACACATGACCAGGTTGAGGCTCTCACAATGGCTGACAAGATCGTTGTTATGAAGCTTGGTGTCATCCAGCAGATTGGTGGACCAATGGAGCTTTACAACGAGCCAGACAACAAGTTTGTCGCAGGCTTCATCGGATCACCACCCATGAACTTCCTCGTAACTCAGGTCGAGAAGGAAGGAGACAAGGTCTATGTGAACGAGGGTACATTCAAGCTCGAAGTTACACCTGCACAGGCTAAGTTCCTCCAGCCATACATCGGCAAGGAAGTTACATTCGGAATCAGACCTGAGGACGTTGAGTTCTCTCATCAGGAGATTCCTGGCAAGACAATCAATGGTCACGTATCTGTTGTTGAGCCACTTGGATCCGAGACTCAGGTTTATGTATCCACATCCAAGGCAAAGGTTGTCGGAAAGATCGATCCTTCCGTTATTCCTCAGCCGGATGAGAAGGTAGCTCTTATCGTGAATATGGAGAAGGCAAGATTCTTCGATCTCGATACAGAGGTAAGAATCCGCTAATCTTAGAGGATTCGAAGAGATGCAGCTGCTTCGGTAGCTGCATTCTTTCTGTCAATTTGATTGCTCTAAACTCCAGTCTGATTCCAAGAACATGGTATAGTCGTCCCTTGGAATATCAGAGTTTCTATAAGTAAAGCAGCAGGAGACTACCCTGCCGAAAAGGATATAAGATTCCAATATCCATTCTGGAATTTAATAAGAATACACTGATTCAAGCACATAAAACTTTCTTTAAGTTGTTGGGTAAAAGGGCAATTATACGCTTGCTACTACCCCCCCCCGGTACTGTACAATACAAATACAGGCTTACAGGAGGTAAATATGAAGTCTCACAGAATTTCAGTATTTTTAATTGTTCTAACGCTTCTCATGACTGTATTGGCATCGTGCGACGATAATACTGTCACAACAGCGAGTGTTTCAACGTACGAAGATCTTGTATCTGCCCTTGAGGGAACAGATGATATAGTTATGCTCGATAAAGATATCAATGTAGAAGCTCCGCTTGTTGTCAGAAGAGCAGTAACACTCGATATGAATGGTAAGACTTTGTCAAACTCAACAGCAATCTGGAATGAAAGCGCGGGTAATTGGTCAATCATTTCGGTTCACGAAAATGGCAATCTTACAATCACAGGTGAAGGTAAGATCGCAGCACTTAGGGATGATTGCTATGCCGTTGATGTTCAGGATAAAGGAAAGCTTACCATAGAGAACGGAGAGTTCATTGGCAATATCCATTCGGTTTATGTGTCACAGGGTTCTGCCGAGATAAAAGGTGGAAAATACTCAATACAGCAGGTTTATCCAGGTGATCCAAGTAAGCCATATGAATTTGTTTTGAATCTCTATGATGATAACAGAAAAAATGGAACAGCTACAATTGTCGTTACTGGTGGACAATTTGTAAATTTCGATCCTGCAGATAATGCAGCAGAAGGTGAAGGAAATAGTTTCATGGAAAAAGGCTACACAACTACTTCTACTACAGCAGATGGTGAAACAATCTACACCGTAACGAAAGAATAAGTAGCCTGCCCTTTATCAGAAATATCGTGGCCAGCAAAGACAGCTGGCCACTTTTATTGAATCTTTTACGTTAAATCAGGAGAACAGCTTCTTATAGACAGCCTTTACCGCATCCGCAGCCTGCTCTTCCTTTATTCCTATAAGAACAGAGGCATCGGAGGAGCCATAGTTCACGAATGTCGTCTCGATATTGCTCTCTCTCAGCGTGGTTGCCGCATCAAGATATACATCGGATGTATCCATATCACCACCGGCAATACCGAGAATCGCATGACCATGATCTACTGTGATTGCATCCAGCCCGAATTCCTTTGTCAGACGCTCGCACATGGCCTGGCACACGCTGTCACTTGCCATCTTAGAATCAAAGAACCAGACAATGCTGTCAATGCCGAAAAGCGAATAGCATGGTCTGATGCCGAAGATATGGAGCATCGTAAGAAGTGCATGCCTCATTCCATACTTCTTGAATAGCATGAGTTTTCTAAGTCTTATACGAGACAGTCCGCCACGGGCTGAAACGCCACAAGGTCCCTTGATATCATCAGAGGAAACAATCTTTGTACCAGGATCCTCCGGTTTATTCGTGTTCTTGACGACAATAGGGATTCCCATTCCGTAAATCGGGGCAATCGCTTCCTCATGGAAGACTGTGGCACCGACATCAGAAAGCTCTCTCACTTCCTTGTATGAGAGCTCCGGAATGACTTCAGCATCCTCCACGATTCTGGGATCCGCGCGGTAAATGCCAGACACGTCAGTCCAGTTCTCATAAAGCTCCGCATTCACAGCTCTTGCTACAATTGAGCCTGTTATGTCAGAACCACCGCGTGTGAATGTCTTAAGCACTCCCTGCTCTGTCTCCCCATAGAAACCAGGAATCACATATCTCTTCTCAGGGGCGAGCTTCTCTGCAAGTTTCTGATATGTCGTTTCATTGACTGTCGAATCCTGGTTAATAACGATGACATCCTGGGCATCAAGGAATTCCCAGCCAAGGAACTCACTGATTATAAGAGCTGAGAGGTACTCCCCTCTTGAAGCTGCGTAATCAGCACCACGGCCGGCATCTATCATGCATCTTATATCGTCAAGCTTCTCTGAGACCTTCACATCATCGATATGGAGCTTCTGGGCTATCTGAACAAATCGCTTTGAGATCTCATTGAATACAGGACGGCATGTCTGTCCTTTCTGAACCATGCTATTGCATTTATAAAGTAGATCCGTGATTTTCTGATCTTCCTTATTTCTCTTGCCTGGAGCTGATACAACAGCAATGCGGCGTCTATCATCGCTCTCGAGTATCTCTTTTACCTTTCTTATCTGAATATCATCTGCAACACTGCTTCCACCGAATTTGGAAACTATCATGACTCGCCTCCGTTTCTGGAATTTGCAAAACAGGGCCGGCAGCCCTCGTTTCCAATATACACGATACGATGAGAATGTGAAATAGAATCATCTTCCCTATAGAGTTGCAATATATTCTTTTATCAGTTATATCCATATTCCATGGAAACAGAAGTCAAGCAGAATATCATGGGATATGAACCTATCCCAAGGCTTATCATGAAAATATCGTTGCCATTGATGCTCAGCATGCTCATCCAGGCACTCTACAATGTCGTTGACTCAATCTTCGTCGCGAGAGTATCGGAAGCATCGCTGACAGCCGTATCACTGGCATTCCCATTGCAGAATCTGATGATTGCTTTCGGAATCGGAACCGCAGTCGGCGTCAATTCGTACCTTGCAAGGAAACTTGGCGAAAGAAGGCATGACGAAGCTGAGAAAGCCGCGGATAACGGAATCTTCCTCGCTCTTGTCACATGGCTTCTCTTTGCTCTCTTCGGCATTTTCGGAACAAAGCCTTTCCTCTCCCTATTCACAGATGATCCTGAGCTTCTGAAGCTATCAACGCAGTATGCGGGTATATGCCTTATATTCTCTTTCGGTATCTTCATTGATATCACCGCAGAGAGAATCATGCAGGCAACAGGCGACTCAATCCATCCGATGATCACTCAGTCGCTTGGCGCTATTACGAATATAATCCTCGATCCAGTCTTCATCTTCGCGTTTGGAATGGGTGTCAGCGGTGCCGCGATTGCCACTGTAATCGGCCAGATCGTATCAATGTTCGCCGCACTCTACTTCCTCAGCAGGAACAAATTCGTGAAGCTTCACTTCTCTTTCAGGCATTTCAGACCATCAGGTAGGATTATCAAGGAAATCTATGCAGTAGGTGTCCCCACTATCATCATGAACAGTGTCAGCACGATAATGGTGAGCGCACTTAATTCAATCCTGATTGCCTTCTCTGCAACTGCGGTTTCCGTCCTTGGCGTTTACTTCAAGCTTCAGTCATTCATCTTCATGCCAGTATTCGGACTTCAGACAGGTATGATACCTATCATCGCATTCAATTATGGCGCGAAGAAGAAGGAAAGAATGATGAAAACACTCCGCGTTGGCCTTCTCATTTCCGTAATCGTAATGGTCGTTGGCTTCATGATCTTCCAGCTTCTCCCGCAGGTTCTTCTGTCATTCTTCGCAGCTTCTGCGGAAATGGACAAGATCGGAGTTCCAGCACTGCGGATTATCTCGCTCTGTTTCATTCCAGCTGCTATATCAATAAGCCTTACGTCACTTTTCCAGGCTACTGGAATCGGATATGCATCAATGATTGTCTCAATCGTCAGACAGCTTGTCGTGCTTCTCCCTGTCGCTTCGCTCCTCGCCGCTACAGGTATTCTGGAGAACGTATGGTTCGCGTTCATCACAGCAGAAGGCGTCGGTCTTACTCTCTCGATACTCTTCTTCATCTACGTCTACCGGAAGAAAGTCAGACCGATACCAGCTTCTGTCTGAAAGAGGGCCGCATCGAAAGGTGCGGCTTATCTTTTATGCCTGGATTTCAGCACATCAATCACTTCACTGAGGCTATAGCCTTTCTGAACAAGAAGCACTAGATAGTGATACATGAGGTCGGCAGCCTCTCCCAGAAAGAGCTCCTTGTTATCATCCTTGGCCTCTATGATAAGCTCTGTTGCCTCTTCCCCGACTTTCTGCGCAATTCTGTTGATACCGCGTGAGAAAAGCTTATTTGTGTACGAGCCTTCCTGCGGATGTGCTTTGCGGTCCTCAATCACACCCTGAAGGTAGAAAAGGAATGAATCGCCTTCCGCATCCTGAGGTCTGTTATTCTCTCCGAAGCATGTATCAGCACCTGTATGGCATACAGGACCTGACGGAATCGCCTTCACAAGAATCGTATCTTTATCGCAATCGATAAGCATATCGCGGAGCTTGAGATAATTGCCGCTTGTCTCACCTTTTGTCCAGAGAACATTCCTCGAGCGAGAGAAGAAAGTGACAAGCCTCTTCTCCTTTGTGATTCTATATGCTTCCTCATTCATGTAGCCAAGCATCAGCACTTTGCCTGTAATAGCATCCTGCACTATTGCAGGAACGAGCCCATTGCCTTTTCTGAAATCAATTTCCATACACACCTCCTATCTCACGGCAATACCGTTTGCACGAAGGAACGTCTTCAGTTCCTGTATCTCTATCTCATGGAAATGGAAGACAGAAGCTGCTAATGCAGCATCAGCCTTTCCTTCCTCAAAGACATCAAGAAAATCCTCTTTACTTCCAGCACCTCCTGATGCGATTACAGGAATGCCGCACGATGTGCTTATAAGCTTTGTCAGCGATAACTCAAAGCCGTCTTTCGTACCATCTTTATCCATCGATGTAAGAAGAATCTCCCCAGCTCCAAGACTTTCGGCTCTTTTTGCCCACTCAAGTGCATCAAGCCCCGTCGGAGTTCTTCCACCATCGACCACAGCTTCATAGCCAGAAGGAAGGTTCTTATTCATTCTCGCATCAAGGGCAAGGACAACACATTGCGAGCCGAAGCGCCCAGCAAGATGCGAAATCAGATCAGGCTCTCTTATAGCCGCTGAATTCACGGAGACTTTATCAGCACCAGCATCCAAAATAGCTGCGGCGTCACTTTCATTCCTGATACCGCCTCCAACCGTAAACGGTATAGATATCCGTCTCGCGCTCTCGCGTACAAGATCCGTTATTGTCTTTCTCCGCTCATTTGTTGCTGTTATATCGAGGAAGACAAGCTCATCAGCACCTGCTGCTGAATATGCTTCTGCAAGCTCCACCGCAGAACCTGCATCCCTGAGGGCTACGAAATTCACCCCTTTCACAGTACGTCCATCCTTCACATCCAGGCATGGGATTATCCTACGCGCGAGCATTCAGCCTCCTTCATTTCCTTTATCGTCAGGAAACCTTCATAGTATGCCTTTCCGACTATGGCGCCATATACACCAAGCTCAGAAAGATTGAGAAGATCAGCTTTATCCCGAACCCCGCCTGACGCGATAAGCTTAAGCGAAGGAAGCTTATCAATGAGCTTTCTATAAAGACCGGACGACGGACCGCTCATCATTCCATCACGAGAGATATCAGTGACAGCTGCGAAAGCGATGCCATCAGAAATGCAACGCGAAAGGAAATCAATAACGCAGAGTCCGCTGTCTTCTTTCCAGCCGGAGATAGCAACTGAGTCGCCTCTCACATCTGCTGAGATGATGATCCGCCCAGGATACTTCTCTCCAAGCTTTCTGGTCTCCTCAGGATTCTTCACTGCCATTGAGCCTATATTCACAGCATAGGCACCGGAAGAAAATGCAGCCGCGGCGTCATCAGCGCTACGTACACCACCTCCGAAATCAATCTTCATCGATACAGCTGCTGCAATCTTCTCGAGCGTCTTAAGATTCCGCCTGCCCTTACCTTCAGCCCCATCAAGATCAACAACATGAAGATGCTCAAGCCCACCATCTTCAAAACGTTTTGCAGCCTCAACAGGCGTAATACTGTAATCGTAAACCCGTGAATAATCACCTGCAGTGAGCCTGACAACAGAGCCATCTATGATATCTATTGCGGGTATGACAATCATGAGGCACCCTCCAGAAATCCTTTAAGAAGCTTCGCTCCGGATTCTCCGCTTTTCTCGGGATGGAATTGCATACCGATGAAGTTGTCTTTTTGCATAGCAGAAGTGAAGCAGATATCATCATACATCGTTGTTGCAATAGAATATTCCGAATATGGTACATAATATGAGTGAACAAAATACATATATTCCTCTTCACGATTCCCGGCGAAGAAATCACAGGGCTTCTTCTCAATTGTATTCCAGCCCATATGCGGAATCTTATAGCCCCGGCCCGAGGGGAAGAGCTTTACGCGATCGGGGAAAATCCCGAGGCACTCGGTATTTCCCTCGTCGGATGATGAGCACATAAGCTGCATACCAAGGCATATACCGAGAAATGGCGCTTCTATCGACTTTATCACATTATCCAGTCCATGCTCTCTGAGATAGCTCATCGCAGACGACGCCTCGCCGACACCGGGAAAGATCACACGGGAGGCAGAGAGTATTGTATCTCGATCATCTGTAAGCACCCCCTCATAACCAAGCCGGCTGAGAGCATTGAGCACTGACCTTATATTCCCCGCATTATAACGGATGACTGCTATCATAGAAGCCCCTTTGTACTTGGAAGAGCACTGTCTCCCGGAATTCTCTTCACAGCTTTCCGCATAGCGCGGGCAAAAGCCTTGAATAGCGCTTCCGCGGTATGATGGCTGTCTCCACCCTCTCTTGCTGAAAGATATAGATTGCACTTTGCTGCCGCACTGAACGAGCGGAAGAAATGGCGTATCAGCTCCGAGGGGAATGTCCCGATTCTTTCCATGGTGAAGGACGCATCGAAAATGAAATCAGGACGGCCTGAGAAATCTATCGACGCGAAAGCGATTGTATCATCCATCATCACAGCCTCGCTTCCATACCTTTCTATGCCTCTCTTGTCCCCGAGCGCTTCAAGTACAGCCTCGCCAAGCGCGATTGCTGTATCTTCCGTGGTATGATGCTCATCCACCTCAAGATCACCTATCGTGCGACCTTCGATGTCAAAACGCGAATGGCGGATAATCTGGCTGAGCATATGATCGAGGAATCCTATGCCTGTGGTGTACATACCACTGCCTGTGCCATCAAGCGCCAGTAAAACCTCTATATCAGTTTCCCTTGTCTTCCTCCTTACTACCGCCTTTCTTATCCTGAGGCTCTCATCACCAGCAAGGTAAGCTGAGATATCAAGCCAGCTGTCAGTCTGAAGCGCTACTGTGTTTTTTAACTCATCAGGGATGTCCAGGGACTTATCAAGAAGGAATCCTCGGCATCCCATATTCTTTGCCAGGAGCATATCGGTAAGCCTATCTCCGACCATGAAAGATGCTGCCATATCATATTCATCACTTCTATAGCGATCAATCATCGCCGTCTTTGGTTTTCTTGTTGGCGCGTCATCCTCAGGCATTGAGAAATCCACATTGATATCATCAAACACGATGCGCTCGCCGCGAAGAGTCTCAAGAATTCTCTCCATCGGCCCTATGTAGCTTTCATATGGGAATGATGGAGTACCGACACCATCCTGGTTCGACACCATCACAAATAGATAATCTTCTTTATCGGATATGGTACGAAGTGCTTCAAAGACATGCGGGATGTATTCGATTTTCTCATATGAATCCACCTGCTGTTCTTTGACAATCACACCATCCCTGTCTATGAAAAGGACTTTCTTCTTATCCTTTATATGCATCGAGTGCCTCCTTCAGAGTTCTCATCTCATCTTCCGATCCTATGGTTATACGGAGCGTGTTCTCCAATAATGGCTCAGAAGACCTGTTGCGTACTACGATTCCAAGAGAAAGAAGGTAATCATAAAGAGCTACCGCATCGGGGACACGGATAAGAATGAAATTAGCCTCCGACGGATATACTTTGATGACATATGGAAGCGTTCCGAGATACTTTGAGAATTCGTTACGCCTCCTTACTATATCATTTACACGCGCATCAAAGTCCTCATCAGACAGTGCTTCAAGGCCTTCGCGCTGACTAAGCAGAGAAACGTTATAAGGTGCTTTCAGTTTCATGAATGCCTTCTGGATATCAGGATGGGAAACAAGAAGCCCAAGCCGTGCACCTGCTTTTCCATATGCTTTCGAGAACGTCTTGAGTACCGCGATGCGCGGATTGGATTCAATCAGTGTCATAGCCGATACAAAGCCATCAGCGAAGTCTGAATATGCTTCATCGACAGCTGTTATAAAAGGATTGTTATCAGCAATCGTCCTGATTTCTTCTATCGGATATACCTTCCCTGTAGGATTGTTAGGAGAACATACAAATACGATTTTCGGTCTCTTCTCAGCAATTGTCCTGAGAATGCCATCAACATCCAAATCCAATGTCGGCAGAAGCGGGACATTGATAACATTCACGCCATTTGCCCTAGCGAAAACTGAATATGTGCCATATGTCGGGCGGGAAATAAGGATAGAGTCCCCCGGTGCTGAGAACATCCTGATAAGAAGGTCTATCACTTCGTCTGAGCCATTTCCTATCGCACTCATATCAAAAGGAATTGAGAGCTTTTCCTCTATTTTCCGTCTTAAAGCGCGGCAGAACGGATCGGGGTATCTGTTGACTCCGTCCCCATACCAGCTTTCATTTGCGTCGAGATAGACAGATGCTTCACCGGAGAATTCATCACGTGCTGTGCTATATGGAACAAGGTCACGCACCCAAGGGTTGAGAAGCTCATTTATCATTGAGTCTGACCTCCACTGCATATCCATGGGCTCGTAAGCCTTCCGCCTCACTGAGCCGAAGGATTGCTCCAGCTATATTCCCAAGGCCTTTTCTCGTAAGTTTCTGCACTGTTATCTTCTTTATGAAGGAATCAACGGAGACGCCGGAAGAAGATATAGCCCAGCCGGAAGTTGGAAGTGTGTGGTTTGTGCCTGAGGCGTAGTCCCCAGCGGACTCAGGCGAATATGGACCGATGAAGACCGAGCCAGCATTCTCCACACCTTCAGAGAGCGCATCAGCGTTTACTGTATTGATAATAAGATGCTCTGGCGCATAGCTGTTCACTACATTCAACGCTTCTTCATCACTATAGACAGGGAAAGCATATGAGTGCGAGAGCGATGGCAGCATGAACTCATGGCGTCCTATCTGATCAAGCTCAGCATTAACTGCCTCATAGACCTTGCCGTAAATAGCTTCAGCTTCCGCTCTGTCATCTGCCCTGATGACAAGCATCGATTGGCTATCTCTGCCATGCTCAGCCTGTGAAAGGAGATCGGAAGCGGCATATACAGGATTCGATGTCCTGTCTATGACAACCATGACCTCCGACGGACCTGCAACCATATCAATCGCGGTGTCTTCTGAGACAATCTTCTTCGCTTCCGCGACAAAGCTGTTGCCGGGCCCGAAAATCTTATCACAGCGTTTGACGCTTTCTGTGCCATAAGCCATAGCCGCGATAGCATGAGCACCTCCGACTGCGAGGATACTCGTGACACCCGAAACCGATGCCGCGTACAGAATGGCAGGATCTACATTGCCATTCTTTGCCGGTGTTGCCAGCATGATTTCCCTGCATCCGGCAATGGAGGCGGGAACTGCAAGCATAAGCACTGTGGATACAAGAGGCGCTGTTCCACCCGGAACATACAAACCGCATCGCGATATAGGGACGATACGGCGTGAGCACACGACGCCCTCTGCTGTCTCTACAGTTTCACCTTGTGGCATTTCAGCCTCATGGAATCGCCTTATATTGCACATTGCCATGTCAATAGCTTTCTTAAGATCGTCAGGAACTGCGTCTCTTGCTTTCTCTATCTCATCACGAGAGATGAAAAGTGATTCAATCTTCCCATCAAATCTAGCGGCATAATCAAAGAGAGCCTCATCCCCGCGTTTTTTCACATCATCAATAATATTCATGACAGTATTCCTGAGTTCAGGATTGCTGTCAGCGGGCCGTCTGAGAAGCTTTTCATCAAAATCAAGGAAATCAAGCATAATCACTCCGTCATCTTCTCGATATTCATCACGAGTATTCCTTCCGCTCCAAGGGCCTTCAATTCCTCGAATACTGCCCAGAATCGGTTTTCATCAACTGCAGATTGCACAGAAATCCAATTGTCATCCATCAGGGGCGTCACCGTAGGGCTTTTCATGCCGCCAATAACCTCAGCAGCTTTCTGAAGCTTGTTTTTCGGAAGATTGAAAAGAATATATTTCTTGTGACGGGCAAGCATGACAGCATCCATACGCTCAAGAAGACTATTGAGAATCGCTTTCTTGCAGCTATCCATATCAGGACGGGCAACAAGAACAGCGGAAGAGCGATAAATGCATTCCTTTTCCTCAAGGCCATTCATCTTCAGCGTCGTTCCGGTAGACACAAGATCAGCTATTGCGTCTGCAATTCCAGCATCAACTGTAATCTCAACAGAGCCAGCTACTACAACCGGTATGGCTTTCACGCCGTTGGAGGAAAGTATGGATTCAAGAATACGCGGATAGGACGTCGCGATACGCTTTCCTTCAAGTGATGAAAGATTGCTATATGGGAATGATGGTGGTGCAGCTATCGAGAGCCGGCATGATGCAAAGCCGAGATCCCGTATCACATCAAGCTCAATTCCCGACTCATCCAGCTCGTTTCTGCCAACTATGCCTATATCAGCAACTCCATCTGATACATACCCTGGGATATCATCATCACGCACGAAGAGGAAATCCAGCGGGAATCCTGAAGCTGAGGCTTTCAGAGCCCTGCTGTCTGCGTAGAAATCAATACCGCATGACCTGATCATCTCAAGACTCTTCTCTGAAAGTCTCCCGCTCTTCTGTATGGCTACGATAATCCTTCCGTCCATAACGCCTCCTAAGAAAATAAAAAAGGACCTCGCCACGGAGATCCCTGAGTTATAGAAAATCCCATCATGGCTTTCATGATCTGAAAACTGCATGGTGGTGATGTCTCTTTGCTCTTTCCATGCTCAAACGGTAAAGGAAGAGGGAATGCAAGTCAACAGAAAATCCTGCTTCATCAGTAATATTTTCACAAAATAGGATATTCATGCATTTTGCATGCAAAAAAGCTTCCAGAACTCAGGCTGGAAGCTTCGGGAAAACAGCATAGTTTATGCTAGAGCTATGACTTCAACTTCAACCTGAACATCTTTCGGAAGCGTCTTCACAGCCACAGCCGATCTGGCAGGAAGCACAGGAGCCTCGCTGAAAGCTTTAGCATAGACTTCATTAACAGAAGCGAAATCATCCATGCTCTTAAGGAATACTGTTGCTTTCACGACTTTTGTGATATCAGTACCGGCAGCCTTGAGCACAGCCTTGATATTCCTGAAGACCTGTTCCGCCTGTTCTGCAGCGCTCTCACCTTTTATCGTACCGGTTGCAGGGTCGATAGGAATCTGTCCAGAAGCGAATACCATGCCATTTGCTTTAACAGCCTGGCTGTATGGCCCGATAGCAGCAGGTGCTGCTGTTGTCTCTACGCGTTCAATCATAATATTCCTCCTAAGAATGTAATCAAGTATATCCGGAACAGAGGAAACTGTATCGAAGCCCTCTGTATTCTCATCAAAGCCAAATCCATAAGTGACACCAAGGAACATCACTTCTGCATCCGCGGCTCCCTTCCTGTCGTTCTCGGTATCACCAACCATGAGTATATCCTCACGCTGCTCCCCGAGTTCAGAAATCGTCATGTTTATGATATCACCTTTGGAAAAAGTCCCCTTCTCATCAGAGCCGTGGACGGTAGAGAAATAGTGGAGGATACCTAAATTAGCAAGGCATTTCCTGACAAGGCTCTCTGTCTTGAATGTAGCAATACCAGTCTTTATGCCAAGCTTCTTCAGTTCTATAAGGAGCTTCTCCAAGCCAGGATAGAGGTGCATCATAAGCATCCCTGTCTGACTATACTCCTTTCTATATATTCTCACTGCATCATCCAGAAACGACTCATCAAGATTGAATGCCTCGACAAAACAACGCCTCAATGGTGGACCGACGAAACGGCGGAGTTCCTCATCTGTATAAGTCTTCTTTATGCCGAGTTTATCAACAGTGAAGAGAGCTGTATGAAAGATACCTTCGGATGAATCAGCGACAGTACCGTCAAAATCGAAAAGCACAGCTTTAATCATTGATAATCTCCATCATCCTGTCATGGTATGCCGTACATGACGCAGCAACATCAAGCCAGTCCTCATCATCAGAAAGAAGCGTTACCTTTCCGCCAGCCTCCCTGAGGATTACAAGCCCGGCGGCAATATCATAAAGATGAAGACCCAGCTCATAATACATCGACACCCTTCCTGATGCGACATAGCATAACGATATAGCAGCAGAACCGAGAGAGCGCATATCAGAGACAGTCTCATAGAAACGTCTCATCTGCTTCATATAACCATCTAGAAGATTATGATAGCGATGCGGGGGAACAAGAATCGCTACAGTTTCCGAGACTGGAGTGCTCTCGTCTGTATGAATTCTCTTACCATTGAGGAATGCGCCCTGCCCTCGGAATGCAGAGAATACCTCATGCTGTCTTGGCACAGCGACAACGCCGAAAGCGATACCATTATCATCCTCAAAGGCTATTGAGACGGTGTAATCAGGGAAGGAAGACATGAAATCCACAGTGCCATCAATTGGATCGATAATCCATCTGTTTCTGCTGCCACCATGCCTCCCGCTCTCCTCTCCGAATATCGAATCAGAGGGAAAGGCCTCAAGAATAGAGGATATGATAAGCTCCTCGCATTTCCTATCTGCGACAGTCACGAAATCATTTGTACCCTTCTCACTGATTTCGCTTCTGAGGTTCTCATGCGAAAGAAGAAAAGCAGAAGCCTTATCCGCAATCTCCAGAGCTTTGTCAAAACGGACTTTCAGATCCATCATCTTCCTCTCCTCATGAGCTGCTCGCCTATCACGCGGCAGATCTTCCAGTTTGAAGGAGAGAATGACGAAGGAGAGATGTTACACTCATATGCATCCTGAAGCGTGAAATCCTTATCAATCGAAAGAACAAGAGCTGTCCATGAATCCTTTCCTCTGGAATACATAACCGCTCCCGCATTATTGAGAAGCTCTTCCTTTCTAAGCTCATCCTTGACTTTATCAGCCGCAACAAGAATAGAAAGCGAATAATCAAAGATTGAGAACATCTTGTCCTTGCCGTCAGCCTTCTGCTTCTCCCAGCTCGATTGTATGATTTTCTCAAGATAATCAATCATATATGCGTCTGATTCTGCAAGGAATGCACCGAATCTGCTGCCATTACCCACTTTCCTGACTATATTTCCTATGATTCCAGGATAATCAGGTGTTTTGTCAGGGGCTCCCATGACAAAGACTCCAGCTTCCTCATGTATCAGACCTTTATCTATTAAAGAACTAGTCGTTTCAGCCGGAGCTTCCTCCTCCGCTGGAGCTTCCTCCTCCGCTGGAGCTTCCTCCTCCGCTGGAGCTTCTTCCTCCGCTGGAGCTTCCTCCTCCGCTGGAGCTTCTTCCTCCGCTGGAGCTTCTTCCTCAGCCGGAGCTTCTTCCTCAGCCGGAGCTTCTTCCTCAGCCGGAGCTTCTTCCTCAGCCGGAGCTTCCTCCTCAGCCGGAGCTTCCTCCTCAGCCGGAGCTTCCTCCTCAGCCGGAGCTTCCTCCTCAGCCGGAGCTTCTTCCTCAGCCGGAGCTTCTTCCTCAGCCGGAGCTTCTTCCTCAGCTGGAGCTTCCTCCTCAGCTGGAGCTTCCTCCTCAGCTGGGGCTTCCTCCTCTGCCGGAGCTTTCATCTCAAAGGAAGAATCCTCCTCTACGACAAAAACATCCTCATCTGCGGGAGACTCTTCTGCTGTGGCTTCCTCTATTGGAGTATCAGATTCTTCAAGCGGGGTTTCTGCTGTTTCATCCACAGCAGGAGTTTTTCTCAGCACAGAGAAGATATCAAATGTATCAGGAGTACTCTTACTGTCTGTTGCCTGGAGAGGATCATCAGCCTCTTCTGCTTCTCCTGCAGCAAATACTGTCGGAGCTTTTATATCATGCGCAAAACTTTCAGCCTCATTCTCGCTCTTCTGGAAGTCTTCCGCGTCTTCTTCTACAAGCTCCTCATCTTCGAGTCTTTCCTCGTCGGAGAAAAGCTCATCGAGGAAATCAAGCTGATCAGGATCATCTTCCGTAGCGTATGTGTCATCTCTCTCAGCCTCATCATAAAGCTTTTCTTCCTCTACAGGGATATCATCAGGCTCATAATCATCAGGCTGGGAAGCATCATCCTCGAATTCATCATCATCGAACTCGCGCTCATACTCTTCAGATTCCTCATCCATTTCCTCGTCGCGTTTGATGATATCACTCGTAAGAGCATATTTATCGCATAATTTCTCGATTTCCACGCTTCTCTCGTAGTCCTCATATGCAGGTGGCAGCTCTTCCTCTAAAGCTTTCTCCTTCGCCTCAATCTCCTTGGCCTTCTCGTCATCATCAGCCTCTTCATACTCATATTCATCGGTTGTGCTGTCATCAAGAAGTTCCTCATCTTTTTCTTCCTCAGCCTTCTCATCAGCCTCAAGCAGTACGTCATACTCACTTGGCTGAGGCATCTCCAGCTCTCCGAATATCTTTGAGTAGAAAGCTCTCCTCTCATCTGCATTCTCAGATGATCTGACGAGGAAGTAGAGCGATGTGGAGAATACATTGTTTCCATTATCATGAAGTATTTCAAAGCTATCTGGATCAACGAAGAGCATCTTATGCCCAATCCTGGGTTTGGTCTTAAGCTCTTCGCTACGTCTCATGATCCTAGAGGAATAAAGCTCAGGGGATGTGAATGCATTCACTTCTTCCAGCGATGAAAGAAGTACCATGTCCACTTTATTGCCATCGAAAGAATATACATCTTCTTCATCTGTCTCTGTGAATATTCTCAGGCAGCCTTCCTTCGCGGCATCACTGTATCTGAGCAGCATGCCAGCAGTTTCCTGCAATATTCTCGTACTATATGTCTGAAGATGCGAGCCAACGAATGTGAAGTACATATCACCGAAATGAAGGAATGGATAAATCGACGCAGGCCATACACCTTTGAGCATCATCTCGTTTATATCGAGTGTACCGGGAGCTGCCGAAAGCACCTTATATGTATTCGAAGGGAGATTGCAAGCGAAATCTGGACGATAAAGATCATAGCCATCACGCTCTCCTGCCAGCCTGGATACACGATCCTCCCAGCCCTGCTCCCTTACAATCCTGCTTCTGATGTCATCTTCTGACAGCGTCGTATCAGGATGCGACACTCTGAACTGGGCAATAAGCGTCTCCATCTCGGATTTATATATTGAAATATCCTCGGAAAGCTTATCTATACCTTCTATAGCGCGTTTCGAGATGCGATACATGCCATCTGTCATCTCCTCCGCAATCACGCCATAGCGCTCAGAGCAGTCTTTTCCCCCTGATTCCATCACAAGGCATGCAATATATGACAGCTTCTCTATTCTGTCCGTATCTTCCTCTGGAGGGAATATCTCATTGAATAGCGCATCTCGGAAAAGCTCGGCATCCTCTTTTCTGATTCTCTCCGTTTTGAAAGCAAGAACGGTGTAATTCTCAAGACATCTTATAAGCCTTCTGGAGACATCATCGACAAGCTGCTTGACGCGGCTCCAGTCACGCTCCTTGATTGCTCTATTTGATGAAATGCCTTTTGAAACATCAAAGCAAGTACTCTGCACGATTGACTGAAGGAGAACAGGCATAAGCCTCGCGGAAGCTGAAGCGAATGGGTCATGTGCTTTTGTTCTTACTATGCGTCTCTCTTCCCAGGAAGCCATCTTGAGCACTTCCAAAGGATGGTAAAGACCTATAATCTCTCCAAGATTCCTGAAATCAAGCCTGACATAATTCAGTGCTTCCGAGATGTTCTTTTCTGCCTTCTCGCTGGAAAGCGATTCAAGCAGGGACTGAAAACCAGAAAAAAGGGACTCCACAGCAATCTCCTCTTTTACGAGTATATATGAAACATTGCATTATGCACACAACTAAAGAAACGCTATAATTTCCAGAAAAGGAGTCTTGAATGCTCAGAATAGGAATCATAGGATGCGGCGGTATCGCAGCAAAACTGGCACCTGTAATGAATGCAATGCCAGAGACAATGAAAATCGAGGCTGTTGCTTCACGCGACCAAGATAAAGCCAAGGCTTTCGCTTCTGAATTCTCAGTGGGAAAGGCATATGGCTCATACGAGGATCTCTACAATGACAAGGATGTGGATCTGGTATATATAGCAACACCTCACTCCCACCACAAAAAAGAGATCATAAACGCTCTCAATCATGGAAAGCATGTACTTGCTGAGAAAGCTTTCTGCATGAACGAAGACGAGGCAAGGGAAGTATTCAATCTCGCAAAAGAGAAGAATCTCTATGTCGCAGAGGCAATCTGGACAAGATACATGCCCTCAAGGAAAATCATCAACGACATAATAAAAGAAGGCATAATAGGCAGAGTTACAAGTATCACGGCGGATCTGTCATATAGAATCCTTCAGAAGGAGAGAATAGCCAATCCGGAGCTTGGCGGTGGAGCGCTGATGGATCTCGGAGTCTACCCTCTCAATTTCGCGCTTATGGCACTCGAGGGCGATGAAATAAAATCAATGGCTGGCCTCTGCACAAAGACTGACAGAAATGTCGACGTAAGGAATACTGTCGTGCTCTCATTCGACTCAGGTGCAACAGCGACACTCACAGTCGATGCAGAGTGCAACTCCAATCGTTTTGGATTCATCAATGGCACAGAAGGCTATATTGAAGTCACAAATGTCAATAATCCTGAGGAAATAAGGATATTCTCCAACGACAGGCCTCCGGTGCTGAAGAAAACAATAAAGGTGACCCATCTGATAAACGGCTACGAGTACGAGCTTCAGGAAGCCGCAAAATGCATAGCCGAAGGAAAGATTGAGCCACCTTCAATGCCATGGTCTGAAACACTCCGGGTCCTCCGCATAACAGACGCGATGCGTAAAGTATGGGACATCAAGCTCGGAGATGAGCTGAAAAATTGAGATGAGGGGCCGAGGCCCCTCTTATCATCATAGGATCACACCAGCAAGAAGCCCTATTACTCCCGAACAGACCATCACGAGTATAGGATTAAGCTTCCATATCCTGAGAACAAGCAAAGCGACAATAAAAAGAATAACATTCTCGATATTCACATCACTTGTGAATGTATCTGAGCCACAGAAAGCCATAGCCATCAGAGATAAGCCAGCAGTAGCTATCATAGCAACAACAGCTGGGCGGAGACCTTTAAGCACGCTCTGAACTGCATCTATTCCCTTGAAACGATAATAGATGAACGCCAGAAGCGTAACGATAATAGAAGACGGAAGCACACAGCCGAATGTAGCGACTAAAGCTCCAGGAATCCCCGCAACCTGTATACCGACAAAAGTCGCACAGTTAATGGCAATAGGACCCGGTGTCATCTGTGAGATTGTCATGATGTCAGCGAAACTCTGCATTGTGAGCCAGTTGTGGATATCAATAGCCTGATGCTGGATAAGAGGCATAGCTGCATAACCGCCACCGATGCTGAAAAGCCCGATCTGGAAGAAGCTCCAGAGAAGTTCAAGATAAATCATTTAGCCTTTTTCCTCCCCAAAGCATAATCAATGTAACCAACAGCACCAGCTGCGAAGATCATTATGATGATATTAACGCTGAAGAACTGGACAAGAATGAATGTGATTACAAGCATCGCAAGCGGAAGGAGTCTCTTCATCTTCAGGACATCTATGACCATCGAAATAACCACATCGATGACAACGGCGGCAACACCAGCGCTCATAGCAGTCATGCACATCGATACATATTTATTGCTTCTGAATGCCTGATAGAAAGCAGAGATTATAGATATGATCACCAGCGGCGGCAGTACAGCACCCAATATGCTCAGCAGTGCACCAGGAATACCTCCGGATTTATAACCGATAAGAATCGCGGCATTGACTGCAATAGGACCAGGTGATGATTGCGCTATAGCGGCAAGATCGAGCATCTCGCTGTCTTCAATCCATTTCAGCTTTCCGACGAAGGTCTTCCTCATCAGTGGGATAATCACATAACCACCACCGAATGTGAATGCGCTAATCTCGAGTGTAGTCAAGAAGAGCGTAAGATATCTATGGGCTTTCTCTTTCATGGCATGAGTCTACTATTTTATAAAAGATTAGTAAAATCATATTTACATTATCATAAACATAAGTATTTACTTATATTATGAATATAAGGAATCTGAAGATACTCATCCGCATCGTCGACGAAGGATGCAGTTTCACAAAAGCAGCTATCACAATGGACATGACACAGCCCGCTGTCAGCCAGGCTGTGAAGGAAATAGAGAAGCAATACAACATAAAGCTATTCGAGAAGATTGGAAGATCGCTCACGCTTACTGAAGGGGGAAAAGCTTTTGCAGCTTCGGCCAGAAAAGCAATCGATATACTCGATGAGATGGAAAGAAATACATCGGGCTGGGATGAAGAAGGTATTCTCCGCGTAGGCACTTCGATAACAATCGGCACATGCTTCCTCCCAAGCTTCGTGAAAGAATTCCATAACAGATATCCAAAGATGGAAATCCATGCCCTGATAAATCAATCAGGTATATTGGAGGAGGGATTGCTGAAGAACACCCTGGATATCGTGCTGATGGAAGGTATTCCCAGAAACAATGTGCTCATCAGCGAGGAATTCCTTGATGACAAACTTGTACCGATATGTTCATCATCCGGTCCTTTCAAAGATGGTGAAGTCATAGAGCCTGCGGTATTCAGAAAATGCCGTTTCCTCTTACGTGAGCAAGGAAGTGGAACAAGGACAATATTCGACAGGGAAACAGAGCGAATAGGATTCAGAGTGGAGCCCATATGGGAATCTGTAAGCACAGCCGCAATCGTGAAAGCTGTAATGGAGGATATTGGTATATCCGTACTACCCTACAGATTGATTGAACAGGCATACAAAAATGGATTCATCTCAATATTCTCTGTCAAAGGTATGGATTTCAGCCGTCGTTTGCGGATTGTCTACCACAAAGACAAAACAATACGAGGTGGAATTGAGGAGTTCATCAATCTTGTGAAAGAATTCTCACAAGAAAACCAGCAATAGAAAACAAAACAGAAATCCCCTCATCCAAATGAGTCATGAATGAGGGGAAAAATCATCTATTCAAAAAAGGATTGAAATGCGGATTATCAATTCTGCTCTGAGCCAGTTGTATCATCCTTTGCAAGCGTACCATCTTTGATTATCCATTTATTACCGGAATTATCCTGGAGTGAACAATTCTGAATAGTAGTTTCTTTAGCAAGCTTCTCTGGATAGGTTTCTGTTTTATTGCTTGTTCCAAGTACAACATCATATCTGTTACCACTGAACTTGTTGTTATCTATTTCAACAGATTTGAAAGTGCCATTAGCGTCTGGCTCATACTCTGGTCCTCTTACCTTAATCTTAATAGCACCAGATGTAATACCAGCTTTATCTTTATCTGCAGGGTCTCCACAGCCGTTGAAAGTAGAATTAAGAATCGAAATTTTAGCTCCTGCCTCTACCTGATTAATATCAAATCCTGATCCAGACCTTGCCTGTTTTTCAGCCTCGGTAGGATTTTCAGATGAAGACGCAACGGAGCCGATACCCATATTAGTCATGGTAATACCATCTACATAAAGGTTATCAAGTCCTTCAGCATAAAGTCCCTTGAAGCAATTATCAAATTTTGAATCTTCAAGTACAAGTGTCACTGAACTATCATCATTTACTGTCAGTGCATGTGTATAATTCTTAAAACTAACTTTTTCAATTGTAACAGTTACATCATTTCCACTGATGTTGATTGCGTGAGTCTTACCAGTAGTTTCGTTATCTGAAACCGGATGGTCTTTTCCCTCCAAATCAGCTTCAAAAGCTACATTGTAGAAACCAAAGTTTCTGGTAACAGAAAGAGCCTCATTTGTTTCAATTACAATCTGATTCTCTGACCAAATACCCAATACAGACTCATCCGCAATAAGTGCTTTTATTGCCTCAACGTTATTGTTTTCTGACGTAATCTCTGTATATCCAGCTGGCGGGTCAATAGGCTCCTGGATGCTGTTATCACAAGCTGTAAATGCAAAAATCATGAAAAGTGCAAGAAGAGTAACAAATACTTTCTTCATACTAATTCCTCCTACATGATAGCTTACCCCCCCCCGTTTTGAACTAACCCCCTGAAGGTAGACATGAAATGGGCCTTTTCACAGGAGGAACAAAAAAGTGAAAAGGAAAGCGGAA
>CALXKJ010000005.1 GCA_944388955.1 uncultured Spirochaetaceae bacterium | reverse complement strand
AAGAATATGGAGAAGTCTGCCTTTGTCCTTCCTTTCCCCACCCAGAGCACATCCCCTGTATCAAGATCCATTACGCATGTGGCATACCTGTGCCCTTTGTGGATGGCGAATTCATCCACTGCCAGATGCTTTGGCTTGTATCCCTCTTTCCTGAGTTCCTTCTGCCTGGAGGCAATCGCTTCATCCATCAGCTCCTTGTGTATGCGCTTTATCGTATCCCAGTGCACCCCTGTGATCTTCTGTACGGTGGAGATCGGTATATTGAAGCGGAGGAATGCACTTATCCAGGAAGCAGCACGCTCGGTTATCCTCGTCTCCGAGTGCTTGAAAGGGATCTCCTCACTGAATGTCCTTTCACACCTCTGGCATCTGTATCGATGGTAGGCTATCTCAATATCCTGCTTCGTTCCAGGATAAATAGGCATGTCCCTGAGCTGCATACTGTAGTTGCCACAGATATGGACAGAACTATTGCAGAAGGGACATGTCACATCTTCTGTCCCTCTGTTGCTCTTGAGATGGAGAAACCAGTGTTTTCCGTATTCTGCTATTTCAGTGCTGATGTATTCATAGGGTTGAAGAGATGGGTTGTTTGCTATAATTTGGTCAAAGAGCATGTGTCAGTCCTTCTGTTTTGTGTGGTAACTAAACTTTAGAACTCACATGCTCTTCTTTTCAATCTCTATTCTTCATCCCTTAACTTTCCGTGAAGAACCAAAATAAAAACAGCACCCTGGATAAACACTCAGGATGCTGTCTTTTCCATGTGATTTAAAATCAGTAATTCTGACCTACAAGCTCAAAATATGCCTGTGGATGTGCACATACTGGACACACGTTAGGAGCCTTCTTACCGATTACGATATGTCCGCAGTTTCTGCACTTCCAAATCATATCTCCCTCTCTTGAGAAGACAAGACCTTCCTCTACATTCTTGAGAAGGGCAAGATATCTCTCTTCATGGTGCTTCTCAATTGCAGCAACACCTCTGAACTTTGCTGCGATTTCCTTGAATCCTTCCTCTTCAGCTACCTTAGCGAACTCAGCATACATATCTGTCCACTCATAGTTCTCACCTTCTGCTGCAGCCTTAAGATTCTCTGCTGTTGATTTGATATCACCACCTTCAAGATACTTGAACCAAAGCTTTGCATGCTCTTTCTCGTTATCTGCTGTTTCAAGGAAGATGGCAGCAATCTGCTCATATCCTTCCTTCTTTGCCTTTGATGCAAAGTATGTATACTTGTTTCTTGCCTGGCTTTCACCGGCAAACGCCGTCTGAAGATTCTTTTCTGTTCTTGATCCCTTCAGTTCCATAGTCATTCTCCTTTCTCTTTTTTTCTGCATCTGCTGCAGATACCTTCAAATATAAGCTCATGCGATGTAATCATAAAACCTTCTTCTTCAGGTTCTGCTACAATCTCAGGCTCTTTATATGATACAGCAACATCGATGACATGTCCGCATTTTCTGCAGTATGCATGATGATGCTTATCAACACGATGATCATAATGGGCTTCTCCACCGACAGGAATCACTTTTCCTATACGCCCTTCTTCATATAATGATGCAAGATTGCGATAAATCGTGGCTTTGGATATCGTGCTATGCTCTTTTGAAACTATCGTATAGATATCATCAGCACTTGGATGTCCATCGAAGGACTGCACTGCTGAATATGTTATCTCTTTCTGCATTGTATTCCTTCTTTCCATGATATTCTTTCCTTATTAATAATCATTATCAGTAAAAGGATATTTGCTATTGCTCTATTAGTCAAGCAAAGAATATCGAATACATAATCAATCCATGAGTACTCTGAGAGAAAAATCTCCAACCCTTTCGAGCTGGAGATCTTTGCATTTTGATAACTTTAAATGCTTCTTTGATTATTTCTGAGGAATAATCCTTACTTGTTTATAAAGACCTTCTCCCTCGCTTTTTGTCTCAACGCCTTCAACATCATTGAGAGCTGTATGGACAAGTCTTCTCTCAAACGGATTCATTGGATCCAGAAGCCTTGATCTTCCGCTTCTCTTGACCTGTTCAGCTACTCTATAAGCATTACGGATAATCTGCTCCTCATGTCTCATTCTGTAGTTCTCGCTATCGATAACCACTTTGATATCAGGATCAAGATTTCCAGCATATACATTGGCTATAAGCTGTATAGCATCAAGATTCTTGCCTTTTCTTCCAATGATAATAGAAGAATCATCACTCTGGATTGAAAGACCAATCTTCGAATCGCGGCGGAAAGATATTGTTGTCTCTGCTTTATATCCCATCTTCTCAATGAGAGTATTCACAAACTCAACAACTTTTCTTTCGTTATCATTCTGAGGCTCAGGATCACGATTCTCCTCTTTATCCTCATATTCCTCTTCAGATTCATCCTCTTCATAATCATCAGAATCACCATAATAGACTCTGATTTTAGCGTTGCTCTTCCTGAAAAGCCCCTTCTTTTCCTTTTCGATAATCTCTACATCAAAATCATCACGGTCAAGACCAAGCTCTTCAATTGCCTTATCTATTGCTTCCTGCTCTGTTCTGCCTTCAAAATCCTTATGCATTTTTACTTTCTCCTGTTCTTTCTCTTGGCATCTTTCTTTGCCTGCTTGATAGCATCCTTTTCAGCTATTTCCTCTTCATATACAGCCTTTTTCTTTTTATTCACGAAAAGCTGCTGCCCAATTGAGATTACGTTTACAGTTGACCAGTAAAGAAGAAGACCTGATGGTGCGTTATACATAATGAAGAAGAAAATGATAGGCATACCATAAGTCATGAATGTCATCATTCCCTGCTGTGATCCAGCCTGGCTTCCTGACTGCGTTATCTTCATGGAGAATATCATCGAGATAGTATAAAGAATCGGCAGCAGATGTATCTGGCTTCCAAGGAATGGTATAGCAAAAGGAAGAGTGAAAATCGTATCTGGTATAGAAAGATCAGGAATCCATCCTGGGATAAACATCGAACCACGGAGATCGAAATTCGTGTTAAGAAGACCATAAAGCGCGATGAATATCGGGAACTGTATAAGCATTGGAAGACATGAGCCCATAGGGTTTATCTTTTCTTCCTTATAAAGCTTAGCCATTGCCGCATTCTGTGCTTCAGGATCGTCAGGGTATCTTTCCTTTATTTCATTGATTTTTGGACCAAGAGCACTCATCTTGGCAGTAGAATCCATACCCCTCTTTGCAAGTGGCTGAAGCAGCAACTTGATGAGTATAGTAAGAAGGATAATCGCTATACCATAATTAGGGATTATCCTGTGGAATAGCTGAAGAAGCCAGTTAAGAATATTCTCAAGCCAGGAAAGCCAGTTTCCATCGATTATATCCTTCATGTCATGACCATCTACAGAGAATACACTTTCACCGCTTTCGAAAATCGTAAGATTTCTCTTTACTTTAGGTCCGGCATAGAAAGAATAGATATCTGATGAATCAGATGCTGTAGCAGCTCTTTCAATATAAACGATATCCTCCTGAGGCACTCCTGTTTCATTTGTATACTGAATAGCACCAGAAGAGGCTATCGTTACATCATCATCTGGAATAAGAATAAAAGCAAAGTACTTACCTGAAAGAGAAATCCAATCAAGTGTTTTTTCCTCATCTGAAGCGAAGATTCCATCACTGAATCTTGCATCTCTTCTATTCTCATCATCATACCTCAGGGACACCCTCCTATAATCATAGTTATTTGACATAGACTCAAAGGCAGGACCAATCTGAGGACCGAATGCTAATGTGTAAGCAACACCTTCATCATTTATAGGAGTAATCCTGTTTCCATTCTCATCCTTGAATGATACTGATATCTGGAACATGTACTCTTCATTCTGAGGAATAGCAAATCTCTTCTCAATGATGAAATCCGTATCACTATCTGATGTTCTGAATGAACGTGTGAACGTTACTATCGTAAGTGGAAGCGTACCGTGCTCTGCTATGCTGTAAGCGAAAACATCATCTATAGACTCTGATAATCCCTTTCCGCTATACATCATAAATGCATTAGCATCATCAGCATCCTTGAAAAGAAGCTCAACAGGCTTTCCATTATCATCATGATTATTGAGTCTGATAGAGCTTATAGATGCCCCTTCTGGATTGAATGTTATAGTGTATTCACCAGCTGTTACATCAAATGGCGCTGAATCAGGAGTATCTCCTGTCGCTGTTATGCTTCCCGATGCGCTTTCAGGAAGATAAACATCAGCTTCAATAGTCTCTTCTACAACTCCTGCATCCACTGGAATCTCAGGTGCGAAGAACATTGTCTGTATTGTCATTCCAACTGTTATGACTATAACTGACAATACAATTGCTATGATGGTATTCCTATCCATCTTCACTCCTTATTCGATGGAAGAAATTGTATCCGTAAGCTGGAATAGGAATCTCTGCTGATGAGAAGAAAGTGGAACATTATTTCCGGCAGGACCTGTCCATAAGCTCTTTGAAGCCGGACTCAAGCAAGGTAAAACCGGAAACCTTACCAGGATACAGTAAAAGAATATAATCCTTACCCTTATCTTCCATAGGTTCCTCTGAATTTATCCTTTTCTCATAGCATCTGAAAATTTCTTTAGCCCTACGTCTGGCTTTGTTTCTTTCAACAGCAGTACCAAAGTGCTTTTTAGGAATAACTATGAGTCTATCAAAACCCAGAGAGTTATCAAGACTAATCAATCGCATTCCCTGACCTGAATATGATTTTCCAAGCCTGAAAATGCGATCGATATCTTCTTTTTTCCTAATGATTTCTCTCTTAGTAAGGCTTCTTCTCATCGCTGGCTGTAAGGCTATGTCTACCCTTAGCTCTGCGGCGAGCAAGTACCAGACGGCCACCCTTTGTAGCCATTCTTGCACGGAAACCGAACTTTCTTGTCCTCTTCATCTTGCTAGGATGATAGGTTCTCTTCCCTTTGTAACTCATTTGATCTACTCCAAATCTAACGCTGTAAAGCGATTAATTTCTTTAATTTATGGCCTTATATCCGATTATGGGATTGTAGCAAACACGGCATCAGGCGTCAAGACACATTACAATCACTGCATTCTCACAATTCTTATATCATCTGCAAATACATCACTATAGCGCTTATTGAAGTCCCTTAATATTCTTTCTTTTTCAAGCATTAATAGTGATCTTGCCGCAGCACCTTTTACATAAACAGATATCGTATGATCATCAAAAGAAGAGAATGAAGTGACCTTTCTCAGTCTTTCACCTGCTATCATAGGCCATTCTCGATGATATCTTGCAGCTGAATTTATTTCAGCATTCTGCATATACTCAGAGAGAAGTTCACTGATTTTCTTTACATCCTTCAATGTAATACTCTCCTTTTTTCACATTATAGAATATGGAATTATTCTTTTTATCAGCAAAATAATCCTCTCTAGGAAGAAATGTATAGAATGCCTGTGAATAATCAGGAAGTGATGAAAGAACTCTTCCTCTTCTTTCACTATCAAGCTCCAGAAGCACATCGTCTATAAGAAGAAGAGGCTTTCTGCCACTTTCCTTTGTAAAATAAATTGCTTCCGCTATACGGAAAAGTATTGATGCAAGCCTTATCTGTCCAGTCGATCCTATATTCTGAAATGGAGTGTCATCCGCTATTACGGTAAATCTGTCACGATGAGGACCTGAAGATGTAGTCATAAGGGAAATATCACGCTCATAGTTTTTCTCTAGATATTCCTTTATTTCATCTACACTTTCCATCCCATTCCATGATGGCTGGTACCTTACAATTACATTCATATCCTCTCCGGATATTTCTCTGAATAAATCCGGAAAAACAGAATTGAATCCACATACAGCCTCCGCTCTTGCTTTCATTATCTCAAGACCATACAAAGCAAGACGCTCATCATAAAGAGAAATCAGTGACCCACCTCTTTTTATAGCTGCATTTCGCTGCATCAATATAGCTCTATAAGATCTGAGTGTATCAAAGAAAACAGGTGAATAGAGACTCATCATCTGGTCAAAGAACATTCTTCGCTCAGAAGGCTCTCCTTTAACGAATGCAATATCATCATGCGAGAATACAATACAAGGAAAAGAATAAATCAATTCTCTTCTGTCTTTTATTTCCTTTCCATCTATTTCTATCAGTCTTTTATTTCCATCAAATGATATTGAGATATTCTGTTTTATGCCTATATCATCCTCAAATGAAGCTTTAAGTGAGAATGATTCCTCTTTTCTGTTTATAGCTTCTTTCAGATGACTGGTCCTGAATGAGGATCCATAGCAGAGTATGTAAATTGCTTCCAGGATATTTGTCTTTCCCTGGCCGTTTATGCCAGTGAATACTATATCCTCTGCATCTAGAGTAATAGAAGCAGAGGATATATTACGGAAGTTTCTTATAGAAAGAGAATCAAATCTCATGACAGCTGCATCGGCATTATTACAAAAAGATAATCCTTTTCAGGTTCTGATGTGAAAATCATAGCAGAAGAAGGACGTAAGAATTTTATGCTTATATACTCTGAATCAATTTTCTTGATTGGAATGCTGATAAGCTGTGAATTGAAAGACATTCTTACATTATCACCATTATAAGAAGCATTTATTGTTTGCTGGCTTTCACCGAATTCATTATTCTCAGCAGAAAGTCTCATCTTGTTTTCTCCAAGATCCGCAAAAAGACGCTTTGACTTGCTTTCCACGAATATTGAAATGAATGAAAGAGCTTTCTCGAGATCTTCTTTCTTCACTACGCAAGTATATTCAAGGTTACGAGGTATGACTTTCTCATATGAAGGATAATTGCCACCTATAAGAGTTGAATATATGACTCTGTCTCCGATGCGTCCGAATATATATCCTTCTTTTACTCCTATAGAGAGAAGTCCTTCGCCAGTTCCTATTGCTTTTATGAGATTAAGGAATTTTACAGGTATGATAGCAGAAGGAAAATCAGGTATAGACTGCTCAAAATGACGGCATACATAAGACATTCTCTTTCCATCAGTAGCTACCATTACAAGATCATCATCCTTCTTTTCCATATAAACACCTGTAAGAAAATGCCTTGTATCATCTTCTGAAGATACAGCGAATGATGTCTTATCTATCATGTCGAAGAAATCCCTTTGAGTAAGAGAGAAGAAGCATGAATCATCAAGTTCCTGAAGCTTTGGATATTTTGATGCTTCTATTGTCTTTATGATTGCATGGAAAGAATCAGAATCATCTGCAGGCTTTATAGTCAGATTACCATTGCTGTCATCAATTTCGATTTCGGTATCTGGAATATTCTTGAGAAGCTGTGACAGTTTCTCACAGAAAACAGTTGTTGAACCTGGAACTACTGTCATAGCGCTTATTGAAGATGAAAAACCGAGTTTCTGATCTGTAGCTTTGATTTTGAGAGTATCATTTGATATCTCCAGAAGCACATTGCTTGATATTGATAGAGAGTTCTTTGAACTTGAGAAATTATTTGCAAGTTCTATTTCGCGCAGAAGGCTGCTCGACTGGCATACGAACTTCATAGTCTTTGCTCCTTTATTATGTATTTAATATATCATAAATTGATTTAAGTAATAATAGTAATGGATGCGTAATTGTGGAAAACTCATATTATTTGTTTATTATAGAAAGAATTGTATTGTGGATAAAATTGTGGAAAACTGTCTATTTATTCCACCGCTTTCCACATATTATGATTTTTTGTTACATGTGATGTGGAAAAGTGAAATTTTTTCCACATCATTTTCATATTGAATCCACAGGTTTTAAACATCTTTTCCACAGTGTTTTTCCACCGATTGTGGAAAACTCATGAGAGTATATCTTTCTTTAGATCGTTTATAGCCTGTTTTACAGAGTCATCAGTCTCCATTATTGATTTGATTTTCTCGACTGAATACATGATTGTAGTGTGATCTTTCCCGTTCATGACTTTTCCTATTTCAGACAGTGAATATGATGTAAGCTCTGAAGCGAGATAAATTGATATATGACGTGCAAGCATGATGTTCTTATTTCTGCTTTTTCCACGTATATCATAGTCCTTTACGTTAAAATAGGTTGCTGTTTTATGGATTATGGTATCAATTGTTATATCTGTATTCTTTATTGCAGGCTCTATTATGAAGTTTTTCAGCTGCTCTCTTGCTATATCTATAGTGACAGGTTTTCCTACAAGTTCTGCAAATGAGCTGAGAGTAGTCAAAGCACCCTCGAGATCCCTTACATTCGTGTTGATATTCTCACAAATGAATTCAAGAACCTTCTGATCTATTGAGTATCCTTTTTCACGGCATTTCTGCATGGCTATTGCCATTCTTGTCTCATATGCTGGAGGCTGAAGATCGACATTTATACCTTTTCTGAATCTTGTCTTGAGCCTATCGGTTATATCAGTAAGCTCAGTTATAGGGCGATCGCATGTAAGGACAATCTGCTTGTGGTTATCATAGAGCTCGTTGAATGTATGGAAAAGCTCTTCCTGTGTAGAATCCTTTTTCTGCAGAAAATGAATATCATCGATAAGAAGCACATCCACATTCCTGTATTTTGATTTGAATGAGGATATCTTCTCCTTTGACAGAAGAGAATCGATGAATTCATTAGTGAAGCTTTCAGCTGTAGTATAGATGATTTTCATTTTAGGGTTATGCTCATCTATATAATTTCCTATTGACTCAAGAAGATGTGTTTTTCCCAGTCCTACACCACCATAAATAAGACATGGATTGAAAGATGTACCTGGATTCTGCGCAATAACTTTGCATGCGTTGAATGCGAAGCTGCTGTTATCACCGGAGATGAAATTATCGAAGGAATATTGCTTGTTAAGAGTAGTATTCTGCGATTTATGCTTTTCTTCCTTTGGTTTTACTTCTTTTCTGGCAGGAGTTTTTACAGCTGTTTTTCTGCTCTCGTCTACGATGAATTTTATGTTTGTTTCCTTGCCTGCTATTTCGGAAACCATATTCTCAATATCTGTCCTGCAGTTTTTCTCTGCTGTATCTTTGTAGAAAGCTGATGATAAAGCGAGAATAATAACTCCATTCTCCTCTCCTGCATACGATATTCGCCTGATCCATTGCTTTTTTGTCTCAGGAAGTGTTTCTTCAAGATGGGATTCTGCTTCAAGCCATATTTTTTCGAGATTTTCCATATTCTGCGGATTATACCAGAGGTATAAAGCGCTGTGAACTGCCTATTGATTGCATAACGACGTCAAGTGCATTTGTTATATAATTTAATTCTATATTTAATAAGAATATAATCAATGTTTCTATTTTTAGATGCAACTTGAATCGATTATTCAAAAAATATATAATGAATCTACTGATATTCTCCGTTCTGGTCATTCTTATCCAACCTGCTCGATAAGATATAAAAAGCAGCTACGGAATCAGTCTGGAAGGAAACATGGACGACGAAGAACTGAAAATCACAGGGCACGATAAAGCCGAGCTTGAAGCGGAAATCAAAGCCAGCGAAGATTACAATTCCAGTGGTATTACTGTTCTCAAGGGGCTGGAGGCTGTCCGTCTCAGACCTGGAATGTATATTGGTTCGACTGGTATCGATGGTCTCCATCATCTCGTATATGAGGTTGTTGATAATTCCATCGATGAAGCAATGGCAGGATATTGCAATGACATCAAAGTGTATATCGATAACGGTCCAGATGGTGAGATATGCACAGTAGAGGATAATGGACGAGGTATTCCTGTTGATATGCATCCTGAAGAGGGAAAAAGCTCTCTTGAGGTTGTTCTCACACAGCTGCATGCTGGTGGTAAATTCGACCACAATGCATATAAAGTTTCTGGTGGACTTCATGGTGTAGGTGTATCATGCGTTAACGCACTATCATCATGGATGGAAGTCACCGTTCACAGAGCTCCTCATATCTATAGGCAGGTATATCATAAAGGAATTCCTGAAAGCGATGTCGCTATAATCGGTGATACTGACAGGACTGGAACAATAGTAAGGTTCACTCCTGATTTCGAGATAATGGAGCCTAATTCATTCAATTATGATACATTATCTGCAAGATTCAGAGAGCTTTCCTATCTCAATAAAGGCATTACGATTTCTATCTCTGATAATCGTACTGATCCTCAGAGAACAGATAAATTCCATGCTGAAGGCGGTCTTTCATCTTTTGTTAAGTACCTTAACGAATATAAGACGGTGCTTTTTGATCCTATTTCGTTTGAGTGTCAGAAAGATGATGTCAATGTAGAAGTCTCTCTTCAGTACAATGACAAGTACGACGAGAAAATCTACACATTTGTCAATAATATAAACACGCGCGAAGGTGGAACGCATCTTTCAGGATTCAGGGCTGCTCTTTCAAGATGTCTGAATAACCAGCTTAAGAAGAGCGTTAAGTACATGAAGAAGTATCCAGACAGCCTTGAATCTTCTGATATTTCAGAAGGCCTTACTGCAATAATTTCCGTCAAGATACCGAATCCGCAGTTTGAAGGCCAGACAAAGATGAAGCTCGGAAATTCGAATGTCAAGGGCATTGTGGACTCTCTTGTATATGAGAATCTTACAAACTACTTCGATGAATTCCCTGATTCTATTGATCGCCTTCTCGATAAAGTAACAAGTGCGGCTCTTGGGCGCGTTGCCGCAAGAAAAGCCCGTGAGAATATAAGAAAGAAAAGCGAGGGAGGCGGGCTTCCTGGCAAGCTTGCTGATTGCACAGAACGGGATCCTGCGCGCTGCGAGGTATTCATTGTCGAGGGTGATAGTGCTGGCGGATCTGCAAAGCAGGGACGTGATAGCCGTTTCCAGGCTATTCTTCCGCTTTGGGGAAAAATGCTCAATGTTGAAAAGGCACAGGAAGCAAAAGTCCTCAATAATGACAAGCTTGAGCCTGTTATCCAGACAATAGGTGCTGGCATTACACGTTATAACAATACCGGAAATGATAATATTGATGACGAAGATAGCGATAAGAAAGAAGGTGAGAAGACTTTTGATATCACAAAGGCACGCTATCATAAGATAATCATCATGGCTGATGCTGATGTTGATGGCTCTCATATCAGAACGTTGCTTCTTACATTCTTCTTCCGTTATATGCGTCCTCTTATCGAGGCAGGATATATCTATTTCGCTATGCCGCCTCTTTATAAGATCACCCTCAATAAGAAGGATTTTTATGCCTACGATGAGGTTGATAAAAAGAAAATACTCGATGAATATGCACCGGGAGTGGATGAATCAAAGATAGCTATCCAGCGTTATAAAGGTCTTGGAGAGATGAATCCTGAACAGCTTTGGGAGACAACGATGAATCCTGAGACGAGGATGATAGGAAAAGTCCATCTTGAGGATGCAGAACAGGCAGATAGAGTCTTCTCGATGCTTATGGGAGAAGATGTAGAGCCAAGACGCGAATTCATTGAGCAGAATGCGACGTTCGTAAGAACGCTTGATATCTAAGGAGCATGGTGATGGAAGAAAATCAGGAACTCAATCCACGCATAGTACAGGCTGATATCTCTGAGGAGATGAAAACCAGTTATATCAACTATGCAATGTCTGTAATCATAAGCCGTGCCCTTCCGGATGCTAGAGACGGTCTTAAGCCAGTTCATAGAAGAATACTCTATGATATGTGGGAACTTGGCATCCGTTACAATAGCGCAAACAAGAAGTGTGCCCGTATCGTTGGAGATGTTCTCGGTAAGTATCATCCACATGGAGATGCTTCCGTATACGATGCGCTTGTAAGACTTGGGCAGGATTTCTCACTGCGCTACCCTGTTGTGGCTCCGCAGGGAAACTTCGGCTCTATTGATGGCGATCCACCAGCTGCGATGAGATACACAGAGGCAAGGATGAGCCGTATCGGAGAGGAAATGCTGACAGATATCCAGAAGGAGACTGTTGATTTCACTCCTAACTACGATGGCTCAACAGAAGAGCCTTCTGTCCTTCCAGCGGCTTTCCCATTCCTTATGGTCAATGGCTCATCAGGTATCGCTGTCGGTATGGCTACCAATCTTGCACCTCATAACCTTACAGAGGTTGTTGATGGTATATGTGCTTATATCGATAATCCTGATATCACGATAGCTGAGCTGATGAATTATATAAAAGGACCTGACTTCCCTTCTTACGGCATCATATGCGGAAAGAAAGGTATCATGGACGCTTATATGAGCGGCAAAGGCAAGATAGTCATCAGATCAAGGTATGAGATTGAGGAAAATGACAGAGGACATGATGCGATTATCTTCACGGAGCTTCCTTATCAGGTTAATAAGGCTGAGCTGGTGAAGAAGATTGATGATCTGCGTAAAGATGGTGTCATTCCGAATATAGCTTCTGTCAGAGATGAATCAGGTCGTGATGGAATCCGTGTTGTCGTAGAGCTCAAGCAGGGTGCTGTGCCGAAGATTGTGCTCAATATGCTTTTCAGCAGGACAGCTTTGCAGAGTAATTTCAATGCCTATAACCTCGCTATCTACCAAGGAAGACCTAAGCTCATGACTCTCAAGGATATGATCCAGATATATGTGGATCATAGAGAAGAAGTGATTGAAAGGCGTACTCGCTACGATCTGAGAAAAGCAGAGGAAAGAGCTCATATCCTTCTTGGTCTGAAGATAGGTCTTGAGAATATAGATGAAGTGATAAGAATCATCAAGGAAAGCCAGGATAACAATGTTGCTTCTCTTGAACTTCAGAAAGCTTTCAATCTCGATAAGATCCAGGCAGATGCGATTATCGATATGAAGCTCGGACGTCTTTCTCATCTTGAGACTGAGAAGATTCTTGATGAGCTTGCTGAGCTTGAGTCGAAGATAGCGTATTACAAGGATATTCTTTCTGATAGAAACAAGATTCTTGGAGTCGTAAAGGATGAAATCAGAAAAGTCGGAGAGGTATATGGTGATAGAAGACGCACTGAAATCATCGAGCAGGAACTTGGTGATGCATCTCCTGAGGATTTCATAAAGAAAGAGGATGTTGTAATCAATATCTCCAGAAAGGGATTCGCAAAGCGTTTGAGCACTACTGAGTACAAGGCGCAGGGAAGAGGTGGTAAAGGTACTATCGGAGCAAAACTCGTCGATGGCGATTACGTCGATCATCTCTTTGTCTGCTCATCGCATGATATAATCATGTTCGTTACAAATTACGGAAAAGCATATTATATCAAGGCGTTTGAGATTCCAGAGGGTGCAAAGGCAACAAAGGGCTCTAACATCAAGAATTTCCTGCAGATTGAGAATAACGAGAAAGTTACATCAATAGTAACATTCCCTTCATTTGCAGATAATACATACCTCCTGATGGTTACAAAGCTTGGAGTTGCAAAGAAAGTACGTCTCAATGATTTCATCAACGCTAAAGCAAGAGGTGTCAAAGCGATAATCCTTGATGAGGATGATGAGCTCATCCAGTCCATTTTCGTCCAGGACGGTGATGACGCAATGATTATCACGCACAATGGTAAAGGACTGAGAATCAATACCGATGATGTCAGAGTGATGGGAAGAGCAACACATGGCGTAAGAGGTATAAAGCTTATCGGTGATGATACGGTTGTCGGTGTTGTGAAAGTCGATGATAACCGCAGAATTCTCATGATTACCGAGAAAGGAAAAGGAAAACAGGTAAGATTCGACCAGTTCATGGCTCATGGCCGTGGAACGATGGGACAGAAGATTTACACCGTTGAGGAAAGCGGTCTGGTCGGTGCTGTTTCTGTAAGTGATGACGATGATGTTGTATTCATAACGCTGAAGGGACAGACAATCAGAGTACACGCGCGTGATATCTCAATTCAGGGAAGAGCTGCTATGGGTGTAAAGGTTGCTTCATTCAAGAAGAGGGATGACTCTGTTAATGCGATAGCAGTGACAGCTTATCAGGAAGAGTCTGATAACCCGGATGAGGAAATACAGAAACCAGAAGAAGATAGCTCTTCTGCTACTGAAAACGAGAATAATTGATCTCAATCTGCTGCATCCCCTTAAAAGGCTCTGCAGCAGTTTTTTTCTAAAAAACAAAAGAAAACATTAAAATATAACCCTATTTAATAGGGAATTAGAAATTAGGAATCCAAATTATCCTGATTCTATGCAAAGTAACACAATAGTAAAAATCCTCAAATGCGCACGTGAAATGAAGGTTTTTATATTTACGAGTGAAGAAATCTGAAATTTTGCAATGAAACCAATAATGAAGAGAATTTACAATATGGAATATGCTTCAAAATTGTCTTTTAGGTTATGTCGGAAATTGAAGCGATATTTTAACACTAGTATTAATCACGGCACAATGCAGGTTTTAATTACAGATTTGATTTATTGATTCGTTTGGTGTTGCGTTAATAAATTATGCAAAGTCAGTTGATATGTTTCACGTGAAACAAACAATCCGCCCCACCTTTAAAAGAAAATTTGTTTTAGGTTTTTTTATTAAGAGATTTTGTTTGAAATTTAAGAATGTTTCACGTGAAACAAAAAGCGGCAGATGTTTTCTACCGCTTATAGATTATTTGATATTGATTATCTGATCTGATCGTCATTTATAACAGTGATTTCAGGATCTACTGTTTCTCTGATATATCTCTGTACGCCGTTTGTAAGTGTGAGCTGGCTCATTGGACAACCAGCGCATGCCCCAACGAGCTTTACATGTACATTCTTTGATTCAGCATCAAATCTAACGAATTCAATATCTCCGCCGTCATTCTGAAGTGCTGGGCGGATAGCATTGATAGCATCTATTATTGATTTCTCAAGTTCAGCCATTTTAATCCTCCTTAATGTGCTTATATAAAGATACATATTTAATCAGATAGCAGTCAAGAAAATAATTCCTATAAATACATAATTTTATGCTGACAATCTCCGTATAACGTTGTATTTTTTATTTATGAACGCTAAAAAGATAATCTTCTATAATCAAAAAGGCGGAGTTGGCAAGACAACTGCTTGCGTTAATCTTGGTTCAGCTCTTTCCGAGTTGGGACAGAAGGTTCTTCTTGTTGATTTCGATGCCCAATGCAATCTCACAAGCGCGGTTTCAGGAAACGCTAGGAAGGCTAATATATATCAGGTTCTTGTTGGAAATGTCCAGGCTGCATCCGCAGTTCAATCCACTATATTTCCTAACCTCTATCTTATCCCTGGCTCTCTTGATGTTGCTGGATTGCCAATTGAGCTTGTCAATGAAAACAACAGGGAGTTCTTCCTTAAAACAGCTTTAGAGCCTTTGAATAGTGATTTTGATTATATTCTTCTTGATTGTCCTCCTTCTTTAGGGCTTGAAACCATGAATGCGTTGAGCTGGGCTGATTATGTAATCATTCCTCTGCAATGTGAATATATGGCTATGGAAGGTCTTAATCTCATAATGAGAACAATCAGCAATGTGAAGAAAAATCTGAATCCTGACCTTAAGGTACTTGGAATCTTGTTCACGATGTATTCAAAGCGTACATTGCTGAATCGTCAGGTTGTTGATGATATCAGTCAATTCTTTGGAGATACTGTTTTCAAGACAATCATCCCACGTACAGTAAGACTATCAGAAGCACCTTCTCATGGACTTCCTATTAATTTCTACGATAAATCGAATATAGGAGCAAAGGCTTTTTCCGAACTTGCAAAGGAGGTTATCAGCCGTGTCGAATGAAAAGAAGCATGCTCTTGGAAGAGGTATTAGCTCTCTTCTTGGAGGAGATTTCAATCTCGATGAGTCAATAGATAATATCATCAGTCGGAATAGTAGTGCATCATCTTCGGTTGAAGATAAGCCAGTTGCTGAGGCAAAAGCAGCTAGGAAAAGATCAAAGGATATTCCTGTTTCTATAAAACCACCTACTACTGATGATAAAGACAGAATCAATGCGGTCTATGTTTCTATTGATAAAGTATCTCCAAATCCTAATCAGCCTAGAAAGGCTTTCAATCAGGAAACTTTGGATGATCTTGCTTTGTCGATAAAATCTCAGGGTGTTATCCAGCCTTTGGTTGTAGAGGAAATAGGTCCGGGTAAGTATTCAATTATTGCAGGTGAGAGACGTTTCAGGGCCGCAAAGCAAGCAGGTCTTGATAAACTTCCTGTAATCATCAGAAAACCTTCTGAACTCGATAGAATACAGATGTCTCTTATAGAAAACCTGCAGAGAGAGAATCTAAATCCTATAGAAGAAGCAACAGCTTACCAGTATCTTATCCAGCGTTCAGGTATGACACAGGAAGATGTTGCCGAGAAAGTCGGTAAATCCCGATCGGCAGTTGCGAATTCTATACGACTGCTTTCACTGAATGATTCAATAAAGGATGATCTGATTGCAGGTAATATATCAGCAGGGCATGCCAGGGCTATTCTTTCTCTTGTGAATCCATCTGATCAGATGCTTTTGCGTGATAGAATCATTCAGTCAGATCTTTCTGTAAGAGAATCCGAGAAACTTGCAGATGAATATAATAAAGGGCATAAATTCATCCAGAAAAAGAAAAGAAAGGATGATGACCCGGAAATCTCTGAAGTAGTTGAGAAATTCGTTACTGCCTTCGGTGCGCGTTGCGCAATCAAAGGAAGCCTTTCTAAAGGACAGCTTACAATCAGATTCAGATCACAGCAGGACCTTGAAAGAATATATGAGCTTATCTCTGGTGGAGAAGAGTTATTCAGAGAATAGATAAGGAGAAAAAGAATGAATACAGACAATCTCAAAGAAGGGATTTATGCAGATATTAATACAGATAAAGGAGATATCTTGCTGTCTCTCGATTATCAACGATGTCCGATGACAGTATGTAATTTCGTGGGGCTCGCTGAAGGCTCTCTTAATATTGAAGAACCAGGAACTCCTTTTTATGATGGCTTGAATTTCCATAGAGTTATCAGTGATTTCATGATTCAGGGAGGATGCCCTAACGGTGATGGCACCGGCGGACCTGGTTATCGTTTTCCTGATGAGTTCACAGATCTTAAGCATGATGGTCCTGGTGTTCTTTCAATGGCTAATGCAGGTCCTGGAACAAATGGAAGCCAGTTCTTCATAACACATACAGCTACACCGTGGCTTGATGGAAAACATACAGTCTTTGGTCGTGTCATAGAGGGACAGGATGTTGTAAATGCTATCTCTCAGGGTGACCGGATCAACAGCATAAAGATAATCAGAGTTGGAAAAGATGCTGAGGCTTTTGACGCGTCTGCCGCAACTTTTGCTGATCTTTGTGACAAGAAAGAGCAAGCGCATCGTGAGGAACTGAGAAATGCTCGTAAGAAAGTTGAGGATGAGATAGAAAAAAGATTTCCTAATGCCAAAAAAACCAATACCGGGTTAAGGTATATTGTTACAAAACAGGGTTCTGGGAAGGATTCTCCTAAGTATGGAGATAAAGTTACTGTACACTATCAGGGGGAACTCCTTAACGGGAAGATCTTTGATTCATCGATAATCCGGCATCAGCCAGCGGTTTTCAAGATCGGTGAGGTCATAGAGGGGTGGAATGAAGCACTGATGACTATGAAGAAAGGTGAGAAAAGGACCCTTATTATCCCGCCAGATCTTGGATATGGTGAATATGGCTATCCTGGTGTAATACCTCCCAATTCGTATCTCATATTCAACGTGGAGCTTATTGATTTCTAGAAATGATGAAAGAGAGTTCTGTAAGGTATGTCTGCAGGGAATGCGGACATGTTGAGACGAAATGGAATGGGCGCTGTCCGGAGTGTGGCAGCTGGAACAGCTTTGAAGAGGAAACTGTTACCGCGTTGCCTAAGAGCACAAAGGCTGTTTCTAAGCCTGTGATGGACAATGAGATAAAAAAGCTTTCTGAAGTTCCATATGATCCAGGCATGCGAGTATCGTCTGGTATCGATGAGCTCGATAGAATCCTTGGTGGCGGTGTGATGAGGCCTTCTTCGGTGCTTGTTGGAGGTGAGCCTGGTATAGGCAAAAGCACAATCATGGCGCAGATGCTTTCATCTCTTTCCTCACAGGACTCGGTCCTTTATGTTTCCGGTGAGGAATCTCCGTCACAAGTGAGAATGCGCTCTGAAAGGCTTGGACTCAATACATCATCCATTTCTATTTTATGCGATACGAGGCTTGAAACGCTCTCTGACGCTATCGAGCGCATGAAGCCGGGATATATCGTTATAGACTCACTGCAGACTCTCTACAGCGTCTCAATTGGCTCCATAGCGGGATCTCCGAATCAGATTAAGGCATGCTGCATGGAGCTTTCTCTGCTGGCGAAGAAAATAGGGGCGGCGATTTTCTTCATTGCTCATGTCACGAAGGAAGGAAATATAGCCGGACCGAAGATAGTCGAGCATATTGTCGATACCGTCCTATATTTCGAGGAGGCAGAATCAGGGATTCGTCTCCTCAGGGCAAGCAAGAATAGATTCGGATCAGTTGATGAAATCGGGCTTTTCACAATGGAAAGCGATGGTCTTCATGGAGTGAAGGATCCTTCTTCGATATTCCTGTCCTCTCGGGGAGGAGATGGATTGCCTTCTGGGATAGCATTCACACCCGCTATTGAAGGTTCTCGCACATTTGCCGTAGAGATACAGGCTTTAGTCGTTCCAGCGAAGACAGGCCTTCAGCGCATATATTCCGACAGAATTGACTCTGCAAGGGTGAGCCGTGTCGCTGCGATATTGCAGAAACATGCAGGGCTTGTCCTTTCCGATCAGGATATTTATGTGAATGTCGCGGGTGGCATCAAGCTTAATGATGTATCTATTGAGCTTGCACTCGCACTTGCTTTATATAGCTCAAAGGAAGATGTGCCTCTTTCTCCGGATCTTGCATCCTTCGGAGAGCTTTCACTTGCAGGAGAGGTCCGGCCTGTGCAATTTGCGTCGCGACGAATGAAAGCGCTTGAGGAAATGGGCTTCGGAAAGGTGCTTTCTGCAGATAGTAATGATGCCAAACAAATAGATTGCAAAGCTGTGCGGAATATAAAAGCCGCATTGATAGCGGCTTTCAGCAAAAGAAAATAGTTATTTGTAAATTCGGTTTACTATATTCTGGCTATCAGAAGAGGGAAGGCTACGAAGGTTCCAAGCATGCTTCCGACAGAGCTAAGGAAGAATACAAGAAGGCAATGAAGTATCCTATTGCTGTACCACCCTTTCAATTTCATGGCATCGTCGTTAAGATGCTCGAAATCCTTTACTTTGGGCTTTCGGAATGTGGCTTCCAGAATCCCCCCGAGCATGCCTACTCCAAGCACTGGATTTAAAGCGAAGAATGGCGCGGTGACTGTGCATGCCAGGATATTCAGAGGATGCGCTGCCGAGATTGTCGTCATGATGAACGTGCCGCAAGCGTTGACGATTACCCAGTATAGGAATGTCTTCAGCCCCTGATCCCAGCCGTTCGCGGCTATGCCTATAATCAGAAGAGCGATAATCAATACGGGGATTATATAACCTGCTGCTTTTCCAAATCCCCGTTTCCTTGGTATTTCCTCGAGTTCGTCTGGGCTCTTTATCGATATACCTTCTTCTAGTTTCTCAAACGCAGCGAGTATGCCCTTTGTATGTCCTGCTCCGATAACAGCGACTTTCTTCTGTCCGGGAGCATTGTATATCTTAGTGGCAAGATATATATCCCTCTCATCGATAAGAACTTCCTTTATTGATGGCAGTTCTTTTGCAACTTCATTGAGCATGCCTTCAAGGGTTTCCTGATTCTTCAGCTCTTCAAGCTCTTCCGGAGAAATCTCCTCATTTGAGAAGGCGGCGGAGATAAGGGTCGCAAGAAGCTTGCATTTGTTCCAGAGACTGCTTTTTGCCCAGGCCCTGCGGAATGTCGTCTGTATCTCCCTGTCGCACAGTGAGACCGGGATGCCTTTCTCTTCAGCGAGCTTTGCAGCTCCAAGTATCTCATCCCCGGGATTAGCGCCAGTCTGTGCACCTAATTTCTTCTGGAAAGATGCAAGCGCGGTATTGGCAAGCATCAAGAAGCCTTTTCCTTCCCTGAAGACTTTTCTTATATCTGTCTCTTCCCAGCTCTTGTTTGTCTTTGATGCCATCCTTGATGCATCAAGCTCGATGCATACTCTGTCTGGATTTTCGGTTTCTATGATATCAGCGACTTCCTGAACGCTGTTCTTTGATACGTGTGCTGTACCGATGAGGAAAACTTCGCTTCCATTAGAGAAGGTAATCCTATGGTATGTATCGCTTATTTTCTCGATGTGCATGAAATGAAGTATAACTAAGCTTTATCCTATGGGGAAGAGAAGCTGCATGACAGTTTCCAGCATATTCTCTTTGTAAATCCTGACATATACTTCAGTTTCTGTTTTACTCAGATATGGAAGGAGCACGCGTATGAGTTCCATTTCCTCTGGAAGAAAGGGAATCTGCTCAAAGATATAAGGCCCGTCAGGGATGACGAAAGTCTCATCATCCTTCTGCTCTATGCTTTCGCCGCGTTCTATACGCTTTCTTTCATCTTCCGTATACCCATCTCTTTCGCCTGCGCCAAGGTGTTCAATGGAGACGCCTTCATCGGAGCAGATGATTTTCATGTGGATAGCAGCCTCATAGCCCCTGTCCTTCTTTTCAGACCGGGCTATGAGGTGAGTGAGTGAAAGATTTGTTTCTCTCATCCATATAGGAGATGAAAGGGAAAGTTTCAGTGCTCTCTGCATGGCTATTTAAGCATTGGGAGCATCTTCTTAACGAATTCCGCAGTTCTCTCTGCCGATGCTGCATCCACATTCTCATTCACTGAATGAACATCCCTGAGCTCCGGACCGATCGATACAGATTCCATTCCGGGTATCAGAGAATTGATGATTCCGCATTCAAGACCAGCATGAATTGCTGTGATAACAGCTTTCCTTCCAGTTATTTTCCTGTAGGCTGCAGCTGTTTCCTTTACGAGCTTAGATGATGGATCCGGAGCCCACGCAGGGTAGCTGTTACCTGCTTTGACTTTGAATGAGAAGGCTTCTGCAAGTGTCATGATTTCATACGAGAGAGCCATCTTCGCGCTTTCCGAGCTGCTTCTGACAGAGAAATGAAGTATAAGCTTATCATCGTCTGTTCTGACTATTGCGAGATTATCAGAAGTCTCGACGATGCCTTCTATCTTCGAGCTCATCGCTTTGACACCATGTGGAGCTGTGAAGAGGAAGTCCGCAATCTTCTGGCTTTTCTTCGCTTTGATAGCTATAGACGGAAGCTCTGTCTTCGTGACTGTTATCGTGATTCCTGGATCTGTCACGCTATATTCATCCTTCAGCTCTTCCTGAAGCATTTTCTGCATCCTCATCGCGATTTCATCAGAGTCGACAATGATTACAGCTTCAGCGGAAGATGGAATCACATTATGCCTGGTTCCTCCGTTTATTGAAGCGATGCGGAAGGATGGAAGCCTGTTGAGATAGCGAGCGAGGATTTTTATCGCATTGGCTCTTTCCTTATGTATTTCTCCTCCGCTGTGTCCTCCAAGCAGCCCCGAGACTTTTACAAGAAGAGCTTGGCCTTCGGCTTTCTCATATTTAAGCTTCATGTTTGCTTCGATATCGATACCGCCAGCGCATCCGATATAGATGATGCCCTCTTCCTCGCTGTCCAGGTTTATAAGCCGTCTTGATGTTATTTTCTCCGGTTCGATAGCGTAAGCACCGCCAAGGCCAGTTTCTTCCTCGACAGTGAAGATCGCTTCAATCTGTCCATGTTCAGCTTTCGGATCTGACAGGATGTCGAGAATCATCGCGACGCCAAGTCCGTCATCAGCTCCGAGAGATGTTCCTGATGCAGTTACTTTGACGCCATCTGTCTTTATCTTTATCGGATCCGATGTGAAATCATGAGTGACACCTTCTTTCTTCACGCATACCATATCCATATGAGCCTGAAGGGCGACTGACGGGAGCTTCTCGCATCCAGCTGTCGCTGCTTTCTTCATATAGACATTTCCCTTCTTATCACTGAAAGCCTCAATGCCATTCTTTCCTGCCCATGATAGAAGATAAGCCCTGATTCCTTCCTCGTTCCCGCTTTCGCGCGGTATTGCAGATATCTCAGTGAAAATCTTCCATAAGCGTTTATTATTCAGTTTGTCATACCACATACGATTTCTCCATTGATTACGGTGAATTTTATTCCCAGATTCATATCCATGACAACAAGGTCCGCCCTGAAACCTGGCCTTATTTCACCTCTGTCTGAAAGTTCGTAGAGCTTCGCGGCGCTTGTGCTTGTTATGTATGAAGCCGTATCGATAGGCACACCCCATGACACAAGGTTGACGAAAGCTTTGTGCATTGTCAGTGCTGAGCCCTGTATGAGATCAGGCTTACCTTTCGTGACCCATAACCCGTCTCCCATCATAACTTCGACACCATTGGCTGTGAGTATACCTTCATCCTGCATTGTGGGCCTTAGTGAATCTGTTATGATGACAGTCCTGTCCTTGCCTTTTGTGTTTATGACATATTTCACTATATCGGGATGTACATGCTTGCCATCGCCTATGATTTCGACGCTCATGGCATCGTTCAGCAAGGCGCAGCCTACAACACCAGGATTCCTGTGCTTGAGAGCGGACATTGCGTTGAATAGATGCGTTGTATGTCTTATTCCTATGTCCATGCCCTTCATAGCCTCGTCATATGTGGCATCTGTATGTCCCATTGAGAGAATGATACCCTTATTCCTTGCAATCTTTACAATTTCTTCCACTCCTGGTAGCTCTGGAGCTATCGTCATCTCTTTGATAAGCCCTTCACCAGATGCGAGCATTGTGTCCATTGCCTCCTTTGATGGCTCAAGTCTTCCAAGAGGATTCTGGGCACCGATTCTGTTAGGAGAGATGAAAGGTCCTTCTATATGGATGCCTGCGATAGATGCACCTTTTTCCTTGCCATGTGCAGCCACGATTGCTCTTTCATCAGCTGTTATCCTTTCCATCGTGTCTGTGTAGATTGTCGGGAAAAACGATGTAACGCCAGCTTTAGCGAGTGACTTGGACATTCCGAGGATAGCTTCTTCTGTGCCATCTTCTGTGCCATAGCCTCCAATGCCATGGATATGTGTGTCTATGAAGCCGGGGACAGCAAGAAGACCATGCCCGTCTATTACTTTTTCATACTCTTTTTCTCCTGCAGGGGAGAAGTGGTTTCCGCTTATCGCGATATCAGTCTCGGTGACGCGACCCGAAATTACCGCCTTTATGTTTTTTATCAAGATTTCCATATGGAGATTATATCATTTCCAATGCTTTTCTGTTGTTAAGAATCGGGCTTTGTTGGATAATTCAGGAGTGCTCAAGAAAGATATTCTCCTGATTATCAATCCCAATGCCTCTAAGGGCAAGGGAAAAAGCAAGGCAAAAGAGATAAAGGCGCTATTCCAGAAACATGGAAGGGCGTGCACTGTTGCCTATACGCGTAATCAGGGACATGCTATGAGTCTTGCTTTCAGGGGTGCTAGCTATGGTTACAGCATCATAGTCGCTGCGGGCGGTGATGGCACCGTCAATGAGGTCGCTTCTGGAATCCTGCGTTCCGGGAAGGATATCCCGCTTGGGATTATCCCAATTGGGCGCGGAAATGATTTTGCCTGGATTGCTGGTATCCCGCAGAAAACCGAGGAAGCTGTTGCTCTTATTGCTAGAGGGAATGTGTCCAGAATTGATGTCGGGTTATGCAAGGGCCCAGATCATCCCGACGGCATGTACTTCCTTAACGGAGCAGGATTCGGATTTGAGCCCATGGTCAACTTCAAAGCGATGGAGTATAAGCGCCTTAACGGTATGCCAAGTTATGTGGTTGCTTTCCTGTATATACTCAGGCATCCGCCCAAGCCATATCACCTGAAGCTTGTCATTGATGGTGTGGAAAAGGATATCGAATCTCAGCAGATATCTGTTTGCAATGGCAGGCGTATGGGCTCATCTTTCATGATGGCCCCTAAGGCTGAGATTGACGATGGCGTCTTTGATGTCATGTTCACGAATTATCCGCTCTCCGGGGCTCTCATGTCACCGATAAGAAAGTCTTTTCTTACATGAATGCCGAGAGGGTGGATATCCTTTCAGATGAGGCCGTAGTGCAGGCGCATTGTGATGGTGAAGTCTATACGAGAAACGGACGGCAATTCTCTTTGACTATTCTTCGCAGAGCACTCGGACTTGTACGCGGCGAAAAAATATAATTTAAAGTTAATTTCTTTATTAGTAAAAGATAATATCATAAAAAAATCGTTTGACTTCCGCTTGTTCATCGATTAATATGTAGAATGCGATTTAAGGACATAAATCAGGGAATTTTCCTTAGATTACGGAGTTTTGGAATTGGTAAAGGATTTAGTTCCACGCATTCATTTCTATGATCAGGATTTTGTTGATATGTACGACAGAACCTGGGTCTGGCTCGATGAGATCTGGCAGCACGGAGACAAGGAAGGGGCTTTCCCGGAAGGTTTCTTCACTTACGGAGATGAAGGGAAGATAAATCTCTTCGATGCATCAGTTTCCTCATTGTTCCTTGTATATAGTAATCAGACATACAGCCCATATTCGATGATAGACTTCTTCTATGCTCACCAGAAAGAAGATGGAGAGATTGCGGAAGTCTATGATATAGCATCAGGAACTCCTGTGTATTCGGAGAATAATCCACAGGGGCTCTCTCTTCCTCTTCTGTCATATGTGGAGTACGTTTTCTTCCATAAGATAGGAAATAAGAAGAGGCTGAAGGATATTGTTCCGATGCTTGAAGGATATTTCGGATGGCTTCAGAAAACAGCAATGGCGCCCAATGGGCTTTACAGTGTTCCATACAGCGCGACACATATGGATGGACTGGAGAGAGAAGGCGCCACATTCACTGTTGACTATAATGCAGCTGTAGCTGTCTTCGCGCTCTATATGTCTTATATCGGTGATATTCTCAATGACAAAGAGCTTTCCTTCCGTTACAAGAGGGTTTATTTCTCGTTGAAGACGAGAATAAACAGCATGATGTGGGATGACGAGGATCATTTCTATTATGATCTCGATGCTGATGGAAATAGAATCAGGAACAAGCATATTGGAGCCTACTGGACACTTCTGGCTGAAATCCCAAATGATGAATATGCCTCGTACATGATAGATGAGCTTAAGGATGACAAGGAATTCGGCACGGAGAATCCATTCCCCACGGTTCCAGTATCCTCGAAGCATTTCAATGCGGAAGGCAATGGATACGCCTGCGGTGTATCATCGTTCTGCACATATATCGTAATAAAAGGCCTGATGAATTACGGAGGCTTCATATTCGCGCGTGAGTGCACTATAAGGCATATGTACTTTATCCTTGACACCCTTCATCCGGATGCTGACCAGCTTGGAGATGTCTGGGAGCTTTATAAGCCAGCGTCTGAAGGTCCTGCGGCAATGCCTGATGGATGTGTCAACAAGAAGCGCTATCTTCCTGTAATCGGTCTTCTGACTATCACGCTTGTGATAGAGAATATCATTGGCCTTGATATCTCTCTTCCGAGAAAGACGGTCAACTGGACGATGCAGTCACTCGAGGAAATGGGAATTGAGGATCTTTCACTTAAGAAGAACAACATAACAATCCTTGCTAACAAGAACACGAGAGGTTGGGAGATAAGGCTTGAGAGCGAGAAGCTCTATTACTTCACCATCCACATCCTTGATGAGGATAAGAAGAAGACGCTACCGATACCTTCGGGCAAGTGCTCGATGCTTATTGATAAGCTCTGATAAAACGGAACTCCGTTTCATTTTTGCTTGCAAGGCTTTGATGTGCAGAGTAGACTATTAATGTTGGCTTTAGACAAGGAGGCGATATTATGGAAATGAAGGATTTCTCCCTTGAAGGGAAAGTCGCATGGGTAACGGGCGCATCCTATGGAATTGGATTTGCTATTGCAACTGCTCTTCATACAGCAGGTGCAGCTATTGCTTTCAATGACATCAACCAGGAACTCGTTGACAAGGGAATCAAAGCTTATAAGGAAGAAGGCATCGAGGCTCATGGCTACGTCTGTGACGTAACAGATGAGGCTCAGGTTCAGGCAACAACAGAGCAGATTATCAAGGATCTCGGCAAGATCGATATTCTCGTAAATAACGCTGGTATCATCAAGAGAATCCCGATGCTTGATATGGCTGCTGCAGATTTCCGCAAGGTTATCGATGTTGACCTCAACGCACCTTTCATCGTTTCAAAGGCTGTTATTCCTGGAATGATTAAGCAGGGACACGGAAAGATCATCAACATCTGCTCTATGATGTCTGAGCTCGGAAGAGAGACAGTCAGTGCATATGCAGCTGCTAAGGGTGGTCTTAAGATGCTTACAAGGAACATCGCTTCCGAGTATGGCGCATATAACATCCAGTGCAATGGTATCGGACCTGGATACATCGAGACTCCTCAGACAGCGCCTCTCAGAACACCTGGCCATCCATTCAATGAGTTTATCCTCGCGAAGACTCCAGCGAACAGATGGGGAAAGACATCCGACCTTCAGGGACCGGCAGTATTCCTTGCATCCGATGCATCGAACTTCGTCAATGGACATATCCTTTATGTTGATGGCGGTATTCTTGCTTACATCGGCAAGCAGCCACAGTAAGAATCAGATGACTGAAAGAGCCAGGAATTTTCCTGGCTCTTTTTGAAGGAAGAAAAAATGGAAAACACAAGAATATGCATTATCGGTGGAGGATCCAGACAGTGGGCTATCAGATTCCTGATGGATCTTTCCCTTCAGAATAAAATCGGAGCACATGTCGCGCTTTACGACATCGATAAAAAAGCCGCAGAGAACAACAAGGAAGTGGCGGAAAGAATCTTCCGCATAAACGGTAAGAGCCATCTTTCTGTGTCTGTTGCCTCAACGTTGGATGAAGGCCTCAAAGGTGTTGATTTCATCATTATCGCTATCGAGCCTGGCGTGATTGATATCAGGAAGTATGATCTTGAGCTTCCTGAGGAATATGGAATCTACCAGTCTGTTGGCGATACGACAGGACCTGGTGGACTCATGAGAGCATGGAGAGCACTTCCTCTCTTCTTCGATTTTGCTCGCGCAATCGAGAAGAATGCTCCAAATGCATGGGTTATCAACTACACGAACCCGATGACTCTCTGCACGGCGGCTCTCTATAAGGCATATCCTGGAATCAAAGCTCTTGGCTGTTGTCATGAGGTCTTTGGTACAGAGAACTTCATCGCTTCTCTTATCGCAAAGAAAGAAGGTATTGAGACTCCGGACAGAAGAGATATCATGGTTGATGTCTCAGGTCTCAATCACTTCACATTCGTGACAAAGGCTCTCTATAAGGGAGTTGATTACATTCCTTATCTCAAGGAGATGGTCAAGGATCCTGCAACATTCCCAGATCTCACAGAGAAGGCAAAGAAGCGCGTTGAAGATGGAAAATGGTTTGAAAGCGATCACCTTGTCGCGCTCTCATTCCTCCGTGATTTCGGCACCCTCGGCGCAGCTGGAGATAGACACCTTGCAGAGTTTGTCCCATTCTTCCTCAATTCCGACGAGGAAGCCTGGAGATATGGTTTTGTCCGCACTCCATTCTCATACCGCGTTGTTGAGGATAAAAGAAAGAAGAGCAAGGTATATACAGATGAGGAGCTTGTCGCGGCACCATCAGATGAGGAAGGTGTTGATATCCTTCTCTCCCTCTTCGGAGAGCGCACGCTCAAGACAAACATCAATGTTCCTAACCGCGGTCAGGTAAGATATCTCAAAGAAGGCCATATCGTAGAAAGCAATGGTTATATCTCTGCAGATTCCATCGTTCCTATCGTGTCCACAGACCCGACGCTCAGTGTCCAGTCTATGGTCAGAAGAGTTGAGGCAGAGCAGGATATCGCGCTCGAGGCAATCTGGAACAATGATATGGATCTTCTCTTCCAGGCTTTCATCTCTGATCCTCTTGTGAATATCAATGTTGATAAGGCACACGAACTCTTTAACAGGATGATAGCAGTTTGCGGTCTAAGATACTGAGATTCATATCCATAGTATTGATTGTGGTCATCGTTCTCACTTCATGCCGGAGTGAGAATGATGGCTTTTCTATTGCTATCGCTCAAGAGCCTCCATCGCTTGATGTGATGGTGAATACATCAATCTCCGGGCGAGAGATACTAGCTGGGAATGTCTTTGAGAAGCTTTTCTCCTACGATGGCAGTAATGTTATTCCCCTTCTTGCTTCTTCATATGAATTTTCCGAAGATAGCAAAACTCTGAGAATCACAATAAAGGACAGCGTATATTTCCACGATGGCTCCGAGCTTGATACAGAAGATGCGGCAGCTTCGATGAACCGCTGGCTTAGATACTCATCGGCAGCAGGAAGAATAACGGGGGAAAATCTTTTTGAAGATGACGGAAATTCGATTGTAATCAGAAATGATAAACCTCTGACACTTCTCCCTCTCTTGATAGCAACCGCTTCTGAAAGTGCTGTCATATATAGAGCTGAAGATATTCCTGAAGATGGTATTGTAAACACTACGATAGGTACTGGACCATACCGGATTGATGATTATCGATTAGGCGAGAAGATAGTACTTATCGTAAACGATGAATACTATGGTACAAAACCCTTAATAAAGAAGCTGAGCTACTACTTCGTCTCTGATCCTGTTACAAGACGTTCTGGGCTTGAAAGCGGGACATATGATTTCATAGATACTGTATCTTCGGATGATATACCTCGCCTTGAAAAGACGGCTGGAATAAAGCTTGTCGGTGGTGCGGAGAATGGCTCTATAGCGCTTCTTTTCAACAAAAAAGAAGGAATCAGCACCGCACTGGACTTCAGGAAGGGTGTTTCATTTGCTATCAACCGCGATAGCCTTATGAAGTCGTGCTATGGAGAATATGGCTATAGTATCGACTCATCGTATATGGAAAGGGGTACAGCCTGGCATTCTGATTCCTCCTTGGATCCATATGGAAGGGAGAACCATAAAGAGGCTGATAATCTTCTTTCTGCATTCAGCTGCGAAACAGTAAGAATTCTCTCATCCAATCTCACGGGACTTGATCGCATAGCTGTAACACTTGCATCTCAGTTGGAAGCAAAAGGTCTGAAAGCTGAACTTATAATTCTTGATTGGGCGGCATTTCTAGAGAGGAGGAAGAATCCTGAAAGCTGGGATATCGCGATAACAGCGCTTACGGCAGTACCGCTTCCTCTTGATAAAGCCTTTCTTTCCCCTGATTATCCTGGCTGGACAGATACAGATGCGTATTACATTCTTGATGATCTCGTTTTGGCAGAAAGCGATGAAATAGCTGAGGATATATGGCAGAAAGCTCAGATGAAGTATTGGGAATATATACCAGCTATTGTCCTTGGGCACTATTCAACAACACATGCCGCAAAAGATAATGTCAGGAATATTGGTATATCATCAAATGGATTCAGCTTCCTGTCTGCTGAGGTGGATTGATTGAGCGCTGAAGTATTTTGCTGTTCGGGATTTCTTTTCACGTTGGTATCATTGGGCATAGGCTGCTGATGAAAGATGTACTTTCAGGGGGCAAGGTAGCTTATTGGCACGACATGGATTCCATTCTCTTTTGTGCAGGATATTTTCTATCTCGTGATGATTATCAGCGCAGCTGAATCCCTCCAAAAGCTTTGAGGCTATGAGCAATTGCTCCGTTTATGATTCTCGGATAGTAAGTTGTTTCCATATATTATATTGCGATGAGATTATAGCCTTCTTGTCAAACAGATTTGCGGTATTTTGGCAAACAGATTTGTGATCTGCACTCATACTTTGAGCAAATGATATCCAGAGCTGGACTGCAAGCATAGCATGCCAGCTTTGTAGAATCCTTTGCGTTATGAAGCTTGCTTGCTATAATCTCTCTCGATGAAGAGGTATATAGTAATCAGGATACTTTCATTATTAATTTCCCTTGTTCTTGTCTCTTCTGTGGTCTTTCTGTTCTCTTCTTTTTCTGAAGGTGATAGCTCGGCGTATATTCTTTCAGAAAGCTCTTCATCAGAGAATATCGAAAGCTATAGGGAAAATGCAGGCCTTGAAGACAGCACGATTAAGAGATATTTTGCATTCCTAGCATCTTTCTTCTCTGGAGATTTTGATGAAAGTATTTCTGGTTATCCGATAAAAGATGCGATAGTGCAACGTCTTCCAGTTTCTCTTTTTCTGATGTTTTTTTCGATTATCATCGCGCTTCTTATAGCATTACCGCTTTCATATATATCATTGAGGCAGACCTCACTGAGAAGCAAAGCAGTTGCCGCTTTTGCGGTTATAAGCGCATCTTTCCCATTGTTTCTTATCGCGATGCTTTCCGTGCTGCTTTTCTCGGTAAAGCTTCAGCTTTTCCCGGCAGCAGGGCTTGCGTCGGGATTTTCTTCTTTTATCCTTCCTTCTCTTTCATTAGGAGTTGTCTACTCGTCGTTGTTCATCAGGGTTCTACGAAGAAAACTGAGGGAAATTCTCTCGTCGCCTGCAGGCTTCTACGCGCTTTCTGCAGGTATGAGCATGGAAGAGGCGGCATTTGTTATAGGAACACGGCCCGCAATCCCGCTATTGGCAGCTGTAATAGGGGAAAGTGCTGTATCTATTCTTGGTGGCAGTGCAATCATTGAAACAGTATTTGCGCTTCCAGGTCTTGGCTCGCTTCTTGTAAAAGCCGCTCTTGAACGTGATGCGATGCTCTCAGGTGCCGCTGTCGCTGTGATAGTCATAATCACGGGAGCAATATCAATTATTTCCGAAATTGTAATACGGGTATCGGATCCAAAGGGCAGGAAATGAAGAAAGCTGCGCTTATAATTCTTTTTACGATATTCGTTTTCTCTCTGGCTTTCGGCGGAGTAGGATTTACTGATCTTCAGATAAGGCTTATGCCGCCATCATCCGAGCATCCTTTTGGAACAGATATGCTTGGACGCGATATTCTCTCACGATGTGCTTTAGGCACTCTTATCTCGATACTGATAGCTTCCTCCGTAACTGCTATCTCTCTTGCTTTCGGTATCCTGCTGTCTTTTCTTTATCTTCATCCTTCATTTCATGAAGGCATAATCCTGAGTGTGTCAGATAGCCTTAAATCCATTCCGTCTATCGTGCTTGCTCTCTTTGTTTCAGCAATCGCCGGTCCAGGCATCGCAGTCCTTGTGATATCACTATCGCTGTCGCATATCTCTGATATCTCCCGTACTTCATATGCCGAATCGCGAAGGATATCAAAAGAAGGATATGTGGAAGCTGCGCGTGCAATGAATGGCAGCACTCGCTGGATATTCCTCCATCATGTGCTTCCGAATATGAAAGGATATCTCTATGAACAAGGTATATCGGTATTCCTTTCATCTATAATCGCTGAATCATCATTATCTTTTCTTGGCTGCGGAGTTCCACAGCCACTGCCATCGCTTGGCTCTATCCTCTCTGATGCAAGGCCCGTGATGACAGAAGCCTGGTGGATGATACTGTTTCCAGCTCTTATTATCCTTCTATTAGCCGCGTCGCTGCAGCTCCTTGGCTCAAAGCCTGATACGACCGCGCATTGAGCGCGCGAGCGTCAGTTTATCCGCATAGCCAAGATCCCCTCCGATAGGAAGTCCTGCCGCGAGACGGGATAGCGTTATATCATTCCTGTCTTTAAGCATATGGCGTATATAGAGGGCAGTGGTGTCCCCTTCCTCCGTCGGGTTTGTCGCTATGATTATTTCCTTAAAGCTGCCTTCCTCGATTCTCTTCATGAGAAGTGGGAATGAAAGATTCTCAGGTCCGACTCCGCCAAGTGGGTTTATTGCACCGCCAAGAACATGGAAAAGTCCGTTATATGCACCTGATGAAGCAATTGAAAGCACATCCTGAGCTTCTTCGACGATGCAGAGCGTTGTTTTATCCCTATCGGAATCCGAGCAGTATTTACATATTTCATCCTCTGTATAGCACCCGCATATCGGGCAGGGATGTATCTTCTCCTTCAATGAGGATATCGCGGCACCAAGAGCTTTGTTGAAGCTATCATCTGTTTTTATCAGATGGTAACAAAGACGGGCTGCAGATTTCTCTCCCATTCCCGGAAGCCGTTTCAGAAGATTCTGGAGGTTCTCTATAGCGTCCATCAGCGTGAGATATTCATCAGGATTTCCTGAGTCTTGCCTTCTACAGCAGCCTTTGCCTTGTTAACTGCATCGTTTACTGCTGAGATAATAAGCACTTTTAGATTCTCTTTGTCTCCGAGAGAATATGCCTCATCTGAGATATTGAGTCCTACAAGCTGGAATTCTCCATTTACTGTAGCTTCGACCAGTCCTGCTCCTGAGTTGCCTGTGACTCTGAGAGCTGACATCTCTTCCTTAATCTTCTTCGTCTGGCTCTGGAGCGAGCCCATCATTTTCATCAATTCGAACGGGTTCATTGTCGGTGACATGATTTATCTCCTCTTCCTTCTTTGTCTCTTTCTTTTTCGTATGGCTCAGGTTGCCACCGAAGAAAGCCCTGAGAGCTTTCATCTGCTCCGAGAAGACTTCCTCGTCTTTTTCCTTCTCCTCGAATCTGAGCTTTATATGCACCTCTTCCTCAAGTGCGGAAGCAGTGGCTTTCTCTATGCTTTTCTCATCATTCTTGAGCGTGTTGAATGCTAATGGCTTGGAAATAATGAAAATGAAGAAGCCGTTATCATCTTTCTCAATTCTGTCGATAGATGTTATATATCTCGCGCTCGATATCTTCCCCATCTTCCTGAGGGCTTCCGCTATTGAAGGAAATACATCTGGTGTGATAGTAAGATCACCGTTGGCTTCCTCTTCTTCATTTTCCTCCTCAGCTTCAGCAGGTGGTGCAGAAGGCGCTATGCTGACGTTTATAGGCTGCTGATCAGCTATCTCTCTCTGTTTTTCATCAGCCTTAGCTATTGGAGTTTTTTTTTCCATGGGAATGGATGGGAGTGGCGCTGTCTTCACTACAACGGAGCCGGAAACAACACCTTTCTTCAGCTCTTCCATTCTTCTTACAATCTCTTCCTTTGATACAAGGCCTGGAAGAGCAGAGAGCCTTGTGAAGAGAAGCTCTATCTCATAGCGAGGAGACAGGGAGTATCTGAGATCTCGATAAAGATCCAGGAACGCCTTTAAAGCTGCCTCTATCTGCTCTCTTGTCAGTAATGAAGTGATGTTTTCCGGTATATCCGAAAGAGCGGCACCAAGGATTTCAGGCCTTCTTATTCCGGCAGAATACAGCAGAAGTGTTCTGAAGAACTCCGCGCTGTCTTTGACAATCTGGTCAGCTGAAACACCATCCTCAAAGAGTTTTGCTATTGCGGAAAGCGTTTCCTCACTCTTTCCCTGCAGTGTCTTCTCTACAATATTTGAGATAGCTCCGAAACCTGCAATTGATAGTTTCTCGCGTATGCCGCTGAGTGTTATATGCTTTCCAGAGAAAGCTGCAACCTGATCGAATAGCGTATATGCATCGCGCATTGAGCCTGTGGATTCTCTTGCTATCCAGAAAAGAGCATCCTCATCGGCTTCTATGCCAAGGTCTTCAGCGGCGCTGCGGAGGCATTTCATTATTTCCTCCTGACTTATGAGGTGGAATCTGAACTGCTGGCATCGCGATCGTATTGTTGCAGGTACCTTCTGAAGCTCAGTTGTCGCGAATATGAAGATGATATACTCAGGCGGCTCCTCGATAGTCTTCAGGAGGGCATTGAATGCGGATGTTGAGAGCATATGCACTTCGTCGATAATGTAGATCTTGTAGCGGGAAGACTGTGGTGGATACATCACCTCTTCTTTTATCGCGCGGATATCATTGACGCTCGTGTTGGATGCACCATCGATTTCTATGACATCAACATCCTGCCCAATCGCGATAGCCTTACATGAATCACACTCTCCGCATGGGTGTGGAGTAGGGCCTTTCTCGCAATTGAGGGCTTTCGCGAGAAGACGTGCAGAGCTTGTCTTTCCGACACCTCTTGGACCAGAAAACAAGTAAGCATGGGCTATACGACCTTCTTTTATCGCATTCTCAAGTGTTGATACGACGAAATCCTGACCAACAAGCTTATCAAAATCCTGAGGTCTTTTTCTTGTCGCTGTTACTTCATAGGCTCCTGCCATCCAATCCTCCGCTTACGCGATTATATCTTATTATGGCACCTCCTGAAAGACGATAGATATAAGAGACTCAAAGTGACAGAGAAAAGACAAGATGCCGTGAGATGGATACTTTATGAACAATACCTAAAATTACTGACCATAAATAATGAAAATACTGTCGGATGAATCCGAGAACATACAAAATCTGTCCATAAGTGTGCATCTGTTTTTTATTCAAATTGCTTCCAGCAGCCCTTAAAAAAGTTGACAGCTCTGACGGGGGGGGGTAGCATGATTATGTACATTTCTCATCTCGAATGCTGTCTTTTTCATTCCCGATGAAAAATGTTGAAGGTGATGGAGGGGATTTTATGTTTAGGAGAGCAGGATGCCTGTTTATTGCAGTGCTTCTTTCTGTTATATCATATGCATTCGCTGCTGATATAAACGCGACGTGGTACTGGGAGCCTGAAGAAGGGTATTACCGTTATAGCCTCTCTGATGGTGACAGCTGGATTTCAATAGGAAATGCATCATCGGTAACAACCTGTAACATAAACAATGACGCGAATTTCAGCTTGCAATACTCGGAAGATGGAGAAGCATGGCAGAATGCAGGACATTCATCTCTTTCATCCACAGCTTCCTTTGTTGATATATCATGGACACCGGCAAGCGATGCCCAATTCGTGCGCTACATGATAAATGACAGCGAATGGACGGAAAGCAGTGGGAATGAAAAGTTTGTCCTGAGGAATATCGAGAGCGGAAAACCTCTGAAGTTTGCACTTCAGTTCTCTGATGATGGCACAAACTGGTCAGAAACAGAGGAAAAAACAATCATTCCATACTCTGTAAACGTTGATACAAATGTAAGAAAAAGCAATCCATTCTCTATAAGAGCGGCCTTTTCTCCTCTGACATTTGGCTTCTTCGATTTCTTCAATGGACATGGAACAGCAAGCTCAAAGGCTTTGACTATATCAAAGTATGGATTATCTGCGGATCTGGAAATCGGCTGGTATGTAATAGACAATCTCAGGCTTTATATCGGAGGAAGCTATGCTTTCACTGATAAGAAAGAGACTGTCATTCCGGATGCAAATCGTGTACATTTCGCGGAAGCATACCTTGGTTTAGATGTAAAAATTGTCAGATTCAGTGATTTCAGCCTTAACGCTGGTCTATTCAGCGGTGCGCTTTTCAGTTTCAACGCGGGCTATATGGATATCTCGTCAATCCTCGGTGCCCGTATCGGACTCGATTATGCAATCACGGATAATTTCATTATCGGAATACAGACAGGTGTCACAGCAAGCTATCTCGATAATGAAGATTCTCTTTATAAAAGCATGACATATCTTCTCGATACTGTCGCTCTCACCTTTGAGACAAGATTCTGAGGCAGATTATGAAAAGACTCTTACCTGTACTACTTGCTGTTCTGATGCTTCTCTCTTGCAGTAATCCATTGATGGATGGGCAGAACAGCCATGTGAACATTTTCATATACCCATATCTCGAATTCACGGAAGAAGAAAATGAGGTAGCTGTATCTGTAGTAGAAGGTGCGGATGTAAGCTTCATCTCCATACCAAGTGAAGTCATGATAAATGGAGAAGCAAAGCCAGTAACAGCATTCACAGGTTTCCAGAACCCAGAAGATGCAGAAAAGCTTACAGCCCTCTACATTCCAGCAGCTGTAACGATAAAAGAAGGTGCTTTAAGCAATTCTCCGAATCTTGCGAAGATAGAACTAACAGATGTTTGTGAAGGCGCCGTATGGCCTGATCTTCCTGCACCACAAGCTCCACTTGGCCAGCATTTCGTTGGCTGGTTTGCGGGAGAAAGTGAGATTAATCCTGGTGATACTGTTGATCCTTATAATGCAAAGATAATAGCAGTATTTGAGAAGCATACTCTTACTTTCCATGAAGAGGTAAATTCCACATGCTTAGTTCAAGGACATGAAGCTTATTATGAATGCACTGCGGAATTCTGCGGTAAGCTTTATCTTGATGCAGCAGGCATTAATGAGACAAATCTAGAATCAATTAGCAGACCGTTGAGTGACCACGTATATACCGGAAACTGGGAGTCCGATGCTTTATCTCATTGGAAGCGGTGTCCAGTATGTAATAACGAAATAGAAAAGTCAAAGCATGAACCCGGTGAATGGGCAGATTGTGGTACTTGTTGGGAACGAAGCTGTACAATTTGTGGTTATAAAGAGACAGATAATCATGTAACTCATAGGCTCGTGCATTTTGAAAAAATAGAGCCAACCTGTACAGAGGATGGAAATATTGAGTATTGGAAATGCTCTGTCTGCGGAAATTGCTATATTGACGCACAAGCAGACAAAAAAATCACTGAGAACGAGACCATCCTTGCAAAATTAAATCACGAATGGAAAACAGAATATGCAAACAATGAAACTCATCATTGGAAAGAATGTATAAGGTGCGATGAGCAGACGGAATACGAAGAGCATGATTGGTGGTATGTGTTCTCTTCAGATGGGAATAAAGTATCTGTCGATATTTCATGTTCAAAATGTGAGTACACGAATTCCGAACAGCCACCATTCAGTGGAGTTTTTGATGTAAGTCTCGTTTATGGAGATATAGAAGTAACGCGTCTTACTGCAAATTCTTGGAAACTGGGAATCAGTGAAGGTGCTAAGTCTGAGTATTCAAGCTGTATATGGACGAATTACAAAGGCGAGGAAATCTGTTCCTCATCAGATATTGGATTCGGGCCTATTGAAGTAACGCTCAATTCTTCTGTTGATGCTGATTTGCTCATAATGTGCACTCTCACAAAAACAGATGGAACTACTGTTACTTGGTATGTTCAGGTTTCTGCATAAAAGAAAACCTGCTTGTTTGCAGGCATAAGATAACCCTTCTAGTGGGGAGGAGATTACAATGGAGAATAAGAAAAAGAAACTTTTGATTGCATTCTGCATGATTGCAATTTTCTTGAGTATTTTCGTTTCGTGCTCCGATAAAATAGGAGAACTGGGCGGAAATGGCGAAGCAACAGCATATGTCAGTTTCAATAATTCAAAAACAAGGTCGCTTGAACCGAGTTATGAAATGACAGGGTTTGATGAACTTTATTGGTATTATACGGCTGAAAAGCTTGATGACTTTGGATCATCAGGAGAGACAACGGAACAGACAGCAGTAAATAACGATAATACCTCGGGTCTTGCTGGAAAAGTTGGTCCTTTTTCTCAGGGCGCTTGGAAATTCACTCTGTATGCATACTCGGAATCAGGTGCAAACGAGGAAAATCTTGTATATCAAGGTGTAAACAGCAATGTAATCCTTAAAGGGGGCGACAATACAGTCACTGTTACCGTTCAGCCTCAAGGTAATACAGGTACGCTTTCACTAAAGGATGCTTATTTCAGCTGGAAGAATTCATCTGATACGGGAGCAACAGGTAAGCCGACAATCAAGCTAACTCTTAAAGGTACAACTGGAGCTGAATATATAATCAACATAACGGTTAGCGATAGGAATGATGAAGGCCGCTTCGTTCTTAATTTAGGGGATCTTATTGTGGGTACACCAGAAGGTGTCACAACATCTTCTATTCCTATAAGTACATATACATGTGTAGTAGAGGCATATATCGGCGAATATTCTGAGAATTCAGTTGTTGCAAAGAATGAGTTCTCTCTCAACATTTTCGGCAATGGAAAAACCGTGATTTCTGGAGATCTTCTCGAAACTCCAGATGCTATGGTTGACTTCAAAGGTGAATCAAGTGTCAATGATCAGGTAGCAACAGAAGTTTTTGAATCTCAGACAAGCTCTACCGTAACAGTTAACGCTGCTCCAGCAGAAGAAAAAACAACAGCTGTTGATTTTGGTAGCAATAACCTTGGAGATGGCACACATCAGTTGATTGTTGAAGTTTCTTCAGGTCAAAAGTCCGCTTCTAAGTTTGAAGGTATCTCTGAAAAAGAAGCAGAAGATTTCACAGCTGTTGCGAATATTGATATGTCTCTATATACAACAACAGATGGAGAACAAGGGCCAACAACATCCCAAGTTGAAACATTCAATGAAGAAATAACTATTATAACCTATATTCAGCCGGGTCTTGGCGAGGATATTGTTTCAAATAGTAAGATTAGACTTGTCTATGTAGATGCTGCTGGAAATATTATTGAGAATGGTGCACAGGCTGGTGATGTTACTTACAACCATGAGATTGTTTCATATGACAATGAAACAGGTGAACTTAAATTCACAACAAACCACTTCTCATCTTTTTATGTAACCACGCAAAGTGTTGTAAGAAACGAAACACATGACAGATGGTACACAGATCTGCAAACTGCAATTTCTGATGCCACAGATGGGGATGAAATCAAACTTATTGGCGATATTCTTTATACCGGAACAAATGCGGAAGGTAAGGGCACCGGCATACCTATCAAAGGAAAGTCAATCACATTAGACCTTGCAGGACATATGATAACCGTCCCCGAAGATTATATTAGTGAAAGCGGTGTTTTAATTGTCAAAGATGATGGTAAACTCACTATAGAAGATTCTAGCATGGAGAAAACAGGTACTATTGATGTTTCAACAGGAGCACCAGTTTATTCATGCATTGTCGTTTATCCAGATAATGCCGGTGGAGAGATTGAGTCTCTGATTATCAATGGAGGAACGTTCAAATCTGATGCTTTTCCGATTGCTGGGAATGCACATTTAGGATTGAAATCAGATACTTATATAGAAATTAACGATGGTAATTTTATAAGTGCAATGGGCCCTGCATTATTTCATCCGCAGGTTGGCACACTTAAGATTTCAGGTGGTAATTTTGAAGGTGAGACAGGTGTTGAGATCAGGGGCGGTGATGTAACTATATCAGATGGTACTTTTATCGCAAAAGGAAAATTTGAAACGTATCCAGAAAGTGCCGAAGATGGCAACACAGTTAATGGAGCTGCAATTGCTGTTTCTCAGCATACATATAAGCCTGAGATAAATTTAACAATTAGCGGAGGTTCTTTCTCCGGGAAGCAGGCTTTGTATGAGAAGAATATTGTTGAAAATGAGCCTTCTTCTTCTATAAATCTTAGTGTAACGGGAGGGAAATTCTCAGGAACTATTTCTACTCAAAACTGTTTAGCTTTTGCTTCAGGAGGTGCTTATAGTTATATCAGTGATAGATATATTGCTGCAGGCTATCTTACCCGTGAAAATAGCGATGGAGATGATGAAGTAGTTCCATTCAGGGTAGTATTTGATGAAACATTTGATAGTGGTAGTGGAACAGAGTCCGACCCGTATATAATTAGTACGACATCGCAACTTAAAATGATCTCAGAGCAGAATAGTGATGAGGTATTCTATAAGCTAGGTAATGACATTACAAATACTGTTTCCATAACTATAAATGAAGGTGCAATTGTTCATTTGGAAAAAGATGGGCACAATCTCACTTTTAAATCGGGGAATATGTATCGATTCAATGTAAAAGGCTCATTGAAGATTACAGGTGAAGGAACAGTTACTTCAAATGGTCAATATGGTGTTTTCCAAGTTTATGCAGGCGGTGCGCTTGTTGTTGATGGTGGAAAATATGTCAATAATTCTTGGTATAGCATTTTGGCGGAAGGTGATGATGTTGCTTCTTCTATAGAGTTCAAGTCTGGTGAACTCGAGAGTACAGGACCGTGTATTCAAATAGAAGGCAGAGCTAATATTACAATTGAAGATGGAAGTTTTACTTCAACTGATAATGCGGTAATTTTTGTTTTTGGCGGCGATGAATTTACTCCTTATCCGTATGAGCTTACGGTAAATGGAGGATCTTTCTATGGAAGCACAGAAACAGCAGGATGGATAGCTTGTGGCATCAATATGGGTAATTCGGGAAAAGTTATATTGAATGGAGGATCTTTCAATATTACTGATGGTGTAGGTATTCTTGCTAGATGTGGTACCCTTATTGCAAATAAAGATGCAGCATTTAATTGTACAGGTGATTCTGTAGGGCAAGTCGGAGATTCCAAAGTGCAGATTAAAGCTGGATGCGAAATTGTTGTTGATACACAATCAAATTATCCGGGTGGACAACCATCTGTTGAAAATAATGGTGGATACAATCTTTATAACGTAGACGGCTCTGCTTATGCTTTGCAGAATTAATCCTACTTCATTGGTGGCGTATGAGGTCAGTTTCCTCATACGCCGTACATTAGATTTTTGTGAAAAATAGGCAACCTGTTCAGACGCAAGCTTTTGAACAGAGAAAAATTCCTCATAAGAAGGAGAGTAAGATGAGTGTTAAAAAGGTATTATTGATAGCAGACTTTGTTCTTTGTGCTTTATTTTTGACACTTTTCATTTCATGTTCGGATTCGATTGATGCCAATGAAGATGTAGATGCCGTTGCCCGTGTTTCATTCTCTCAAAATAGCATTCAAACCAGAAGTCTTGAACATACTATAGACGCATATGATTTCTCATCACTGTATTGGTTCTATACAGCAGAAAAAACGGATAGTTATGGCTCCTGCGGAGAAACTCTGGACGAGATTCCTGTAAAAACTGATAGTGATGGTAATCCTAGTCAGGGGCTTGATGGAAATGAAGTAGGTGGTTTTTCTCTTGGTACTTGGACATTTACTTTGAGCGCATATCGCGAAGCAGATAAAACGGATATTTTATACAAAGGAAAAAAGACGGATGTTGTCCTTTGTTCTGGACACAACACAGTGGGAATTACTGTAAATCCTCAAATTGCTACAGGAAGAGTAATTTTAAATGATCTTGTTTATACACCTTATGGTAGTACTCCGAGTAATATAAAGATTGGAATTTCACTTGAGAATGAAATTGAAAGTTATAAGGCAACATTAAGCAGTCAAAACGGAAACTTTACTGATTGTTTCATCTCTTCTGGTGAGAATCCAGTTGAGTTTGTGGCGGGTGTATATGCGTGCAGTTTTTTGATTTATGAAGATGAAGTATTAAAAGGGCAGTATATTTTAAATGATGTGGTTATTGCTTCTGGTGCAATTACTACTATATCTGGATCGCTGAGCAGTGGAGAATTGATTACCGTAACTGTTTGATAGTTAATTTGAAATAACTACATGTAAATACTGGTCGTTCAACGGAATATTTTCTTTCCAAGTAGTGAATCTGTAAGCTTGTTTGTAATCTTTGTTGTCTGCCCGACAAGAAGTGCTGCAAGAATGTGCCTTCTCTTATTCCATCAAGATGTTTGAGGAATATGAAAGAGAGTGCTGTCGCCATGATGCCAAGTGTTACATCGAAGCACACTTTCATGTTACAGAATTTATGCCTGTCACTTTGCTTATTGTAAGTACCATTCCTTTTCACGTAACTATCACAAGGCCAGCCATAACTTCAACTGAGATGTCAAGAGCAACGAGTATGACTACTATAAAGCAAAACAATAACTGCTCAGGATAAGATGATGATGTTATTCAGAGAGTACGGGGAAAGCTATATCTATGAGGTGCTTAGTAAGGCGAGGATAGAGAACTCCACACAAAACCCATGATGCCAAGGCCGATGCATAGTATCACAAGACGCAATATAAAATGATTGGTTTTGCTTTCACTCATGTCTTTAAAGAAAAACAGCAGCAAATGCTCCTGGTCTCATAAACATTCCGCTTACCGCTGCTGCATTCCTGCCCTGACGGGGTTGGGCGGCGTTCATAGCCAGGTATCTGCTGCTGAACGGAGAGGGGGGGATTCGAACCCCCGATGGCTTTCGACCATACACGACTTCCAATCGTGCACCTTCGACCACTCGGACACCTCTCCAGATTTGCCTAGGACGGAGAGAGAGGGATTCGAACCCTCGGTAATGCAGAGCACTACACCGGATTTCGAGTCCGGCTCCTTCGACCACTCGGACATCTCTCCAAAAGGACGAGACTAAGAGGATTCGAACCTCCGACCCTCAGTTCCGCAAACTGATGCTCTATCCAGCTGAGCTATAGTCTCAATTAACAACGCGTAACAATCTATCACAATAGAAAAGGTGAGGCAAGTGCTATTCTTTTCCATTGCAAGAAAAAACCATAGCCATCTTCAGAAAGCTATGGTCTTTACGGAGAAGGGGGGATTCGAACCCCCGGACCCGGGTTTAGCAGGTCAACTCCTTAGCAGGGAGCCCGATTCGGCCTCTCTCGCACCTCTCCAGTTTTATCGGAGAGAGAGGGATTCGAACCCCCGGAGACTTTCGCCTCAGCAGTTTTCAAGACTGCCACCATCGACCACTCGGACATCTCTCCAATACAATATCAATCGGATTACGATATTACAGATTGATGGAAATTGTGTCAATCATCAATCCCGTATTGGGATTAAGTGGCATTATTGCATCCTGAAGCTTGTTTGTTGTCTTGGCCGAGCTCGATTATTTCGTCAAATTCTTTCTTCTGCTATATTCAAAGCATGGGAAAGCTTAGGGATTTCGGAAACAAACTGAAAGACAGTCTTGGAAAACTCAGGCGTGAGAAAAAGCCGGAAGTGATTCCAGAAGAGACAATCTTTGCACCTAAGCTTTCAGATGAATGCTTCTCGCTTCTTTCTTCGCTATTTGATGAATTAGGTCCTAGACCTGCAGCGTCAGATGCATCGCGGAATGCGGCGCGCCGTATTGCATCGCAGTTTGAGAAATTCACTGATGATGTTACTGTCACAACAGGGAAGATCATTCCGGATATCACAAAGTGGCATTTGGTGTCGCTTGCTGTTTTTTCGTCAGTTGTCTTCCTGTTCTCGTTCATCGGACTTCCGTATATTGCTCTGCCGATAGCCATTCTATTCATAATTGCTATCTCAAGGGACCTTGCAAAGAGAAGCAATCCTCTTCGCCGTTTCTTCCCATCTGCAGTCGCGACTAATGTCCATGCAGTGATTGAGCCAGAAGAGGAAGTTCATCGCACGATTATCTTCTCTGCCCATCATGATACAGCCTCGATAAGCGGTATTGACGATGCGAAGATGAAAGCAGTCTTCTCGATGAACACAGCTTTGCTTGGCTTTCTTGCTCTTTCGATTGTTTCCTTGCTTTCATTTATCGCGGAGATCTTCGAGGGTAGGCTTTTCAGGGCGAATATCCCGGACGCGCTTATTGTGATACTCCTTTTTCTTTCATTCCTTGCTTCGCTGGCGGCTGTTTATATCATCTCAATGTCCGGTAAGGAATATACAGGCGGTGCTGGTGATAACCTCTCCGGTGTCGCGATTGTCACGACTCTCGGTTTATATTTCTCCAGGGAGAAGAAAGTGGGAAGGGGAATGAAGAATACACGTCTTGTGTTTGTCTCATTCGATGGCGAGGAGTGCGAAGCACAAGGCAGTAATATCTGGTACAGCGATAATTCCCACCTTTTGGTGAACGCGGAGAATATAAATTTCGATGGCATATTCTCGGAAGATGATCTTGTCTTCCTGTCATCCGATGGCAATGGGCTTGTGTCACTTTCCCAGAAGCTCGCGGCGGAGCTTTCCGCAATAGCTTCATCGATGGGGTATAAGATAGGGCTTGGCCGGCTTGGTCTGTTTGGAGGTGAGACAGATGCAGTCTCTGCCGCTATCAGAGGGATTGCCGCTACAACGCTTACAGGAATGCCTCCTGGTGTTGATACACCATCACATAGCACAGATGATACTCCAGATAAAGTCTCACCAGAAGCGCTCTCGCGCTGTTTACAGCTCGCAATACGTTTTGCGATGAAACGTGATGAGAGAGATAGTGTGGAAAGGAAGACAGAGCTTCTTCTTGATGGGAATAGGAAATACAAGCTTTCGCGTCAGTGAATGATTTCGAGGATTATCTTTCCTTGCCCTATATCCTCAGCACCGCTTTTGAGATCAGGATATGAAGAAGATGGAAGTGAGCCTTCCACTGTTATGTTTATATCGAATTCTTCTTTTTTCACTTCTGTTCCTGTTGCGTCAAAAAGTCTTTTTATGAGAGTGTACGCATTATAGGGAAGCACCATCCTGAAATCTGTCTTCTCTATAAGAGGCTCCGTGGGAGCTATCTTCAGCACTTCCTTGGTGCTGTCACCATAGGCTTTGACAAGCCCGCCTGTTCCAAGGAGCGTGCCCCCGAAGTATCTGACAATGCATACTGTTATGTCTGTGACTCCCGAGCCTTTCAGAACCTCCAGCGCGGGACGTCCTGCTGTGTTTTTCGGCTCCCTGTCGTCTGATGAAGAGTACATCGTTCCTGCTTTGCCTATGACAGCTGCATGGACGACATGTGTCGCATCGGGATACTCGGAGCGTATCATCATCACATTTTTCTTCACATCTTCTATTGATGATGTCGGCAGCGCAATGGCTATGAACCGTGATTTCTTCACTTCTATCTCGGCTTCAGCGCGTTCCTTGAGTATGAGCATATTCCGATTTTAACTCATTTCCAGTTATGAGCGAAGATGTTATCTGAAGAAGCAAGAGATGTAATCTTATGAGAAAGCTCTGAAAGATGGCTGAAGTTTTCATTATCAATTGTCTTTATATTCCTGAGAATCTCCAGTTCTTCCACTTTCCCATACCCTGATACCACACCATACGGTTTCTTCATATACACCCAGGAAAGTGCCATTGATGGTTTATTGGCAAGCAGTGTGAGAAGTTCTTCCATGTGTGGGGAAGAGAAAGCATAGAGACTTGCTCTGCTGTCAGCAACGTCTTCTTTCCTGGAGTATTTCCCGGAGAGAAGCCCCATGCCAAGCGGGGCGTAAGCAAGTATCTTTATCCCTGTATTTTTCTCTTCCTCGTAGTCTTTATCCCATATAAGCGACAGTGGCCTTTCATGATATGTAAGAGGAAAATCATGCATCACTTTTTTAAGGAGAGTGAGTGGAAAATTCGAAACACCTATCGCCTCTGTTTTTCCTTCTGAAAGCAGTGATTCAAGCTCTTTCAGCCTTCTGTATAATGACTCATCTTCAGTCGGCCAATGGAGAAGCAGAACGCTGAAACAATCTTTATGCAATCTTGATAGCGAGATTTCAGCTTTCTTTCTCAGTGTTGGTACTGGCATTACTTTTGAGATTACGGACCAGTCGTCCTTCCCGAGTTCTCGCATCGCGGAATAGAGGAGTGTGTCAGCATTGCCATAAGAGAATGCTGTGTCGAATGTCCTTATTCCCATTCTGTAAGCCTTTTTTATTATATTCTTGGCTTCTTTTGATGGGATAGGACTATGGAATGGAGTGTCTCCCATGTTCCATAGTCCCATTATGGGGAGGCTATCAAGGATTCTCATCGAGCTCTATGATTGGCTCATCGTCTTCCTCTTCAACAACCTTTGAATCAATCATCGTGAGATCGTCGAAGATGAAGTAACCAGAGAACTTCTTGCCTGAAAGCGCGACTGGAAGCCATAGTTTATCATCTTCCCACATCGCGGAGTAATCGAGAGATGAGATATCGATCCAGAATGGTTTTGTCTCATCACATTCATCGATAAGGGTGCCAGACCATGTCGATGTGAAGAAGACATAGCCAATCATCCTCATGCCGTCCTTGAACTGGAAGTAAAGAGTTCCTCTCTCCTCAAGGTTGTCGACATCGAGACCTGTCTCTTCCTTTGTTTCCCTTATTGCGGCTTCCTTCTTTGTCTCCTCAATCTCTATATGCCCGCCGGGTGCGTTGATGTAGCCTTTTCCGAGACCTCGCTTCTTGTTTATGAGAAGAATTCTGCCGTTGTCTGTCACATATGTAAGTACACAGCGCTCTGTAGGCTCCCATTCGTCCCAGTTTATATCATCGACTTTATCTGCTTTCGTGAATGATTCCTCAAGCTTCTCTTCCTTGGTCTTATTCTTTTCTTCCTCGATGCGTTTCTCATCTGGATGAGCATCGAAATAGCAATCCTGGCATAGGTTCTCGTCGTAGCCGATGATATGGCTGTAGTCGAGGCGTTTGCCGCACTTTGAGCAGTGCATCCTGAAAGGCCAGAATTGTCTATGGAGGACAATCGGAAGCACTATGCCGGCAGCAACCGCAATCCAGCCAAGCCACATCGGAAGACTTAGAGCGGCAAGAAGCGCGAGAATTGTATAGACGACAAGGAAATCGACAGCAAGGAGAATCGTCGCCTTTCTCTTCTTTTCCGTTCTCGGGTATTTTCTCTGTGAGATATTAAGCAGGATGATAAGGAGCATTATCCACGTGAAAAGCTCCTGGAAAATATTCAGTAGCATGACCAGAGCTTACAATCTGAAAGCGAATGCTTCAAGCGCCACGGATGATGTATACTCATTCATGGAGGAATGCCATGAAAGTTGTCCTTGCCGGTACGGGGTGGCGCGCTATGTTCTTTGTGCGTATTGCCAGTATGATTCCATCGCTTATGGAGATTTCCGCAATCTACACGCATACGGAGAAACGTGCACAGGAGATGCGTGAAATGGGCTTCAATGCATATTCTGAGATCGATAAAGCTCTTGAAGCAGAGCATGTGGCAGTCATTGTGTCCACAGGCAAGGAAGGATGCTATGAGCTTCTTTCTTACCTGAAGAAAAAGGGAGAATTCATAATCTCTGAGACTGTATTCTATCCATTTTCCGATGAAGAGCTCTCATCACTTATCGATGCGAAAGGCGTTGTATGCGAGCAGTATCAGTACACGCCGTTATACGCATCGATATTATCCTCTCTGCATATTGTAGGAAATATCGATCAGGTCAGGATTTCAGGACTTCATAATCATCATGCAGCCTCGATAGCACGCCGTGTTCTCGGCATAGATGATGAAATGCCTGAGAGCCTTGGCTCTGTGGATTATCCATCTCATATGCTGAAGACAGGTGAAAGGAAGGGGATGGTCCGTACTGGAGAGATGGAGGATTACAAAAGAGCGCTTCGCCTCCTCCGCTTCAGCAAAGGCCTTTTCATCAATGATTTCTCATCCAATCAGTATCATTCATATTTCTATGGAAAAACCATTGAGATAAGAGGTGAAAGGGGAATCATAACAGAGAGGGGAGTAAGCACAGTAGACGATAAAGGCTATCCTGTGTTCATGCCTTTCGTCTTCCATCGCGATGTGTCTGTGGGTAATGGTCCTATGACACTGACACATGTGACACTGGGAGCGAAAACTATTTTCGAGAATCCATTCTATCCCATGAATCTTTCAGATGATGAGATAGGTATTGCGATTCTGCTTGACCATGTTGTAAAAGGTAGTGGCTATCCGACAATGAGGGATGGTATTCTTGATGCTAGGCTGGGCAAAATGCTTTGATGAGGGAGGAGTGAATATGGCTATTCAGCGTTTCATAGATCATACATTACTGGCGGCGGAGGCCACAAAGGAGAAAATCGAAAAGCTTTGCAAAGAGGCTCTTGAGTATCATTTCGCATCAGTTTGTGTCAACTCTTGCTGGGTAAAGCTGGCATCTGAGATTCTTTCCGGGAGTGATGTTGCGGTATGTACTGTTGTTGGATTCCCTCTTGGTGCGATGGATACTGAATCAAAGGCATATGAGGCAGAAAAAGCTGTCGCTGATGGTGCCGACGAGATAGATATGGTAATCAATATCGGGTATCTCAAGTCAGGTATGACAAGTGAGGTGCTTGAAGATATAAAGGCTGTGAGGAAAGCTACGGAAGGTAAGGTGCTGAAAGTTATCATCGAGACATGCCTCCTTTCGGATGACGAGAAGAGAACAGCATGTGAGCTTTCAGCGGAAGCCGGTGCTGATTTCGTCAAGACAAGCACAGGCTTCTCCACAGGTGGCGCGACTGAGCATGATGTTGCTTTGATGAGAAGCGTTGTCGGTGATAAGCTTGGCGTCAAGGCTTCTGGAGGCATAAGGGACTACAAGAAGGCGAAAGCCATGATTGATGCAGGCGCGAATCGTATCGGAGCTAGCGCTGGTATCGCTATAGTGAAGGAAGAGAATGCCTGAGATAATAAATAACACTCCCGGAGCTGATTTTCTCAAATCCCTGGGCTTTCCTACGCTGGATGTGCATGAGACATTCACTCATTTCGATTTCACTGTACCGGGACGGCGTGTTCTCCTCATAGGGCCTATGGGCTCTGGCAAGACAGAATTCGCTGCCCGTGTATGGCGTGATGCGTCAGTTGCTCAGAAGAAGAGCTCTGTTGTCGGCGCTATGACATCAACAGGTGCTGTTGATAGACGTAAGATTTTCTTTATCCGCTCTGAAATCGATGGCGTGAGATTCACTGAGTATCCGGAAGATGCGCTTGCTTTCCGTTCGGGATATGTCAGATGCGGAAAGAATATTGCGAGAATCAGGGACTCATTCGGTTTCGAGGAAGTCGTGAGAGATAATCCTGATGTGGGGACTTATATAATCGATGAGGCCTCATTCTTCGATGAGCGGCTTGCGTATGTCGCCAGAAATCTGTCTATCGAGCGCGGATGCATGTTTGTCTTTCCGACTCTGATACTCAATTTCCGACGCGAATTCTTCAATTCCACAGCACGTCTTATGCTTGATATAGCAACAGATGTGATTCCTCTCACCGCCTACTGTGAGCATCCCGATTGCATGTCTTCCGCTTTCTACACGTATAGGTATTACCAGATAGATGACAGAGAGTGCCCGGCGCTTTATTTCGATCCGCTTATCGTTGTTGGCGGAGATAAAATCAAGAACAGCAGTCTTGAGCCGAATTATGCTGCGCGATGTGAGCGTCATCATTTCCTCCCCGGAAAGGAATACACATTCTTCACGCTGAAACCTCTTGGCGAAGAGGCTGGAAGAGGAAACGCGGAGCCTCTTATAAAAGAACTGCAGGCGCTCAATGAAAGACCTGAAACATCAGCTCTCTATGATAATCTCATAAAGCGTTATGGGGACTCTGATGATAGTGATATCTACATGAATTCTATTCTGCCAGGTCACATAGCGGAAAAAGCGCTCAGCTATCTTTTCTGCGAGCAGAATCTCATAGGTGAAGCGCTTCTCGTGAAGATTGTCTCTGACCTCAGCCTTGATACCGAATACCTTGAGAAGGTGCTTCAGGAGAACAGGCATCCTGTGTCGTTTTCCCAGCCTTATCTTCTCTGATCAGTATGCTGCTATCGTGTCGGCAGTCTCTTTGACAGTAAGCGGATTGTGATTTTCGAGGAGCCATGGGACATCGATATTCCTCCTTCTGAGCTCCTCGGCAAAAGCCTTCCACCTGAATATGCCTGTGAGTGCCGGGATATCCCCATGCTTGAAGCCATTGTCATCAATCACATAATCCTTGCAATGTATAGCGGCAAGTCTTGTACCGTATACATCGAGAGCTTCCGAGACGAAACGATGCTCAGCATCTTCAGATGGGACTTTCAGCGTCACTCCATCTTTTTCCTTTATTCCACAGTAGGGAAGAAGATTGACTGGATCGAAGATTACGCGGAGGCGTTTTGTCGGGTATTTGTCAAGCATGTCATGCATTCTCTCTATAGTTGACATGGTGTGGTTTCTCGCGACAGCTTCAATAGCGACATATGAATCATATTTCTCCGCGGCCTCAAGCATCCTGTCGAGGCTTTCGTAGAAGACATCCATGAACCTCGGATCTGAAGTATAGACGGAATAACCACCATCAGGATTCTGTGTTCCGGTTTCTGTGCCTACATATGGGCAACCGAAAGCTTTTGCGAGCTTGAGGGATGTCTCGAAACGCTTCACTTCCAAGTCCCTAGCTTCCTTAACAGGATGCACGGGGTTGATGTAACAGCCTATCATGGCAACCCAGACACCGTGCTTAAGAAGGTCATCTCTTATCCCTGATATGTATTCCTCGTCCCATTCCTCCCAGGGCTTTGCCGATGGGATGACTTTATTCAGGGCAAGCTGAATACATCCTTTTCTTATGCTCTCAATCCTCTCGCCGAGCTCGGCAGCGGAGCCGAATGAACCGAAATCGTGTGCTCTATATCCTACTTCTGGCATAATCTGAAGATACCTCAAAAGATGTATGAATAAAAGGAAAATCATGTAAAGTGCGAAACAAAACTCCCGGAATCTGCATCCCGGGAGCGTGAGCTTGGTTTTAGAGCTTTATTTTTATTTTACAAGGTGGACTGCGAAACCGCCGATTTCCTCGTTAAGGTAACATACCTTGATTTTGCCATTCGCATCGCGTGCGATTGTCGACTCGTTTACCGTGAAGCCCTTGTCCTTGAGGAAGTAGAGCGTTCTCTCGATATCGAAGCATCTGAATGCAAGGTGACCGTTTGTGCCGAGATAATTCTTCTTCATGACCTCGATTTCCTTGTTCATGAAGATGGAGGAATTGCCGTTCTTGATTTCCATGCCGAACTTGGCGAACTCGTCAGCAACCTTTGCGGCAGCTTCCGGATCCGGGAGGTTGATTCCTACATGAGCAAGTGTCAGTCCCTGAATCTTCACTCTTGCTTCTTTGCAGAGCTCTGTGATCTCGTCCCACTTGCAGTTATTGATGAGATCTGGCTTTACCATCCATGAACCACCGATAGCAAGCACATTAGGTGTCTTGGCATAATCCTGAACGTTATTCGGGTTGATTCCGCCGGTTGTCATGAATTTGATCTTCGAGAACGGACCTGCAAAGTCCTTGAGCATTGCGACTCCGCCAGAAGCCTCAGCTGGGAAGAACTTGAGTACGTCAAGGCCAAGTGCAATTCCCTGCTCGATTTCAGAAGGTGTGCATACACCAGGTGTTACAGGAACATTGTGTGAGATACACCACTTAACAGTCTCTGGGTTAAGACCTGCGGAAACGATGAACTTAGCACCTGCGGCGACAGCTTTCTCAGCAAGCTGTGGATTGATTACAGTTCCAGCTCCAACGAGCATCTCAGGATATGCCTGGCTGATTTTCCTGATAGCCTCTTCTGCCGCATCTGTGCGGAATGTGACTTCGGCGCAAGGAATTCCTCCATCGATGAGTGCCTTTGCAAGTGGTACTGCCTTCTCTGCATCCTCGATCTTGACTACTGGTACAAGACCGATGTCATGAAACGTTGTGAAAAGTTCTTCTTTTGTCATAGTGATCTCCCTTTTTAGAGTCTTCCTGAATTGTACCACAGCATGGGCGGAAATGGAACAATGTTCCATCTCAAACTTGACCGTGCCATTCACTGACATTACAATGAGTCTACATTCAAAATCGGAAAACAAACAATCAGGGAACTGATTAGGAGGTTTTATGTCCAATAAATACGTAACTTTCGGTGAAATCATGCTCCGCCTCAGAAGCCAGGAGCTCTATCGTCTTTTCCAGACACCTTCTCTTGAAGCAACATTCGGTGGTGGTGAGGCAAATGTAGCAGTATCTCTTTCAATCTTCGGCGAGAAGGCTGTGTTCGTGACAGCTCTTCCTGACAACGCTGTTGGTGAGGCTGCAGAGCGTGAGCTCATGAAGTATGGTGTTGATACATCCGCTATCAACAAGGTAAAGGGCAGCAGACTCGGTATCTACTTCCTTGAGACAGGCGCAAACCAGAGACCTTCTCTCGTTGTATATGACCGCGCGGATTCCGCTATCGCTAATGCAGTTCCTGCAGATTTTGATTTTGATGCTATCCTCAATGGCGCTACATGGTTCCATACAACAGGTATCACACCGGCTATCAGCCAGGGTGCTGCAGACTGTGCTCTTGCTGCTATGAAGGCTGCAAAGAAGGCTGGCGCTACAGTTTCCATCGACCTTAACTACCGCAAGAAGCTCTGGAATTATGGAAAGAAGGCTCCAGAGGTGATGAGAGAGCTTGTTAAGTATGCTGATGTCGTTATAGCTAACGAGGAGGATATCCAGAAGTGCCTCGGAATTGAAGCTGACAGCGATGTTACAAAGGGCGAGCTTGATACAAAGGTATATGAGGAGCTTGCAGCAAAGGTTAAGGAGCAGTTCCCGAACGTGTCTGTTGTCGCAATTACTCTTCGTGAGTCAAAGAGCGCAGATCACAATGGCTGGTCAGCAGCACTTTCCGGAAAGACAGGTTTCTATCTTTCAAGACATTATGAGATTACCGATATTGTCGACAGAGTCGGCGGCGGTGACTCCTTCGCAGCTGGTATCATCTATGCTCTTTCTCACTTCGATGATGAGCAGTATGCAATCAATTTCGCAGTTGCTTCATCCTGCCTTAAGCACTCTATCAGCGGCGACTTCAACCTTACACGCCTTAACGAAGTCAAGGCTCTCTGTGAGGGAGATGGCTCTGGACGCGTTCAGCGCTGATCTGAATTGCAATCAACATGCAGCGTGCTTCGGCACGCTGTTTCTTTAGGAGATGTTATGCCGCGTCTTTTTCTTCTCGGTGATTCGACATGTGCTATCAAAACAGCATCCGCAAGGCCTGAGACGGGATGGGGAGAGGTTTTCTGGAAATATCTCAAACCCGGTTGGATTCTCGATAACAGAGCCATAAACGGACGTTCTACCAGAGAGATACTCGAGAACGGAGAATTTCATAAAGCGCTTGAAGATGCAGTATCTGGAGATGCTGTTATTATCCAGTTCGGACATAACGACGAGAAAGTGAAAGAGGGACGAGGCGCAGATGCCTGGCATGCTTATCGCGTGAATCTCATCTACATGGCTGAAGAGTTCAGGAAAAAGGGTGTTAGGGCAATCTTCATAACGTCAATAGCTCGGCGCAGATTTGAAGATGGTCTTCTTGTTGATACGCATGGAGATTGGCCTGCGGCTATGAAAGCTGCGGCGCATGATGCCTCTGTGGATTGCATTGATATGACAATACCCACAATGATTGGCATAATGGCCCGTGGCGAAGAGGAATCAAAAGACTATTTCATGAATTTCGGTCCTGGTCTTTATGAGAATTATCCAGAAGGAAACGAGGATGATACGCATCTCAGACCAGAAGGTGCCGAGTGGGTCGCTTCTCTTATTTTCGACGCGCTTTCAATGCTTTCAGAACGACCGGAGTTTATTATATGAAAGCGAAAGATTTATTCTCACTGGAGCATTCAATAGCAGGAAATTTCTTAGCCTCATTCGGCTATCCGCACGAAGTATTGAATCATATATCCGAATTCATCGAATCCTATGATAAGACAGGTTTCAGGGAAATCACGGAAGGTGTCTGGGTTCATGAGAGTGCTGCTGTTTCTTCAGGGACATGCATCATGCCGCCTTGTATCATCTGTGAAGGTGCGGAAATCCGTTTCTCAGCATTTATCAGGGGAAATGCCGTGATAGGGAAGAAAGCTGTAATCGGGAACTCTTCAGAGATAAAGAATTCAATCATATTCGACGAAGCTGAAATCCCGCACTTCAGCTATGTAGGAGATAGCATTCTTGGCTATAAAGCCCATCTCGGAGCAGGCGTAAAGCTATCGAATGTGCGTCTCGATAAGAAACCAGTACGAATACATTATGAGAACAATACAATGGATACAGGCATGCTGAAGCTTGGAGCTCTCATCGGAGACAGGGCGGAAATCGGCTGCAACTCTGTTATAAATCCAGGATCTGTAATCGCGAAAGATGCTGTTGTTTATCCTCTGTCTTCGGTGAAAGGCTTTGTTCCGTGTTATCATGAACGTATGAGCACTTGGTACGATAATATCGAAGATATTGTGAAGAACAAAATTACGAAGGAGTATTTTACTCTTGATGATGTGTATTCATACAAAGATGAACTGAAGGGAAAATATCCCGACAACAACTTTATAAAAGACAAAATCAGGCAACAGCTTCAGAAACTCAGAGATGCCGGTGTCATTGCATTTCTTGAGCGGGGGAAATACCAGAAGCTATAACCTCAGGAAAATCTCTGATGAGGATTTTCATAGCGCAATCATATTCTTCAGAGCTATCGGTTTTCGCTATCTCATGTAGAAATGATGATATGAAATCATCTGCTTTCTGTTTAGGGAACGATGGATATGCAGAAAGAAATGAAAGAGCAAAAGAAGATAATAGTTCTTCTTTCTGTTCTTTATATGCTTTGAAAAGTTCTGACTCCGTGAGCATGAAAATCATACTCGTTCCATTGATGTTTCTTTCTATTGTCATAATTCTGAATCGGGTATGCTAGGCAAGTCCTTCTTAGGCTTGCATCTATTTTGCACTCTTGCCATCATTGATCAAACGCCGAAAGATCTCAAGTCTATTTGCAATACAGGTGGAGTTGAGAAGAGCCAGAATCTCCGAATGTACTTTTCACTTAAATAGAAGTAAAAACAGCAATCGTTTCTCTTGTACTGACAATTGGAGTATATACAAAAGTTAAAGTTAAAGTTAAAGTAAGAGTTAAAGTAAGGGGAGGTCTTATGCCGTTGCCAATCAGTGTGGGAAAGCTTTTAGGACAGCAAATAGTAGAAAGTTCACGTATTGATTACAAAGAGGGATGGAACCCTGAATCAATAATCCATACTATTTGTGCCTTTGCAAATGATATAGACAATATTGGCGGTGGATATATTGTAATTGGAGTTGAGGAGCAGAATGGAAAGCCCATAATTCCTGTAAAAGGACTGCTTCGAGATTCAATTGACGATATCAACAAAGATATCGTGAACAAGTGTAATTTGATTGAACCGAGGTACGTTCCTGTTGTTTCTCATGAGATATATGAGGGGAAAGATATTCTTGTGCTTTGGGTTCCTGGAGGAGATGCCCGTCCATATAAATGTCCTGTCGGTATTTATAAAAACGCTAAAACCGACAAGGCTTACTATATCCGCAAGGCATCAAATACGATAAAAGCAAATGCTTCGGAAGAAAAACAGCTGTTTTCCGTATCTGAGAACATCCCCTTTGATGATCGTGTCAATAATCAGGCTGAACTTGAGGATATAGATCCATATCTTGTATCAGGGTTCCTGAATAATGTCGGCAGCTCATTAGCAAAAACGTTCAAAAATAATCTTGAAGAGATTGCATTGCAGATGGGTATCGTTGGGGGGCCGGCTGAATACCGATTGCCAAAGAATATAGCGTTGATGTTTTTCAATCAGAGTCCGGATCGCTTCTTTCCATATGCGCAGATAGACTTTGTTGATAAACCTAATCCTTCTGGAGAAAACATGACCGAGGCCGTGTTCAAGGGGCCTTTGGATAAACAGCTAACATCAGCGCTCCAATTCATTCGTGGATATGTCATAAAAGAAAGGATAATGAAGCTGGATACCCAAGCAGAGGCTATACGATTCTTCAACTTTCCATATGCTGCTATTGAAGAAGCTCTTGTTAATGCTGTTTATCATAAGTCATATGAAATAAGGGAGCCTATCACAGTTACGCTTACTCCTGATTGTCTTGAAATCAAAAGCTTTCCAGGTCCTGACAGATATATCACAGATGATGATCTCCAGAATGGTCATATAGTTGGACAGCGATACCGTAACAGGAGGATTGGGGATTATCTGAAAGAACTTCGATTGGCAGAAGGCCGTAACACGGGAATTGCGAAGATTATCAGCGCAATGGAAAGCAACGGCTCTCCTTTCCCTGTATTTATCTCAGATAACGAACGCTGTCATTTTTCAGTAGTTCTCCCGATACATCCCGGGTTTGCTCCGGAAAAAGAGGAGAATGGCAGGCGACGCTCCGATGCTGAGCTTAGGAATGATGTTCTCTCGCTGCTTGCGGATGAAGGCAAACTTTCCGTATCTGAATTATCCAGTAAGCTAGGCTATCAAATGCCACCATCATCTTTAAGAGCTGTGATTAAGAATCTAATGGCTCAGGGAAGGATAGAATACACAGAAAGCAGTAAAAGAGCACCAAACCAGAAAATCCGTCTGCGAATATGATGAAAAATTGCCGGAGCTCTTGTGCCCCGGCAATCTGCTGATGATTCTTGTTGGCTTTATGGGCGAACAGCAGTTCCGTCCGTGATTCTTGAGAACATCCAGCTGTGATCCATATCCACTGGTGGATACTTTGCTGCAGCTTTCTCGTCAAAATCCACTCCGATACCAGGTTTGTCGGAAAGGTATACATAGCCATCTCCGCCATGGTTAGGACATCCTGGGAAGACTTCTCTCTCTTCATCTGTGAATTCAGAGAATTCCTGGATTCCGAAATTGTGGATATTGAGATCAAGGTGCATCTGAGCAACCATACCGATAGGCGAGAGATCACTAGGTCCATGCCATGCTGTCCTTACGCTGTATGCATCGCAGAAATGAGCAAGTTTTATAGCCGGTGTCAAACCTCCGATATCACTCAGGTGAGCCCTGACGAAATCAATCCACTGGTTCTCTACAAGAGGCTTCCATTCAAGCTGGTTCGCGAATAGCTCTCCCATCGCAAGAGGAACAGATGTCTGTTCCCTCAGATACTTGAAGTAGCTGCCTTGTGCAGGAGAGAGCGCATCCTCGAGGAAGAAGAGATCGAATTCCTCCATCTTCTTTGCGAGTTTGAGTGTGTCGACAGGTGTGAGACGCTCGTGGATATCATGAAGCAAGCCAAGGCTGCCGCCAAAGTCGGCTCTGATGTGCTTGAAGAGCTCAAGGACGCTGCGGATGTACATGTCAGGATTGTAGTATGAACCTCCAAATGAGTCCTTTGGCTTATCAATCGACTGGCGTGTTCCATCATAGTTCCCGCCATATGTTCCCATCTGGCATCTGATGTACTTGTAGCCTTCATCAAGATATGACTGAACCTGCTTCTCTACTGCATCGATAGAGTTTCCATCAGCATGCCTGTAGACAAGAATACCTGTTCTGCTTCTGCCTCCAAGAAGGGAATACAGAGGCATGTTAGCCATTTTTCCCTTTATATCCCAGAGTGCTTCGTCGATACCTGATATAGCATTATTGAGAACAGGTCCGTTTCTCCAGTATGAAGAGCCTTTCATCACCTGCCAGATATCCTCGATATCGTCAACGCATCTGCCTTTGACAGCTGGAACAAGGTAATCCTCAATAGCTTTAACAACAGCTGTATGACGCCATGTGAATGTTGCACAGCCATAGCCTACAAGTCCTGGCTCGCTTGTCTCAACTTTGACTACCACCAAGTTGATATCCTTCGGGGCGGTAACGAATACTTTTACGTCCTTGATCGTTATATTGCTCATATAATCTCCACTCAGCCTTTAACGGCTCCTCCTGTCATTCCTGCTATGAAGTACTTCTGGAAGCAAACGAACAGTACTACAAGCGGTATGCTTGAGAATGCCGAAGCTGCCATAAGATCATTCCATTTTATCTGGTATTGAGAATTCAGCGCTATGATTCCTACTGTGATGGTTTTGAGCCTGTCAGAGGAAACAAGTACTGATGAATACATATATTCATTCCATCCATTGAATAGAACGAACATGGCCACTGCTGCGATTCCAGGAAGGACAAGCGGAAGGACAATGTTGTAGAAAATCCTGAAATGCGTTGCGCCGTCAACTCTTGCTGCCTCATCGAGTTCCAGAGGTATTGTCTTGAAATACGATACAAGAAGCCATGTCGAGAATGCAACATTAGTCGCGGAATATACGACAATCAGACTGAAAAGAGTGTTTGTCAGGTGGATCTTCGAGAGCATGGCATAGAAAGGAACGACAAGCATGACAGATGGGAACATCTGAGAAAGGAGCAGGAATGATAATATCTGCTTCTTTCCCTTGAATCTGAAGCGTGTCAGTCCATAGCCCGCAAGGCATGAGAACACAAGACAGATCACAACAGAGGCAAGGCAGGTCACAAGGCTGTTTATGAGCATCCTTCCGAAGCTATATGTACTGAAGAATTTCTGATAAGCGACTAGTGAGAATGGATCCGGCAGCCATGACGGCTTAGGCTCATAAGTCTGCGGCTCTGTCTTGAATGACGTGCTTAGCATCCAGAGAATCGGGATGATTATCATGAGCGCAAGCAATGTCAGAAGAACATATCTTATTATTGAACCAGTCAATCTTGCTGTTTTAGTCGTCATCTTTGATCACCGCCTTCAGTAGGATATTAATGAGATAGCAGATGAAGAATACGAGGATTCCCCATGCCGCTCCTTTGCCGAATCTGAGATCGTTGAACGCTGTTCCGTACACGCTCAGGCTTATGAGGCTCGTGGCAGTTCCCGGCCCTCCAGCTGTCATTGTGTAGACAAGCGTGTATTGCTTGAACCACCAGACACAGTCGAGGATGAGGACAGTCTTGAGAATAGGTTTGAGGCTTGGAATTGTGATGTATCTTAGCTGTGCGAACTTGCCGACGCCATCGATTTCCGCAGCCTCATACAGCTCGGATGGTATTGTCTGCAATCCGGCGAGAATCATCGTCATTACAAGCGGGAAACCTTTCCATATACATACAGCCACGACGGTCGGGAATGCGAGTTCCTGGCTTCCCAGCCATGACACATTCGTGGAAATCAGCCCAAGGCTGTTCAGGATGCTATTCATGATTCCATACATAGGATTGAGAATCCATGTGAAAAGAAGAGCAACAACGGCTTCCGGGAAGAACCATGGAAGCATGAATATGATCCTGTATCCGATTCTGCCTCTGAATGCTTTGTTCAGCTGTGTCGCGAGGTAGAAACCGATGATGAAATGACCTGCAACGACAAGTACCATGAACTCGAGCGTAAGCAGAACAGATGAATAGAATTCAGGATCTGTGAATGCCTCGATATAGTATTTGAGACCAACGAAATTCCATCTTGAAACAAGGTTTGTGTTGAAGAAGCTTATGTAGAGACCATAGAGCATCGGATACACCAGAAGTCCCGCCATCATGATTACGACAGGAGCTACGAATGCGTATCCGGGTCTCTGGTTCTCCAGCTTCTTCTGAGATGTTAAGCGTCTCATCTATGCTCCTTTTTAAGAAGCCGGGCGATTTGCCCGGCAATCAGAACACCATATTACAAACTCAGTTGTAATCTTCCATGAGCTCTGCAAGGTCCGCAACGAGAGCGTTGACAGCCTGCTCGTTTGTCATCTCACCGCTGAATACAGCAGAGTATGCATCTCCAAGAGCTCCCTTGAGTCCTGCGATACCTGCGAAGGTGAGGGTTGGACGGCATCCATCAGCAATCTGCTGGAGGAATCCTTCATAGTCCTGTCCTGTGATGAAATCCACATCCTGTCCAGCCTTTACTGCAGGAATCTTTCCAGAGGACTGCCAGAACTTATACTCGGAATCAGCTGTAGCGAAGAACTTGATGAAGTCATATGCAGCCTGCTTCTCAGCATCTGATGCGTAAGATGAGATTGCATAGCCTTCAGCACCAAGCATCGTTCCTGAGTAAGAGCCAGGAATCTTGAATGAGCCGAGCTTTCCTCTCAGATCAGGATTGCTTGAGTAAGCAACGCCAAGAGCGTTCGGACCTGTAAGGAACATGCTTGTATAACCCATTGCGAAGTAGTTTGCAGCTGTTGAGTAGTTGACTTCTGTGATTCCGATAGGAACAAGGCCTTCAGCATTCATAGATGTCCACTTTGAGAACACATCGATGAACTCAGGTGATGCTGTGATGTCTGTCTTCCACTCGCCATCTTCCTCATAAGCACACTCGTAGCCGTTTGACCAGAGGTAGCTCATGAATCTTGACTGACCGGAAGAGTCATTCGAGCCAACCATGCCGAATCCCCACTGATCGATCTGTCCGTCGCCATCTGTGTCCTTTGTAAGAGCTCTTGCACACTCGATGAACTCATCCCATGTTGTTGGAATCTCAAGACCAGCTTCCTCGAATCTGTCGATTCTGTAGATAATATCTGTAGGCTGGAGAGATACCGGGATGTATGTGAGATCTCCATTGATTGTTCCTGACTCGATGACACCGTCTGTCCAGAGTGCCTTATCTTCATCTGTCATGTAGTTGTTGAGATCCTCTGTAAGTCCGAGATCATAGAGGGTAGGAACCTGATCTGCAGATGTGAAGAACATAGTCGGGAGTTCATCCGGGCTTGTTGCCATTGCAGCAAGACGAGTATAGATATCGTTGGATGCGACAGCCTGGATTTCGATTGTTACATTCGGATTCTCTGCCATGAACTTCTCTGCATATTCATAGACATACTGACCATGCGGGTCCTCTGCTGCATAGCTGTCCATCATTATGATGTGGACCTGTTCATTATCGCTTTCAGCTTTTCCACCAGCAAAAAGGAATGCAGCTGAAAGTAAGACCACAGTGAAAACAGTTAAAGCTTTCTTCATTTCTTTCCTCCTGCTTTGATGGCTAAAATTTTATTGGGTGCATCAATCTGTTGTTGCAGGATATTGGCAAGAAATCACCAGAATTTGGTCGTGATTTAGAGAATAGGCATATGCTGTCCGTTTTTATGCGAGGAAGACAGAAGAAAGGCCCTGAAGTCTTTTCTGTAGCGCTCGGGAGTCTTTTTCAATATGCCTTTGTATTGTCTTATGAAGTTGTTGATACTTCCGAATCCCGCTTCTTCAGCGATTACAGCAATGCTTTTCGATGATGTTTCAAGCAGTTTTTGCGCTTCGTAGACCCGTACGGTGTTTATGTATTGGTTAAGCGTGAATCCACAGTATCTGTGGAAATACTTACTTATATTTGATGGATGCATATAGAAGATATCACTGAGAGATTCCAGAGATAGCTCATCCTTGTAATGAGTGTTGATATAATCCCTGATCTTTCCCATTCTCTCTTCCTGATATGGATCGATGATGACATTGCGTTCCTGCATCCTGAATGTGCGGTATAAAGTCACAGCTATTTCCTGTATCAGGGCTTTCTCCATCATGTTTTTCATGGGATTCTCTGCGGACTTTGATGTTTGCTCGGCATAAAGAGCTTTCACAAGGGATACAAGATGGCTGAAATCACCTTTGGGGACATTCTTGTAGTACTTTTCATAATCTGCCGGAGACGGTGTGGTGAACACGCGCAGAAGATTGGGATCGAAGATGAATGAGCGGTAGTAATCAGGACTGATGGTGAGACCGTATCTGAGATATGGCAGTGTATGCATCTGCCTTACATGATGGTGCATGGCGCTTATTACAAGGATATCCCCGGGGTCAAGATGATATTTCTCATCGAGGATATAATAATCGGTGACACCCTCCTCAATAAGGAGGATTTCACATGAGTTATGGATATGGTGCATCGAGTTTTTCTCCCACTCACATGTTCGGGATACATTGTATGCATCCTCGCAGATAGCACGGAAATGCTCAGCCTCGATGTAATCGTTGATACCGACTTCCATACATTAATGATAATACAAGATATTTGGTTTTGCAGAATATGGTGGCAGAGGATAGTTTGCACTTATAGCTTTATGGGAGACTGGATGGTGAAATGAGATCAAGCAGCGTATATTCTCCTTTTGGTATTCTAGATAATCTCTTATATCCCCATATTGCTGAAAAAGAGTATCGCTATCTCCGAAATAGTTTCTCACAAAGCTGTAGGATTTAACGTTGTGAAAATGAAGATCTGCTTTGCAGTATTCGCTTGGTTTCTTTCCAGAGCGTTTGAAATTCTCATATTTTCCCTCGTTGATGATAATCAGCATTTCTATTTCAGGTGCAGTTACAACGTTAATCACATCGACTTTGTGTTCATATGCTTTGCTTAGTCTGAAGTTTTCCTTGCGTGAATCAAGTATCCTGATGACGGAAATCTTCCCATCAAAGCTCTGTCTTAAATAGCGCTCTTCGAAATGCTTTGCGTTTCTGCATCTGAGGACCTTTTCATCCAGCATCTCTTTCCTTGAGAAAATCAGCAGATTGCCATCGAGGAGGATATCGATGATTGCGGTTTCTGCCGAGCCTTCGCAGATGCAGGCTTTGTATTTTGCTAGCTCCATCAATAGCCACCCTTGCTGACGCTTTCCTTAAGCTTGATATACGCTTCATACTGCGGGGTCGTTCCTTCTAGGAAACCGCTCTGATATGCATCGCTTTTCCTGATGTCGTTGCGATGGAGGATCTGACTGAGATTTTTGGCTGTTATACCATTCCTGTTGCGGACAATGTATATCGAATCATTTCTTTCATATTCATCCAGTATTTCTGGATAGTGAGTGGTAAAAACCAGAATGCCGCCTTTTTTGTTAAGCGATGAATCCAGAAAGAATCTCAGGATCGTCATAACTATTTCTTTGTTAAAGTGGTTCTCTATCTCGTCAATCAGTAGGTATCCACCCGAGCAAAGCACATCTTTCAGCATGGAGAAAGTCATGATTCCTTTGATTGTTCCGGAAGAGAGATATTGCTCCAGCTTTGCAGCATTGTTGATAATAATCTCTTCCGTGTTCCAGAACTTGAGATGAATAAGGAGTTTCTCACCATCTTTCTCGAAATAGAGATTCTCAATGGTGGAATCGAGGTATCTTACCGCGTCAAGAGGAATATCTTCTGAGAAGGGTAGTATATTCATGTTCGTGTATGTCATGAGACTAAGCAGATCCAGACTATCTCCAGTCTCCTTGTTGTGTCCGATAATGAAGCTCACATCATCCGGAAGATATCTCTCATCCTTCTGCCTTATAGCAACAGGCTGCATATCCGAGAAGTCTGTCAGGTATTTTTTTGATTTCACACTGTTAAGATTCTTCTTCCAGATTTTCTCATCAGCAATGGTGTAAATATATTCTCCTAGTCGTGATAACCTGGATGTGATTGCTGTTTCCAGACAGAATATATGGTTGTCATTGCTGAGAAAACACGTTCTGAATATCGCATGCTCAGAACCCCCGATTAAATTTCTTGAGGCTATATGATTTAAGCTTTCACCTCGTAGGAGAGAGGCTGCAAGCTCGAAAGCCTTCAGTATCGATGTTTTCCCTGAGGCATTTATTCCAATGAATGCATTAGCTGTGTTGAGATATAGAGGCGGTGTTTCAGAAACACTGTAAAGAATACTCTTATTTTCTTCACTTACACGTTGCTGAGCATAGAATGTTATATCGAGTTTTTCCTTGAACAATGGCAAACCAATTGCTTCGATTCTGAGTATTTTCACAATTGCCTCCAGATAAAACCGTGATTCGCGGTTTTATTTTCTCATATCAATCAATATAAGGCATATTCTGTGATATAACAACGCAGAATTTGTTTTTAGTTGATGTGATTTTCATCGCTTGGACAATATCCGAGTACACCGGAAAGCTTATCAGCGGCTTTTTTCACTTTCTCAGCATATTGCTCTATGTGATTCCTGTCGAATCTGAATGTTGGCCAGGATGCGGATATCGATGCGATAATGCTCTCCGATGAATCGCGTACAGGGGCTGCGATGCATATCACATTATCCTCATGCTCCTCATCATCGATTGCCCAACCTCGTTCTTCTGAGATTCCAAGCTGTTTCTCCAGATTCTCAGCAGAGCATATTGATTTCGCAGTAAATGGTTTCAGCGGAGTTCTTGCGTAGTATTCATCTCTTTCTTTCCTGCTCATGCCTGTAAGGAATATCTTTCCTATTGCGGTGCAGTAAAGAGGAATGACCTTTCCAACTCGTGAATACATACGGAGTGTGTATTTTGATTCTTCCTTTAGCACATAGACAGCATTGCCTTCTTCCATGATAGCCATGTGTACCGTCTCTCCAAGCTCATCGGAAAGCTCTTTCGCGAATGGAATGGCAGTGTTTATCAGATCGATGTGCTTAAGGGATCTGGAGCCGACAGCGAACATCTTCATTGTCAGATGGTACATGTCAGCCCCATCTCTGAAAACATACCCTAAGGATATGAGTGTTGAGAGAAAACGCAGAAGCGTTGCTTTCGGGAGTTCCGTCTCCTTCGAGAGATTCTCCAGATTGATTCTATCTGTCTTTGATAGTGCTTCAAGTATGGAAATGGTGCGGATAACCGCACTCATCTGCTTCTCGTCTTCTCTCATAGCATCAGCCTTCGAAGTATTTCTGTGCATTGCTGAAGGAGATATCAGAAACAATTCTGCCAAGCATCTCCTCGTCATTCGGCACTTCACCATTGTCTGCCCAGCCACCGATGACATTGCAGAGTATCCTTCTGAAGTATTCGTGTCTGGAGTAGGAGAGGAATGAGCGGGAATCGGTAAGCATACCGATGAATGCCGGGAGACATCCAAGGTTAGCGAGAACCTTGATCTGCTCTTCCATTCCATCTCTATGATCGCAGAACCACCAAGCAGACCCAAGCTGGATCTTTCCTTTGATTCCATCTCCCTGATAGCATCCCATCAGTGTTCCGAGTGAATAGTAATCCTTCGGGTTGAGGGAATAGAAGATTGTCTTAGGCACTGAGTTCTCCGCGGAGAGAGCCTTGAAGAACTCTGCAACGCCATAAGCGAGATTCTCATCATAGGAAGCATCGTATCCTGTATCAGGTCCAAGGAGCTTATACATCGTGAGGTTGTTGTCACGGATAGCCGCGAAGTGAAGCTGCATCGCAACGTTGCTCTTCTTGTAAGCACGGGCAAGTGCAGTGAGAATGAATGTTCTCCATGCATCTGCTTCTTCCTTTGTTACAGCCTCACCGCTCATTCTCTTCTCGAATACGCTTTCGATGCATTCTGCGGACCAGAATGTATGCGGGCATGTCATAAGCGCGTGGTCGGATGCGCGGCAACCTATCTCCACGAAGAATTCAAGTCTCTTTTCGAGTGCGCTGACAACATCATCTGCTTTCTTGATCTCGATTCCAGCCGCCTTTCCGAGCTTTGCGATATATTCAGCGAAATCCGGTTTCTCAATATTGAGAGCCTTGTCAGGACGATAGGAAGGAATGACCTTTGCCGGGCACTTTCCTTCTTCTCTGATGATCTTGTGATACTTCAGGTCATCTGCAGGATCATCTGTTGTGCCGACAGCATAGACGTTGAATTTCTTCATGATGCCGAAAACGGAGAGCTCCGGATTGCTCTTGAACTGCTCGTTAGCTTCGTCATAAATCTTTTTCGCATTCTTCCTGTTGAGCACATCATAGATTCCGAAATATCTCTGGAGCTCAAGGTGTGTCCAATGATAAAGAGGATTGCCGATGAGATTCTCCATCGTCTCCGCCCATGCCATGAATTTATCGAAAGGATCTGCATCTCCTGTCACGAGCTTCTCGTCAAAGCCGCAAGTCCTCATCTGTCTCCACTTATAGTGGTCTCCACCAAGCCATGCATCTGTTATGGTCGTGAATCTCTTATCCTCTGCAATCTGCTCTGGAATGAGATGGCAGTGATAGTCGAAAATAGGCATGTCAGCTGCATGATTGTGGAAGAGCTTCTTAGCCATTTCGCTTTCAAGCAGGAAGTCCTTGTCCATGAATTCTTTCATAGTATTACTCCGTCTTTGAAAATAGAGATCTCCTCATATCCGTTGATCTCGTTTCTTGTGCGAATCTCACCATTTGCGATGCTTATGATCTGCTTGATGAAATGTTCCGTTATTTTCCTTGGATCGTCAGTCAGCATTACCGATGCGTCATAGTCAATCCAGTCTTTCTTGTGTTCCGCGAGCGTATGATTCGTTGCAATCTTCACTGTTGGTACTGGAGCCCCGAGTGGAGTTCCCCTTCCTGTCGTGAAGAGAATCATATGTGCGCCTGCCGCGCTCTGCACCGTTGTTGATACTATATCGTTGCCCGGACCAGAGAGGAGATTAAGTCCGCTTTCAGAGACTCTGTCACCATATGAAAGGACAGCTTTCACAGGAGCCCTTCCTCCCTTCTGCACGCAGCCAAGACTCTTATCCTCAAGTGTTGAGATTCCTCCAGCTTTGTTACCAGGTGATGGATTCTCGTAGACAACCTGTCCATGCTGCACGAAATAGTCCTTGAAGTCCTGGATAAGCTTTACAGTCTTTTCGTAGATTTCCTCGGATACGCATCTGTTCATCAGCACCTGTTCCGCTCCGAACATCTCAGGAACTTCGGTAAGGATTCCTGTTCCGCCCATTGCAGTAAGCTCATTGCAGAAACGGCCTACAAGAGGGTTGGCAGTGATTCCGGAAAATCCATCGGAGCCGCCGCATTTGAATCCCACGACGAGCTTTGACATCGGTACAGCTTCTCTCTTATCGTCTTTCATTGCTGAAGCGATTTCCGATAGAAGCCTCTTTCCATCTTCAATCTCATCCTCGGATTCCTGTGCGATAAGGTATTTTACACGCTCCGGATCTGTTTCACCGACAAGCTCCTTGAAGGAGTCCATCGTGTTGTTCTCACAGCCTAGTCCAAGCACAAGCACGCCGCCCGCATTAGGATGATGAACTAGGTCCGCAAGGATTTTCCTCGTGGTCTCAAGGTCTCCACCAAGCTGTGAGCATCCGAAAGGGTGAGTCCATGCATGTACTCCATCCTCGAGCCCAAGCTCTTTGTTTCCCCATGCCATGAGCTTTTCAGCAACTCTGTTTACACAGCCGACAGTAGGGATGATCCAGAGTCCATTCCTTATTCCTATCTCACCATTCCTGCGCTTATACGCCATGATTGAAGGAACATGGTTCTCCCATCTCTTTCTGTCTTCTTCAGCCTCTCTCATCGCTTCCTTCGCTGTTTCCTTGTCATAGCTGTATTCAGCATTCTCATTCAGAAGCGTCTTTATATTGAAAGCGTGGACATGGGAGCCTTTCTCGATATCAGCAGTTGCCTCACCGATAGGATAGCCGTATTTGATTATCCTATCTCCTTTCTTTATATCGCAAAGAGCGACTTTATGGCCGCCTGGGATGTCAGAGTAGATGGTGAAAGTATCACCATCTACAGTTACGACATCACCTTTCATCAGCGAATCGATAGCTACTGCGACGTTGTCACGGTCGTTGATTCTGATAAGATTCGCCATAACAACCTCAAAGACTTTCGATGGCTTTTGTCATGCCATCTGTCCAGATTTTCTCAAGGCAGGATGTGATTCTATCCTCAAGGCCTTCAACAAGCGTGAGATCCTCACCCCACCATGATGTGTTGGAAAGAACAGCATGCGCTATTTTCCTGCTCTTCTCGGCTGTATCCTTGTATTCAGCACTGTAAAGCTTCTGGAAGACATCGAGTACTTCAGGTCCGTCATTTATGAGATACTTCTCGCCGTTCCTGTTTCCTTTGAGGGCTGTACCTTCATATTCAACACCCTCATAGAATGAGATGAGTGCTGCGAGGGAGAATGTAAGTACCTGTGGAAGCTTTCCTTCTTTCTTTACATAACCAAGAAGCGATGGCAGATCCCTTGTCTTGAACTTGGAGACGCTGTTGAGTGAGATTGAAAGAAGGAGGTGCACGATATATGGATTTGCGAATCTCTCAAGCACGTCCGCAGCGTAATCCTCAAGCTGCTTCCTGTCACCATCCATTGAAGGGATGATTTCCTCAAAAAGGCCTCTCTTTGCCATCGGGAAGATAAGATTGCTCTTAATACATTCCTCGACAGTATTGAGCCCCGCCTGATAAGCGGCAAGAACCATCATCGTGTGGGTGCCATTGAGGATGCGGACCTTCCTTGTGCGGTAGAAAGACATATCATCAGTCCAGATGACATTCACTCCTGCCTTGTCGGTCGGCAGCTCGTCCTCATGTGTCTTTCCGTGGCATTCGATGACCCAGAGAAGGAAGATCTCTGCGGAGTCGAGGAGGTTATCCTTGTAGCCAAGCTTTTCACATATCGCGTCTGCTTCCGCTCTCGGATAGCCCGGAACGATTCTATCGACAAGGCTGTTGCAGAAATCACATGCTGTGTCGAGCCAGTTCACGAAACCTTCCTCAAGTTTCCACTCGGAAGCATACTGCTTGACGATTCTCTTGAGATTGTCTCCATTCTTGTCTATAAGCTCGCATGGAATAGCGATGATACCCTTGTCCTCAGCACCGTTAAACGCCTTGTAGCGGTGATAAAGGAATGCACAGACCTTTGCAGGGTAGGATATCTGGGGCTTGTCATCAAGCTTGTCTCCTTCATGATATGCAATACCGGCTTCTGTCGTGTTGGAGATGATGAACCTGAGATCAGGGCTCTCAGCAAGCTTCATATACTCTTCGTAGTCTGCTTCGACATAGGGGTTGAGACAGCCTTTCACGCTTGTTATCTTCCTGAATTCCTCTACAGGCTTTCCGTTCTGGACACCGCGGAGAACAGTTGTGTAAATTCCGTTCTGGGCGTTGATCATCTCTCCCATGCCCTGCTTGAGTGGCTGGACCTGCATTACGCTGCCGTTGAAGTCGCTCTTTTCGTTGAGGATATCAACAATCCAGTCTACGAATGCGCGGAGGAAATTGCCCTCTCCATACTGAAGGATCTTTACTGGACGATCCTTCTTCTCAATTGTCTCACAGACATTCTTCATATATTTGCACTCCTTAGTGTATGGTCACCATTGAAAAAGGTGATGACAGTACAGTTTTCCGCTCATCGCCAGATGAAAACGGAACATAGTTCCAGTTTATACGGAATCCTATAAAAAGCAAGAATAGCGTCGAGGTGAAAAACTGTTGTATAGAGGAAATCTGAGTGATGGACACAGGCAGTGCAGGATGATATTCCTTCCGGCTTTTTATCCTCATCCGGACACATGACGCGGACGCAAGTTGCAATCTGTTGTAGGCATTGAAATAGTATATTGTATATCATTATGCAATACAATGATTTATTTGATTATGCACAAGAGCGAGTCTCTTCATCTTTATTTGACAGCACTTTTGAGTGCTTGTAGAATGAAGCTACAAATCCTCATAAGGAGAAATCAATGAAGAAGATTCTTGCTGTCATGCTTGTTGCATGCATTTCAGTGATGCTTTTTGCAGGTGGAGCCGGTGAGAGCTCTGATGGAAAGCTTATGCTCGGTATGGTTACCGATTCAGGTACTATCGATGACCGCTCATTCAATCAGGGAACATATGAAGGTGTGAAGAAGGCTGCAGATGAGCTGGGGCTTCAGTGCACATACCTCCGCCCATCCGGAACAACAACCACTGATTACCTTACAGCTATTACAGACCTCTATGATCAGGGTTACAGATTCATCGCATGCCCTGGATACCTCTTCGCGGAAGCTGTTGGACAGGCTCAGGAGATGTTCGATGACCTCATGCTTATCATCATCGATGATGCTCTCGCAGCAGGAATCGGAGAGAATACAGTTGCTATCACATTCAAGGAGCAGGAGTCGGCATTCCTCGCTGGTATCGCAACAGCTCTCAAGCTTCAGGAAGGCAGCGTCGGATTCGTCGGTGGTCTTGAGATTCCATCAGTCCAGAAGTTCAACTGGGGCTTCCAGCAGGGAATCGCGTACGCTAACGAGAATCTCGGAACATCTATCGAGATGGATCCTTCCAACTTCGTATATCAGGGATCGTTTGCAGATCTTGCTGGTGGTCAGCAGCTTGCTATGGCTATGTATGAGAAGGGCGTGGATGCAATCTTCGCAGCAGCGGGCGGCACAGGTGTTGGTGTCATCAACGAGGCAAAGAACCGCCGTCTCCTCGGTGAGGATGTCTGGGCTGTAGGTGTTGATGTCGATCAGTACTCTGTCGGTGATATGGGCAATGGCGAATCCTGTATCCTCACATCAGCGATGAAGGATGTCACAGGCGTTGCTTATGATCAGGCAATCGCTGCCGCAAATGGCACATTTGAAGGCGGACGCCACATCGTACTCGGCGTTGCTGAGAACAGGGCAGGCATCCCTGCTTCCAATCCTAATCTTACTCCTGAGATCGAAAGCCAGGTCGCGGAAGTTGCAAAACTTGTCGCTGAGGGCACGATTGTTGTTCAGGATACAGCGGACGGGCTTATCAGATAACGAGCCGCGTAAAGCAGATCAGGCCGCCCTGGTGGCGGCCTTCTTTAAGAATCGGAGGCCATATTGAGCTACGTAATAGAGATGCTTGGAATCAGGAAGGAATTTCCTGGAATCGTGGCAAATGATGATATATCACTGAGGGTGGAAGAAGGTGAAATCCACGCAATCCTTGGCGAGAACGGCGCTGGCAAATCCACGCTCATGAGCATCCTCTTCGGTCTTTACAAGCCTGATAAAGGAATAATAAAGGTCAGGGGAAAAGAAGTAAGCATAAAAAGCCCTAACGATGCCTATGATCTTGGGATAGGCATGGTTCACCAGCATTTCCAGCTGGTCCATAACTTCACAGTAGCCGAGAACATAATCCTTGGGAAAGAAGGAAGCTTTGTATATGACATCAGAAAAGCTTCAAAGAAGATAAAGGAGATATCCGAGCGCTATGGACTCTCAATAGAGCCTGATATGGTGATTGAGGACATCTCGGTCGGCATGCAGCAGAGAGTGGAAATTCTCAAGATGCTCTACCGCGATGCCGATATCCTCATCTTTGACGAGCCGACTGCTGTGCTGACGCCGCAGGAGATTGATGAGCTCATGCAGATAATGAGGAATCTCGCGGCGGAAGGCAAATCGATAATCCTCATTACGCATAAGCTTGATGAGATAAAGCAGGTAGCCTCCAGATGCACGATAATCAGAAGAGGAAAGCTCATCGGGGAAGTCGATGTAGCTGAAGCGACTCCGGAGGAGATGGCTGCGGCCATGGTCGGTCGTCCTGTATCATTCAAAGTTGATAAAAAACCTTCCCCGCCGGGTGAGCCTGTTCTCGAGGTGAGGAATCTATCTGTAATGAACAGCAAGAGAGTCCTTGGACTTAAGGATTTCTCACTCACGGTAAGAAAAGGCGAAATCATCGGTATAGCTGGTGTGGATGGCAATGGCCAGAGCGAGCTTGTGGAAGCGATTACAGGACTGAGAAAGGCTGAGTCCGGCTCTATAATCTTCAAAGGCCGCGATATAACGGGATTATCTATTGCGGAGCGCAATGAGATGGGACTTGGCCATATACCTGAGGATAGACAGAAAAGAGGGCTTATCCTGTCTGCTCCTCTGACAACGAATATGGTTATCAAGGAATATGGTAAGACACCGTTCTCATCACATGGCATTCTCAATGAAAGTGAGATCGACTCCTATTCAGATGCCATAGTTGGGAAATTCGACGTGCGTTCTGGAGAGGGGATAGAGTCCTTGGCTGGTAAGCTTTCAGGCGGCAATCAGCAGAAGGCCATAATAGGACGCGAGATTACTGCTGATCCTGACTTGCTCATCGCAGTCCAGCCCACGCGAGGTCTGGATGTGGGAGCAATTGAGTTCATCCATAGCCAGCTTGTCGCTGAGCGCGATAACGGCAAGGCTGTACTTCTCGTATCATTCGAGCTCGATGAGATATTCAATCTTTCCGACAAAATCGCTGTTATATCAGGCGGAAAGCTCATAGATATTGTTGAGACATCTGAGACAGATGAGCATGCCGTTGGCCTTATGATGGCCGGCATCAGAAGGAGCGAAGTATGAAGAAGAAAATAGCACTTCTTGAGGAAAGAAAGGCGTCGCCGCTTCTGGTTTCGCTATCAGCGGTCGTTCTTGGCATAGCTGCGGGGTGCGTTTTCATCCTCCTTATAGGAAAGAATCCTTTTTCCGGGTTTGAGAAGATTCTCTTCGGGGCTCTTTCAAATACAAGGCGCATAGGCAATACAATAGGAATGTCCACTCAGCTTATATTGATTGGTCTTTCAGTTGCATTCGCCTTTAAGACAGGACTTTTCAATATCGGAGCATCGGGTCAGATGCTCATAGGCGGTATCACAGGCTCAATCCTTGCTTTCTATATACCGATGAGCGTGCCAAGGCCTCTTTATCTTCTGATAATCATCATTGCCTCGATGCTTACAGGTGCGTTTTGGGGCTTCATATCAGGGTTTCTGAAGGCGAAATTCAACGTTCATGAGGTTGTCTCCACGATAATGCTCAACTGGATTGCTTATTGGATAGTCTATGATTTCATCCCTCGTTTCATCATCGACCCGACAATCTCCGTAAAGTCAAAGCCGATTGAGACTATGCATACACTCCGGGCGGAGTGGCTATCAAAGCTCACAGGAAGCTTTTCGATAAACTACGGTATTTTCATCGCGATAATAATGTGCATCGTCATCTGGTTCATTCTCGAGAAGACAACGCTCGGCTTCAGTCTGAAGGCTGTTGGATCCAACAAGTTCTGCGCTGAATATGCCGGAATAAAAGTCGAGCGCTCGATAATGATTTCAATGGCTATCGCGGGCGCGCTTTCAAGCCTTGCTGGCCTGACATACTATTGCGGTTATTCGACAATCATGGAGATGGGGAAGATGCCAGGGGAAGGCTATGATGGCATAGCTGTCGCCCTCCTTGGTAACTGCTCGCCGTGCGGTGTGTTCTTCGCGGCGCTTTTCTTCGGAATCCTCAAGATGGGAAAAGGCTCTCTTGCTGCAACGGGCATACCGACAGAAATCGCGGACACGATAATCGCGACTATCATTTACTTCACTGCCACGAATGTGATACTCGCGAAATTCTGGAACAGCCGTTTCCATACATCCTTTGAAAAGAAGATGTCATATCTTTCAGCGGCTATGGCGAAGCATGGTGACAGCACGCCTCCCGGGAAGCTTACGGAGGCAGCCCAGAAGGCATATATAAAAGAAGGGCGCATGATACTCAAAGCAAAGAAGGAGGCAGAGTGATGGGTTTCTGGGATATCATAACAAGCATTATACCGTCAGCAATCGCGTACACGATGCCTCTCCTGATGGGAGCGCTTGGAGGCCTTTATTCTGAGCGTTCGGGTGTGACGAATCTTTGTATTGAGGGCCTTATGCTCTTCGGGGTCTTCTCGTCTGCCGCGACTATCGTCAAGCTGCAGGCTATTCCGGGCTTCAGCTTCACGCTTGCAGTTATCATTGGCATTGGCGTGGCTATGCTTTCCTCAATGCTGCTTTCAGTGCTGCATGGCATTGCAGCGATAAATCTCAGGGCTAATCAGGTTATATCGGGAACAGCGATAAACATGCTCTCAACAGCTATAACCCTATTCCTTGCCCAGACGATAACAGGATCTGGAAACATAACGATTGTCAGGGGTGTTCTCAGGGCAGATATCCCGCTTCTTTCATCGATTCCTGTAATCGGTCCGCTCTTCTTCCATAATACTTACTGGACGACATGGATCTGCCTCCTTATCTGGGGTGCATCATGGTTCCTGCTTTATAAGACATCATTCGGGCTGAGGCTCCGCGCGTGCGGTGAGCATCCATCGGCGGTGGCGTCTGCTGGCGTCAATGTCCATAAGATGAGATACATAGGCGTGCTTGCATCAGGCCTTCTGTCCGGTCTTGGCGGGGCGTGCATCCTTGTCACATATGCAGGAGAGTACAATGCCGGAAGCGGAATCAACGGTCTGGGATTCCTCGCGATTGCCGCTCTGATATTCGGTCAGTGGAAGCCTTTGGGAATACTTGGCTCGACCTTCTTCTTCGGTTTATGTATGACCATAGCTAATATGGGAAAGGTATTCCCGGTATTCCAGAGCATACCTGCCGGATATCTTGGGATGTTCCCGTATGTCGCGACGCTTATAGCGCTTATCTTCTCCAGCCGCAGGAGTGCAGCGCCTCTTGCATCAGGAGAGCCATTCTAAGGAGTCATTATGAATTTGATGAAAAAGCTTGAGGAAACACGGAAATATATTGAAGGACGTCTTGAAGGAAGAAGCCCTGTGATAGGACTTATCCTTGGCTCTGGCCTTGGTGATATGGCAGATGCCGTAGAGGATGCTGTCATCATTGATTATCATGACATACCCCATTTCCCCGTCTCCACGGTTCCCGGTCATAAAGGAAGACTTGTCATCGGGCTTCTTGAAGGGAAGACGGTTCTTGTCATGCAAGGCAGATTCCATTATTACGAAGGCTACTCGATGGAAGACGTTGTCTACCCGATACGCGTGATGAAGATGCTTGGAATCAGATCGCTCTTCCTTACAAATGCGGCGGGGTGTGTGAATAAGGCATGGAAACCCGGAGATCTCATGATTATCGAGGATCATATCAAGCTGGTGGCTGAGAATCCTTTGAGGGGCTCAAATCCTGATGCTCTTGGTGAACGCTTCTTTGATATGACGAGTGCTTATGACAAGAAGCTCGTGAAAACGGCGGAGAAAGCTGCAGAGGCGAAGGGAATTGAAATAAGGAAAGGTGTTTACATGCTTTTTACGGGACCATCGTTTGAGACGCCTGCAGAGATAAGATTTGCGCGTACAGCCGGTGCTGATGCTGTCGGCATGTCCACTGTTCCAGAGTCCATAGCTGCTTCCCATATGCGTATGCACACGCTTGGAATAAGCTGTCTGACTAACATGGCGGCAGGCATACTTGACCAGCCTCTCAATCATGAGGAGGTTCTGGAGACAGGAGAGAGGGTTAAGAAGACATTCTCCGCTCTTGTCAGGGAAATCATCAGGACGTGGCCTGAGGAGATGCTCTGCTAAACAGGGTATTTACAAAGAGTTGCTTCCTTCGATAACCTTGAGTTGGGTATGAAGATCCTTTGCATCTCCGATACGACGGATACACTCATATACTCATCTGTGGCCCCTGAAATCTACAGGGATGTTGATTTTGTCATCTCCGCCGGTGATTTGCCTCTGAGATATTACGATTATATACAGACTATCCTCAGAAAGGATGTCTATTATGTCTATGGCAATCATAATCTGGAGGAGTTTGACAGGATGATGCATTCCTCATTGTCTTCTTCTCTGACAATCAGGAACAACACGCTTGTGCCTTCTATGCCTTTATTCGGTGGCAGTTTTGCCGATGGCAAGATTCTCTATGACAAGCGGAATGACCTTATCATCGCGGGGCTTGGGGGCTCCATGCTCTACAACGGGGGCGACAGCCAGTATACAGAGCGGGAGATGAAGATGAGGATCGCGAAGATGTACCCAAAACTCATTTACAACAAGAAACGTTATGGCCGTTATCTTGATATCCTCATAACCCACGCACCTCCACGGGGAATGGGAGATGGGGAAGACCTCTGTCATAAAGGCTTTGAATGCTTTCTGCAGTTCATGGAAAAATTCAGACCGAAATATCTTCTTCATGGACATGTGCACCTTGATGATCTGAATGCGCCACGTGTTACTGAATACAAGGGTACGAAAGTAATCAATATCTATAAGAACTACATCCTAGAGGATGATGAATTGGGTAGGAAATAGCGATGTCGATTGATTCAGCGGCTCTTGAGGATTTTTCCAGAGCCAAACGAAAGGCAAAGTTCCAGTCCATGCTCTCAGCACTCACCTGGAAGAATAGCAATCTGATGTCTCTTTATGAGGTAACCTCAATCATAAAACCGAAATCAGAGACCTATCTCGGGATGCAGACTATACCTGTGAATAAAATCATCGGCTCGGAAGGCCGTTATCATGATTTCTCATCTGCATTCTTCCCGAAGCGCGAGATGCTGAAGACACGCTGGTGCAGCGTTGATACAGCTGTTCTCAATGACATAATCCTTCCGCCTATATCTGTGTATAGCCTTGGCGGATATTATTTCGTGCGTGATGGCAACCATCGCGTCTCTGTCGCAAAAGCCCAAGGTGTTGAGTTCATCGATGCTGAAGTCGTGGAACTCGATAGCGAGATACCTCTCTCTCCTGAGATGACGATGAAAGAGCTCAGGGCAAAAGTCGTGGATTACGAGAGGAATATGTTCATAGCACAGTATAAGTCCTCAAATCTCCCGATGGGGGATATCGTGTTCACCACCCCAGGCTCATACCCTGAAATGGTCAATCACATACTTGTTCATAAGTATTATATCAACCAGAAAATCGATCATGAGATATCATTCGAGGAAGCGGCAGAGAGCTGGTATAAGAATGTGTATTCCCCGATAGTACAGGAGATCCGCCAGGAGCATCTTCTTTCGGCTTTCCCTGGCCAGACTGAAGGCGATATGTATATGTGGATTGTCAGGAAATGGGACGAGTACAAGAAGCAGGATGCTTCAATGCCAGCTGCAGAGGCTGTGAAAAGGGCCGGGAAGGAAAGAGGAAATGACTTCCTGCATCTTCTCGGCCGTTACGCGAAATACTATCTTTCCAAGCTTTCGCGCTCTTAGGAGAGCGGAAGATCCGGAATAGACGCCATATCCGCGAATCTTTCTGCGATGTCATCAATCATCTCGGATGGTCTGTTTGGCATTATGTCGCTTTCTTCGTGGACATATGGCTCATATGGGATGTTCACGAGATTCATCATCTCAGCCCAGAGATATAACGATGAAGCTGCTCTCAGCCCATCGTATGAGCCTTCTGTCGTGGATGAGAACGCGTAAAACCTCCTCCCGGCAAGACTCTGCTTCATATAAAGAGGCCATGTCTCATCAAGAAATGCCTTCATCTCGGCAGTTGGCATACCGAAGCGTGATGGTGTTCCCAGAATTATGATATCCGCATTCTCCAGTTTCTCTGGGGTAGCTTCTGGAAGTGCTGTGATTTCCTCGTAGTATTCAATAGCCTCCGTCCTCTCGTTGGCTGCAAGATGCAGATCCGGGTCGGAAACCCTGTAAAGACGCGCGTCGAATCCGTGTTCTTCGAGCTTTTCCCTGAATGTCTCCGCTATTAAGTAGAGATTCCCTGAAATGGAGTGGATGATGATATTAGCTCTCATTTTTCTCCTCCTTTAGGAGATTATAACCGAGAAAAAAGAACAGGATAGTGCAGAAAGTGTTGTTGTTGTGTATTTGTCAGCAGAATGCGGTGTAGATTCCATCGGCTTCTGCAATATGGACAGTGCGTGAATAGAGAGCGGAGAGGTTTTCCTCAGTAAGCACATCCTCTTTCTTCCCATCCATGACAATACAGCCGTCTTTCATGAGTATGATTCTGTCTATCGATGGAAGAATTTCTGAAAGCTCATGCGTTACCATTACAAGTGTTCTTCCTGCCGTTATATATCCCGAGATTGTGTCGCGGAGGTCTGCGCGAGAAGGGAAGTCGAGGCCTGAAGAGGCTTCATCCAGAAGGAGGATATCAGGATTTGTGATGGCAGCTCGTGCAAGGAGCACACGCCGCATCTCACCTGTCGAGAGAGTATTCATCGTCCTTTCCCTGTGGCTGAGCATCGAAACCTTCCTTAGCTCCTCATCTGCTTTCTCCCAGTCTTCCTTGCTTATCACATGATGGAAATCGAATCCAAGCGAGGCGTAAAGACCTGAGGCTACAATTTCACGTGCGGTGTAGGATGTCCTGTAGAATTCATCGGTTCCAGGGGAGACATGCCCGATTCTCTTTCTCAGATCTGCGACCATCCAGCGTTCTTCCCCAAGTATTGAAGAGAAGTACTCATCCTTCGCCAGTGGGTAAGTCCTTCTGTCGATGACATCAATCAGTGTTGATTTTCCTGCGCCATTGGGTCCGATAATGGCGATTTTCTCGCCTTTCTCAGCGTGAAACGATACATCGGTGAGAATATACTTTCCGTCACGTCTTACACTGGCGTGCCTGATTGTCACAGCTTCCATATACGCATGATAAATCAAATGCGTATCAATTGCGATGCCGCATACTGAACAGAAATAGGTGAAAATGTTTGAAAATATGTTAAATTATTGTGAAAATCTTTCGTATTTCCATTAAAAATTGTTTGCATTGAGCTAAAAAGCGTGCGACAATTGAAACAGTTGGAAAGGACATGATTGACCCTGCAGTCTTTTCTGATGGCTCTCATAATAGGAAATGGGAACAAGGAGGTTTGCCGCTGGTTTTGCTCCAGCGGTGATTTTTTTGCCTTTTTCATCCAGATAATGCAGGGATGCGGTATAATCGCGGAAGGAGGCAGTAATGACAGAAATCAGAAAGCTTGATGATAAAGTCTCGGAAGTCGCCGTAATAAATGGTGATTATTCCATCGGTATATTCACTCTAGGTGCCATACTCCACAAGTTCAGCTATAAAGGTCATGACATTGTTGTCGGTCATGATAGATATGAGGACTATATTCCGGATCTCTCGGATGCTTATTTCAGTGAGGTGGTCGGGCCTTTCGCGAACAGGATTGCCAACGCATCGTTTGCAATCGGAGACAGGAGATTCAGCCTCGAGAAGAATAATGGAGAGAATAATCTCCATTCCGGATCCAAGAACTTCGGCTCAAAATACTGGAAAATCGAAAGCACAGACGAGAGCAGTGTGAGGCTTTCGCTGGAATCGAGGGAGGAAGGAGGTTTTCCGGGAAATCATCATGCGGAGGTTGAGTACTCTCTCTCATCTGATGGGGAGCTTTCAATTTCATACAGTGTCTCAAGCGATGACATCTGCCCTGTCAATGTGACAAACCACGCATATTTCAATCTCGATGGTACTGGGGATATAAAAGCGCATAAGCTTACTATCGGGGCCTCTCGTTACCTTGAAGTGGATTCCGCTCTGATTCCTCTTTCTGTGATGGATACAGCAGGCACACCTTTTGATTTCCAGTCTGGTGCTATGATAGCAAGCCGCAGGGATGGGAAATATGACCATTGCTTCATCTTCGACAAGGGCGGGAAACTTTCTCTGGAAAATGATGAATATGTACTGACTGTAAGCACAGATCTTCCAGCCATTCAGGTGTATACCGGTGAGTTCTTGTCGTCAAAGGCTCCTGGAAAAGACGGGAAGACAATAGGAGCGTTCAGCGGGGTCGCCCTTGAGAGCGAATTCTATCCGGATTTTCCCAATCATCCTGACTACCCAGGATTCTATACAGAGCCAGGAAAGCCTTTCATGAGCAAGACAGTCTTTCATCTTGTCAGGAAATGAAGAAGATGCGTAGTCATTGTGTAGTTTTATAACAAGTCTTGTGCTAGGTGTGTTTAACTGGTAAAAGTTTTCTATATGAAGAGAATCGCTCTTGTGCTGATGATTATCACAGTCATGCTTGTTTCCTCCTGCACGTCGACAGAAGGAAACAGGTTTCAGGCGAAGGACCGCACAGAGGCCCTGCTTGAAGCGCTGGCTGCCAATCCTGCCAATGAGAAAGGCAGGGATTCTTCCATTCCTCAGCCTGAGCGTGTAGTACCTCGTGTTGTCAATACGCATCATGAGGAAGAGGAAACAGCAGCAGAAGCACCTGTAGAAGAAGAGATTGCACCTAGTGAAGAAGTGGCGGAGCAAGATATAGAAGCGCCTCAGGAAACTGCAGAGGAAGAGATGACAGAGACGCCGCCTGAAACAACTGCTGTCCCTGAGGAGGAGCCTCTGGAGCCTGAAGAGGAAGAGACGGTTCTCTATACATTCAGCGATGACGTTCCTGTAATCGAGAAAACAGAGTCTCCGGCTGATAGCTCAGCGATAGTCCCTGTATCTGACAACTCTGAATCAAGCGCAATGCGTACACTTCCAGCGGAGAATGCCGAAGACGACAGCTCCGAAGGTCTGATGTCTGAGCCGATGCAGCCATGGATGCTAAAGCTTATGATTGCTTTGATCATAGACATCGTGCTGTTTACAGCTGCATCTGCTATAAGAAATGCCGCGCGTGTGCCTCTTACAGCTGTGGTATCTATCGCGATAGCGCTGCTGATGACAGTGCTTATGATTGTCCTCTCCACAATTATAGCGGGGTGGTCAGCCGTGTGGCTTTCGTATCTTCTCCTGCTCTTTACGTACTTTATCCTTAGATCTGGAGCGCGGAGGAGAGGCTCTCTATAGCATCGAGTTTCTCCAGGAGAAGAGATCTGTAGAAGAAGGCATCCAGCGCCATTATCGCAGCTCCTTCTCTCTGTGCGCTTTCTCCTGAATGGCTTCTGTAAAGCGGAAGCTCTTTCCTGTAAGGAGGAAGTACGGAATGAAGAAGCTCCGAGAGATATGAGAAGATATTATCGGAGAGCTGGGAAAGCTCCCCTGTGAGCATCACGCTTTCCGCTGATAGCGCTTGTACAGCTTCGGAAAGTGCCGCTGCAAGGGGTTTCATCGCTTCCATCAGCACATGCTCATATGAATTGTTCCTGACGAGATCCTTTATAGAGCTGACTCCTGCTTTCTGCATCAGGACATTCCCTGAAATAGCAGCCTCCAGACAGCCTTTGCCACCACAGCTGCAACTGCCATCCCTTTGCGCTTTTATGTGTGCGAAATCAGGAAGATGCCTGAGCGTGCCATTCTCTGCGAATGCCGCATCGATTGTGTCTGACCATGAGAGGAAAAGCATCCTGTCCATCTCCCCGCTCCTGTTTATTTCACTCATGGCCTCTGCTTCGGCTCTTGAGATTCGTATCACGGGAGAAGGAAGGAGAGATGTATCGAAATCATCGGGCGCGACAACAGCGCTTCCGTAGATTCTTGCATCGCCGCTCATTCTTTCTATAGCGCGCTTGAGGTTCTCCGCGATATCCCCACTGCGTGGATAACGCTCGAATCGCAGTACCATCCCAAGCATGTCTGAAACGGAAACTGATACTGCCTTTTCAGATACAGAGAATGAGAATACTCTTCCGGAATTTCCCGCGATAGAAAGAAGACGGCCTGGTCTTCCAGGCGATGAGAAGTCTTTTTCTCCTTCTGCGATGAATCCTTCATCTATTAGCTCTTTTGCCATTTCACCGATTGAGACCTTGTTTATTCCAAGTCTTCTTGAGATCTCGGCTTTTGATACGGATCCTTTTCTGAGCTCTGATAGCAACCTGAGTCTGTTTATCTTTCTTGCGTTGTCCGGTTTAGAGAAATCCATAGGGGAATTGTAATCTGTCCTTACAGATTATTCCATCATTTGCCATTTTCTCTTTCCGTTAGTATCTTCAGCATTGGGAAATTTCGAGGAGGGCATATGTCCAGCAGAAAATTCAAGACAGAGGTTGCTGATCTCCTGCACCTCATCATACATTCGCTTTATTCCAATAAGGAGATATTTCTTCGTGAGCTTATCTCGAATGCATCGGACGCTATCGATAAGCTTAGGTATCTTTCTCTGACAGATGAGCATCTTAAAGGCTTTTCGTTTGAGCCTAGAATAGACATAAGCTTCACAGAAGAAGGTGAGAGAACCCTTACCATCCGCGATAACGGCATCGGTATGAATGAGAATGATCTCAATGACAATCTCGGTACAATCGCGTCATCAGGTACAAGGAAGTTCCTCGCGTCGCTCACAGAAGACCAGAAGAAGGACTCGAATCTCATAGGACAGTTCGGTGTAGGCTTCTATTCCGCTTTCATGGTGGCAAAGAGAATCACTGTGATATCAAAGAAGGCTGGTGAGGATCAGGCTTGGAAGTGGACTTCTGATGGTGAGAGCTCATATTCAATCGAGATGGCGGAGCGCGAAGGCCAGGGCTCCACTATAATTCTCACTCTTAACGAGGAAGGTGAGGAGTTCGCCAATCGCTGGCAGCTTGAGACGCTCGTGAAGAAGTATTCAGATAATATTGCATACCCGATTTATCTTGAGTATGACCAGGTTCATTACGATAACGAGAAGAAGGATGAGAGCGGTAACGCTCTTAAGACAACTGAGCATAAAGTCGAGCAGATAAACAGTGCATCCGCGCTTTGGAAACGTCCTAAGTCATCAATCAAGGATGAGGAGTATAAGGAATTCTACAAAAACTCATTCTATGATAGTGAGGATCCGCTATTCTACATCCATACGCAGGCAGAGGGTACGAATGAGTATGCGACACTCTTCTATATCCCTGCAAAAGCCCCGTTTGATATGTACTATGCAGATTATCGTCCGGGTGTGAAGCTCTATGTGAAGAGAGTGTATATCACAGATGATGACAAGGATCTGCTTCCGACATACCTGAGATTTGTCAGAGGTATCATCGATAGCGAGGATCTTCCGCTGAATGTATCAAGAGAGATACTTCAGGAGAACCGTATCATGGTTTCCATCAGGAATGCATCGGTCAAGAAGCTTCTTGGGGAATTCAGGAAAATCTCAGAGAATAATCCGGAGCTCTATCAGAAGTTTATAACAGAGTACAATAGGCCGCTTAAGGAAGGTCTTTACTCCGATTACGCAAATAGGGAAACGCTTCTTGAGCTTGTACGCTATAAGAGCAGCGCTGAAGATGGATATGTCTCATTGAAGGATTACAAGTCCAGGATGAAGGATGGACAGAAAGCCATCTACTATATCACAGGCGGAAAGGAAGAAGTCCTGAGAACATCTCCGCTTGTGGCAGCATATAAAGAGAAGGGTTATGAAGTCCTCATCATGGGTGATGATATCGACGATATCGTTATCCAGACAATCGGTGAGTATGACAAGACTCCGCTCAAGGCAATAAACAAGCAAGGCGCTATGGATGATCTCAAGAGCGATGAGGATAAGGCGAAGGAAGAAGAGAAGAAGCCTGTCGCTGAGAAAATCAAGAAGGCTCTTGGAGATAAGGTACGCGATGTCATCATCTCAAGCCGTCTTGTATCAACACCTGCGGCAGTCGTTCTCGGAGATAATGACCCGTCTGTGCAGATGCAGCGTCTTATGAAGCAGATGGGAGCTGGAGATGATATGGACGTTAAGCCTATTCTTGAGGTCAATCCAGATTCCCCGGTAATCCAGAAGATTGAGAAGAGCGATGATGAGGATTATGTCAAAGCTCTATCATCGGTCATCCTTGATCAGGCTTTGATACAGGAGGGTGTCATGCCTTCGGATCCTGCTGCGTTTGCCGCAGAGCTAACGAAGCTTCTCTCTGAATAAGGGGAAGAATCAACAGAGGAGGGGCCGCTTTTCAGTTGGTCCCTTCTTTTTTATCAAGGCCGATAAGGAAAACTTCAAAAGAGTCATCACGGGAAGCTTTCGGCTTGAATGCCTTCGCCTTCTGGAATATCTCTCTCATCCGCTTGAGGACTTCCTGCTCTCCTCCGCCCTGGAATATCTTTATCACCATGTTGCCGTGTGCCTTGAGCTGTTCTTCCGCAAGCATTACAACTTGTTCTGCAAGATACTCCGAGCGTGAAGTGTCTACAATCCTGTTTCCTGTTGTCATCGGGGCGGCATCTGAGATGATTGCGTCGTATGGCCCTTCCTCGACAAGACGTGTCCGTATCTCCTTCGAGAACGCATCGCCGACAAGAGCTGTCACTGTCGGTGGTATTGGGTCAAGAGAGATGGGATTAAGGTCTACAGAGACAATCCTCCCTTTTCCCTTGAGAAGCACTCTGTGCGTGTATAGTGTCCATGAGCCAGGAGCCGCACCTACATCAAGCACGCTGTCTCCGGGTTTTATCAGCTTATGCGTGCTGTTGATTTCCTCAAGTTTATAAACCGATCTCGCGGGGTAGCCTTCCTTGTGTGCCTTCTGCGTATAGAAATCTGCCTTGTCTCTTCTTGATACAGCCATACGAAGAGCATAGCTGTTACATAAAAAGCCGTCAAACAGGAAGAAAAGATAAAAGAAAACGCCAGGCAGCAGAATGGGGTGGGAGAGAAGCTACCTGGCGCAAGTTTTTTCACACGTTGCAAAGGAGGTATGAAAAACTGTTGCTCTGTAACATTTTTATTGCATTATATGTGCCAATCAGATGTTTTTGACGATGAATTCTGTAAGAAAAGTACAAAGACGCCGGAGAAGGCGTCTTTGAATACACTAAAAAGGAGGTTTGTTGAAAAAACTGTTTGCTCAGCAATCATAATGCAAGTACCGTGCCAACTTTTTAAAATTGATAAAATGCACCAAATAGCAACAAAAGATATCTTACTGTGTAAAATTTTTACACACTGTAAATATTCTGCACTTCACTATATTTACAAATGCTGGAATTTGACTATATGTGCTTTCGCTGACTATATTACGGTGATGAACAGCATAATAAACAGGAAATTCACTTATACATACAGCAATGCTACATCGATTCTTGTTATCGCTAATGTCATTGTTTATTTTCTCACATATATGATTGCCCCTCGTCTTATGTTCACGCTCTCTCTTATTCCCTCCTCGATTATCTATGGCCATACATACTGGCAGTTCGTGACATACATGTTCGTGCATGGAGGCATATGGCATCTCTTTTCCAATATGCTCGGGCTCTTTATCTTCGGCTCTGCGGTTGAGAGAGCTGTCGGTACGCGGGAGTTCATTCTTTTCTACTTCCTGACAGGAACACTGTCCGGAATAGCAAGTTTCTTCCTGTTTCTATTCACGGGTACGAATGCGGTTTTAATGGGCGCATCCGGCGCGCTTTATGCTCTGATGCTCCTTTTCTCTGTTATCTATCCTAGAGCTGTGATTCTTGTATTCGGCATTATTCCGGTAAGGGCGCCAGTACTGGTGATCATATATTTCTTAATCGAGCTATTTTCCGGCGTAGGTGCGTATGGTGGAGGAGTTGCTCACATGACTCATCTCTTCGGCCTTGTATTTGCTTATCTGTACTGTGTGATCAGAATGCGCATCAATGTCTGGAAGGCATGGACGATGTGAGCCTGCCTCTGCTGAACAGTCCATCGGCACGGTAAGACAAAAACAGCCAAACATGATGATTTTTTCACATTGCGTCTGTATTTTTTCTGAATATAGTGAGTTATCTATATTAAAAACGAGGGTAAAGGTCTTTACATTATGTCATATTCGCGAGAATATTCTTGCGGAGGATTATTGAAATGGCAAAATCAGCTGAATCTCTGAACAAGAAGCTTCTTGCTGCAGCTATCAGCGCAACAAAAGCTAGGGATATTAAGGATCTTCTCGAGAAAGGAGCAGATATCAACACACATAATGAATGGGGTCTTACACCTGTAATGCTTGCTTCTCAGTACAACCACTCAGTAGTTGTTCTCAAGGCAATCATCGAAGCTGGTGCTGATATCCATGAGGCAGAGCCGAAGTACAGATCAAACGCTCTTCACCTCGCAGCCAACAGCTCAAAGAATCCTAAGATCATCGAGACTCTTCTTGAGGCTGGTGCGAACATCGACGCTCGCAACTATCTTGGTGAGACTGCTCTTATCATGGCTGTAAACAGCAATGACGAGACAAAGATCACAACACAGCTCATCAAGAGCGGTGCAGATATCAATGCACGTGACTATCAGGGACATTCCGTTCTTGATTACGCAAAGGCTGCAAAGAAGACTTATATTGTCAATCTTCTCAAGGAGAAGGGCGCAATCTGAGGTTTCTGCCAACAGAAAGAGAAAGCTGCTATCCATGTCGGACGGCAGCTTGTTTTTTTTTCTCAGCACGATGCCCTGTCGGCTCGTTCAACCATCGATCTGAGCCATTCAAGAAGCTTGTCATGCGCATTCATGTCGTTTCCTTTTATATCGACAATCGTGCGTATTACAGGCTCTGTGCGGGATTTGCTGAGCCAGAGATAACCAATAGGGCCTTTCTCATCATAGAATTGGATCTTCAATCCTCCTGTTGAGTCAGGTGTCCTGTATTCAGTCCCCATTCCGATTGTCTCAGCAGAGCCTTCATATTGCCGCTCTTCCCAGCGCGTCGCGCCATCGGGGAGATTCGCTTCAGCTTCTTCTTTTACAATGCGCTCATATTCAGCCTTGAGCCTGTTGTAGTCCGTGCATTTTATCTTCATCACTGCATCTGAAGAGAATGCTGATGTGGTTATGTAAGAGGGAAGAGCTGATACGACAGAAGACAGGGAAGGAGTTTTGTCAGCTTTCTTTCCAAGCGCTTTCATGATGAAGCTGTAAAGCCCTTCTGTGGAATAGAGCTTTGCGAATGTCATAAGTGAATTCATTGGATCCCTTACTTTCGCGGGATAAGTTATATTGCCTCCGTTTGAGCCCTCGCCTGAGACGCGGCAGCAATATCCTTCCTTTCTCTTCTGCTCCGCTAAAGTGACGACATTTGCTTCCCCTATATCGCTTCTGAAGACCGACACATTAAGTCTTGATGCGATATCATCAATGAGAAGTGATGTCGGACCATTTACGGCAAGCGCCGTTTTCTTTCTGCCTTTCATGACATCATAAGCGGCTTCAATGAGCGAGACTAGCGCAAATACTTTCTGAGCGCTCAGAATCTCTGCTTTTCCTCGCTTTGTCATGTAAACGAAATTGCCTCTGTCCCCATCATTGTCAGGTGTATATCCGATAATGAAGTCAGAATCCTTTCTATATGCCTCTTCAAGCGTTTTTCTTGCTCTCTCAAGATTCTCGCCCTCTGGAACGATTGCATGCTCAATCTGTCCGGGGATTGCATTCACAGTCCAGAGCTTTGCACCTCTCTCCCTCAGGAATGGGATATCAATAGAGGTAGCTCTTGCGGAACCGTTGAAGTCAATCACGACACCGAATGGCAGAGTGAAAGAAGAAGGCACAGCCGCCGTCTTCATCACGAATGATGAGTAGTAGCTGAGAGCTTTCTGCTTTGCCTTGTCATGGCGTTTGAGACATTCTGAGTCATCAGTCTTGATAAGCGATCTCAGATACTCCGAAGCTCCGTCACTGTTGATGATTTCCTTCAGTATTCCAATGGTTTTATCGCATTCAGCCTTTGGAAGAACACCGCCTTCTGTGCCGAACTTGAAGCCATTGTGCCCGACAGGATTATGCGAAGCGGAAATATAGAAGAATCCATCATATTTATGGGAGAATGCCATAATCTCAGGTGCCGATGATATCGCGATATCATCGATATACGCACCTTGCGAGACAAGTGCTCTTCTTGCGCTTTCTGCGAGGATATAACCTGTCGGTCTTGCATCGCGGCCCATGAGGATCCTAGGCTTCTCAATGCCGAGATATCTGAAGAAAGAGAGAGCTGCAGCGGCAGCAAAGAGCAGCGTTTCCTCTTTTACCTTTCCATCTCTGTCTTCCTCATCTTTGGAGGCTGTAACGACAGCTCTCCAGCCGGATGCAGAAAGAATGAATGATGAGAGCTCCTTCTTGAGGCTTTCATCTGTGGCTGTCCCGTCAGTGATATCATATCCGGGATTGCCTATCAGTACTCCTGTTGTTCTGTCATATACCATATCTTGCCTCAGATGTAGATTCTGAATGAGTGACCGCAATGCGGGCAGCTCACATAGACTTCCTTGCCTTCATGTGATGGTACATACTCTCCATCATCTATCATTATTCTGTCTCCGCGGCGGATTGTGTACGCATCCAGATCATAGCGCTCGAGCAGTACCTCATAGAGCTTGTCGTAGCGGGATGTCATCAGCATATCACAGTCATCGAGGTCCTCAATGATATCCTCTGGAAGAAGCTGTCCGATATTAATGATTGTCGAGATATCGTTGAAACGTGCGGCGGATTCTACATCACGGGGTGACGCATTCTCACCGATGACAAGGACATTGTCATCATCTTCAGTAATCATGTAGATGTTGTCGCCCATGTTCTGCAGAAGAAGGTTATGCCAGCTTTTGTAATATATGTAATCATCAAGAGGCATTGTATCGCCATCTTTATCGGCTACGATGAATGTATTATCTCCCGGTCTGGGTACCAGAATACTATACTCAGCAAAGAGCGAGACTGGGATAATCATAAACAGAATAAGAATTGCGGAAATCTTTTTTTTCATAAATCCTCCAGAAAGCATCATAACATAAAAAGAATACAGGAATGACGGAAAAGCTATAAAGATATAGTTTTTGCTTTTATAATCTTTCCAGTTGGAGGGATCGCATGGCTAGGCTATATTCAGATGGTTCAGGGAAAATATATGAGAATGATATCTTCGGAAGGCATACGTCAATAAATGGCGGAAGCTGTGCTTTCATGCTTGTGCTTCTTTTCGGAGGCCTTCTTTTTTCTTTGATGTCTTCTTTCTTTCTGGAATCCCTGCTTATGGCTTTATTCACATTCATCTTCCTGATGTGCTTCCTCGCACACAAGGGGGAGAAGAAAGGCGCTGTCTACTTTGTGCTGTCTTTTCTATTCCTCTATTGGACATGCTCATCACCAGAGGAGATAGTCAGCATTTACACCGAGAAAAGGATATATTTTGCGATTCTTATTTCTCTTATGACGATAAATACTGCGGTACTGGCATATGGAAGAAAAGCTCCAAGCGCGGTTTTTACTCTTCTGACAGCGGCAGCCGCGATACTGTACGCGCTTATGATCTCAACAGATTTCTTCTCTGCCTCAGATCCCTATGCATCTTCATACGGTTTTTCAGCTCTTGAGGATTTCGGAATAAGAATCGGCAATAGTTTTCCAGCCTCAGATGCCATAGGAAGGCTGGTTGTCATTCTCATAACAATCCTAGCGATGCCGCTGTATGCGGGAATCATAAGAAAAAGGCTGAACAAAGGCGCTGCGGGACTCGGTATGATTGCATTCATCTTCGCCGCTGTCGTGGCGATGTATACAGTATGTCTTGAAGGCTCCCCATATTATCTGGCTTTTGCGGTGTCACTGCTTCTGATTTCCTTTGTCGGGTTATCTTCATTCTTCCCGAAGTGGATCCCATTCCTGCCATTTGCAGTTCTGTATATATTCAATCGCTCTTCAGAGCTTTCGGCAATGTGCGCATTCTTCCCAGCTTTCATTCTTGGAGCTGGAATGGCATATACAAGAGAGTCATACAGCGCCTATCTGAAAAATCCTGGCAGCAAATCTGTCAAAGCGTCTTCTGTCAGAGCACATAAGCGCGAAGTAAAGAGTAATAAGAAAGAAACACAGAAACTCGTGAGGACGGCGAGTAAGGCGATAGCTTGCAATGCGGGGCGGGGACATGAAGAACAGAAAACGCAGGAGACCACAGCGAACACCGCATCCTTTTCAGGTGTCGATAGATTCGCGAATCTCGATCCAGCGCAGAAGAATATCATCGCTTTTGACAGCAGCAAGGCTTTCGATGAGTCTGATTACATCACGTCAGTAAGTGCCATAGGCAAGAATCTGATGCTTGTTGATGGTGGCAGTACTGTTATCGGGCCTTTGACTATTGAGAGGGACATCTCTTATCTCAAGCTGTTTGAGGAGTCCGATTGCGATCTCTCATCCCTTGGCGCATATAGATATGTTCATAATGGCGAGCAGATTGAAGTGGGTTCAGCTGCAATACCAGAGTATGTGAAAGTCGCGAAAGGTGACGCTGTGTCGATTTACCTCGATGTTGAAATCGAGCCAAAGACTATCTGTATTGGATATCTGAGGCCGAAAGTCGTCAATGACGAGGCTGTAAGAAAAGAATACATCTACGACAACCGTGAGTTCTGGAATACGATAGATAACCATAATGAGAAGATCCTCAGATCCTGTTCAGGCTACAGTACCGGTGTCCGCATACCGCTTACACCCAGGGATGTTGTATCTCTTTCAAATGGCACTTGTGATTTCGTCTCTTCGTATTTCTCCATTCCCGAGGGCGTTGAGAATCTCATTGGACCTTATACGGATACCGCTTTGTCGTCAGAAGAGAGGATTTTCTATGGTGTCTATTATGGACGGTGCCAGATTTTTGTAAATTCACAGCTGGTATATAAAGCTGATGACTGGTCATTCCTGAAGTCAAAAAAGATTGGAGTAAAGCCTGGTGACATAGTTACAGTCTTTATCCAGATTGATGACACATATCGCTCAAAATACAATGGTGTCCCTGACTACATGCCATTCTATTTCATGGGTTTTGATGGAAATCTGCCGCAGTGAGATTTCAGATTTCCATGAGTGCGGGGCATTCCTTCTTCTTCGCGAAAGCCTCCGCTTCATAACGGATGCTCCCGTCCTCCCTTCTTTCTGCATCGATGATGCGGAAGCGCATATCGCTTATAGTGTATTTCCTATCCCAAGATAGTGCGGTTTTATAAGGGATTCTCCCAAGGTATCTTCCATAGTTGTCGAAAAGGCTTATGACAGTTTTCTTTCCGTTGTATTCCTTTTCCGCTCTGACAAAGCAGCCTGTGTCCACCGCCACTTCCTTCGTGCTTGAGACATGCTTGCCTTTCAGGACGCATCTTCCAACGCTCCTGAAGCGTTTCATCTTCACCTTTCTGTATATGCCGATGCATATATCGAGTCTTCCGGTGTAATCATCCATCGAGGCGATTCTTCCAAGAAGGAAGGATTTCCTGCTGCTGTTCATAGCTTCGAGGATCTTCGTGCGGACACCGCTTCGTCTGTAGAAGTAGCCTACCCAGATATTGTCTATGAGGACTTTAAGCGCGAATGGATCTACGGGGTTATCTGGCTCAGCCTCGATGGTGACAACACTTGTATCGGGGTCGAATACCGCATAGTCGATTACCCCTGTCTTCTCTTCGAAAGGACAGACTGTTTCAGGACCAAGCTGCTCCTCAAGGATATAGTCAGCTCCTAATGAATAGGGGAAATATATGCTCTTGTTCCGTGCTGGCTTATATAGCTCCGGGTAGTTTGAGAAGACTTTCATACAGCGATTGTAACATAAGGGGTACCGCGCGGTACCCCTCTGAGCTTCATTTCTCAGTCGAGTTCTTTCTCGACGATGTTTTCGTCTATTGCCGCCATATCGCGTGCAATCTCGGCTTTGACTTCCTCTGCGAGGTCGGAGATGAGATAGCTTGTCTCCTCTCCCGTGCGTCTTATCTTGACTTCAGCTTTGCCTTCCTTGAGGCCCCTGTTGCCAAGTGTTATGCGGATTGGGACTCCGATAAGATCGGCATCCGCGAATTTGACGCCAGCTGTTTCCTTCCTGTCATCGTAGAGAACCTCGATGCCCTTCGCCGTGAGATTGTCATAGATTTCATCGGCAATGGCCGTGTCCTTTACAAGTGACACAAGGTGCACCTGATACGGCGCGACTGACATCGGCAGGCAAAGGCCTCCTTCGTCGTTATATTCCTCCGCGAGGCATGCGAGAAGTCTTCCTACACCTATTCCATAGGAGCCCATGACAATAGGTCTCTGCTTTCCTTCTTCATCCTGATACGTCGCATTCATCGCATCAGAGTATCTTGTCCCGAGCTGGAAGATATTTCCTATTTCAACGCCTTTTGAAGCTTTTAGAGGCTTTCCGCAATGCGGGCATGCTGCGCCTTCACGAGCGGAAGCTATATCAGCGACAATTCCCGTATAGTCGCGACCGAAGTTCGTGTTGAGATAATGGAAACCTGCATCGTTAGCACCAGCTACGAGATTGTTTGACTCAGCGACTGTGTCATCGACGACTGTGATGAAATCCCCTGTTGCTCCGATGGGGGAGGCAAAGCCTGGAACCATGTTATGGGTCTCAATCTCCTCCGGTCTTGCGGGACGGAGCGAGTTTGCCTTGACAGCATTCGAGAGCTTCGATTCCTCAACCTCGAGGTCCCCTCTCACAAGTGCCACGATCAGCTTGTCTTCTTCCTCTCCATTTTTATCGTTGATGAATGAGCCGACCATGAAAACGCATTTGGCTGTCTTCTTCGGATCGATATGAAGATATTCAGCAAGGGCTTCGATGGTCTTCGCTTCTGGAGTCTCGACTTTCTCGATAGCCTTCATCTCTTCCTTGAAGTATTCCTTCGTGAATCTTGCGACCTGCCTGTTAGCTGTGTATCCGCATTCTGGACAGAGGATAATCGTATCTTCCCCAATAGGTGAAAGATACATATATTCGTGTGAAACCTTTCCTCCCATCATGCCTGTATCAGCGGCTACAGCAACGCAGGGAAGCGCACATCTCGAGTAGATACGGAAGTATGCCTTGTAATGAGCGGCATACTGCTTCTGCAGTCCCTCGTAATCACGATCGAATGTATAGGAGTCGAGCATTGTGAACTCGCGCACTCTTATCAGTCCAGCTCTAGGACGCGGATCATCCCTCCATTTTGTCTGGATATGATAAACAAGAAGTGGAAGTCTCTTATAGGAGTCGATGAGATTCCTCGCGAGGTCCGTAACCGCTTCCTCGTGTGTCATCGCAAGAACCATGTCGCGGTTATTGCGATCCTTGAAGCGGCCCATTTCCTTATCTATGGAGTAGAAACGTCCTGTTTCCTTCCAGATATCAGCAGGATTGACAACAGGCATCAGAAGCTCCTCAGCTCCGATTCTATCCATCTCTTCCCTGATGATATTCTCAATCTTCACAGTCGCTCTGTAACCAAGCGGAAGCAGAGAGAATATTCCTGCACCCATCTGCCTTATATAACCAGCTCTCAGAAGGTATTCGTAGCCTTTTGTGTCTGCTCCTGTCGGAGCTTCTCTGAGAGTCTTTGAAAACATCCTGGACATTCTCATGATGCTATCTCCTCAACGGATGCTGATTATATGTTTCTACGCGACGAGGGGCAACAACTCTGGAAAGCGGTATTTCTGTAATTCCCAAAGGGTGGTAGAATATGAAAGACGATTACTGTTACTCTTTGGGTGAAGTAGGAGACAAGCTTTATGGATAAATCTGTCCTGCAGGCGCTTAAGGATGAAGCATTTGAAATCAGATGCAGTACCATCCGCGAGATAGCCTCATTCGGAAGCGGTCATATCGGCGGATCCATGTCGATAGTAGAGCTCTTGGCATACCTGTATTATAGGGAGATGAATGTTGATCCATCCTGCCCTCACAAGGAGGATCGAGACAGGCTTGTTGTATCAAAAGGGCATTCAGGCCCGGCTGTATATGCAACACTTGCAAGAAAAGGCTTTTTCCCTGAAGAGTGGCTTTCTACGCTCAATCAGGGCGGTACTAAGCTCCCATCTCATTGTGATATGACAAAAACGCCTGGCATCGATTTCACAGGTGGCTCTCTTGGGCAGGGTATATCCGCAGCGGTTGGAATCGCGCTTGGACAGAGAGTGAAGAAGCAGAATGCGAGAACATTCTGCATTATCGGTGATGGGGAGTCTCAGGAAGGAGAAGTCTGGGAAGCTGCGGAGTGCGCAGGGGCCTGGAAGCTTGATAACCTATTTGTCTTCCTCGATCTCAATGGCCAGCAGCTCGATGGTTATACAAAAGATATCATTCCTCAGCTGCATATTCCTGAGCGCTGGAGTGCGTTCCTGTGGGATGTCCATGAGGTGGACGGACAGGATTTCGAGCAGCTTGAAGCGGCTATAAATGATGCAAAGCGCATCCCGGGTATGCCGCATATGATAGTCATGCATACTGTCAAGAGTTATGGATATATTCCTGGAGAAGGCAAGGAGGCAAATCATTCCATGCCTATTACAAAGGATGGTGCCGAAGAGGCAATCGAAGCATTGAGGAAGAGGGAGGGCAGAGCATGAAAGACGCACATGCATACTCACATTACAGGGATGCTGTAATCGGAGCGGTCGTTGATCTGGCAAAGGAGCATCCGGAGATAGTCTTCCTTGACGCCGATCTCTCATCGTGCATCGGCAGTACTGCATTTAAGAAGGAATTTCCGGACAGGTTCTTCAATTGCGGAATCGCGGAAGCGAATATGGCGGGTGTGGCTGCTGGTCTCGCTTCAACAGGATTGGTGCCGTTTATCCATTCTTTTGGATGCTTTGCTACAAGACGCGCGTATGATCAGCTCTTTATCTCTGTGGGCTATACTCATCAGAGAGTGCTTGTAATTGGCTCGGATCCTGGAATAACAGCCCAATATAATGGCGGAACGCACATGCCATTTGAGGACATCGCTCTTATGAGGCAGATTCCAGGCTTCGTGATTTTCGAGCCTTCTGATATCCAGTCCCTCTATGCCCTTACAATTCAGGCGTATGAGAGCGGCAGCTCATGTTATATCCGCACTCCGAGAAAGGGGAGCAATTTCCGTTATTCGCCTGATGACGAGATCACACTTGGAAAGGGCATCAAACTTCGTGATGGAAAAGATGTTGGAATCATTGCAACTGGCGTAGTAATGGTCGATGCCGCTATGGAGGCAGCTGAGCTTCTCAAGGCAAAAGGCATTAACGCAACGGTAATTGACCTTCATACAATACGTCCGCTCGACACAGAGCTTATCGAGAAGACAGCTTCTGAGTGCGGCGCTCTTCTGGTATGTGAGAATGGACGTTACGCAGGTGGTATCGGGGAAATGATTGCATCTCATCTTGCGACCGTGAACCCGGTAAAGATGTCATTCCTGAATGTGGGCGATAGATTCGGGGAAGTAGGAAACCTGAAGTATCTTGCGGAAAGTTTCGGCTTCACTGCCGACAACATAGCCAGAAAGGCGGAGGCTCTTATAAAGTGAAAGTCCAGCTCCAGCTTGAGACCATCCCTGTATGGGATGGCCTTAAGGAAGGAAGCGAATGCTTTCTGTGCTCGTTGATGAAGGGCGCGGAAGCAGATGCAGTAAGGTATTATCTCTCATCTGCTGTCATGACACCTGAGATAAGAGTTGAGACTAATACTTATGGTTTCTGTTCTCATCACATGCATCTTCTCGCGGAAGGCGGTAAACCTCAGCCTCTAGCGCTTGTCATGGATACATATTATGACGAAAACAAGAGACTGATGGCTTCTGCTCTCGATAAGGCAATAGGCGAGAGGAGAAATGCGAGAAAAGCTGAGAAAGCGGCCTCCGCTTTTTTTGATATCATTCACGAGCGTGAGAAGGGTTGTCTAATCTGCTCAAGAATGGAGGAGCGGCTTATCCGCTATTGCTATACTGTCGCATCTCTCTGGCGTGATGACAGTGATTTCCGCACCGCGCTGGAAGCGTCAAAAGGCTTCTGTGTTCATCATACAGAAGCGCTTCTGCGTATTGCAAAGGAGGCTCTCTCCGGTGAGGATCTCGCATCATTCTATTCATCAATGCTTGCTCTTCTGAAGAAGAATCTTGATAGAATCCAGCATGATGACTGGTGGATGACCCAGAAATACAAGAGCGAGAACAAGGACAAACCATGGAATGGCTGTGAAGATGCACAGAAACGCGCTGTGTATAAGCTTATTGGGGAAGCAAGAGTCATCGACCCTGTAAAAAAGAGATAATCATATAAAGCTGATTCTCAGCTCCATATCACTTACTTTGCTGATTGTCGAATATATTGAGCAGAGTTCAGAGGCCTTCTTCGCAAGGCTTCTGAATTCATCTTCATCCTCCGCATTTCTTACTTTGATATCCAGAACAGTCTTTTTGAGTGTTGTAGGCTCTTCGTCGCGTTTCTCACCAGTGACAGTAATCTCAACGTTGCCCCATTTAGAGTTATGCGGTATTGAGAGAAGAGTCTTGTAATAACAGCCTGAAAGCGCACCGAGAAGATATTCATAAGGCCCAGTTGACTGAGTGAAGTCAAATTCACGTCCAATACTATTCTCAAAATACATACGCTCAGAAGAAAAGTGAGCTTTGATATTCCTTATCTGTCCCATGGAAGCAGTATAGCACAGAGGGAGAAGAAAAAACCTGACAAAAAAAGTTACCGGGGCGGGTAGCCTATAGGCATCTAATACATGGGGCAATGAAAATGAAGAAGATTTCTGTATTACTTCTTGCTGTTATGATGCTTCTCACATTTACAGCATGTAACAACGAAAATGAAGTAAAGCCTGCGACTGAGGAGCAGGTTGAAGCTCTCTCAGTATATGTTAAGAGTTTCGATCACAAAGCCGCTGTTATTGATATCGATAACCTGCTTGTAAACGAATTCTACACAACAAAACAGGATGATGATCTCATTGATGATCTTGAAAATGATGGTCTTGAACTCCTTGATGGATGTGCATGGGACGAAAATGGTGACGAAATCAAGTTTGTATCCAAGGCTGATAAGCATGTTATTGATGGCAGGAGTGGTGTAAGAATATTTACACAGCGCGGGAATACAGAAGGAGATACAACTCAGGCGATTATTCTTGGGTAGTCCTTGGAGGCTCATCTTCTGTAGATTAAGGCTGTGCTTATTGTGCATGGCCTTTGCTTGAATAAGCCTCTGTTAAATCACCGGGTTGTTGTCTCCTTCGGTAGAAGATGCTGATTCTGATAGCACGCGCTTTCCCAAATCATTCTGATTTGATATTTCACAATAGGCAAAACCCATCAGCTCTTTGCTGTTTCACCCCCATTCATTTCAGCATCCATTTCCAGAGCGGAATTACCTCGATATCAAAGTCATTCATATGTATGATGCTTTCTGTATCATAAGTCAGTATGATGAAACGGCTTGCTTCTTCTATGAGTTTTCTGGCTTTCACGAGACCCATTATCTCCCGTGTACTTGAGAGGCTATCAAGAACCCAGCTTACCTGGAAAACTTCGCCTGAAGACGGGATGAAGAAATCTATATCGAGACCTGTTTTTGAGCTTTTGATGTAATGGACGCTTTCATGACCATAAAGGCGGACAAGAGATAATGCGGCTAGATTCTCAAGCAGCAGCGGATTCTTATCAACAAGGAAAAGCGAAAGGAGTCCTGTGTCGGAAAAATAGCGTTTCTGTATTCCTTCTTTTTCTGTTAAGGAGGAGAAATGATTTCTGATAGGGAAGCAGAGATATGCATCCTGAAGATTTATGAGATAGCTGAGAACTGAATCAGTGTTTGTCCTGCATCCAGTTGCTGTTACGATACCTGCCAGTCTTGTAGCTGACATCTCGTCTTTTACGCTTTCTGCCAGCTTCTTGATGACCATTCTTACTGCCTGTTCATTCCGGATATTGTTCCTCAGTATGACATCTCCTAAAAGAACTTTCTGGAAAACAGCTGATATATATTGCCTTTTATTTGTGAAATCAAGCGTTTCTGGAAAGCCTCCCCAGTGAAGATAATCATCAAAAGACGCGCGTATTGCTGCCTGCCCCTTCGTTGAAGCACATGAGTCCGTATCATATGGGACTCCGGAGGCGGAAAGGTATTCGGTAAAGCTATATACAGGAACCTCTACAGGGATGTATCTGCCTCCGAGGCGTTCTGCAATATCACGGCTGAGCATTTTTGCATTGCTTCCGGTGATGCATACGTGTTCTTTTGCATCGCTGAGACGACGCGCGAATTTCTCCCAGCCATCAATATTCTGGATTTCGTCAAAGAAGAAATGCCCTTTTCCTCCCCACTGAGCCTGAAGGGAAACAATGTCGTCAAAATCCTTAAGAGTGAAACCCTCCAGCCGTTCATCCTCAAAATTTATATATATGATCTGTTTCCAGTCTGTACCTTCAGAAACCAGCTTCTGAACCAGTCCGTACAGAAGCACTGTCTTACCAGCTCTCCTCAGCCCTGTCAGAACGTAGTTGATATTCTTCTCGAGTCTGATTTCTCTTGGGACTATGCTGAACTTCTTGATTATCTCATGCTGATCCAGTATCACCTTTTTGAGTACTTCTCTATCCACTGCAACCTCCAATGGAAAGTTTAAGAGCATAATTTAATTTTGTCGATTACTGACCGATGAAATTCCATATTTTTATAAGTTACTAATCGATATAAATTTGTAATGCACATCTTTTCATTGATTTATCTCCATTGTGCAATCTAATTGAGCGCATAATAGATTATTCGTGTCCCAGACATCCTTCTATGATGATTTGAGCTCAATAGATAGCAGTCGTTTCTGAATTGTTATAACGGAAGTGACAGGCTGATTGATTTTCATACTCGATTCCTCCAGGCATAAAGATTCATTCAATGGACGGAGTCGCAGATACAGCCTCATATTTTACACTTGCAGTACAGAAAGAGAAGAAAAAACTTGACAAAACACTACCGGGGGGGGGTAGGTTTAAAGTATCTAGCTTCTATGGAGGTTTTAAATGAAGAAGATTCTTATTCTGCTTCTTGCAGGAATGATGCTGTTCGCGTTTACAGCATGTAATAATGAGCCAGATAAAGAAGAGGCTGCAATTTCTGCCAAAGACCTAGATGTCGCGGTGGATGCATACAAGGCTGTAATTGATGATATCAACAGCAAGACTGCTGAGAACGGAACAGATAATCCGGAATCTGCAGCAGGTGGAGAGCAGACACTTGCGACCTTCACGTCAGGGGATAAGTCATACAGCGTAAAGTATAACCTTTCATGGACGTCTAAGGACAATTGGTCTGTGACAATTACAGTATCTGACGATAATTACTCAATGGAATTTACTGTAACCAATTCATCAACAGAAGTAACGGTAACTGTTAATGGCAAGAATTATACAGTCTCTGCTTCGAGTATCACGAAAGGAAACACAATCACGGGAACTGTAACTGCTGATGATGACGAGGAAGAGCAGACGTCACCAGACGATGGCGAGGAAGAATCGACACAACCTGGTGGGGATGTAGGAGGTACCGACAATATGGATCCTGTTGATCCCTGACATTGTCAAACATCTCAAATGGGGAGTTCCTGCTCCCCATTATTTATAACTGCTGTTCCATCATGCTCAGCAATATCTGTACATAACCATGAAGTATTCATGGGGACTATCATCATGAGAAGTGAAAATCTGAAAGTTCTTATTCGTCCACGAATTCCAAATGAGATAAGAAAGCAATGTCTTGAATTGTTTAGGAGTGGCTATGGGTACAAGAAGACAGCCATGACGACAGGCCTGAATAAATACACTGTCCGTGAATACAACAGGAGATATAAGGCGGGGGATTTGAGCTGGGCAAATCGTGGAACAAAAACAGATAGCAGAGGAGAAAGATATGAATAGAAAAGCTATTGCACTGCTTGCATTCTGCATCATTCTTATGTTTGCTGCTTGCGATATGAATAATGGCGAGATTAAGGATGATATTCTTGCTGTGAATGGTGCAGAAGATGATGTTGTTTTCACAATTGATGGCATTACCGGATATGTATTCACTACTTCACCGATAGAAATCGAAGGCTCTGTGGTTGTTGATGGAAACTGTGCAAGCACATACATCAATAGCGGTATAAATGGATTTGCAGGACTTGAGAACGTCAAAGGATTTTTCCTTCCGCTTGAAATAGTTACAGGAGGAATAAACGAAGGAGCTTCAATCACGGCTGTTTTTGATGGCAATCCAGTTCTTGCGGATATCCTTAAATCTGGGAATAAATATTATGCTGTAATAAGACTTACAGATGATCTGACATATAAATTCTACGATGCAATGCTGAATATTGAGATTATCTCTGGACGGACACGATATACTCAGGACTTGCGTGTACTGCAGAGAATCGGATCTAAAGGCGAGGGCTTGGTTCTCAATCCTGTAATTGTACCTTTTGGTCTTGCTTGATGGTGAAACTGTAATCAATAGGAAAATTTTTTCAAAACCTCATCTGCTGCTTTCAGATTGAGGTTTTTACTTAATCTGGCATCATTTATCCTGCCATCGGTGTTAGAAACTCCGAAATACTTCTTCAGTGGTCTGCCACTTTTCCTTTCTGAAACGAAAGCATCACTTGCAGGAAAGAGAGACTATATAAGCTGTGGCAAATGCCCATGTAAGACTATAGCCTCCACAGTCTGCATCGACATCGATGATATCACCTGCAAAGTAAAGATCTGGAACCTGTTTTGATTCCATTGTTTCCGCTTTTATCTCAGATGTCTTCACGCCTCCACGGGTAGACATTGCACCTTCCGCAATCGGGCGGCATGAGAAGGTGTAACGTGTTATTATCTCTTCTGCTTTGGCTGCTTCTGCTTTCGAGAGATTCGCTATTTTCTTCTCTGCCAGAGGACCTAGAAGTATTTGAGAGAGGCGGGGTGGTATTGAGAGTGCGTTTTTGAGAAGCGCTGCTCCTGAGGTTTCTCTCAGTGATTTGATATCACAATCGTCAAATGATATTGTCACATTTTCTCTTCCAGAGAGAAGGTATGAGAAATTCTCCGCCGCCGGTCCTGATATCCCACGTTTAGTGATGACAGCTGTATCGCTTATTTCCTTCTTGTCTTTTCTGATTGTGATGGGAATTGTTATACCTTCTGCATCTTTGAGTGACGGTGTCAGCTCAAGAGGTGCAAGCGCTGGGTAGGGTGGCTCAATGCTATGTCCAAGAGTTTTGATAAGCTGATAACCAGAGCCATCTGAGCCTGTTCTGGGATAGGCCATACCTCCCGGGGCGAAGAGAATCTTCCTTGCTTTGATGATTTCATTTTCCGTTCTTATGACAAAGAATGCATCATTCTTCTCTATTGAGAGTGCTTTTCCCCTTATTATTCTGTTTCCGTTGTGCAGAAGCGCGTCGCGTATTGAATGAGCATCTCCGTAAAGAGGGAATATCTTGCCATTCTCATTTCCCGGTTTTATCCCAAGTTCCCTGAAATGCGTGATGATATCATCAGGAGTGTGGCGATAGAGCACCTTTCTTATGAAGTTGATATTACCGTGGTAATGCTCCATGATTTCCGGGACAGTCCCATTATGAGTGTAGTTGCATCTGCCTCCTCCAGTAAGGAGGAGCTTCTTCCCGCATATATCATTTCTTTCAAGGATGACTGCCTCCGGGATAAGTGAAGCCGCGTATAATCCCGCGGCTCCACCTCCTATGATAAGGAAATCTATCACTCTTTCTTCTCGTCCTGGATAATTGAGAGATGAAGCTCCTCAAGCTGCTTCTCCTCTACATATGACGGGCTGTCATCCATAGGTGAGAGGGCTGCTGTGTTCTTCGGGAATGCTATTACTTCCTTAATCGAGGCCTCATTCGCGATAATCATGCAAAGCCTGTCGATGCCAGGTGCGATTCCTCCATGTGGTGGTGGACTGAAGCGGAATGCATCAAGCAGGAATCCGAAGCGCTCCTTCGATACCTCATCTGGGATGTTGCATATCCTGAAGATCCTCTTCTGCAGCTCAACATCATGGATTCTTATCGATCCAGAGGCAAGCTCATAGCCGTTGAGGACAAGGTCGTAGAGATCACCTTTTACTGAATCTGGATCGGACTCCAGCGTATCAAGGTATTCAACCTGCGGCATTGAGAACATGTGATGCGCGGCTTCCCAATGACCTTCATCCTCATTGTACTCGAAGAGTGGGAAGTCAATAATCCAGCAGAACTCGAATCCCGGTCTTATAAGCTTGAGATCTGCACCGAGCTTTGATCTTACTGCGCCCATTGATGTGCAGCACTTCTTCCAGTCTTTTTCCGCTATCATGAGGATGACATCGCCGTCCTTTGCACCTGTTTCCTCAAGAACACTCTGCTCCATGCCCTGGAAGAACTTTGATACGCCTCCAGACACAGTACCATTCTCGACTTTCATCCAAGCCAGTCCGTGCGCGCCATATATCTTTGCGGCACTCTCAAGCTCGGAAAGATACTTTCTTGTATAGTCATGGCCTTCTGTCTTTGGAGCGACAATATATTTCACATAACCGCCTTCGCTGAGCGTGTCAGTGAACGCTTTGAATGTTGAGCGGGATGCAAATGAGGCTGCATCGTGAATCTCGACTTCGAATCTCAGATCAGGCTTATCGCAGCCATATGTGTTCATCGCATCGTGATAAGCAATTCTTCTGAAATGAGCAGGGAGCTCGACGTTGAGTACTTTTCTGAAGATTGAATTGAAGAGATCCTCCATAAGGAGAAGAACATCATCGCGCTTTACATAGCTCATCTCGATATCGAGCTGAGTGAATTCAAGCTGTCTGTCACCTCTTGGATCCTCATCACGATAGCATCTTGCAATCTGGAAATACTTATCGAATCCTGAAACCATGAGAAGCTGCTTATAAAGCTGTGGTGACTGTGGCAGCGCAAAGAATTTACCCGGATAGATTCTTGATGGAACAAGGAAGTCCCTTGCACCTTCCGGGGTGCTTCTTATGAGAGTCGGTGTCTCGATTTCAAGGAAATCAGTATTGTAGAAATACTCTCTGATAGCTTTCACGATATCGTGCCTCATCTTGATACGGCGCTGCATGCCAAAGCATCTGAGATCAAGATAGCGGTATTTCAGTCTGAGATCCTCTCTTGACTGGTTTTCCTCGTCAATCATGAATGGAAGCGTATCGCACTTCGAGAGTATGTCGATGCGCTCAGCTTTGACTTCAATCTCCCCAGTTTCCATATCAGGGTTGATCATCTCGTCAGGGCGGCGCCTTACGATGCCTTTGACAGCGATGCAGTATTCAAGCTTGAGTTCTGAAGCCTTCTTCTGCAATGCTTCGTCAGCATCATCATCGACAACCACCTGGGTCAGACCATAGCGGTCACGCAGGTTTATGAAATGAAGTGCACCATGATTTCTATCTCTATGCACCCAGCCATTGAGTATTACCGTTTTACCTTCATCTGCAGCTCTGAGCTCACCGCATGTAACCGTTCGCTGCATGAATGCTTCTTCCATAGGATTCCTCCGGTAATGTGGATGATATCATCTACGGGAGAAAAGGAAAACAAGGGGAGATAAAGAAAGGCGAGCATGCGCTGTTTTGTCCGTGGGGGGATCTGAGGTTTTTTCTGCGTTCATGCTCGCCACCTGTAATATCGCACTTTATCAACGGTTTGCCTATGTAGAAAACATGAAGATTGAAAATATAATCTGTGTGAGCAATTCTCAATAGATTAAGGAAATATCGCTAAATTTTACACAATCATTATGAAAAAACTGCTCTTTGTCTGCCGTGACACCGTATTTTGTAAGAATTACCTACTTCTTACTTATTCTTAACAGTTGTTAAGGAAAAGCAGAGAGGTTTTACCTCTAAGAAAAGGGGCAGCGTCATTTGCTGCCCCATGCTGCTATCTGTGTTTCTTATCAGGAAGCTCCCTGACTATGAAGCGGTTCTCCTGTATATACCTTATAGCCTCGACTGCCGCGCTTGCCGCACTTGTGGTCGTTGTATACGGTATATGAGCTCTCAGCGCCTCTGTCCTGATATCATCATCGGACTGACGCGAATGGAAACCCATAGGTGTGTTTATAATCAGGTCAGCTTTCCTCTCCCTTATATAATCCACGATATTCGGATGCCCATCCTGCGTTTTGAGGACGACATCCGCTAGTATTCCAGCCTCAAAAAGATCCCTTGCTGTTCCTTTCGTGGCGAGTATATGGAAGCCAAGCTCCTCAAGAGCTTTCGCGATAGGGACTATCGTTTTCCTGTCTTTGCTGTTCACGCTGATGATGACTCTTCCCTTTGATGGCAGCTTGTTATGTGCCGCAGCCTGGCTTTTCGCGTATGCCTCTCCGAAAGTCCTGCCATAGCCTACGACTTCTCCTGTGCTTTTCATCTCCGGGCCGAGCGCTGGATCGATGTGGGGGAATCTGTCGAATGAGAAGACAGCTTCCTTGATGGCCCATCCTGTGATGCATTTTCCTTCGCCGATTCCGCCTTCCTCTTTTACAAGGCCCTGCTGGACGAGGTCCTCGCCAAGCCAGACTCTCACCGCTGTCTCTACAAGGTCAGTTCCGCTTGACTTCGATATGAAAGGTACTGTGCGGCTCGCCCTTGGATTGACTTCGATTATGTACAGCTTACCATCCTTCTCCGCGAACTGTATGTTCATGAGACCTCTTACATTAAGGCGTCTGGCTAATGCGAGTGTCCATTTTCTCATCTCTTCAAGAATCTCAGGCTTGCTCTTGTATGGTGGGAATACAGCTGCGCTGTCTCCAGAGTGGATTCCAGCTGCTTCTATGTGCTGCAATATGCCACCGATATACACGCTTTTCCCATCAGAGACAGCATCCAGATCGTATTCGAATGCATCCTCCAGGAACTGATCGACAAGCACTGGTGAGTCCTCAGATATCGCGACTTCAGGTTTCTTTATGAATTCCTCAAGCCCGTTATCATCATAAGCAATGAACATCGCTCGTCCGCCAAGGACGAAGGATGGGCGGAGAAGAACAGGGAATCCTATCTCATGAGCCATTGCTTTGATTTCGCTCACGCTTGACGCGCTGCGGTTATCGGGCTGCCTGAGACCAAGCTCCTTCACCAGGCTTGAGAAGAGTCCTCTGTCTTCAGTCATATCTATGCTTTCAAGGGAGGTTCCTACGATATGAGCACCGTTTTTCTCGAGCTCTGCTGCCATATTCAGCGGTGTCTGCCCACCAAGCTGCACAACCACGTCTGACGTGCCTTCCTTCTTCATTATGGAAAGAACATCCTCCGCGGTGAGAGGGGAGATATAAAGCCTGTCTGACGTGTTGTAATCGGTTGAGACAGTCTCCGGATTGCTGTTTATCATTATAGTCTTCCTTCCATGCTTCCTGAAAGCCTTGGAAGAGAGCGTGCAGCACGTATCGAACTCCAGTCCCTGTCCGATTCTATTAGGTCCTGAAGCTACGATTATAACACCGTCTTTTCCGATTCCTTTTCCTTCATCTTCCTCTCCGTATGATGTGTAGCAATAAGGAGTGAGGGCCGCAAATTCGCCTGCACATGTATCGACATAGTGCCGTGCCGGAATCATCTTAAGAGGAGGTTTCTTCCCTGATAGACGCTCTATGTATCTATCTGTAAGTCCTGCCTTCTTAGCCTCGATATACACATCATCCGTAAGATTGCCGCTTTCAAGCTTCTCTTCTATTTCCTTCTGCTCCTGAAGAAGCGACAGGAAATAGATATCAAAACCTGTGATAGCTGAAAGTTTCTCAAGATCTTTCTCCCCGTCCTTTATCGCAGTATATGCGGCAAGGTATCTCAGCGGATGGGCTGAGCGAAGGAGGAGCGATGTATCATAACGATTCTTATCCAAGGCTGTTATACCATCGAGTTTCTGCTCTGATGCCCTGAATGCCTTGTTGATGGCTTCGAGAGCTGTGCGCCCAAGCGCAAGAGCTTCTCCTACAGAGCGCATCTGAGTACCCAGTGCGGAGGCTTCAAGCGGGAATTTCTCAAGCTCAAAACGCGGTACTTTCACCGCCACATAATCAAGTGCTGGCTCAAAGCAGGAGACCGAGGCTCCTGTAATCTCGTTCTGGACTTCATCCAGCGTGTATCCCACGGCAAGTTTTGCTGAAATGCGCGCGATGGGGAATCCTGTGGCCTTGCTTGCAAGCGCAGAAGATCTTGATACTCTCGGGTTCATCTCGATGACTATCATCCTGGAGTGATCCGGGGAGATAGCGAACTGTACATTTGAGCCACCGCAATCTACACCTACAGCTCTCAGTATCTCAATAGATGCATTCCTCATCTTCTGATACTCGCTGTCTGAAAGTGTCTGTATCGGTGCGATTGTTATCGAGTCACCAGTATGGACGCCCATAGGGTCAACATTCTCGATTGAGCACACGATGATTGCATTATCTTTCCTATCCCGCATGACTTCCATCTCGAATTCACGCCAGCCAATAAGTGATTCTTCTATGAGGATCTCGCTTGCGGGACTCATGTCGAGAGCACGGAGTGCGAGTGTCCTGAACTCATCTCTGTCATTTGCAATTGAGCCGCCCATTCCGCCGAGTGTGAATGATGGCCTTATAATCAGCGGGAAAGGTATTTCCTCTGCAATTCTTTCGGCTTCCTCGAGGGTGTGAGCTATGCCGCTTCTCGCGCTTTCATAGCCGAGTGATGTGATAATATCCTTGAATTTTCCCCTGTCCTCAGCTCTCTCGATAGCTTCCGCAGAGGCTCCTATGACCTTCACACCGTATTTTTTCAGAAGACCTTCCTTCTCAAGCTCCATCGTGAGGTTGAGCGCGGTCTGTCCTCCCATTGTGGAGAGAATCGCGTCTGGTCCGACCTGATCGAATATACGCTCTATATATTCTTTTCTGAGAGGCTCGAGGAAGATATGGTCAGCCAGACCCGGTGTTGTCATGACAGTCGCGGGATTAGGGTTTATGAGAGAGACTTCATAGCCTTCTTCCTTAAGGGCCTGTACTGCCTGATTTCCTGAATAATCAAATTCGCAGGCCTGACCGATGACAATCGGACCTGAGCCGATGACAAGGATATGGTGAATATCATCTCTTCTCATTCTGCTTTCTCCATAAATGTACGGAATATCCAGCGCCCATCTTCAGGCCCCGGTGCTGCTTCTGGGTGAAATTGCACGGAGCGCACATTGAGAGTCTCATCGAAAAGTCCCTCAACTGTTCCATCATTTGCGTTTGTGAACCAGATAGATGTGGTTGGAGGAAGGGATGAGGCTACAGTCATGAAGCCATGATTCTGCGCTGTGACGAATGTCTTCCCTGTGATTTCATCGCGTACAGGATGGTTGGAGCCGTGATGCCCGAACTTCATCTTCTCTGTCTTTCCTCCGATAGCGATTGTTATTATCTGATGTCCAAGGCATATGCCTTCGATGGGCAGCTTTCCAATCAGGGATTTCACAAGATTCACGGCATCATGAAGCAGGGCGGGGTCTCCTGGGCCGTTAGATAGGAAAAGGGCTGAGGGCTTTTCTTTCATGACCATATCCGCATTTGCTGTATGTGGCAGGAGCGTGACAGATGCCCCGAGCTTATAGAAATTTTCGATTATTGAGCGCTTGATGCCATAGTCAACCATGACGATATGCTTCAGCGGATTCTCAGGAGCTTTCTCGAAGCCTTCCCCAAGGTCCGGGTTATATACAGCCTTCTTCACTGAAACACCATCGATGAGATCGCGCTCCGTGATTGATGGGAATGTCTCGATAAGACGCTCTGCTTCTTCCCGCTCCTCTGGGAAGAATATGACAGCATTCTGTGAGCCATGCTCCCTGATATGGAGTGTCAGTGCCCTTGTATCGATTCCCTCTATGCCGCGTACTGCGTGTTTCTTAAGGAAATCATCAAGGGAGACACGTCCTTTCATGATTGGCCCCCTGTAAAGCTTACGTACCACAAGTGCCGATGCCTTTATGCTATCGCTTTCGTTATCGGCGGCATCTGTACCGTAGTTGCCTATCATAGGGCTTGTAAGCATGACAATCTGTCCTGCGTATGATGGATCTGTAAGTATCTCCTGATATCCAGGGATTCCAGTGTTGAAGACAAGTTCCCCGATAGGAATGTCTTTCTCGCTTCCGAAGGCTATACCTTCGAATTCTTTTCCGTCTTTGAGCTTCAGTATTGCTTTTCTCATTTTCTCTGACCGTTAGGATGGTAACGGATATTGCAACTCATATGCAACGCAAGTTGAATAAAAACAACGGACTGCAACACAAATGCGACGTTCGTGATTTCATTGCTTTCAGCTTCCTATTGGTCTACAATCTCACCATGAACCTTTATATGGTCGCGACTCCGATAGGAAACCTTGAGGATATAACATACAGAGCTGTCCGCATTCTCGGTGAGGTCGATGTGATTGCATGTGAGGACACGCGGCATACGATGCAGCTTCTATCGCACTATGGGATAAGAAAGCGCCTTATAGCATGTCACGCACATAATGAGGAAGAAAGCTCGAAAGGAATACTGGAGCTTCTCGATAGCGGTCTGAATGTAGCTTACTGCTCCGATGCGGGCACACCTGGGGTTTCCGATCCAGGCGCGAGGCTCTGTGAGAGGATAATTGAGGATGGAAAGCATCGCATCATCCCCATACCGGGGGCCTCTGCTGTGATTTCGCTTGTCTCTGTTGCAGGCAATATAGGGAAAAGCTTCACATTCGAGGGTTTCCTGTCACCGAAGAAGGGGCGACGCACAAAGAGGTTATGCGAGCTTTTCAGCGCGGGAAACGCGTTTGTGATTTATGAATCCCCATTCAGAATCATCAAGACACTTGAGGATATAAAGGAGATTGCCGGAAATGCCACCGTCATAGCAGGGCGTGAGCTGACAAAGGCATATGAGGAAATTCTCAGAGGCAATGTCGATGAAGTGCTTTCGAATCTGAAATCCAGGGATAAGGTGAAGGGAGAGTTCGCTGTAATCGTAATCCCGGAGGCTGTTGATGATAACGATAAAGAAGATCCGGACGCTTAAGCCAAGAGTCCAGCTCCGGAAGTGCGCTGATGTCTTTCATGAAGCCATGACCGAGGACACGGAGGATGGATATCTCGACGATGTTCTTTCCATCGTGTTCTCATCAGAGCTGCTTACGGAGGCAGATAAGGAGAAGATAAAACGGTACTACGCCAAAGGAAGAGGGATAGCATATGAGGATATATGCTACTGCATCCTCTCCATTCTTGGTGATAGCCCCTCTGATTGGGACCAGAAGAATGATGATGGTGAGATTGACTGGTCGAAGCGTGAGGTTCTTGAGCATTATCTTTATCTTGATCATCTCCGCTCTCCATATAATGTCGGGGCTATCTTCCGAAACTCCGAGGCGTTCTGCATAAAGGAGATATACCTGGCTCCCGGCACTGCATCGCCGGATCATCACCGGGCGGAACGTACTTCCAGAGGTACGGTGAATGCAATTCCCTGGTGCGAGAAGGAAGTTGATGAACTGGATAAGGATATTCCTGTATTCGCGCTTGAGACAGGCGGAACGGATATAAGGGAATTCAGTTTTCCCGAGAAGGGAATCTGCCTTATAGGCTCTGAAGAGACTGGTCTGACAGGGGAGGCTAGGGAGATCGCGCTCTCATCATGCGGCATCGTGACAATACCGCAGTTCGGTGCAAAAGGCTCAATCAATGTCGCTTCAGCGACAGCCATAATGCTCTATAAATGGCTTGAAGCCGCGAAGCGTTAACCTTTTTCCTGACTGTATCGGCAGAGATTCCTCAGCTCGTCCTCGACACGTCTGTTGAATGATGAAGGAGGGAATATTCCTTTTCTGTCCCTCTTTCCGCTTTTCATCCCGGATAGGAGCTCTATTCCCTCATCGACTTCGCTGATTGCATAGATATGGAAGATTCCGCTGTCTATGGCTTCCTCGATTTTCCTTGGAAGAATAAGCGATGAGATATTCTGGCGCGGTATCATCACGCCCTGTGTTCCGGTGAGGCCTGAGACGGAGCATGCGTTGAAGAAGCCCTCGATTTTCTCGTTTATGCCTCCAACCGGCTGCAATGCCCCCATCTGGCTTACAGAGCCAGTGACCGCAATATCCTGTCTGAACGGTACTTCAGCGATTGCAGAGAGAAGCGCGTATAGTTCCCCCAGTGATGCGCTGTCACCATCAACTTCCGCATAGCTCTGCTCAAAGCATATACCGGCGTAGAGCGAGAGAGGAAAGTCGAGAGCGTAGCGATGGCGGAGAAACCCCTCAAGGATAAGAAGGCCTTTGTCGTGTATTCCCCCTGAAAGTCCTGCTTCATGCTCAATATTCACGATTCCCTCGCTTCCAGGAGCAACTGTCGCGGAGATGACAGCGGGAGTGCCGAATGACGAGACACCGCGATCCATGACGGCAAGACCGTTTACGATTCCTGTCTGGCTGCCTGAAAGCGAAATGACCATCTCGCCTGTACGTATCTCGTCATTGATGATTTCCTCTTCAAGCGACGCGTGCCATTTCCTTTTCTCGATAGCCTCTTCCACGTCATCTCTTCCGATATAGCTCTTATTCCTTTCCCTCGCGTTCAGATCTGCTTCTTCGAGAAGATCCCCAAGGAGTGAAAGCTCTGTAGTAAGCTTATCCTTATCCTCTGCAAGCGATGATGAATAGCGGAGAATAGCCAGATACGCAGAATCATCAGTCTTGAGGAAATTCCTGCCAGCGGCTTTGAGATAGCTTATCGTGCCTCGTATATTCTTCTCCGTGCGGGGCATCGTCAGGTTGAATTCTGGCGCGATACGGAAATAGCGGATGAATTTATCGTCTTTCTCGATAAGATGGTTGTATGTGTCTTCCGTGCCTATGAGTATGACTTTCGTCAGAAGGGGTATCGGGGAAGGACGGACATTGTCAATCATCTCGCCGGGAACAGAAGAGGATGAAAGCGCTCTGTGCGTCATCTCAAGATAGCGTTTGAGTGTCTTCCATAGATTCTCATCGCCTGTTATCTCCTCTGCGTTCATGATGAGATACCCACCGGAAGCTGATTGATACGAGCCTGTTCTTATCGCGAGATGCGGCGGCATATCTTTTTCTATCAGGCCGAAGAGTGATTGATGCGATGGATGCGTCTCGATTATAGCGGGTCTTCTTTCCGAGAAAGTCCTGTCGAGCACGATATTGATTCTATATGCATCCCTGTTCTCTTCATATGGAGGAAGAGATAGAATGAATGAGGCTATATTGCTGTCTTTCCAGCGTGAAAGCATCTCTTCTTCTGAGATTTCCTTCTTGCCATAGGATTCAAGGTCATCCTGGAATAGTCTGGCCATTCCTCTGGAAAACATCAGAAGCCGCGGCGATGAGGAATCAGGGGACCATGCATAGGCGGCATCCTGCATGAACTCAGCTTTCGCTTCAGTTCCTGCTATGGATTCCATCACTGCCGTAAGCCGTCCCGAGCCATCCTCTCCGGAGAGGAATATATTGTAGCCGACACGGTCGATAGAAAGCCCAAGGGAGAGGAGGCTCATGGCGCGTTCCTGACCGATGATTCCTTCTCCGCTTTCTATATCGCTGAATTCCTTTATGGGCTCTGATAACCCAAGCTCGTCTGTACAGAGTTCCCTGATCACGATGTGAGTGTAGATTGTGGATTATTCTCTGTCAAACGGATTATACTTTCCCTATGTTTGTGAAAGAATACACCAATGAGATAGAAAAGCGTCTTTCTGTAGCTTCCTTTCCTTTCGATATCTCTCTCAACGGCGTGCAGATCGGTGCACCCGACAGAGAGCTTGAGAGGGTGGCGTTCTCCGTAGATGCATCATTTGATACGATTGATAAAGCTGTGGAAGGAAAAGCTGATGTCCTTGTCGTCCATCATGGGCTTTTCTGGGGTTCACCGGTGGCTATCACAGGTAATCATTACAGAAGAGTGAAGAGGGTTATTGATGGTGGTCTTACGCTTCTTGCCGTACATCTCCCGCTCGATGCGCATCCGGTGTATGGCAATAACGCGCAGATGGCGATGACGCTTGGAATGACATCATTCGATCCATTCGGTATGTATAAAGGCGTGAATGTGGGTTATAAAGGACATCTTCCATTCCCAATGACTATTCCTGAAGTCGCACGTCTTCTTGGCTTTTCCTCTGATACGGGAATGCAGGTGCTTAAGTTCGGTAAGGATATGATTGATACAGTCGGTATCATCTCAGGCTCTGCAGGAGAGGATGTGGATGAGGCTATCAAGGAAGGTCTTGATCTCTTCATAACCGGCGTTGCACCACATGAGGTATTCCACACTGTAAAGGAAAGCGGTATGAATCTTCTTGCCGGAGGTCACTACAGAAGCGAAGTATTCGGCGTCAAGGCGCTGATGAGGATGACTGAGAAGGAAATGGGTATCGAATCCTTCTTCATTGATGCGGAGACAGGGCTTTGAGAAAGAGATACATGCCATTTCTGCTATCAATAGCGATAATAGTGCTCGATCAGCTGTCTAAGGCTCTTATTGTGCACTTCATTCCAGAGGGAAATGTCGCTTATGGGCTCTTTGGCGATTTCCTATGGATTTGCCATGTGCGTAACGATGCTGTGGCGTTCTCTTTAGGCGCTGGTTTTCCGTTATGGGTGAAATATATCTTCTTCATAGCACTTCCTCTGCTGCTGATGGCCGTTCTGTCCTGGTGCGTTGTCTCTCCTCGTTTTGATAAGGATACAAGCGCTTTGCAGCGATGGTGCCTTGCTGGAATAGTCGGGGGCGGGGTAGGCAATCTCGTAGACCGCTGCTTCCGCTCCCTTCGTGTCGTTGACTGGATATCCACATACAATGGCGGACTTTTTGGCATGGAGAGATTCCCCACATATAACATAGCAGATGCATCTGTTGTCATATCTGTCATAATCCTGATTATCAGCCTGTTTATAAGTGAAAGGAGTAAAAAATGAATAAAAAAGGAAATTCAGTACTCTTCATGCTGATCATGACGCTTGTCAATCTTGTTCTTCTGATAGCATGTTTCGCAGTCTTCGGCGTTCTTATGATTCTGCTGATGAACAATTTCCCGGAAATCGCGGAGTCTGGGGGCATCTCGATGCTTCTGACGCTTTCGTGGTTCGGTCTTTCGATAGTCTCATCATTCCTTATCTACAATAAGCTCGTGAAGTGGATAATCGTGAAGTTCGATCTTGAGAATAAGCTTGACCCTCTTTTTGTATCGAAGAAGACAAGAAAGAAGAGAGAGGAGGAATAAGCGTTGCGTTTCCAGCCATTCAAGGCGCTTGATGACTGCTACTGGTATTCATTCAATGATGAGCCTATAGCAGCTGGAAATCCATATCTGACGCCACGGCTATCGGCACCATCGTTTCTTCTTCCTGATGAGTCACCTGATGCGCTCTGGCATATTTTCGCCCATACATGGTATGGGATAGAGCACTATACATCGACATCGGGACTGGAATGGAAGAAAGAGCAATTCCTCTTCAGGGGCGGGCATTATCCATCTATCTTCCATAATGATGCAATCTATTACATGCTTTTTGAAATCCATGTGCCAACATATGGAAAGAATGGGGAGAAGAGCCATTCATCACGCATCATGCTCTCGACATCTACAGATCTCTTCCTCTGGTCCTCACCGAGAAAGATACTGGATGCGGCAGATATACCATTCTCATCCTGGAGGGGAGGTGCTCCAATGCTTTCTCTTCCTCAGCTTGTGACATTGAATGGTAGGTACAGGCTTTATTTCGGAGCTGGAGAATGGCGGTTGAGGAATCCTGATGAAACAGTGCCTGTCCTTCTTGGCTGCGCTGAGTCCTTCTATCCTGAAGGCCCCTATGATATCTATCCGGAGATACTCATAAAGCCCGATGGGGATAACCCTGAGAGAAGCCTTGCGACGGGACATGTGCGCATTATCCCTCTATCTGACGGGATAGCTGCGTTTGAATGCTCATACTACTACGATGAGGAAGCAAAACGGCCACGTTCTAAAATGCTCCTTCTTGGAAGTGAGGATGGTATTTCATTCTCTACGAGGCGAGTGATTCAGAATTCCCCAGATGAGGGCTGGGCATCGCTTTATCTGACATCTTCAGATATAAAATACAAGGAGAATGAGGAGACCTGGTATTGTTATTACTCCGCTTCCGGTCATAGTGGTCCGTTGCCGTTCACTAGGGAGTCTCTGGGGCTTCTGCTTGGAAGGAAAAGATGATTATCGATCTGCATTCTGACACGATATATAGAATCTGGAAGGATGGGGGAAATCTCATCCGCAATGATTACAGCATAGACAAGGCAAAGCTTGAGAAGGGGGATGTCCTATTCCAGTGCTTTGCTCTCTTTGTCCCTATGTATGAGAATGTACCGGAGAGCAAACGTGCTCTTTCTCCATGGCAGATTCTTTTAGAGCTTCATTCCGTCTTCGCCGAAAAGACAGCTGAAGCGGGAATTGATGATAAAGCTGTGCTTACGACTGAAGAGGGCGCGTCGATTGAAGGGGATATCTCAAGGCTTCAGACTCTCAAAGACTGGGGTGTCCGCATATTCGGCCTTACATGGAATTACGAGAATGAACTTGGGTATCCCAATTCGCATGATAAAAATGTTATGTGTAAAGGCCTGAAGGAGAGAGGCATCGAAGCTGTCAAGGAATGCGGAAGGCTGGGAATTGCCGTTGATGTCTCCCATCTTTCCGATGGCGGCTTCTGGGATGTGCTGAGATATGCAGAAGGCCCCGTGTTGGCAACGCACTCCAATGCAAGAAGCATTGCTGACGTTCCACGTAATCTCTCTGATGACTCTCTTCGCGCGCTTGCCGATAAAGGTGGGGTCGCGGGACTCAATCTCTGTCCAGCGTTTCTTGATGTCTCATTCTCCACCGATGATTCCAATGCTATGAGCCGGGTGTCAGATGCGGCGCGTCACGTGATGCATATATGGAAGACTGCCGGTGAGGATATTCTCGCGTTAGGCTCTGATTTCGATGGTATCGATGGCAATCTTGAGATATCATCTCCTGATAGGTTCTACCTGCTTTCCGATGAGCTTGAAAGGCAGGGAATGCCCATGTCTATTATAGAAAAGCTATTCTACAGGAATGCACAGAGAGTGCTATCCTTGTAAATAAGGAGGAGGGTGTAATGAAAAGACTAGGCGCTATTCTTATCGTATTGGTTCTCGCTATCTCAGCAGCTGCGGCTTCTGTTGATATCTCGCTTGCAGTCGGAGGTCAGGGGACTTATGGTGAGCTGGGTATTGGAGAAGGCGGAGCAAATTATAATTTCTCCATCGATGCTGAACTCGATATGGATTTCGGCAAAGGACAGGGAATGCTTGTCGGCATGCTGCTTTCAATGAATGACATCGATCTGAGCATTGGTTATGCGTATCAGACAGACATCAGCTCCAACTGTGATTTCATTCTCGGAGCAGGGGCTATCCTTGGCCTCAAATCTGGTGTCAGTCTCGATTATTTTGTCACAGCTGATTTCGATTTCTATCTTGCTCAGAATATGTACATTCGTCTTGGAACTGGATTCATCACTGATTTCGGTGAAATCGGAGAAAACTACGCGAAGAATCCGAAATTCATCATTCCGCTTCCCGCAATCGGATTCGGATGGGATTTCTAAAGAGTGGGAGCTGCTGGATGGCAGCTCCCTTCTTTCTTACTTCATTGGAACTCCCTGCTTTCGATAGGCAGCCCTGAGCTGATTAAGGAAGCTTCTAGGCGCATTTCTTTCTTCAGCAAGCTCGTAGAAATATCTATATACTGTAGCGTCATTAGCAAGCAATAAGGATGCATGATCCCACATGCGATTCCCTATGCATAATTCAAGAGGAAGCATAGCGCTATACATCATATCCACATCAGCACCATTTTCGAGCATGGCCTCAATTATTTCTACAGGTGCTTCATTATCTACGGCTTCACCGAGAGGCGGGTAATATGGGTTGATCCAGTAATCCAGGGCTCCATGCTCGATGAGCATAAGCACTGTTTCCCAGTTTTCATTGTTGATTGCAACGTAAAGCGGTGCCGAGGAAGTGTCATTGCGATATGAGCCGATGTACGCGCCTTGCTCTATGAGGCTTTCTATCTCCTTCGTATCGGCATTATCCTTCACGGCTTCCAGCAGCGCGCGTAAAGGCCCGTACTGCATGTAGCCATTTCCAACCATCTCGGAAGTTTTCCTCAGGATGTCTTCCGGTGCATCTGAATCAACTGCTGCTTCATGGACTGTCTCATGGTATCCATTGACTTGATAAGGTCGCTCTGTAAGATCCAGAAGATATCGTACTGTATCCCAGTTCTTTCTCCAGAATGCATTTTTCAGCGGCGAGTAGCCTAGGCCGGATCTCTCATAAACATCTACCGGTGCGCCTCGCTCCACCAATGCCTGTATGACGCTGAGCGGTCTGTTGTCCTCAGTGGCTTCAAGAAGCGCATCTTCTATGCCGTAGCGCTCGATATATCCTTCAGTGAGATCATATCCATATTCTCCATAGATTTTCATGAAGCTATAAGGTGCATCCTGTGAAGTGGCATAACGGTAGCTGTCAGTGATTTCCGGTGAAAGCTTCTCGATATCTGCACCTGCTTCAGCCAGCAGTGAAGCTGTTTCCCATTGTCCTCCTGTGATTGCATGGTATAGAGCTGCTTTTCCTTCCGCATCGGATGCATCCGGGCTTGCTCCTTTCTGTATAAGCGATGACACCAGAGAGGAAGGCGCGCCGTTTATGACAGCGTTGAGAAGATAGTCATCTCCTTCTTTCCCGTCGAGCGTGATATCTGCACCCTTTTCAAGAAGAAGAGTGGCGATATCAAAGAAGCCTGAATCAATAGCGATTGCAAGAGAATAGCCAGAATATCCTTCACCTTCTATACCACCATTTACATCAGCGCCTCTTTCGATTACTTCCTCGATGAATGAGCAATCCATGCCGAATGCGACAGCGAAGTTCAGAAGCGGAATGCCAGGGAATACCTCAAGAGGATTCGCGCCATTCTCAAGCAGCAGCATGGCAATATCATTCAGACCATACTGCATTGATAGATACATAGCGCTGGAGCCATCTTCCATCATCTCATCAGGATTTGCTCCAGCTTCAAGGAGAACTTCGATGAATGACTGTGATGGGTAAATTCCTGTCACCATGCTGTACATGAAATAGCTGTTTACTGCATAGATGAGCACAGGAAAGTCTCCCCAGTCATCTTGTATCGGCTCTGATACATTGCCTCCATTGGCAATAACAGCTCTGACAAGAGGTGCAGAACACAGACTGATTGCTGTCTGCATATCGATTATCGATGTGTCGGCACCGGATTCGATAACCAGTGCAGCTAAATCATCGGGAATGCCCAGATAATGCGAAACGATGATGGCGAGAAGCTCATCATTCACTGCAGAAATGTCAGCACCTGCGTTGATGAGAATCTCAGCAGCCTCCCATTCCTGCATTTCAAAGGCTGTGATAAGAGATTGATTGAGATCTTCAGCTGTAGTGCCTTTATCTATTATCGTATTCAGAGCTTCGAGATTTCCGCTTCCCGCAGCATCCGAAAGAGGGGATGCGTGGATGCAGAGCAGCGTGATTGCGAGGATGAGCATTATGCATAGTTTTCTTTTCATGCATAAAGTGTAGCATGCCTTTGATTCCAGCAATGCTTTTCCAGATAGGCGAGATGCGAGATTTGTCAATTATCTTTCAGTTTCATATATAGCAGAGGATACGGCTTGCCTTGCCCATCAAGCTCTGAGCGGCTGTAAACAATGAATCCCATATGCTCATAGAAACTTTTTGCCTGCGGATTCTGCTCGTTGACACTGAGTTTCTGCACTCCGTACTCTTTGATTCCTCTCTCCAGCAATCTGCGGCCAATACCTTTGCCTCTCTCTTCAGCTTTCACGAAAAGCATCTCGAGAAAAGAATCCTGTACACCCATGAAGGCAACAGGAGATGATGTGTCATCATAAGCTACTGCAAGATGCTCAACATTCCTGAGTGCTTCAGGCACATACTTCTTTATTTCAAGTATTTCAGATTCCGAGAGGAAGGTATGTGTAGCCCTTACTGATGACTCCCAGACGGAGAGCAGACTTGCAACAAGATCCTCTGTAATTTCATTGACTTCAATGATATTCACAGGAGGAATATTATCAGAAGGAGGTAGCAAGAGAAAAGGAAGAAGCCGAGGTGAGGCCCCGGCTTCCTGTGCTTGTCCTGAAAACAATCAGGCTTTCTTTGTTTCCTCTTCCTTTCCGAAGAGCTTCTTGCAGCATGCGATTACAACTACGATTGCAAGCGCAACAAGAAGGGCCGCCAGGACAATCTGCATTGACTGACCGAATGCGGATACTGCGGCACTCTCACCGAATGTCATTATGTTGCTGATTATGAGCTCAATAAGAGCGGTGACTGTGACAGCAAGCATGAAGAACATCGGGAAAAGCATCATCTTGTTTGATTTCTTTATCTTCTTGAGATACACAGCAACAGCCGCAAGCGCAAGGACGGAAAGAAGCTGGTTCGCAGATCCAAAGAGTGCCCATATCTCCTGATAACCGACTTTCGCGAGCGCGAATGAAGGTACAAGAACGATAATAGAAGCAACCCATCTGTTTGTAAGCACCTGCTTCCACATAGGGAGCTTTGATACATCCTCATCTTCCTTGTCGAGGAAGAGCTCCTGGAATGAAAGTCTTCCGACTCTGGCGACTGAATCAAGCGAAGTGAGTGCAAATGCCGATACAGCGAGGGAGATAAGCGTGAATGAGATATCCTTAGGAATTCCGATTCCGGCAAGGAAGCCTGAGACAGCCTGCGAGAAGATTACCTGAGGAGTTCCTGATGGAATAACCCCATTGACTGCGACGGCTCCGACTGCGACAAGCGCGATGATTCCGAGAAGTGACTCGACAAGCATAGCTCCGTAGCTGATAGGAAGCATGTCGCTTTCTCTCTCAACCTGCTTGGAAGCGGTTTCGGAAGAGACAAGTGAATGGAATCCTGATACAGCTCCGCATGCGATAGTCACAAAGAGAATCGGGAACATCGAGCCGATTGAAGATGAGAATCCTGTGAACGCTGGAAGCTCGACAGTAGGATTGGAGACGAAGATTCCTATGACAGCTGCGGCAATCATGAAGATAAGCAGGTAGCTGTTGAGGTAATCACGAGGCTGGAGAAGCGCCCATACAGGAACGACAGAGGCAATGAGGATATAGATGAATACAAGATACATCCATGTATTCACTGAGAGTGAGAATGGGAATAGGCAGCCAAGCGTGACGCAGATGACAAGCATGATGATTGATACAGCAGTATTTATAGCTGTGCTTGGCTTCATATTCTTGATCCAGAATCCGAGAGCGACTGCCGCTACGATGAATAGGGTTGATGTACATGCAACCTGGGCGTTCGCATGATTCACTTCAGCGGAGAACGCAGAAGAGACACCGAAGCTTTTTGCAACGATATCTGAGAAAGCGGCAACAACGAGAATCGAGAAGAAGTAAACGAAAAGCAGAAAGAGTCTCTTTCCTGTTTTGCCTACATATAGCTCGATGATAACACCTATCGATCTTCCCTTGTTCCTGACTGAAGCGAACATCGATGAGAAGTCCTGTACAGCACCGAAGAATATTCCTCCGATAATGCACCAGAGCATTACAGGAAGCCAGCCGAAGACAGCCGCTTGAATAGGCCCGTTTATAGGACCTGCGCCAGCAATTGATGCGAACTGGTGGCCGAAGACAACCTGCTTCTTAGTAGGGACGTAGTCGATACCGTCATTGATTTCCACGGCGGGAGTCTTTAGATTGTTTGAGACTCCCCACTTCTTTGCAAGCCAGCGGCCATAGAAGATATAACCTGCTGACAGTGCAATGATAGCAATCAGAAGTATAAGTATTCCGTTCATAAGTATCCCCTTTAGAACTGCCGTATTCTATTTACTTTGCATATCAAGATGCAATATTTTCACGGCGATTTATGACAATATCTCGGTGAAACGTCAATTTAGAACGCGTTTCCAGTTTCCTTTCCTATACGCATAGAGACAAATGCCGAAATATACAGCCCAGCCAGCAGGTACAACCTCCCAGATGATGCTTACGCCATAACGGGATGCGAGAAGTACAGCCCCTAGAACTCTAAGTGTCAGATTTGAGATGCTTGCTATCGTGAACAGCTTCATCGTCCCCGCTCCCCTGAGGACGCCTCCTGTGATGAAAGCAAATCCGAGAATAGGGTAGAACCAGCTGAGATACCTGAGATAAGCGATGCCGGTGGCATATGCTTCAAGGGAGCCATCGCTTCCAATGAACAATCCTATTATCTTTTCGTTGAACAGCTGGAGGATAAGGCAGATCAGCGCGGAGAAGAAAATTATAAGAAAGTATGAAAGATGATACCCTTTGATGATTCTTTCTTCTTTTCTTGCGCCTATATTCTGCGCTGTATACGAGCTTAACGCGTTGCCTATCGCTCCTGTAGGTACTGTAGCTATGCTATCTACACGTATTGCGGCGGAGTATCCAGCCAGCACCTCTGAGCCGAAGCCATTGACTACTCCCTGTACAAGCATCATGCCGAAGGCTATCACTGATTGCTGAAGGATGGATGGAAGTGCGATTGCAGACATCGAGCGCAATGTCTGGAAAGAGAACATCCTTGATATCTTCCCATCAATTCTTCTGAGTGTCCGCAAGAGCAGATGGAATGAAATAGCGGCGGAAACCGCCTGCGCAATAAGTGTTGCCCACGCTGCTCCTGATACACCCATATCCAGTGCAGTTACTGCGATTACGTCGAGTAGGATGTTCAGGATAGAGGAGAATATAAGAAGATAAAGCGGTATCCTCGATTTACCCAGTGCATTGAAGATGGATGAGAGGATATTGTACATGAAAAGGAAGGGGAGACCGAGAAGATATATCCTGAGATAAGCGATAGCATCGGAGCGTATATTCGCTGGTGTATTCAAGGCATTGATGATCTTAGGCGTGAATATGACACCTAAGATACCAAGAACCAGTGACAGAATAAGAAAGGAGATAAGCGACACGCTTATGCTTTCCTTCACTGCTGCCCCGTTCCCCGCACCGAATGCCTGGCTGGTAAGCACGCTGGCTCCAGCTCCTCCACCGATTGCGATTGAGATGAAGACTGTTGTTAAAGCATAGGATGCGCCTACTGCCGCAAGGGCTTCTTCTCCGATGAAGCGTCCTACTATCATGGAATCTGCCATGGTGTAGAACTGCTGGAAAAAGTTTCCTATCATCATCGGCAATGAGAAAACAAGAATAGCTTTCAGTGGATTATCGGAAATGAGATAATCTTCTTTCATAATCCAATGATAGCGCCATATTCAGTGAATGACATCGTATTGACTTCAGTTGCCAAAATGTGTTGAATATCACTCAAAGGGGCTGTAGCTCATCTGGTAGAGCGTCAGGTTCGCAATCTGAAAGTGGTGGGTTCGAGTCCCATCAGCTCCATTAAACGAAAAATCTTATTAAATGAAAATTTTGAAATACCCCCATTCTAACGAGCTAGGATGGGGTTTTCTGCTGAAGAATTTGATTTAAACTTTAAACCTCATAGAGATCAGGGTGGCATTCTCATCATAAGCTTCAAGCTTGCCAGAATTCCATTGTGTTCATGTCCAGAAGCGGGCCTTATTCAGCTCCCATATTCAATGTTACAAGATGGTATCTCTTAGATATGAAATGCTTGCCATCAAGGTTAAGTGTATGGTTTATCGGGACAATATAATTTAAAGTTCATCGCAAAAATCAGTATAAACTTTATTAATTCTTAAAGTTTGTATAGAATATACACATGAAAATCAATAGACCGCAATATATGGAAGAGCTACTGAAGTTTCTTGATGTACCTCTAATAAAGATCATCAACGGAGTCCGACGATCTGGGAAATCCACATTGCTGGCACTTCTGGCTGAAGAGCTGAAAAAACGGGGAATCCAGGAAGAACGGATTATCTATAGAAGATATACCGCCCTGGAAAATTCCGGAGTCAATGATGCCTCTTCGATGTATAAGGAACTTAGAGACAAAACCGCAGGGAAGGAGCACTGCTATCTGCTGCTTGATGAGGTTCAGGAGGTTGATGGGTGGGAGAGGGCTGTTAATTCTCTCTTCGAGGATGATGGACATTGTCTCTATGTTACAGGCTCCAATTCAAAGCTTCTTGCTGGTGAGTTCTCTACATACATATCTGGTCGGTATGTGGAGATACCTGTCTATCCTTTGTCATTCGATGAATTCAGATTGTTCAGGAAAGACTTGGGGATTGATGGGAATGATATCGGTAACTACATGGAATGCGGTGGCTTTCCTGTCATATCTACGGGGAGTTTCGATAGTGATACGGCTTATCAGATAATATACGGGATATATTCTTCCATCGTCATCAGGGATATTCAGAGAAGGCATAAAGTGACTAATCTGGATCTCTTCAGCAGGGTTGTGGATTTTATTCTGGATAACATGGGAAAGACATTCTCGGGCGCCTCTGTGGTGAGATTCCTCAAAGGGCAAGGACGCACCCAGAACATCGAGCAGGTGTATGATTATATAAGATGGCTTGAGGAAGCGTTTGTGGTATTTCGTTGCCAGCGGTATGACCTGCGTGGTAAGGAGGTACTTGCGACACAGGAGAAGTACTACCTTTCAGATCATTCCCTTCTGTATGGACTTAAGGGTTTCCGCGGCACAGATATGGCCGCTGTAGTCGAGAACATCGTATATCTCGAGCTTCGGAGACGTGGCTATAAAGTATACGTCGGGAAACTTTACGATAAGGAAATTGATTTCGTGGCAGAGAAGCGGGGCATGGAGAGAATGTATGTGCAGGTATGCCTGACAATGCCCTCTTCTTCAGATAGGGAGATAGCAAATCTCAGGGCAATAGGAGACGATTATCCGAAGATGGTGATCACGCTAGACAAGTATGGATCTGATAATTTTGATGGAATAAGGATTATCCCATTGGATCGTTTCCTTCTGGACTTTTGATTATACCTGCATTCATCATGCGGTTTTGGAATACCGTCAGCATGCAAATGCAGGTAGTGCGATGTTTATTCACCGCCACTATTCTTTGCTTGTTTTCTCAATCGATTGAGGATTCTCAAGAATTGATTTCGTGTTATTCAGAATTTCTGTGCTTTATCTATATCAATGACGAAGACAACACAGCCGCCCGCTGGAACTTCGACCATATTGGCCCCTGCTGGGTGAAACATGCGCATGTCAGCACCTGTGATAGGACTGAGCTGCATTCTGTGTCCTGCGTATTTCTTCAGTACCTCAATGGCTGAATCAACTTTCTCGTCATCTGTTCCGATAAGCAATGTCGTGTTCTTTGCCTTCAGGAATCCACCTGTTGTCGAAAGCTTTGTGACGAAGAACCCCTTCTTGTTGAGTTCCTGTACTGTATCAGCCTCATCAGCAGCCTGTATTATCGCGAGAATAAGCTTCATAAATACTCCTTTTTTCTAATGATTATATCATGAAAGGCGGTGTGATGTACTTCTTTGCCACTATGTTTCACTGCACTCGATGATAGCTTTTGTACTTTTCAAAAGAATGTAAGCATAAAAGAATGGCAGAAAATAGTGTGAATAAGCTTCAGGAGCTTCTTTCAAAATGGCAGAAGAGAGCGTTGGATGCTGAGAAGAAGGCGGAGAACCTTGAGACGAAGATAAATAGAGAAGTAATTCCTGCTTCCGTTATCAAGGTATCGATTGCTGTAATCATTGTTTTTCTCCTGATAGCCATGGTTGTCTTCTTCCTTGTTGTCCTCGCTTCCAGCTTCTCTGACATTTCCATATCCGAAGAGGATATCCCGATTCTCATGCTGAAGCTTGATGGAAGTCTCTGGCAGACAGACAGTCAGGGCGCTAAGGATTTTGCCTCTCTCTTCTTCATGGACAGTGATGGTACAGCGGAGCTTGAGAGGCTTTCATATGACACTATTGGCTTCTCTGTCTCTGGCCGTGTCATCCCGGTAAGGGCAGTGGAAGGAAAGTTTTCAGGCAGTCTCAATGGCGTGCTTTTCTCTCTTGCTATATCTGAAGACAGGAATGGCAATGTGGAAACGCTCACGCTTGTCTCTGGTGAGACTATGATTTCATTCTTTCCTGCTTGAATTGACTACAGAAAAATCTTTCTTGTATAACAAATCATAAGCTCTTTTTCGGGAGAACCGGAGGATTTTGATGGAAAGCATAGAGGATTTTTTCGGCTGCTTGGTTTTCAACGATGACGAGATGAGGGAAAGGCTTCCCAAGGATGTATATAAAGCGCTGCGTCAGACTGTAGACCAGGGAAAGGATCTTGATCTTGCGATAGCGAATCCTGTTGCGAATGCGATGAAGAACTGGGCATTGGAGAAAGGATGCACGCATTATACTCATTGGTTCCAGCCTATGACAGGTATAACAGCGGAAAAGCACGACGCCTTCATTGCATCGGCTCCAGGAGGAAGAGCAATATTCGAGTTTTCTGGCAAGGAGCTCATCAAAGGCGAGCCGGATGCCTCATCATTCCCTTCAGGCGGTCTCCGGGCCACATTCGAGGCGAGGGGCTACACAGCGTGGGATCCCACAAGCTATGCCTTCATAAAAGATGGTACGTTATGCATCCCTACAGCTTTCTGCTCATATTCAGGCGAAGTCCTCGACAAGAAGACACCGCTTCTGAGAAGCATGGAGGCTGTGGCAGAGGAGACAAAGAAGATTCTTTCCCTTTTCGGTAAGAATCCGGAGCGGGTGATTACGACAGTGGGGCCGGAACAGGAGTATTTCCTTATTGACAAGAAGGACTATGAAAGGCGTAAGGATCTCATCTATACAGGAAGGACTCTTATAGGGGCAAGGGCACCGAAGGGACAGGAGCTCGAGGATCATTATTTCGGCGCGTTGAGAACAAGAGTGTCTGAATATATGCAGGATCTTGATATGGAGCTCTGGAAGCTTGGGGTTTATGCAAAGACCTCTCACAACGAGGCTGCTCCGTGTCAGCATGAGCTCGCTCCAATATACACAACGACTAATGTTGCAGTCGATAACAATCAGCTGACGATGGAGATAATGAAGAAAACCGCAGAGCGCCATGGCTTTGCCTGTCTTCTCCATGAAAAGCCATTTGCGGGTATGAATGGCTCTGGCAAGCATAATAACTGGTCTCTCTCAACTGAAGATGCGAATCTCCTTGAGCCTGGTGATAATCCTAAGGATAACGCCCAATTCCTCTTATTCCTTGCCGCCGTCATAAAAGGTGTCGATGAGTATCAGGATCTGCTTCGCGTCTCTGTTGCATCTGCAGGTAATGATCATAGGCTCGGTGGCTATGAAGCACCTCCAGCTATTGTCTCTATCTTCCTCGGGGATGAACTGACAGGGATCCTTGAGGCGCTGGCTGTTGGACATTCAGCCCCTGGCCGCACAAAGGAAAAGATGCAGCTTGGAGTCCATGTTCTTCCTGCGATCCCGAAGGACACGACAGACAGGAACAGGACAAGCCCGTTTGCATTTACTGGCAACAAATTCGAATTCAGAATGCTCGGTTCATCATTCTCGGTTGCCGAGCCAAACACTGTGCTGAATACAGTTGTTGCGAAAGAGCTGAAGGAATTCTATGAAAAGCTCAAGGATGCCGAGGATTTCAATAAGGCTGTATCGGATCTCGTAAGGGATACGTATATCGCGCATCGCAGGATTGTCTTCAATGGCAACAACTATTCATCTGAATGGGTAGAGGAGGCGAGAAGAAGAGGCCTTCTCAATCTTGCCACCTCTCCAGATGCCTTCGATACGCTATGCTCGCCTAAGAATATCGCTCTCTTCAGCGAGTTCGAGATTTACAGCTCCGTGGAGCTTCATTCCCGTTATGAAATCCTTAATGACGAATATTCCAAGACTGTGCATATAGAAGCGTTGACTCTTATAGATATGATCAACAGGGAGATACTTCCTGCTGTTATGGATTATTCATCGGAGATAGCGACAGGTATATGCCGCAAGAAGGGGGCACTTCCAGAGATGAAAATAGATGCAGAGGAGGCAAGGCTTGCGGAGATTGAAGTCCTTATATCTTCTCTCTATAACTCCGTGAATGAGCTCGAGCGCATTGTCTCGCTTTCATCTTCAGAGCATGGCTCTGCGCTTGCGCATTATTCATCTGATAAGATCCTTCCGCAGATGCTTGAGGTAAGGAAGTACTCTGATAGTCTTGAGCTTATATGCTCGAAGAAGCATTGGCCGATACCGACATACGGTGAAATGCTCTTCTATGTATGAGCTGGTGCATAAGAAAGGCTGTCTCAAAAGCCATGGCTTCTTTGACAGCCTTTATTTCTCACTCAGCTGAGAACTCTTCTTTTCCAGCTCCGCAGAGCGGGCATGTCCAATCTTCTGGAACATCTTCCCACTTTGTTCCTGGCGCGATTCCGTTATCAGGGTCACCTGCAGCTTCGTCATATACGTAACCGCAGAGATTGCATACATACTTCATTTTTGGCCTCCATTATTGATAATCGTTATTAATAAGATAAACCTTTTATATAGAACGGTCAAATATTTTCTTGCCTTATTTCATGATGCCATGTGAAACTTTACATAACTTACACATAGGAGGAAGACTATGGCTCTGAATACTGGTGCCCTTCTCATTGTCGGTGGCTATCTTATCGGAATGCTCATCATCGGTTTTGTAGTCGGCAAGATAAAGATCAAAACCAGCAGTGATTACATGCTTGCAGGTAGAAGAATGGGGCTCTTTATGGTTGCATTCTCTCTCTCGGCGAATAATATCGGTGGTGGATCTACGACAGGACTAGCGCAGAAAGCGTTCGGTAATTGGGGTATGAGCGCTGTCTGGTACGTCCTTGCCGCATCGGTTGCGATGATTCCGCTTGCTTATTTCGCGCCGAGAATCAGGAAGACACTTGCAGTTACGATTCCTGAAGTCGTTGGAAGACGCTTCGGACAGGGGAGCTCCGTTTTCTCTGCAGTCCTCAACATCCTCGCACTCTTCTGCCTTACTTCATCACAGGTCGCGGCATCGGGTGTGGTTGTTGCGACGCTTACAGGCATTCCGATGAATGTATGTCTTATTATCGCGGGACTTGTAATCATCCTCTACACCACGCTCGGTGGTATGATAGCTGACCAGATTTCCGATCTTGTGCAGTTCATCATCATCCTCGCTGGTCTTGCTATCGCGACACCGATTGTTATCCATGGCTGTGGCGGATGGGGTGAGATTTCTGCAATGCTTCCAGGAGAGAAGCTCAGCATGACAAGTATCGGCTGGGTTGTCATTATCGGATATATCTTCAACTACTTCTGCACATTCCTCTCTGGTCCTGAAATGATAAGCCGCTTTGAAAGCGCCAAGGATGAGAAGACCGCCTTCCGCGCATCCCTTTTCTCTGGCGTTCTCATGGCAGCCATGTCCATTTTCCCGACACTTCTCGGTCTTGCGGCTTTTGCACTTAAGGATCAGATTCCAGGTATCGAGGCGAATGGCTCGAATGCGATGATGGCTGTAACAGAGCATTTTGCCCCTACAATCATCACGGGTATCGTGTCCGCCGCTATCATTTCTGCGACAATGTCCTCTGCAGATTCAAACCTTCTCTGTATGTCTACGATGTTCATGAATGACATCATGAAGAACTATAGCGAAAAATGCAGGAATCTCACAGATAAGCAGGTTATCTTCTGGACGAGGACATGCAATGTCATCTTCTGTGCAATCGCGATGCTCATTTCGCTTCTGAATATACCGATTGTGACGATGAACACATTTGCATTTGCTATCAGATGCGCAGGTCCGTTCGCGGCATATGGATTGGGAATGATTGTACCGCGTGCTACAAAGCATTCCGGACAGATTTCAATCATAACGGGAACCATCGGAGTAGTATTCTGGCAGATTCTTTCGGGCGGTGATTTCTACCTCGGAATCCTTCCTGTCGTCTTTGGCTGTGCTGTGGGCACTGTTACATTCTTCATTGTCAACGCGATTGAGTGGAAGAATGGAGTGGCTCCTGCTCCGTCCGCATTCCTTTCAGCGAAAGAAGCTGCGAAGATCGAGGCTGAAGGTTGAGACTTTTCATAGCTTCGCTATTCGATGAGAACACTATCGAGCGTCTCTCCAAAGAGAGGGACGCTCTTCATAATCTCTCTGTATCAGGCTCTTTTGTTTCCAGGGATAATCTTCATCTCACGCTTGAATTCCTTGGTGAATGCACTCAGGAAGAGTGCGATGAGGCTGTAAATGCAATGGATATGGTGGAGAGAAAGCGTTTCCACATCACTATGGACAGAAGAGGCTTCTTCTCTCGCCCGGATGGCAATACTTGGTGGATTGGAATAGAAGAGAGCAGTGCGCTTATGTCTCTTCAGGGGAGTCTTCATAGAGAGCTTGTCGAGCATGGGCTAAGAGTGGAGAAGAGACGCTATAAACCACACATTACGCTGGGGCGCAGGGTAGTGACAGAGTCTGCAGCCTGCAGAATCAGTCCGATTACAGCCTGCATTTCATCTTTCTCATTGATGCTCAGCGAACGCGGTACTCACGGTATGGTTTACACAGAGCTTTTCAGGAAAAATCTCCTCTGATGAGATTCCCCCGCCTGCGGAAAGGCGAGAGAATCATGATACGATTATCTGATGCCAAGGAAAGCACTGTAGCACGCTTTCGCGGCTTCGATGTCGCTTATGGCTGTAATCTCCCAGGGCGAGTGCATAGAGAGTACGGCGACGCCGCAATCTATGACCTGCATACCATAATATGCCGCATATTTTGCAATCGTTCCGCCTCCGCCTGTGTCGACTTTGCCCATTTCAGACATCTGGTATTTTACGTTATTGCTATCCATTGTTTCCCTGAGCGTGGCGATGAATTCAGCATTCGCGTCCGACGCCCCTGATTTTCCTCTTGAGCCGGTGTATTTATTGAAGACAACACCTCCTCCGAGGACAGATGCATTCTTCTTGTCATAGAGTGATGGATTGAGGGGGTCGAAAGCCGCGTTGACATCGCTTGATAGCATATATGAATTTCTCATCATCCGTCTCAGCAGAAGACCATCGTAGCCAGAGACTCTTGAAAGAAGCTCCGCTGAAGCGTTCTCAAAAAAGACACTGTCCATTCCCGTTGCACCATTTGAGCCTATCTCTTCCTTGTCTACGAGAAGACAGCATGCTGTACGCTTCGTGTTTTCAGACTCAAGCATTGCCATGAGGGATGTGAATGCGCATACCCTGTCATCCTGCCCATAGGCCAGAACCATGGATTTATCGAATCCCATGAGCTTCGCTTTTCCCTGAGGGACAATCTCAAGCTCCGCGCTCTGGAAGTCCTTCTCGTCGATACCATATAGCGAGGAGAGAAGCGATAGGATTTTCTTCTTGCCTTTATCCTTCTCTTCGCCTTCTTCCTGATCGAGTCCGATGATGAGATCAAGATCCTCGCCAGGAATGAATTCGGAAGCATTTTTCTTCATCTGCTCCTGCGCCATGTGCGGAAGGATATCAGAGATGGCGAAGGCCATGTCGTCATCCTCTCCGATTGTGATTTCAATCTTTTCACCATTCTTCTTCACTACGGTGCCATGTATGGCAAGCGGAAGCGTTACCCACTGGTATTTCTTGATGCCGCCATAGTAATGAGTATCGAGATAGATGACATTCTCGCTTTCGTAGATGGGATTCATCTTTACATCAAGGCGTGGGGAGTCGATATGTGCGCCCAGAATATTCATTCCATTCTCAAGCTTGTCTTCGCCGACTCTGAAGAGTGCTATGGATTTGCCATATTGCACGTAATAGACTTTGTCGCCTGCTTTCAGATTTTCTGTCTTCTCTATATCGCGATAGCCTTCCTTTTCGGCAAGCCCGATAATCTCGCGGATGCATTCCCTTTCCGTTTTTCCTTTATCGAGAAACAAACGGTAATTGTCAATAAGATTCATGCTGACCTCCAGAAATCAATATAGCCAATGACATTGATGCTGAAAAGAGCACTATCTGCTATCATCATGATATGCCAAAGAGAAAAAGACGGATTCACTCTCGCTCCTTCAGGGAGGAGATAAAGCTTGCTCCGGGCAAGTTCACTGTATATATCCTTCTGAGGATATCTGTAGTGCTTGTCATGATTGCTCAGATTCTCAATAGAGACTGGCAGAATGTCGCGCTCTGTGTCCTGACTCTTGTGCTTTTCACAGTCCCGACATTCATTGAGCGTAACTGGCATATCGATATACCCGATACGCTGGAAATAATCGTCATATGCTTCATTTATGCTGCTGAGATACTTGGCGAAATCCGCTCATTCTATATAAACATTCCAGGATGGGATACGGCGCTTCATACGATAACAGGCTTTTTGTCTGCGGCTGTAGGATTTTCGCTTGTCGATATCATCAACCGCAACGAGCGCACGAAACTCTATCTCTCTCCATTGTATGTCGCTATCGGAGCTTTCTGTTTCTCAATGACTATCGGTGTCCTCTGGGAGTTCTTCGAATTCTCAATGGACACATTCTTCGGCACTGATATGCAGAAGGATACTATCGTCAACACGATAAGGACTGTAACTCTCGATCCGACGAGGTCTAATAAAGTGGTGGTTATAAAAGGGATAACGAATACCGCAGTCAATGGTACAGATCTCGGTATAAATGGCTATCTTGATATCGGGCTTATCGATACCATGAAAGATCTTTTCGTGAATCTCATCGGAGCGCTTGTCTTCTCATTCATCGGCTTCTTCTACATCAAGAACAGAGGTACTGGCAAATTCGCCCGCCGTTTCATTCCCACGATGATAAAGAATGAAAAAGAAGAGGATAAAGAGGATTAAGACCCGCTCCTTTCATCCATGATTGCTTTATAAAGAAGGTATCCGCCTGAAAGGCTATCAGAATCGATGCCGTAGCCTTTGAGTATGCGCATGCCTATATAGCTCCGCTGGCCGCTTCTGCAATAGACATGTATCTTCTTTGTCTTGTCTATCTCCGCGATGCGGCTTCTCAGATCATCCAACGGGATGTTTATAGCACCTTCTATCATGCCTGATGCGATTTCCCTTTCAGTCCTTAGATCAATGAGAAGATCATGTTCTGGAGAGAATGCTTTTATATCGCTATGTGTGAATTCACGGAGGATTCCGTGTCGCTTGTTCTCCGCTATGTACCCAAGAATATTCACGGGGTCCTTCGCTGATGAATATGGCGGGGCGTAGGACATATCGAGGGAGACAAGATCCTCGACAGTCATGCCGCCTGCGATAGCGACAGAGATTGTGTCGATTCTCTTCTCAACACCTTCTTTCCCCACAGCCTCAGCACCGAGCACACGCCCTGTGCCCTTGTCATAGACAAGCTTGAGCATCATTGTTTCCGCGCCAGGGTAGTATGATGCATGACTGCCTTGGAATGTGACGGCAGTGTCATAATTCATGCCGAGATTCTTCGCGCTGTCCTCATTGATGCCTACAGAGGCCGCAGTGAGAGAGAAAAGCTTCACGACCGATGCTCCTGTGCTCCCACGGTAACGGCTGTCGAGTCCTGCGATATTATCTGCCGCTATTCTTCCTTCCTTGTTCGCAGGTCCTGCAAGAGCAATCATCGTATCCAGTCCTGTTATCCTGTTCCGGATGCTTACGGCGTCTCCGACTGCGTAAATCGATGGATCGGATGTGAGCATTCTGTCGCTGACTATTATAGATCCCCTTTTATCTGTCTCGAGACCCGCTTCCGAAGCAAGATGAGAGTCGGGCTTCACACCGATAGCCAGAACAGCGAAATCCGCTTCAAAGCGTTGGCTTCCTGCGATGACTGCAATCCCGTTTCCTGTTTCCTCGAATCCTGTCACGGCAGTGTTGAGATGCAGATTTACACCATTCTTCCTCAGCTCGCTGTGAAGGAATACCGCTCCATCTCTGTCAAATGGCGGAAGCACATGCTCAGAGCGCTGTATAAGCGTCACATTAAGTCCTGCATGCACAAGGTTCTCTGCCGTTTCCAGCCCGATGAATCCCCCTCCAATGACAACAGCTCTTCCTCCTTTATGCCTTATAGCTTCCTCCCTTATCCTGAAAGAGTCTTCTGTATGACGGAGTGTCAATATTTTTTCAGAATCGATGCCGGGAAGAGCGGGTACAATTGCCTCGGCTCCGGGGGAGAGAATCAGTGTGTCGTAGTGCTCTTTGTATTCACTTCCGTCTTTGAGCTTTCTGATGCTGATTTCCTTTCTTTCCCTGTCTATCGAGAGAGCTTCCTCGCTTACTCTTGCCTCAATCCTGAATCTCTTCCAGAAGCTTTCCGGAGTCTGCAGTGTGAGCTGGGATCTGTCTGTGATTATGCCGCCGATATAGTATGGAAGGCCGCAGTTCGCGTATGATATGAAACCGCTTTTTTCAATGATGATGATTTCCATCTTCTCATCTAGTCTTCTGAGTCTGGCAGCGGCACTCGCTCCACCAGCGACGCCCCCGATAATCACTGTTCTCATAATCACTCCTGAAAGAAAAATGGCCGGAGACCGGCCATCAGATCAAATAAGCTTCTTAAGACTTTCCACAAGCGCGGAATCAACTTCTTCCCACGGGAAGAGGACATCCTGACGTCCGAAAGCTCCGAATGAAGCCGAGTCGCGGAAGATAGGGCGGCGGAGATTCAGATGCTCAATCATGCCACTTGGGCGGAGGTCGAAGTTATCAAGAACCCATTTCGTGAGCTTCTCCTCATCTATCTTTCCTGTTCCATAAGTTGTGACATAGAGCGAGACAGGATCTGCCACTCCGATAGCATATGCTGCCTGAAGCTCGCACTCTGAAGCGATTCCAGCACTGACGATAGTCTTTGCAATCTGCCTCAGCTGCAGGGAAGCGGTTCTGTCGACTTTTGTGGGATCCTTTCCGGAGAATGCTCCACCGCCATGGTGGGCATAGCCACCATATGTGTCAGCGATGATCTTGCGTCCTGTCAGTCCTGTATCAGCTGCCGGTCCGCCAAGGACGAAACGCCCTGTCGGATTGATGAAGTATTTCGTGTCAGCATCGAGCATGTCAGCTGGAAGTAGCTTCTTTATGATATGCTCCTTGATATCGTTTCTGAGATCTTCCAGTGCGATGTCTGGATCATGCTGGGCTGAAACAACGACAGCATCGATTCTTCTCGGTGTCTTTCCGTCATATTCGATAGTTATCTGGCTCTTGCCATCCGGGCGGAGATATGGAAGCTCTCCCGAGACCCTTGCATCCCTAAGTCCCATTGTAAGACGCCTTGAGAGCGTTGCGGCAAGCGGCATGCACTCATCACCATCTGATGATGCGTAGCCGAACATCATGCCCTGATCTCCAGCGCCAAGCGTTGTTGGGTCTGCATAAGAAGAGTTTACGCCCATCGCTATATCACCGGACTGCTCATGTATAGAGCATGTGATCTTCGCTGTATCATCGAAACCATATTCAGGCTTTGTATAGCCGATGCTTTTTATCACATCCCTCGCGATAGCAACTGGATCGATATCTGCTTTCGTCGTGATTTCGCCCATGATGTGGACAGCTCCGGGCTCTGCAATGACTTCGCATGCTGAGCGGGAATATGGATCCTGTGCAAGAAGCGCGTCGAGGATACCGTCAGATATCTGATCGCAGACTTTGTCGGGATGCCCGTTTGTGATGGATTCAGAAGTGAAGAGATGTTTCATATTAAGCCACCTCCTTATATTTTATGAATCCCATTCAGGGAATCAGATTATGTGGCATTCTCAAGCATTATAGCCTTTTCTTTTGCTATGCGAAAGCACCCTTTGTATCTCGACAATTTCCGTGAGAGAGAATATATCTTAAACATGCTAACACTCGATACAGTTTATCAGGCATCCTTCACACTCAAGGAGGCTTGCCGTGTAACGGATCTCATCCGCGCACCTCGTATGTTCCCTGATAAGGAAGTCTATCTCAAGACGGAGAACCTTCAGACTACAGGCTCTTTCAAGCTGAGAGGCGCTTACTATAAGATTTCAAAGCTCTCAGATGAGCAGAAGAAGAAAGGTGTCATCGCCTGCTCGGCAGGAAACCACGCGCAAGGTGTTGCCCTTGCCGCTCAGAGACAGGGTATTGATGCACTCATATGCATTCCAGAAGGTGCCCCGATATCAAAGGTGGAGGCGACAAGAGGCTATGGGGCAAAAGTCGAGCTGGTCAAAGGCGTGTATGATGACGCATATAACAGGGCTCTTGAGATTATGGAAGAGACAGGGCGCACGATGATTCATCCTTTCAATGATCCTGATGTCATCGCGGGGCAGGGAACCATCGCTCTGGAAATCCTCCAGGAAATGCCAGATGCAGATAACATTATCGTACCGGTGGGCGGAGGCGGACTTCTTGCAGGTGTCGCCTTTACAGCGAAGATGCTGAATCCTCGTGTGAAAGTCTACGGTGTGCAGGCTGCTGGCGCCGCTTCGATGGTCAGCTCAATCAATGAGCATAAGATAGAATCGCTTCCTTCTGTTTCCACGATTTCTGATGGTATCGCCGTCAAATGCCCTGGCGACCTCACTTATGATCTGTGCTCAAAGTACGCGGACGGTGTCGTTACTGTCACTGATGATGAGACAGCTGTCGCTATACTCGATATGATGGAGAAACAGAAACTCGTATCCGAAGGAGCCGGGGCTGTTGCTGTTGCTGCCGCTCTTTTCGACAAGCTACCGCTCGAAGGCAAGACTGTCTGCCTTGTCTCGGGAGGAAACATCGATGTGACTATTCTCTCCAGAGTCATCAACAGGGCCCTTATAAAGGAAGGTCGCCTTGCAGATATAACAGTAGAGCTTCAGGATAAGCCCGGCCAGCTTCAGGAAGTGTCATCAATCGTCGCTTCCTCAGGTGCTAATGTCGTGGGTGTATTCCATGATAAAACCGGCAATGAGAAGATACTCACTAGCTGCACGCTCCGTATCACTATGGAGACACGAGGCTTTGAGCATATCGCTGAAATAAAGGAAAGTCTCCTTAAAAATGGTTTTCAGCTTCTGGGAGAGAGTCATTGATTTCATTCTTCTTCGATATCGATGGGACTCTTCTGCCATTTGGCAAGAGTGTCCCTGAAAGCGCAGTGAAGGCACTTCAGAAAGTGAAGGCTGATGGGCATCGCATATTCCTGGCAACGGGACGGAGCCCAGTGGAGGTGATTCCTGAAATCTATGAGCTTGGTTTCAGGGACGGTGTCTTCTCCGCAGGGGGAATAGCTATCGCGGATGGCCGTGAAATCTATAACCGTTTCATGACGGAGGAGGAGAAGAAAGAGGTTTTCTCCTATTGCAAGGAGAATAATCTTGGCATGATGGTGCAGACAGACAGGGGTACATACATGGCACCCGCTGTTTTCTCTCTGTGGAAGTCATTGATGCTTGAGTATACTGGGGAAATAGCGGCTGTCTCATCCATGGTGGAAGCTGAGACAATCCCCTCTGGCGCGAGGATCTGTAAAGTACTGTATGTTGCCAGAGATGTCAGTATCGATAGAATCAGGAATGATCTTGCAGCGAGTTTTGCTGTTGTTTCAAACACGCTTGGCGTCCCAGACAGTACGATGGGCGAGATAGTCATCAAAGGCATTTCAAAAGCTACCGGTATTGAGAGAATCATGAGATATTACGGTGAGGATCTTTCAAATACCGTTGTCTTCGGAGATGGCGCGAATGACGAAGAGATGGTGAGTGCTGCAGCTGTAGGCATCGCGATGGGGAATGCTACTGAAGGCCTTAAAAGGAAAGCGCGTTTCGTGACTTCGGATATTGAGGATGACGGAATCGCACGCGGGATTGAATACGCTATTTCCATACTCTCTAGATGATTGTAATCAGCATTCTGAATTCAATGGTGAACAATTTTCTTTCATTATCGCTGAAAGTCTACTAAACTGTAGGAAACAATAGGGGAGGCCGATGGAAATGGAGGAAAAGAAAAGGACAAAAGCTGAATACAGGAGTTCATTGAGATCTAAGAAGCTTATACGCGAAGCTATGGTACGTCTCATGAGAGAGAAACCATTCGAGAAAATCACAATCACGGATATTGTCAAGGAAGCAGATATCAACAGAGGTACGTTCTATGCTCACTTCAAGGATTCTGGTGATGTACTGAATTCAATAAAAGAAAATATCATCTCAGAACTCAAAGGAGCGTTTGCCGGCCTTTCTCCTGATATCGCATTGGCCAACCCCAGGCCGCTTCTGGATTCAGTATCCGAGTTCGTATCGCGTGACCGTGAATATTACAGGCTTCTGATTTCAATAGACAGAATCAGGCCACTCGTAATTGAATGCAAGTATCAGGCAATCAATTATCTGATGTCATCGACACTTGCGGAGCGCATCGGACAGGATGAAGCGCGCCGTATCAAGATGGTGGCTTTCATAGATTTCATAGTCTCTGCTGCATTTGATATCTATTGTGATGTCCTTCTGGATAAAATCCCGCTGACGCTTGAGGAAGCGCCTGAAATGCTCACAAGAGCTATCGGGATGATTGTCCGTCCGCTCTCTGAGTCAATCAGATGATGCAGCAGCACGGGAAGAATGGAAAAAGCGGGAAGCAGCATGGGAAGAATCCTGTGCTGATGTTCCCGAAGGATCTTGAGAAGTCCTCATACTGAGTGCGCCTGCCGCTCAGCCTATCACGGAAAGAGATATATGTGATGTTGCCCGGCTCTCTTGCGATTGCCGCGTTGATGTCATTCATCGCGCCTATGGAATCACCGACATGAGCTTTGGCGTATGCGGAAAGATAGTACCAGCGACCGCTTCTTCTCTCTGCAGGTATTGAATTGAGTGTGTTGAGTGCTTCCATATAGCGGCGAGCGTTGATATACGCGACAGCGGCCCTGAGCTCAATCGGCTCATCATTTTCACTCTCGCTGTATCCACCCTGATAGCTGTAACTGCTCTGATAACTTCCTTTATGGTTTATAATCGCATCATATGCAGCATTTATCTCCTGCATTTTCTTCTGGGCTTCCGCGCTGTTTCCGGCTATATCCGGATGGTACTTCTTCGCAAGCCTTTTATATGCTTTCTTAACTTCATCGTCTGTGGCTCCGGGCTTGAGCCCAAGCACGCTGTATGGATCTGTCATTTCTCTTTTTTCCTGTCCTCAAAGCGAGACCATATCCCACTGTAAAGGATATTCCTGAGAATGGAAACATGCTGATCGAGCGGAAGACGCTCTGCTGCATCTGATGCAGCTGAAGCGGCATCGAGAAGCATTTCTCTCATTTCATCCCTGGAGATATCATCAGGAAGAGGATTATAAGCACCTTTCTTCCTGTCTTTCTCCCTGTCGCACCACGCATCAAGAAGATATATGAAACGCCCAAGCCCGCATCCAAGCCCTCTTAAGTCGTCGCGGAAGAATGATGAGTCATCAAGCACGAAAATCTCACCAAGTATCGTGCCGAATATAAGAGACATCATACCTGCATCCCGCGTATTGGCTTTTTCATTCTCTGTAAGCAGTGAAAGATTATCCTTGAGCGCTTTGCTCTGCCGCGGATATTTCTCCTCAAGGCTTGGGATGAAAGCCCTCAGCTTCTTCTCGGATTCCTTTCCCTTGCCATCATCCCTTATATGATCGAGAAGGGAGTAGTAGGAGAGAAGTATCTGCATATCAGCGGCGTATCCAGTTGTCCCCGTGATTATATACTCATGCTCTTTCAGAGGATGAGCGATGCACCTTTCTCTCCCATTTTCTTCCTCGCTATCTGTAAGGTCCGCCAGAAGCAGCTCCAGAAACACCATGTCATAGGAAAGTGCAAGAATCGCCTGTGCTCCATACTTTTCTTTTAGCACCTTGCAAAGCCCGCAGTAATGAGCTTTGTATGTGGCTTTCTCTTCTTTTGTCAGCTTATTGCCATTTGCAAGAACGTAACCGAACATATCATGTCTTCTTTATGAACTGATGTCCGCAATGCGGGCATGTAATCTTGATCTTCCCTTTTCCTTTCGGGACGCGGAGCTCTTTCTTGCATTCTGGACAGCGGAAGTATCTATGAGTCTTCTTGCTCACCTTCCTCTCTGCTTCCGCTCTTTTCTTCTCTTCTTTCTTCCGCTTCTTGTCCGGATCTGCTCTGAAGAATGAGAGGAACTTCTCATTCTCGGCTCTCCGTTTCCCTGTATTCTTGCTAAGCATTCTCCAGAGTGAGAGCGCGACAAGAATTACCGCGATGGCTGAGACTATAGCTCTTGCAGCCTCATTCATTATCACAGATGCCGCGACCGCCAGTACAAGGGCTATCGCAACAAGGAAAACCGATAGATGATCAGAGCCATTACGGCCATAGAACATTCCGTTTGACATATTCTGAATATCGTATGAGATGGAAAATCTGTCAAATCAAAGAGGCAGTATTGCAAAGCGTGGATAATTATATGACTGAAGGAAAAGGATATTGAAGTTATTGATTCTCTCTTCAATTTTCATCTCTTGAAAGGGTTTAATAATAATCTTCAAGTAATATGCCTTAGTATCGCAATATAAATACTAATAATTGAGCATACTCAAATAGCATGATATATTACCCGTGGCACTGCTATACGCGGTAGGTGGCTGGCATCGCTTCGGACACGATCTGGAATCTCCGATCGGAAGGAGGTGATGCTTCATGGACGATTACCAGATTCTGATGATTGTATTCACAGTCATAGGTTTGATTATCGCTTCAAGAAAATAGCCGCCAGCGTCCCAACTGCGGCTATCTTCGGATAATTCGTTAACTGGGCCAGCCGTCTATCGGCAGTGCCTCTTTCTTCTTGAATATTAAGCCATTGCGTTTAAGTCGTCAATCAAACGTGTATTGTCAATCGGCATATATCTCTTTCAAGCGAATATTTACTCTATAGCTTTCTTCTCATTTTCTGAGAAAAGATTTGATAATAAATATTGAGCAATATGCTCCTATCTTTGAATAAAAACATCAATAATTGGGTATAATTAAACTGTGTGATATATTACCCGTGGCACTGCTATATGCGGTAGGCGGCTGGCATCGCTTCGGGCACGATCCGGAATCTCCGCTCGGGAGGAGGTGATGCTTCATGGACGATTACCAGATTCTGATGATTGTGTTCACAGTCATGGGTTTGATTATCGCTTTAAGAAAATAGCCGCCCAATTGGACCTTAGGGGCGGCATCTAGCTTAACCGGGCCAGCCGTCTATCGGCAGTGCCTCTTTCTTCTTGAATATTAAGCCATTGCGTTTAAGTCGTCAATCAAACATGTATTGTCTATCAGCACAGCTTATCTGCAATAGCAAATATTGAGCAATAATCTCTAATTTTGAATAGAAATAATCAATAATTGAGCATAATCAAATTGTGTGATACATTGTCTGTGGCACTGCAGTAAACGGTAAGCGGTTGGCTTCCAGTCGTAACACACTGGAGCCTGTATAGGCTTCATGGATTCTTCATGATGAAAGGAGCTTATATGGTTTTGGATATATTACTGAAACTTGCGGATCTGGCCTCTAGGGCTCTCTCCCTTGTAACAGCAATTCTCCTCTTTATAAATAACCGCCCGAAAAACCGTGGAAAGTAAGCGGGCGGATAGCAAATAAATGTTGTTCGTCTAACGAACTCTGAGGTCAACCGTCTATCGGCAGTGCCTCTCTCTTATTGAATATTAAGCCATTGTGTTTAAGTCGTCAATCAAACGTGTATTTCCTCTCGATAACCTCTAAGTGAAAATCGATACATCGAATTTCATATGTATTAGAGATAGTATAATAGCAAATATTGGGGAATACGCTTTGATATTGGAATAAAAATATTAATAATTGAGCATGTTCAAGCTATATGATACATTACCTATGGCACTGCTATATGCGGTAGGCGGCTGGCATCGCTTCGGGCACGATCCGGAATCTCCGCTCGGGAGGAGGTGATGCTTCATGGACGATTACCAGATTCTGATGATTGTGTTCACAGTCATAGGTTTGATTATCGCTTCAAGAAAATAGCCGCCGGTGATCCAGACCGCGGCTATGTAATTTAGTTGAGTTTGGGCCAGCCGTCTATCGGCAGTGCCTCTTTACATCTATAATATCCCATCCATCTAAAAAGGTGTCAACAAGTCAATGTGAAAAGGCGATATCAATAAAGGGAAAGTATTGCAACGCAGATGAAACGATTCTACCATCCGGGTATGGATGTAATCGCACATAGAGGTTATAGCGGAGCATATCCGGAGAACACGATGCTCAGCTTCATGAAAGCTGAAGAAGCTGGAGCAGATGGCATAGAGCTTGATGTCCATCTCTCTAAAGACGGCGAGCTTATGATTATTCACGATGAAGCTCTTATACGGACATGTGGCAAAGATGGTTTTGTCTATAGCTATACGCGCTCCGAGCTTGAGGATATCAATGCGGGAAAGACAAAAAATGATGCCTTTGGCTTCACTCCCATACCATCGCTAGAAGAATTCCTTTCATGGCTCAAAGAGACATCGCTTTATGTGAATATAGAGCTGAAGACAATGCCTGTGTATTATCCAGGGATAGAAGAGAAGACAGTGAGAATGGTCGAATCATTCTCCCTTTCTGATAGAGTCATCTATTCATCATTCAACTGGCTCTCTGTATTCCGGCTTAAGGAAATGGGAGTGACGTCAAAGCTTGGACTTCTTATAGAAGGTCCTTCGCTGAGAAACATAGGTGCTCAGATGAAAGATAACGGCATAGAATGTTACCATCCCGCATATTCCATGCTCTCTGATGAGAGTGTACGTGAGCTAAAGGATAATGGACGCATGATTAATGTATGGACGGTCAATGATGATACGGATATACAGAAATGCCTTGAGTGGGGTATTGATGGTCTCATAACGAATGAGACAGAAAAGGCGAGGAGGATTCTTTCCGATGCTGTATAAATCGATTGATGAGCTAATAGGTCATACACCGCTATTTGAGGCAGAAAATCTCAGAAGGACGCTCGGCCTTGAAGCGCGGCTTCTTCTGAAACTGGAGAAGGCAAACCCAACAGGAAGCGCGAAAGACAGGGCTGTGAAGGGTATTCTCCTGAAGGCTGAGAAGAATGGACTTATCTCGGAGGGCTCTACGATTATAGAGCCGACTTCAGGTAATACCGGCATTGCGCTTGCGGCTATAGGTGCGCGCCATGGATATAGAGTCATAATCGTGATGCCCGATTCCATGAGCATTGAGCGTAGAATGCTTATCACGGCATATGGCGCTGAGATTGTGCTCACGCCTGGAAAGGAAGGCATGAACGGCGCTGTAAGGAAAGCAGAAGAGCTTAAGGACTCAATCCCGTCATCGATGATACTGGGACAATTCACCGATAAAAGCAACGCGGAGGCTCATTATATGACGACTGGCCCGGAAATCTGGGATGACAGCGATGGCGATGTCGATATATTTGTCGCTGGTATCGGAACAGGTGGCACGATATCAGGGGCAGGACGCTTCCTCAAAGAGAAGAAGAGTGTTGAGGTTGTCGGTGTCGAGCCATTGGATTCTCCGCTTCTCTCAGAAGGGAGAAGCGGAAGTCACGGCATACAGGGAATAGGAGCAAACTTCATTCCTTCAGTTCTCGACAGGAGTGTGATAGACAGGATAATGACAGTCAGCACCTCGTGCGCGTACGAGACAGCCCGGCTATTAGCCCGTACTGAGGGCATCCTTTCAGGTATCTCTTCCGGTGCAGCACTCCACGCTGCGATTGAAGTGTCTAGAGAGAATAAAGGCAAGACTATTGCTGTCATCCTTCCTGATACAGGCGAGAGATATCTCTCTACCGATCTCTGGAAAAGCTGAAACCAGAACCTGTAGATTCATACTGTGTCAGATACAGAGTGCATGCTATCTTCCGAAAAGCTCATTTCCTGTAATCAGATGGATATCACCGCGATTACGGGAAAGAGAAAGCATGTCATCATCAAAACCAGACTTCGACAGAAGAAAGTAATGAACCCTCTCTTCTCCAACGAGCAGCATTTTCCGCATTTCAAGGAGATTGAATACATCGCGCCGCACTGGATGATTCTGCCATTTGCACTCGCCGATAATCCAGCCTTCATTGCTCTGTCCAAAGAGATCCACTTCTTCATTCCGTTTCATGGTGGGGTTGGGGAAATCGATGGAGCCAATAGAACTGATAAGAAGAGTAGAGTGTGAAAGCACGTATTCACGGAAAACAGACTCTATTCTCTTGGCTGTAAAACCTTTTACTTCTTTCATTGCATTCTCAAATGCCGCTTCCCCTCTTCCTCTTTCTATGAAAGAGCGATACGGATAAACATAGCGATAATAAAAAGCGAAGTATCCATCGATTATCTCCCAGCCTTTTCCGATTCCATAACCAGCAACCTTCTCTCTCTTTGCGGCAATCCCCTGCGAGGCAAGAGAGGAAAGTGCTATGCTGACATTTGCTTCGCTTAATCCTGTTTTCCCGCTTATTTTAGATACCTCATTATTTCCATTTGCAAGTTGGAAAAGTATCGAGTCATAGGTGCTGCTCTTTCTGTAAATCCCTTTCATGAATAGTTCTGCTTCGGTGAAAAGACTGCTTCCGGGGAGAAAGAATTCATCATGTATTGCCTCTGTGACACTCGCATGTTTTGCCAGAAAGCTTAAGTAGTATGGTACGCCTCCGGTAATTGCATAAGCTGAAGCCAGACTGTCTATGCTCCAGCGTGGAAACATATCGGATGCTTCCGCTGCGGAGAATGGAAATAGCTTTATCTGGCCTGTTCGTCTGCCATAAAGCGGACTTTGACTGCCAAGGATGTTCTCCTCGATGAATCTACGCGAAGAACCGGAGAGAATCAGCATTAGTTTCGTATTCCTGAAAACGACATCTACATAATGCTGGAGAAGACCAACCATCTCAGGACAGCTCTCACATAGATAGGAAATCTCATCGATAGCGAGGTAGATTCTCTCAGACGTAGCTTTTTTCGCTATATCATCAAAAAGTGAAATAAAATCCGGATAGGTAAGATTATCTGAATTGTAAAGGCCTTTCGAAACTGCACGAGACATCAGATGCAGCTGTGAAACCTCCGTTCCTCCCTCAACAGCTTCAAAATACACGCCCATTTTTCCTTCTCTGAATACATCTATCAGTGAAGATTTGCCTATTCTGCGCCTTCCATAAATGACAATGAATTCAAAATCGTCGCTGTTCCAGAACTTCTCAAGCATTGCAAGCTCATATTGTCTTCCAATGAATTTCATTTTCATATATCTATGATAATATTAAATTATGATTTATTAAACTTAAATTTATTAAATTTTGATTTAATTATCTGGCGCATTTGATTTCACAGCTCCTGTTTTCCATAATACTGTTGACGATTATGAAAATGGGAATTATTCTCATTTTCCGTGGCAAGGTACAATACGCATCAGAAGACCGCGATAATCTCATTCTTCACTGAGCACCAGACGAAAAGCTACAGCGCGGAGGAGGTTTCATCATATCTTCCAGCAATTCCGCGTTCAACGCTTTACAGGTTGCTGTCGCAGCTCTCCGCTGAAGGGATTATAAGACAGGAGACTGGAGTGGACAGGACAAGCCTTTACAGGCATCTGGGCTCCGGATGTCCTGAGCATATGCATATCAGATGCTGCCGCTGCGGTCGTACAGAGCACCTTGATGCTGAGACAACAAGGCTGATTGAGAAACTTGTTGCGTCATCATCTGGTTTTGAGGCACTGGACTCCACTATATTCGAAGGTCTATGCAGTGACTGCATGAAGGAGAGGAAATGAGAAGATTGATTATTTTGCTTTTTGTCATCCCTCTTCTTTTATCCTGCCCGGAAACAGAAAATCAGGATGAAAAGTCCTTCTCTGTCGTTGCTGTCGATTTCCCATCATATGATGCGGCTCGTGCAATCCTTGGCTCCGATGATAACCTTGTCATGCTTCTTCCTCCGGGAACTGAAAGCCATAGCTATGATCCAACTCCACGGGATATGATTCTTCTTTCGGAGTCTGACCTTGTCGTATACACAGGAGGTCCGTCAGATGAATGGGTGGCGTCAATTCTTTCTTCTCTTGATGAGAAGCCCGCGTCATTCGCTCTTACTGAGCAGGTGAGGCTTCTTGCTGAGGAAACAAAGGATGGCATGGAGCATATGGAGGATGACCATGACCATATAGATCACGGAATCGATGAGCATGTCTGGACAAGTCCTGTCAATGAGATTGCTATCATATCGTCGCTTCAGCACCTTATGTCCTCCATTGATGCAGATAACGCAGATACTTATAGGAAGAATGCAGAGGATTATATTGATAAACTTCATGAGCTTGATAGTGAGATAAGGGAAGTTGTGGATAACGCTCCACGTCGCACGCTCATCTTCGCATCCCGTTTTCCTCTTCTTTATTTCGTTCGTGAATATGGTCTGGATTATTACGCTGCGTTCCCGGGCTGTGCTGAAGAGACAGAGCCCAGCGCTAGAACCGTGGCGTTTCTCATAGACAAGGCAAGGGAAATCGATGTCCCATGTATTCTGAATATCGAGCTCTCATCAGACATGATTGCACGGGTAATTGCATCTGAGGCGGGGTGTGGCATAGCCACCTTCAACACGCTTCATAATGTAACAGCCGCGGATTTCCATCAGGGGAAGACGTATATCGATCTGATGAGCGAGAATCTCACCACCTTAAGGGAGGCACTCTATTGATACTCATATCAGGCAGGAATCTCACGCTGGGCTATGATGGCCAGCCTATAATAAGCAATCTGTCATTCTCTGTTGAGCAAGGCGATTATCTTTGCATCGTAGGCGAGAATGGCTCGGGAAAATCCACATTCGTCCGTACTGTGCTTGGCCTTGTTGAGCCTCTTGGAGGAGAAATAGTCTACAAAGGCGGTCTCAGGAAGAATGAGATAGGCTATCTTCCGCAGCAATCAGGGATTCAGCGTGATTTCCCTTCATCTGTGATGGAGGTTGTTCTTTCAGGCTGCCTCAACAGGCACAGAAAGCTTTTCGGATACTCAGCGGATGAGAAGAATAAAGCGCTTTCCGCGCTTGAAAGGCTAGGCATGGATGGTTGTAGGAAAGCATCTTTCCAGGAGCTTTCGGGTGGGCAGCAGCAGCGTGTGCTTCTTTGCAGAGCCCTGATGGCGACAGAGAAGCTTATCTTTCTCGATGAACCTGTCACAGGCCTGGATCCCAAGACCTCAAGTGAGCTTTATTCGATAGTCGATAGCCTCAACAGGAGCGGAATAACGATAATGATGGTCACACACGATATCCATCCCGCGCTCAATGACGCGCGCACTATACTTCATCTTTCGCATAATGGGTATTTCTTCGGTCCTAAAGAGAAGTACTTCCAATCGCCGATGGGCCGTGTTTTCATGAAGGAGGCAGGCCATGATCATAGCTGAGATCTTCAGTTACTCATTTCTCCTGAGGGCTTTCATCGTTGGGCTTCTTGTATCTGTCTCAGCCTCTTTGCTGGGAGTCAGCCTGGTTCTCAGGCGCCTGTCGATGATCGGGGATGGGCTTTCACATGTCGGTTTCAGCGCGCTTGGGATTGCGGCATTCTTCTCTCTTTCACCGATGGCTGTGACAATACCTGTGGTGGTTGTTTCCGCATTTCTCCTTCTGCATATATCCGCAAGGCGAAAAGCTGGTGGAGATAGCGCAATCGCACTTCTTTCATCTGCTTCTCTTGCCATAGGTGTGGTGCTTGTTTCCGTCGCTGGAGTGAACACGGATCTCAACGCATTCCTTTTCGGCTCCATTCTATCTGTGTCGAAAAGCGATGGCTGGATATCCCTGATAGTCTCCTCGGTAACGCTATTCTCGTTCATCGTGTTCTATCATCAGATATACCTGACGACATTTGATCCGGCATTCGCCAAGGCAACTGGTGTCAAAGCAGAACACTACACAGCGCTTCTCTCTTTGATGACAGCCCTTGTGATAGTTGTCGGAATGCGCATCCTTGGCTCTCTTCTGATTTCTTCTCTTATAATCTTCCCTGCAGCGATTGCCATGAAAATCGGAAAGACATATTTTTCTGTTTCTGTTGCGGCGGCTGTGGAAGCTGTCGTGGCGTTCATCATCGGATTCGTGGCATCTTATGCTTTCTCTTTGCCGACCGGCGCATCTATTGTCATTGTGCATGTGATTGTCTTCATTCTTGCTGTCATCATCAAGAGCGCGCGTATCAGGTTGAGGAAAGCAATCTGAGTCCATTGCAAAGAATTATGCTGATTTCTCCGGAAAACCGTGTATGATAATTTCATGCCTATCTCCGAGCTTGAATATATACTACGGCTGCTTTCTGCTATTCTCTGTGGCGCGCTTATAGGTGTTGAACGCGAAAAGAGGCTGAAGAATGCCGGCATAAGAACGCATATCATCGTTGCTATGGCCTCCAGCCTGATGATGATGGTCTCCAAATACGGATTTTTTGATGTGATAATCCACGATAGCATCAGTCTCGATCCATCGCGTATAGCGGCAGGAGTCGTCACCGCAATAGGATTTCTTGGTGCTGGTGTCATCATGCTCCGTCATGACGCGGCAGCGATAGGCCTTACTACAGCTGCCGGCATCTGGGCAACTGTAGGTGTGGGAATCACACTCGGTGCGGGAATGTATGCGCTAGGCTTTACGTCCACAGTCCTTATATATCTTGTGCAGGTGATTCTCCATTCACATAAGCTCAGCCTTATGTCTGAGACAGCAGGGGAGTTTTCCGTTGACCTTCAATCTTCATCGAAGTCTATTGATGATGTGAAGGAAATACTGAAGGAGGACAGGATTTCACTCCGGAGTATCAGGATATACAAGACGGAGGAGAAAACTATCGCGACTTTCTTTATCTCATACAGAGAGAAGAAGAATCATGACGCGCTCTCACGTCTAATGGCGTATGATTTCGTAGATGATCTCACGCTTTACACTTTCTCATGAGTATCCAGGATTTTCCCTACTGGAAACGACAGCTCCTTGTGTTCCGCTATGCAAGAAGGGAGCCTGCTGCAATGATTGGGTACTCGGGTGCTTCTTCCGCAAAGTTTTTTATGCTTTTTACGTTTTCTCAGGTGATTGAAAGCTGACCGAAAAAGGTAGTATTTTGACAATCAAAAATCTCTATGAGATAATCAAATAAGAGGCCAATACCTTACTATTTCATTAGGGTACGATCC
>CALXKJ010000004.1 GCA_944388955.1 uncultured Spirochaetaceae bacterium | reverse complement strand
AAAAGGCAAAGGAGCTTAAAGGACTGGTGAGCAAAACACAGAGGGAATACCTTGCAAAGCTGCTTGAATGCCTGCCCTCTGAGGCTGCTGACAAGCTGTTCTCTATTCAGATGCCATAGTTATTAAAGCAGAATTCAGGCTGCATTATGGCATTCATTTCTTTCTCGGGATTGAAACCGAATAATGAGAATGAGAATGCAGGAATGCATGATGCAAAGAAAATAAGCAGTAAAGCAATTTTACGTTTCATTGTTTTTCCCCACGAAATTCTTTGATGTGTCCATTCTATCGCACTGGCTTTGTTCTTTAAAGTATGGGATGTGTTTTTCCTGAATATAAAAAGACTGTCTGCTTTATCCAGACAGTCCTTCCATGCCCCGGATTTCTGATTTTCCACATTGGGGCCGACGTATCTTTTGAGTCGTCTCCACGACTGCCCAGATACATTTCAGGGGTATCTAAGAGCTTGGCCCTACCGGATCTCTCTCCCGGCTTATTTACCGCTTTCCTGCGGCTCCTCAGGTGATTCAGGGTTCACCTAAGACTTGTTCTCAACAGGAGTTACCTTCCTGTTACACCTATAAGCTATCATCGGAAGATGAGGAAGTCAAACAAATTTCTCGGAACTCCACACATCGCCTGTGATTACTATGATTTCAATCAAGGTAAACGATTGAGTGATGGTGATTACACAATCATTTCCTTCAGCTGACTCTTTGCATTCCTTACAGTCTGCTGATACTGTGCTTCAAGTCTCTCAAGATTCTTTGAAGCCGCTTCCATGAATTCCTTATCCTGCTCAAAGGAGAGGTGGATTTCCTGTCCATACTGCTTTGAGAGCTTGGCAGACTTCTCATCCAGTACCGGCTGATACTGAGCCTTCATCTTCTCCACGAGGTCTTTTCTATGAAGCGGATACTGCTTGAGAAATCCGATGAGCTCATCCATAAGTGCAAGTGCATCGCTATTGTTTCCAGAAGCCTGCTGAATGATGAATCTCACTCTTCTGAATCGCTCATCATTTCCATCCTCCGTTTCCGGAAGGGAGATATTGGCATCTGCTGTAAGAAGCAGTCCTTCCTTCATCGCTTTCGGATCGAGTGATGCGATTTTCCCCGTGAATGCCTTCTCGTCCGCGTTATCTTCCATCAGGTAGCTGCCTGCAGCTTTTCTCGCTGCTTCGACATCTTCCTGGTACTTCATCTTGCTTTTATCAATTTTGATGCCCTCTGTCTTCTCAAGGGCAATCTCCCATGCGCTTTTTATTTTTCCCATGCCATAAATATAGTCAAAGAGTCCCTATGCGGCTATAGCGTGTGGACATCTCTTCATGCTTATTATAGTCTTCTGCTGTTATGGAATACGGTAGCATAGTCTATGCATTCGATATATTCGGAACACTCATTTTCGCCATCACGGGTGCTGTGAAGGGCGTTAAGAACAGACTCGATTTCCTTGGTGTGCTTGTCTTCGCGATTACAGTCGGCTGTGGTGGAGGCATGATACGTGATGCTTTCCTTGGCATATTCCCACTTGCAATCTTCCGTGATAACGCTTATGTGATTGTCTCGATACTCGCAGGGATAGGCGTTTTCATCCTCAGTCCTAAGGCTGTCGGAAGGTGGGGAATCATACAATACCTTGATGCGGTCGGACTTGGTGTTTTCACTGCAATCGGCTGTGTGAAAGCTGAGCTTCTGGGGCTTGGTACAATCGGAGTCATCACAAGCGGGGTCTTCGGAGCTGTTGGAGGAGGAGTCCTGAGAGATGTTTTCTCCCGGGAGATTCCCATGGTCTTCACTTCGGATTTCTACGCCTCTGCCTCGATTCTCGGAGGTCTGCTGTTCTCGCTTCTCTTCAAGCTCGGCGTCAGTGGCGATATCCTTATGTATGCAACAGCGTTGTTTACAACCATTCTCCGCATGCTTGGTTATCATTACAGGTGGAAACTGCCTGTCGCTAGAATGGTGGGTGAGGAGAAGAGATGACTGAGAAGCTTTATTACAAGGATGGATATCTAAAGAGTATTGACGCTACGGTCACTGGGGTTCTTGATGATGGGATAATCCTCGACAGGACTATATTCTACCCTGAAGGAGGGGGACAGCCCGGGGATAGAGGCTCCTTCGGCCCATATGAGATAGCGGATACAGTCAAGGGCGACAATGGTGAGATTCTCCATAAGATAAATGGAGAGAAACCTTCTTCCGGAGATACATACACGCTCACGCTTGACTGGTCTCATCGTTACGAATACATGACAGAGCACAGCGCCCAGCATCTTGTCTCGTCACTTCTGTATTCGGAGCTTGGAATAGGCACTCTTGCGGTACACCAAGGGGACGGGTTCTTCACTATTGAGACCGATGTGGCCGAGATTTCAGAGGAAAAGCTTCTTGAGATTGAGGACAAAGCTTCTCTTGCGATACGGGAAGGCCATGATATTTTCCAGAAATGTCTTCCACGCTCCGATGCGGAGGAGCTTCATATGAGACGCACTATCAAGGTGGATGACGATGATGTGCTTGTTGTTTTCATCGATGGCCTTGATAAAGTCGCTTGCGGTGGTGTGCATCTGAAGAATACTTCGGAAATCAAAGAGATTGCATATAAGGGATTTGAGATTATAAGAGGGCATGTGAGGACAATATGGCTTTCCGGTGATGCTGCCATAAGATACCGCAGGGAGAATTCCTGTATGCTCGCAAAGCTCTCTTCCATGCTGTCATCCGAGCGCGAGAATATAATCTCCAATACCGAGATGCTTATAAAAGAGAAAATCACGCTCCAGCATGAAGTGAAATCTCTTCAGGCGAAGATTGCGGCGCTTGAATACAGTGTGGCTATGGCAGGCGGGATGTCTCCTGTAATGATAGCTTCATCATCACCATCATCTTCCTTTGAAAGCGTGATACCTGAAAGCGAGAAGTGCATTGTCATGGTAGCTGACGAATCTTCAAGGTTTCTATTCCATGGTGATAAGAATTATTTTGATATATTGAAAGCCTCCATTCCTTCCATAAAGGGTGGTGGTCGAGGTATGATGTACCGGGGCTCCTTCTCTGGGGATCGGAAGGAATTCCTCGATGAATGTGAAAAGGTGCTCAATGGATAATACTGCTCATAAAATCAGCGATGACACAGACAGAAATCATAATGATGACAATGTGAAGCTCAATTGGAAGAGGATAGCCTTGATAGGTTTTATTCCGCTTCTTCTCATCTTCATTGGTTTTTTCGTTGTTGTGAACTATATCGGAGGTGATGACTATTCAGCTGCCGTAGACTGGTTTGACGAGAATCTTGGCATGTGGGGAATCTTCTTGTATGTCTATGTCGTCGATACTCTGATACTCCCGCTCTCTCCGGATTTCGTCTTCCCGATAGCCGCTTCGATGAATCCTTTCATCGTTGTGCCTGTAATAGGCACGGCCTCAGCTCTTGGCGGTGTCACATCATATGCTATTGGGCTTCTTCTCCATAAGATACCGCTTGTGAAGAAATACACGGACAGGGCCGCTGTCAAATGGGGCGCGTATATAAGGAAATACGGTATAGCATTCGTGCTTCTTGCCGGTATTCTTCCTTTACCGTTCTCGACTATATGCGTACTTGCAGGTGCCCTTAAGATGGATGCGAGGAGAGTCCTCCCCGCAACATGCATAAGGTATATAAGAGCAGCCCTTTATTTCGCGCTCTTCAGGGCAGGGCTCTTGATTATCTGATTAAGCACCATATCAGTACGGAGCGATGCATCGCCTGTGTATGTCGATGCATCGAGAAGCTTCAGGATTTCCTCCTTTCCAAGATATGAGCGTATCCTCTTGTCTTCGGAGAGACTCTCCTTAAGCGGATTTTCCTTGCCTTCCTGTACAAGTGCCCACGCTTTGAGGGATTCCTCTCTGATGACCTCGTGCATTTCCTGTCTGTCGGCACCATGCTTGCCAAGCTCCATGAGAAGCTTTTCCGTTGATGCGAAGATTCCATAGTTATCCATCAGCCGTTTTGTCGCAGCTGAATGTACCTGCATGCCTTTGATGATCTTCGTCTCCGTAAGGAGCATCTCGTCGAGCGCTATGAAGGCTTCTGGGATGAAGATGCGCCTGTCAGCGCTGTCATCGAGCGTGCGTTCAAGAATTGAGAGGGATGCGTTGCTCCATGCCGCCTGATAGCTTTCCTCAACGATTCTCGAGAGTGAGCATATCTTCTCCGAGTTGATAGGGTTGCGCTTGAAAGGCATTGCCGATGAGCCGACCTGCATCTTTCCGAAAGGCTCGGAGAATTCACCTATCGGCGGGGATTGGAGGACTCGGAAATCGAGCGAGAAGCGATGAAGTGTCGCAGCTATAGAGGAGAGGATTGAAATCATTTTAAGATCTTGCTTCCTCGTATATGTCTGCGTTGCAGCATCGAATGCTTTTATACCTAGTTCATCCATGACCATCTTCTCCAGCTCCATAGCTGAAAGCCCTGTACCCTGAAGAAGCTCGCCATAACTTGCGGCAGTGCCGACTGCACCTTTCATGCCTTTCCCTTTGATATCCGCAGCAAAAGAAGCCGCGTCTTTCCTGTCCTCATTGAGATCCTGGATAGTCTGGGAAAGCCTGTAGCCTATAGTCGTTACTTCCGCAGGCTGTATGTGCGTGAACGCCATTGTGGGAGTGTCTCTGTAAAGCTCAGCCTTCTCCCTGAAAGCCTCGATAAGATCATCAAGCCGCTTAACGATAAGCTCCATGGCCTCTTTGAAGCGCACTGCATCCGCATTGTCGAGGGCATCCATGCTTGTGGCTCCAAGGTGGATTATCCCTCCTGCAAGAGGGCACTCTTCTGCATATGTCTTGATTTCCGCCATCAGATCATGGTGAATCGTGTTCTCTATCTCTGTAGCCCTGTCGATGTTTATGTCGTCCTTATGAGCCTCGAGCTCCTTCACTTGCTCCTCTGTGACAATGCCAGCTTTCATCTCTGCTCTTGCGAGGGCAATCCAGACACGTCTTAAGAGTTTTCTTTTGTGCACTTCAGAGAAGATTCCTTTCATCTCATCCGAGCCGTAGCGCCATGTCAAAGGGCTTATATAGCTTTTATGATCATATTCCATATATTCCTCCTAACTCAGGAAAAAGGTGAATGAATCACCATTATTTACTGTCATTATCTTATCACAATGAGGTCTCGCGCCCCATGAGTTATCTCCACCGACGCCGCTTCTGCCTTTAAGCACGCGTACAACTGTCTTTGTTACAGAAGGAAGCTCATGATGATGGCGTGCCGCGGCTATCTCCTCCGGCAGATAAGAAAGCGCGGAGACAATCATATCATCCTTTCCTTCTATCCTGAGTCCTCCCGCGTTGAGCCATTTCACACCACAGCGTGTTCCGCCATCCTGAGGAACGACGTAGCGTGTGAGATTTTCCGAAGCTTTGAAGGAATAGAGACTGAAGATAGCACCTTCCTTCCTGTCTGTTTCATTCTCATCCGCTCCAAGTCCAAGATATGTTATATCATCGGCAGATTCCGGAAGTCTGAAAAGAAGACCGAATTCTGGTACTGTCCTTGTCTCTCCATGATATGTGATAGTGAATTCAACGCCATCATCCCTGAAAATCTCATCTACAGCTATCTTTCCGTCTATTGCTGCCAGAGAGAAGATGGAGTGCACCGATGATGACTCGCTGTCGAGAGTGCATTCCTCAAGGTGCCAGTAGCGTCCCGCGATAGCCCATGCGGCCCATTCATGGTCGAGACCTGCGCCTTTATCGTTATCAAGAGGTGCTCGCCAGAATGATGCGTAAGGCGCGTCCAGGATGTATTCCTTCCCATTCTTCCTGAAGGAAGTGAGTATTCCTTTCTTCCTGTCTACAATCGCTCTGTAATCACGGCCCTCAAATCCGAAATTGTAATCACCTTCGATTGCTCTTGCTGCTTTGCCTTCTAGTGATGAGCATGCTACTCTGCACCATGAGCCATGTGCTATCTCGAAACCTCTTTCCGCCCATAGTGTGGATTTCCTGAGTATTATACGGATAGTCACGGAGACATTTCCTTCCGGAATCTGGAAGGGGAGTGTCCCGCTGTGTGTTTTGCCTGGCAGGATTTCTGTTGTTATCATCCTTTCATCAATGGCCATGCCATCTTTCTCGAGTGTTATCGAGGTGATGTAATCTGAAAGCGGCGTGAAGAGACTCCTGTTGGTTATCGTCCAGGAATCCTTGTCTATCGCTATCTCGAAATTCTGATATGCATACTTCACTTCCTGGAGCTTAGGCGATGGCGTGCGGTTGGCAAAGACTATACCGTTAGCTGAGAACGTGTAGTCAGATGGCCTGTCGTTGAAATCCCCACCATATCCTAAATGCCCATTCGCATCATAAAGCGCCTGGTCAATGAAGTCCCAGATGAACCCGCCCTGATAGATATCATTCTCACGCTCGAGGCGTATGTAGTCCATGATATCCCCATTGCTGTTGCCCATCGAATGGGAGTATTCGCAGAGTATGAAAGGCTTGTCATTGTTATTCCTGATGTACTCAGCGACACGCTCTGCCGGGGTATACATCTGGCTTGAGATATCAGTTGTGGTGTCCTTGTATGTGTCATCGTAATATACACCCTCGTAGTGGACAATGCGCCCATCATTCTTTGCGTGGAAGTACTCAGCTTCCTTTTCAAATACCTTTCCACCTCCCGCCTCATTGCCAAGCGACCATATCAGTATTGATGTATGATTCGAGAAGCTCTCCCAGTTGGATTCAGCCCTGTCGAGAACTGCGGGAATCCATCCTTCATCGCTTCCTGGGATCTGCTTGTCCATGAATCTCCTATCACCGAGCTTCGTCCATGTGCCATGCGTCTCGATATTCGTTTCCGCTATCACATAGAGGCCATATTCATCGCAGAGCGAATAGAATTCAGGTGTTGCTGGATAATGCGATGTGCGTACCGCATTGATGTTATTCCGCTTCATTGTGATGATATCCTTCACGATATCATCATGAGTCACGCTCCGACCAAGATGTGCATCCCATTCATGCCGGTTCACTCCATGGAATACGATTCTCTTGCCATTTAGTTTCATTATGCTGTTTTCTATCACGAACTTCCTGAATCCAAGTCTCTCGGATACGGACTCGATGGAAATACCATTATCATCAAGCGAAGAGAGTGTGTAATCGTATAGCTCTGGGTATTCAGCGGACCATAGCCTTGGAGATTCGATTTCCACCTTTATCACAGGGGTGTCCGATTCATATGTCTTTCCATCAAATTCAAGCCTGAAATGCTTTGCGGTACTGGCAATCTGGAAGATGGCAGCCGCTGAAGAGAAATCATCTGAAAGCTCGGTTCTCACATGGTAATTCCTGATGAATCCGTCTGGCCTTATCCTTATTTCCACCTTCCTTATGATTCCTGAGAATCTCCAGAAGTCCTGATCCTCAAGCCATGAGGCGGTAGAGTAGCGGAATACTCTTACAGCGATTCGATTCCGTCCCTTTCTGATTGCTCCTGAGATATTGAATTCCGATGGAGTGAATGAGTCTTCCGCATATCCTATGTATTTCCCGTTTACATATAGATCGAAGGCGGTTGCAACACCGTAGAATACTATGAAAGCGTTGCCATCGGTACTCTCTATATCGATATCCTTGACATATAGCGATGTCCTGTTGTTTTTCTGCGGAACTTCTGGAGGTGTGAGCTTCTCGTCCGCATCCCATGGGTACATGATGTTGTTGTACTGCGGGTGACCGAATCCTTTTATCTCAACAGGACATGGCACTGTTATCATAGGCCAGTCTGAGACGGGATAATCTGTTCTGCAGAAATCATCTGGTGCGTCTTCCGGGCGGTGGTATGAATTGATTCTCCATTCACCTGAGAGATCGATTGCCATTCCTTTCGCTGCCACAGGGGAGAAGACAGCATGAGCGCTCTCTCTTCCTTCCCTGAAGCACTCTCGACGATATAGATATGGATGTTTATAGGCCATACCGCTATTTAAGCATATCATCGGCAGAAAAAGAAGAAGCGGAAGAATTCCTTTCCTCCGCATCGCTTTATGAATACGGCCTTTCTCCATTGGAGGCCTTTCTTATTCCTCCATGATGTTAACCTATGGCCGTATCATGAATCATCAAGATTGTGTTAATTCTCCGTTGTTTTTGCGTGTACATAGCAATGGCTGCCGTCTGGCAGCCATTCCATTATTTCTCACGGATGATGAGCTGATTGCGCTCAGGCCCGACAGATATGTATGTGATGTGCGTGTTCATCATCTTCTCGAGAGCAAGGATATATTCCTTTGCCTTCTCTGGAAGATCCTCCCACTTCCTGCATGCTGTTGTATCTGCCATCCATCCATCGAATGTCTCGTAAATCGGCTTCGCTCTTTCCTGGAGTCTTGTCTCCGGAAGGTGCTGATAATACTCGCCATCAATCATGTAGCCTGTGCACACTTTGATCTTCTCGAATGTGTCGAGGACGTCAAGCTTCGTGAGTGCTATATCGGTAACACCATTCATGTAGCAGGCGTAGTCAGCGGCGACAGCGTCAAACCATCCACAGCGTCTTGGGCGGCCTGTTGTAACGCCATACTCATGTCCGATGTCCCTCAGCTTGTCACCATCAGCATCGAAAAGCTCAGTCATGTATGGACCGCCTCCGACTGATGTGGAGTAGGCTTTTGCGACACCCACGACTTTTGAGATGCAGCGTGGAGGAATTCCGGCGCCATTGCATCCGCCAGATACTGTGGGATTGGATGATGTCGTATATGGATAGATTCCCCAGTCGTTATCACGCATGATGCCAAGCTGGCCTTCAAGGAGGATCTTCTTTCCGCTTTCGACCGCGTCGCGTACCACAGGGACAGTATCGATGATGTGGTCACCGAACTCCTCTTTCCATGCGCGGCATTTCGCCATCATCTCCTCAAGTGTTACAGTCTCGAGACCATAGTATTCGAGATCACGGATCTTCTTCGGCAGAATGAGCTTGAGGCGTGCCTCAAGTCTTTCCTCGTCAAGCAGGTCAGCAGCTCTTATGCCCATTCTCGCAGCTTTGTCGCTATAGCAAGGGCCGATGCCTCTCTTGGTTGTCCCGATTTTCTCCTTGCTGCTTCTCTTGCTTTCCTCAGCTCCATCGAGCGCGATGTGGTATGGCATGATGATGTGAGCTCTCTCATCAATGAAGACGTTATCGACATCGATGCCAGCAACTTCCTTGATGTGATCCATCTCACTCTTCATCGTATCGAAGTTGACGACGGTGCCAGCTCCGACAATATTCATTGTATCCGGATTGAATACACCGCTTGGAATGATATGAAGACCGAATTTTCCCTTGTCATTTATGACAGTATGACCTGCGTTATCTCCACCCTGGAAGCGGATTACGATTTCCGCATCTGATGCGAGATAGTCGACGACACGGCCTTTGCCTTCATCGCCCCACTGAACACCAACAACTGCGTTTACATTATAAGATGCCATCAAAAAGCTCCTTTCCCTGATGCTTAAGCTCCTGAATCATTTCATGCTCCAGCTTTGTATGCTCGTCGATATCCTCAGCGTCCCAAGGATACTTTATCCACATGTCCTCAATCTCGAGGGCTGGGTAGTATCTCTTGATCTCTGGCGGGAATTCGACATCCTTCTTCTTGAGTTTGTTATGGAGAACGAGAACAGCAATCTCCTTTGGCTGGTATGAGAGAAGTTCTCCGACACAATAGCCGAGCGTGGCTCTTGTGTCATCAACCTCATCGATGAGAAGCACATTCTTTCCTCTAAGCTGCTCCTGTACTTCATCAATCCACTGTATTTTTGTCGGATGCTCACGGTGCTTGTGATCCATTCCGTAGTAGGAGATTCCTACAGCGTAAATCGGGCGATTGATGAATGTCTTGATGATTCTGGCCGGAATGAAGCCTCCGGAGCCGATTGCGACAATCACATCAGGATCGAAACCTGATTCAGTTATCATTTCAGCAAGCTTCTTTATAAGCTTGTGAACCGTGTTGTAGCTTACATAGAACTTATCCATCTCAATTCTCCGGAATCATTTCTGCTATATAAGGAAGAGTGCGATGTCTCTCCTTGTAATCAAGACCATATCCGACGACCCACACATCTGGAATCTGAAAACCCATGAACTCGATATCCACAGGAATCTGATGACGCTCTGGCTTGTCGAGGAATACTGCTGTCTCTACTGACTTCGTACCGCGTGCTTTGAATGCTGTAATGAGATAATTGAGGGTTGAGCCGCTGTCGAGGATATCTTCGACTATAAGGACATGGTGATCTGCGAGGTTCTCCCTTGTGTCCATAAGGAGTCTCACTTCGCCTCTTTCCGCGCCTTTTCTGCCATACGATGAGATTGCTATGAAGTCCACGATATGCGGAATAGTGAGTTTCCGCACAAGGTCTGCCATGAAAATAAAAGAACCCTTCAGTACTCCAACGAGAATCAAGGGCTCCTCTATATCCTTGTACTTTTCATTGATCTCAGAAGCAAGCTCCGAAACACGCTTTGCAATAGCATCCTCATCTATGAGGACTCTTCTTAGATCTTTTGAAAGCGGTGGTATGATTTCGCTCATCATTATCTCCTGAAAAAGATTGATACTTCGTAATTCTATCTAAGCTCTTCCTCTTTGAAAAGTATAGGAAAGGAAATCATCATAAGGGTGTATACTTATCTTATATTGATAGGAGGTCTCATGCAGAGAATAGACTATACGCAGCTGGAGCTTAATCCGTTCTCGATGATTGGAAGTGAATCTTTCCTGCTGACGGCAGGGACCATGAATGACTGGAATACAATGACAGCCGGGTGGGGTGGGCTTGGATATATCTGGGAGGAGCCTGCTGCTTTCGTGTTTGTCAGGGAGTCGAGATTCACTTATTCATTTATTGATAGGCATGATAGATTCACGCTTTCATTCTTCCCTCCGGAGATGAAGGATGCTCTTGCTTTCTGCGGTACTCATTCCGGTCGCGATACCAATAAGGCTAAAGAAGCCGGACTTACGCCCATAAGCCTGGATGGTGATGTCTCTTTCGCGGAGGCCAATCTTGTCTTCTCGTGCCGCAAAGCATCGAAGACTGTGATAGATGAATCATCGATGATTGACTCATCGATTCTTAAGCTCTATCCTCAGCGCGATTGGCATAGTATGTTCATCGGTTTCATCGATGGCGTATATATTCCCTGATTGAGGCTTGTATGGATTATCTTCCGCTCTATTCTTCAATGCTTCTCTCCCGGCAGTTTGAGGAGAAAATCGACGAGCTTGGAAAGAATGGTAGAATCTATGGGACATATCATCTTTCAATAGGGCAGGAAGGGGTCCATTCCGGAGCTGTGGCGGCTCTGGATGAAAAAGACTGGATTGTCCCCACGCACCGCTGTCATGGCTACAATATCGCGAGGGGCTCTGATATAAAACGCATGTTCTCGGAGATGCTGGGCTCGGAAGAAGGGTTATGCTCTGGCATCGGCGGCTCGATGCACATGACAGATATCTCCACTCATAATTTCGGCTCGTCAGCTGTAGTTGGCGCTGGTATAAGCCTTGCAGGTGGCATAGCACTCAGCATGAAGCGGAGAAAAGAGGATGCTATCTCAGTCGCTATCTTCGGCGATGGCGCATCAAGCCGTGGAACACTTTATGAGATGATGAATATGGCTTCAATCTGGGGTTTGCCGCTTCTCTTTCTTCTGGAGAATAATCACTATGGCATGTCGGCATCCTCAGATAGGATGATTTCCACAGATAGTATCTATTCCCGAGCTGATGGCTTTTCTATAAAAGCTGAGAAAATCGATGGCAATGATGTTCTTGCTGTATATGATGCTGTCTCTAGGGCAAGAAAATACATGCTCAGTGAGGGAAAGCCCTATTTCATCGAGGCTGAGACATATCGCTTCTGCGGTCACAGCCGCTCTGATAAGCGGCTTTATAGAGCTGAGACGGAAGAGAAAGAGTGGAAAGCCAAGGATCCAATCATGCGTTTCAGAAATTATCTCCTTAGCCATGATGTTCCTGAGGCGGAAATAGAAAAGGCAGAAGAGGAAGCTTATGGGAAAATCAACGATGCGCTTTCAGAGGCGTTGAAGACCTGTGATAAAACCATTTCACATGAAAAGCTTCAGAGGCTTGTCTATGCTTCATATACAACTGAAGAAAAGCATGGTGCGGAGCTTCATAAAGCAAGCTATAGAGAGGCTATCAGGGAGGCTCTCTCTGATATACTTTCATCAAATCCGTCAGCATTCATAATGGGTGAGGATATAGGAGTCTATGGCGGCTGCTTCGGAGTCACTGGAGAGCTCTATAAAAGATTTCCAGATAGAATCCTTGAGACACCTGTTTCGGAAGAAGCGTTTACGGGAATGGCTGTGGGTGCTGCGGCTATGGGACTATTGCCGATTGTCGAAGTAATGTATGGTGATTTCTCCACGCTCTCCTCCGATGCACTCGTAAACCATGCGGCGAAGCTTCATTTCATGTCAGCTGGGCAGCTTAAGTGCCCGATGATATATCGTACGCCAATAGGCGGAGGAACGGGGCACGGCTCACAGCATACACAGTCGCTGGAGACTATGTTCCTCTCGATTCCTGGTTTGTTTGTCGTGGCTCCCTCTGATTCATATTCAGCAAAAGCACTCCTCAAAAGTGCCGCGATGATGAATAATCCAGTGCTCTTCTTTGAGCATAAAGCACTTTATAATGACATTTCAGACACTGGTGATGAGAATGCGTTTCTTCCTATCGGAAAGGCTATTGTCCACAGAGGAGGCTCCGAGCTTCTTGTAATCGGCTATTCCAGACCATTCCGAAGAGCGATGATTGTCCTTAATGATTTTAAAGACAGGATAACATTCATCGACCTTGCGACAATCTCACCACTGGATGAGGAAACACTCAGGGATGAATTCAAGCATATCCAGAAAGCTCTCATAGTGGAGGATGCCCCTCTTGAAGGAAGTGCCGGGGAGAGCGTTATGCGCATTCTCGCATCTGAGCCTTCATATAAACCTGGAAGCGTCAGAATCATTTCAGCGGAAAACATGCCTATTCCTGTACCGAGATCTCTTGAGATGTCTGTTCTTCCTTCAGATGAGAAGATAAGACAAGACGCTATTGAGATGCTCAAGGCCTGATAGTAAGCGTAATTTCTCATCTCCTTCGAAATTATGCTTGCATTTTTCTTACGGTGTGTACTGTATCCCATCGGTGATTTTCTTCCTCCATTATTGAACACCGGAAGAGGGTACGTTTTACTTTACGCTTACCGACAGAGATTCCATTTCCTTGACAATTTTTAATCTGGGGGGGGGGGAGGATGTGCGCAATAGGAGGAGTAACGAAATGAGAAAACTTCTTGCGATTGCGCTGGCTGTATCGGTGCTTTTTGCGTTCACGGCCTGCGAGCCAAGGATTGGGCTTCCAGAGGAGGGGACAGCTCTGACAGCTGAGAATTTTGCTGCATCACTTGAAGCGGGCGGTCAGTTTTATCTTGCTGAGAGCCTTTCTGTAAATCATTCTGAAATGCTGGTGATAAGCAAAGATATATCTATTGACCTTGGAGGGTATACTTTAAATTACTCTTCGAGTAATTGTATTTCTATCGGAAACAGTTCTGATGTAGAGATTAAGAATGGAGATTTTGATATAACTCTGGGTACAAATACTGATTCAACCCTTCAAGGAATTCAGGTAGTTGCCGGTTCTTCACTGACATTTGATGGTGTCGAATACAGCAGCAATAAGACAGGAATTCTTGTCGATGATGATAACTCCAAGTTCACCGCTATTGATTCACGCATCGAAGCGGAGGGAGCTTATGCGGTGACAACAGAAGCAACGACCCCTGCCCCTGCGGGAATCTTGATAACATTGAATAATTCAAAGGTAATCAACAACAACAGCAACCCAGGGTTATTATTCAACATTGATGGAAAACTTGTAGTTGACAATTCAACTATCGAAGGTGGACATCAGGCATTGATTGTCCGCGGCGGTACTGCTGATATAAGGAATAAATCTAGGATAAAATCCAGAGGCGATTTCTCTCCATCTCAGGATTGGATGTACGTTTATGATGCAAACAGGTGGGACAGTGGCAACATGGTTGCCTATTCTGCGTTGGTTGTAGGTAATGCGCAAACTGGTTCGTATGACTATCCAACGATTGTCACTATTTCATCTGATTCGACTGTGGAAATGATGATAAATGAAGGAAACAAGAATGCAAGCCGTATCTTCATTGCCAGTGCTAATGGGAAAACTGCAAATCTTGTAACTGAAAATGAAAAATACATTTCCGAAATAGAGGAATCAAATCGATGGATAGGTGAGACAAGCCAGATTAATGGTATAACAGTGGTAGAGAGTCAGACATGATTAATACTGGGTGCGTGGAGAAATCTCGGCGCATCCTTACCCGTTGGCTTTGCATGGTCATTGATTCAATGATGAAGCACAATTCAGATATTGCGTAGGTAAGTTAGAGTCGGCACCGAATGCCCACTCTTCCTTCCATTTTCATACAACTCCTGCAACATTGGGTCGTACCCGTCTAAGAAGCATGGTCCCCAAGAAAGAGGACCTAAATGGTCTTGTCACATCTTGGTCTGAGAGAGGAAGAGCCACTCAGTTAGCATTGTTCCTAGATATAACAAATAAGAGTTTTTGTTGTTTATCGTTATTTATTGTAAGTTATCGGAAATTATCGTTATTTATTGTAATTTATTGCAAACTATTATAGTTTATTGATTATGGGTGTTTTCTTTCTGAAGGATCTTTCTTTTTCTATGCGTATGATGGCAGATATTTCGGCTGTCAATTCATATCGATTGCAATGGGAAGAAAAGGCTGGTGCACTTGGAAAGGCAAAACTAGAGGCCATGAGAAGTCTTGGATCTTTTGAGAGTATTGGCTCGTCAAATAGGATAGAAGGAAATACATTGTCTGATGCAGAAGTAGAAAAGCTTCTTTCAGGGTTATCCATGTCATCTTTTCGAAGCAGGGACGAAGAGGAGGTCGCTGGATATGCTGATGCTTTGAATATCATCCAGCGAAATTATGAATCGATACCGCTTACTGAAAATTATATCAAACAGCTTCATGCCGTTCTCCTGAAGTACTCAAAACATGATGAACGGCATAGAGGCGAATACAAAACACTCTCGAATTCAGTGGCCGCCTTTGATGATGATGGGAATGAAGTTGGTGTTGTCTTCCGTACTGCGGAGCCGTATGAGACACCGATTCTGATGGAAAATCTTGTAAATGAAACTAATGAGCTGCTGAATGATAAGACATTCGAGCCTTTGATAGTTATCGCTCTATTTATTGTACATTTTCTCACAATACATCCATTTCAGGATGGTAATGGGCGGATGTCCAGATTGCTCACTATGCTGCTTCTTCTCAAGTGTGGATACGCATATGTTCCCTATTATTCTCTTGAGAAGCTTATTGAGGAGAGCAAAAGCTCATATTATCAAGGACTGAGGCGTACTCAGCTTTCTTTTTCATCAGACAAGGCAGATTACTCGCCATGGCTTGAATATTTTCTCGATATCCTGCGGCTTCAGACTGAAAATCTCGAAAAGAAGATTGAAGCCTATGTATCTGATCATTCTCTGAGCATGAACGAGGAATCGGTTGTGTCGGTGCTCAAGGAAGGTGGACAATCATTTGCAGCAATATGCTCGAAACTTCCAGATTTGAAGCCGAATACAGTGAAAGGAATACTGCGGAAACTCTGTGCTGCGGGAATTGCTGAGAAACATGGCGTGAATAAAGGAACCTGGTATGGTATCAGACGCAAGTGAATATATTCTTCCTGCCGTTTCCTCCAGTCTTTGATTTTTCCTTTTATATCTATATAATTCCAGAGACGTATTCCAAGGAGAATTGATAATGGATATCGATGTGAAGAACCTGCATCCGCTTGAGGTGAAGCTCTTGAGACACGTGTCCCAGGGTGAGGATATAACCCCGGAGCGTATCATAAATGAGCTTGGATATAAGGTTGGACAGTGCAATCAGGCTTTTTCCTGGCTTATGGCAAAAGGCCTTCTGGAGGAAGTCTCCAGGACAAAAAGAACGCTTTATGAAATTACCGAAACAGGTGAGACTCAGGCTGCTGAAGGCATGCCTGTAGAGAGAATATTCAATTTCCTTTCAGAGAAAGGCCCTCATGCCATGCCTGATATCGCAGTATCTCTCAATCTTGAGAAGAGCGATGTAGGCTCAGCATTCGGCCTTCTTTCATCAAAGGGAGTTGCAAAGCTCAATGATGAGAGAAAAGCTGAAATCATCAGCAATGAGCTTCCTGAAGAGGTTGTGCTGCAGCATGAGCTTCTGCAGAAAGCCCTGAAGGCTCATTCGCTTGACGAAGCATCGCTTTCAGATGCTGAGAAGAAAGCTATCTCTTCACTTGCTAAGAAGAGAGGCGCTGCATCTTCTCCATTCCGTATTGTCGAGAGGGAGGATGCTGTCTATAAGCTTACAGAGAGCGGCAAGGAGGCTAAGGAGGCTGTGCTTGCAGCCAATATAACCGGAGAGGAATTCGGAATCCTCACGCCGCAGATGATACAGACAGGCGCATGGAAGAATGGTACATTCCGCCCATATGGAATAAATGCGCCAACATCCAGGCTTATTCCTGGCCGCAGCAATGCATACTCGGCATATCTGCAATGGGTGAAGGACAAGCTCATAGCTCTTGGCTTTGAGGAGTTCGACGGACCGCTTGTGGAGAATGAGTTCTGGAATGGTGATGCGCTCTTCATGCCGCAGTTCCATTCCGCGCGTGATATCCATGATGTTTACTATGTGAAGGAGCCTAGACACGCCAAGGAAATAGAGGAGCCATGGCTTTCGCAGGTTGCCGCAACGCATGAGAATGGCTGGAACACAGGCTCCCGTGGCTGGGGTTATACATTCGACCACGAATTCACAAGGCGTCAGGTTCTCAGAAGCCAGGGTACTGTTCTTTCGGCTCATCAGTTGACAAAGGCAAAGGTTCCTGGGAAGTATTTCGGAGTTGTCCGCTGTTTCAGATATGATCAGGTTGACGCAACACATGGTGCTGACTTCTACCAGACAGAGGGTATCGTCCTCGGAAACGATGTCAATCTCAGAAACCTTCTTGGCCTTCTGAAGATGTTTGCCGAGGAAATCGCAGGAGCAGAGGAAGTGAAGTATGTTCCTGGCTATTTCCCGTTCACGGAGCCATCGATTGAGGTTCATATCAAACACCCTGTTCTTGGCTGGTTCGAGCTTGGAGGTTCTGGAATCTTCCGTCCTGAGGTGACAGAGCCGCTTGGAATCGATGTGCCTGTTCTCGCATGGGGACTCGGTATAGACAGAATGGCGCTTATGCACCTTGGTCTCAATGACCTTAGAGAGCTTTTCACTCCTGATATCGAAAGCGTCAGGACAAGGAGGGGTAACTGATATGCCTAAGATTGAAGTACCTGAGAATATCTTCTTCTCTCTCGTTGGAAAGAGAATGACGGATTCTGAGCTTGTCGATATCTTCCCGGTTGCGAAAGCCGAGCTTGATGGGCATGACGAAGCGAATCACGTAATCAAAATAGAGCTCAATGACACAAACCGTCCGGACCTCTGGTCCGCCGCGGGTGTTGCCCGTGCACTGAAGTGCTATGAAAGCGGTGAGATTCCTTACTATGATTTCTTCTCCACAAAGGATGACGAGAGGGATTCTGAAGGAAGAATGGTTATCGATGATGAAAGCGCAATCGGTATCCGTGATTATTCTATCGGTTTTGCCGCGCGGGGTAAGACAGTAGATGACGAGCTTCTTGTCAATCTTATCCAGAGCCAGGAGAAGCTCTGCACGAACTTCGGACGCAAGAGAAAGACCATAGCGATGGGTATCTATCGCTCTGAGCTTATCAAATATCCTGTACACTATGCCGCAGTGGATCCTGATAAAACACGTTTCGTGCCGCTTGGAATGGATAAGGAGCTTTCGCTGAGGGAAATCTGCTCAGAGCATCCGAAAGGACGTGAGTACGGTCATATCGTCTCATCTTTCCCTCGTTTCCCATATCTGTATGATGATAATGGTGACACGCTTTCGTTCCCGCCTGTCATCAACAGTGCGCGTATCGGAGCTGTGGAGGTAGGGGATTCGGATTTCTTCATTGAAGTTTCCGGTCCTATTCTTGATGACCTTCTGCTTGCTGTATCGATTCTCGCTTGTGATATGGCTGATATGGGATTTGAGATCCTCCCTGTCAAAGTGAGATTCGCAAAAGACACTCCATATGGCCGTGAGATAACAGTACCTTATTACTTCCAGAAGCCTATGGCCACTCCGCTTGAGCTTGTTCACAAGAAGCTCGGACTTGATTTGACAGCGGATGAATGTATTGAGGCCCTGAAGAAGATGGGCGTCTACGCCATAGCTGATGATGGAATGATATACGCAGATGTTCCAGAGTATAGAAATGATTATCTGCACGCTGTTGATATCGTCGAGGATATAATGATTGGTCATGGCCTTGCTTCATTTGAGCCTGTCATGCCTGAGGATTTCACTATCGGACGTCTGTCTCCTGTGGAGGAGTTCTCAAGGAAAGTCAAAGGCATTCTCATTGGTCTTGGCTTCCAGGAGATGATGTATAACTACCTTGGCTCAAAGAGAGAGTATATCGACAATATGCATGTCTCGGGTGATGATGCGGTGTTTATCGCTAACCCGATGAGCGAGAACTATGAAGTCATAAGGCCATCGGTGCTTCCATGTCTTCTTGAGAGCGAGTCCGTGTCAGGACATGCTGTCTATCCTCATAGCATATTCGAGATTGGAAAAGTCACAGTGAAGGACGCTGAGGATAACAGTGGTACGAAGACAAAGAACAGCCTTGGGCTTTTCTCATCGGATGCTGCAATCGGTTACAACGATGCCGCATCGTATATAAACACGCTGATGTATTTCCTCAGGAAAGAGTACACGCTTTCTGAAGTGAAGGATGATCCACGCTTTATCCCAGGCCGTGCCGCTTATATCGTATACAACGGCAAGATAGCTGGAATATTCGGAGAGACACATCCTCAGGTTCTTGAGTCGTGGGGCTGTTCAATGCCTTCAATCATGGCAGAGCTTGATCTCGATATCCTTATGAACTGAGAAAGTACTCAGACAAAGAAAAACTGCAGATTCCCCAAGCGGAGCCTGCAGTTTTTTCGTTTCTTCTTTCTGAATCAGATTCCAAGCATTGCCTTGAGCGCAGCTTCGTCGCGTACGCCTGTAGCTCTATCTACAACCTCGCCATTTCTGAATACAAGAAGAGTCGGTATGGCCTGAACATCGAACTCTCCAGCAAGGTCAGGATTCTCATCGACATTGCATTTGACGACTTTCGCGCCTGTGAGATCCGCTTTCTCCAGTATTTTTGTCTGCATCCTGCAAGGTCCGCACCATGGTGCCCAGAAATCAAGAAGCACAGGTTCTGCTGCTTTCAGCACTTCATTCTCGAATGTCGCTTTTGTTATCTCTGTCATAATCATTCTCCTCTATTTGCCTGAATATAATCAGGGGAAGATGAAAGTGGCAAGAATCGCGAAATTACCTGTTCTGTCCGTCAGTCCCATGACAGGGAATGATACAGCATCTTCCGGTATGAGCATCGATGTCCACAGTGAGTCGAGACGCTCATATACATCACCAGACTTTCTGGTTATGCCGCCATCGACTTCAGCAGTGAAATGCGTGCGTCTATAAGCGTCTATATATGAATGCCCCTCAAGGTATTCTGCGATAGGGAATGTCCTTGGTGTTCTGTACGTGAATGGTGTGAATTCAATCCAGTCATCGCTAAGAGGCTCCGATGACGAGAGCGCTATGATCCTTTCTCTGTCAGCCATGGAGATATCTGCAGCTTTAACGATGGCAAGATCCGCATCCGATGCCGCATCTATCCTTTCCAGCCAGAGAGGGATTTCATCTGATTCTGAGGGCATCGATGAAGGAATATATACAGGCGCGATATCGAGATCCTTTGTCGGTGTGATGAAGAATGAGGCCCTCTTTTCTGAAGCTTCTTTCAGAAGAGGCCTATGGAGTATTGTACCGCTCTCAAGCGTGACAGCATCCCATCCGGTCTTCTGCGCTCCTCTCACCTGATTCTGGAGAGAACCTGTCAGAATGACGAAATCCGGGGACAGATCGGAAGTGGCGGAAAGCACTCTCTCGATATCCTCATCTGTCATCTCACTCTCGCCAAGAGGCAGGAAGAGTATCTGGAATGTGTTTATCCCATTCTCCGCAGTGGCGTTTGTCTGCAGCGGGGTGTAGATGTGGGGGAAGGCAATGGTTGAGAGATCTTCAGGATATTCGTTGACTTCAGCGTTCCGCTTCATCGCAGCACGGTGTTCAGCTTCTTTTCTGGCATTCTCTATAGCCTCCTGTGTCTTCTCCTTGTTCTCTTCCTGTATGACAGCATACTTTGTCACGGGTCTGCCTGTGACTTCCGGAATGCTTATTGCATCGTATCCATCGCTTATTGTGTATGTCGCGCATCCGGAGATGAGAATCAGGGATAACAGCGCCAGCAGTGCTTTTCTTATCATAAATGAAGCTTCTCTCCGAAAGCAGCGGCTTCACCGTCTTTGTAGCTATCTTTCTGGAATACCGGTGTTTTCCCATCTCCGTCATATCTTGGAATCACATGGATATGGAGGTGTGGTACTTCCTGTCCTGATGCGGGACTGTTGTTTATCATTATATTCGTGCCAGAAGCGCCAAGCACCTCTCTCTGCTTCCTGTCTATTTTCCGGGCGATTTCCATCATATGGCAGACCGTCTCAAGGGGCGCGTCAGTGAATGTCGGATAGCATCGTCTGGATATTACCAGGGCGTGTCCCTTGTTTACAGGACTTATATCGAGAATCGCGATGCATTCGGCATCTTCCCACAGCTTTACGGATGGAATCTCTCCATTGATTATCTTTTCAAATACAGTTGCCATATCCGGATAGTACCACCAGTTTGGGCAGAGTGGAAGACTGAAGAGCTGTTCTTCTGGAATTGCAGTCGATATAATCATTCTCTGTCATGAGATAGGATGATAATATACGTATTGCACAAAGCGCCGGAAATCTCTATTATGCCAATCTGGTGGCATATGCGGGACATCGTATTATGCCCAATGAAAACGAATTCTATTTGAGAGGTTATTCGATATGGCACATGACTTATTGGGCATGAGGAATATTGGAATCAGCGCCCACATCGACTCCGGAAAGACAACGCTTTCCGAACGTATCCTCTATTTCTGCAATAAAATCCACGCGATCCACGAAGTTCGTGGAAAGGATGGAGTCGGAGCTACCATGGATTCAATGGAGCTCGAGAGGGAAAGAGGAATCACGATTGCATCCGCTGCTACGAATGTAGAGTGGAAGGGCCACGAGATCAATATCATCGATACTCCGGGACACGTTGACTTCACAATCGAAGTTGAGCGCTCCCTTCGCGTTCTTGATGGAGCTATTCTCGTTCTCTGCTCAGTAGGTGGCGTACAGTCTCAGTCAATCACTGTAGACCGCCAGATGAAGAGATACCATGTTCCCCGCATCGCATTCGTCAACAAGTGCGACAGAACTGGTGCTAATCCGTACAGAGTAAAGGATCAGCTTATTGAGAAGCTTGGTCTTAACGCTGTTCTTATGCAGATTCCTATCGGGCTTGAAGACAGACTTCAGGGTGTTGTCGACCTCGTAGAGATGAAGGCATATTATTTCGATGCTGGCGATGATGGGCTTCAGGAGAGAATCGAGGAGATTCCTGAGGAGCTTATGGAAGAGGCCAAGGCGAAGAGAGAAGAGCTTCTCGACGCAGCTTCAATGTTCTCCGATGAGCTCATGGAGGCAATCCTTGAGGACAATGTAACACCGGATCTTATCAGAACAGCAGTAAGAAAGGGTACAATCGGTCTTCAGCTCTGTCCTGTATTCATGGGTTCTGCATATAAGAACAAGGGTATCCAGCCACTTCTTGATGGTGTTATCTCATATCTTCCTAATCCTACGGAAGTCGAGAACAAGGCTCTTGATCTCGATAACAACGAGAAGGAAGTAGTTCTTGAGTCAAAGGAAGATGCAAAGCCGGTTATCCTCGCATTCAAGCTTGAGGATGGACAGTTCGGACAGCTTACATACATCAGAATCTATCAGGGCAAGATCAAGAAGGGCGACACTCTTCTCAACACAAGAACAAAGAAGAAGTTCAATGTCGGAAGACTTGTTAAGATGCACGCTTCCACGATGGAGGATATCTCCGAAGCAGGATGCGGCGAGATTGCAGCTCTTTTCGGTATTGACTGTGCTTCCGGTGATACATTCTGTGATCCTTCCCTCAATTACTCCATGACGAGTATGTATGTTCCAAATCCTGTTATCTCGCTTGCTATCAAGCCAGTTGACAAGAAAGCAGCAGACAATATGGCGAAGGCTCTCAACCGCTTCACAAAGGAAGACCCGACATTCCAGACATATGTTGATCCTGAGTCAAATCAGACAATCATCAGAGGAATGGGCGAGCTTCACCTCGATGTCTATATCGAGAGAATGAAGAGAGAGTACAAGGCAGAGGTCGAAGTCGGTAAGCCAGAGGTTGCATACCGTGAGGCTATCAGCCAGAGAGCTGAGTTCAACTATACTCACAAGAAGCAGACAGGTGGTTCTGGTCAGTATGCTCGTGTTGCGGGCTATATTGAGCCGATTGTGCAGACTGATCCGGATGAGCCAGCTAAGGATTATGAGTTCGTCAACGAAGTCAAGGGTGGCGCAATTCCTACAGAATTCATCCCATCCTGTGACAAGGGCTTCCAGAGTGCTATGAAGAAGGGTACTCAGGTTGGATTCCCTGTCATCGGCGTACGCTGTGTCGTAAACGATGGTCAGTGGCACCCGGTTGACTCTTCCGATATGGCATTCCAGACAGCTGCTATCGGAGCTTTCAGGGAGGCTTTCGAGAAGGCTAAGCCTGTTATCCTCGAGCCTATCATGAAGGTAGAGGTTGAAGGACCAGCAGAGTTCCAGGGCAACATCTTCGGCTCAATCAACCAGAGAAGAGGTATGATCGTATCCTCAAGTGAGGACAACAATCAGTGCAAAGTCATTGCTGAAGTTCCTCTCTCAGAGATGTTCGGCTACTCAACAGTCCTCAGATCACTGACACAGGGCAAGGCAGAATTTACGATGGAAGTCGAGAAATATGGCCGTGTTCCTCAGTCGGTTTCCGACGAGCTGAAGAAGGCTTATCAGGAGAAGAAGAAGGAAGCTTCAAAATAAGCACTTTCTGATTCAGAAGCTAGGGGCTGGCAGTGATGCCAGCCTTTTTCTGTGCCATACAAAGAGTTAACAAAGTCTATGGATTTATGATTAATTTTCGTGTTTTTCCGATTTCCGCATGATATAATCTTCATTAACAAGATGGAGGTAAACATATGGATATCAAGGAACTTAACAGCGTAAGCCCGCTTCGCGTCTTTGACGAAGCCATCAACGGCGGTCTCGGACGCGGTAATCTCGGAGTTATTGTATCTAGGCATGGAATCGGAAAAACGGCGTGCCTTGTTCATCTCGCAACAGATAAGCTTTTCAAAGGCGAAAGTGTAATCCATGTATCATTCTCCGGCAACGTGGAGCATGTAATAAACTGGTATAAGGAAGTCTTCAGGGAAATTTCAGAGATGCAGTCTCTTGATGACGCGGCGATGGTCTACAATTCAATCCTCGCAAATCGTGTCGTCATGAATTTCTCACAGGAGCAGGTTCCTGTGGAGAAGGTTCTCGCTTCTCTTGAGTCCCTTATCAATCAGGGATCTTTCAAAGCTGATTGCATCCTCTTCGATGGCTATAAACTGACAATCGCGGATGAGGAAGACATCATCAAGATCAAGGAATTCGCGAAGAAGATGAATCTTGAAGTATGGTTCTCCGTATCACCTGTACGTCCTGATGTGGTCTATGATGAATATGGTGTACCAGATTCATTAGTCAAATACTTTGATCTTATCGATGTTCTTGTAGCGCTGCGCTATGATGACAAGATTGACAAGGTTGTAATGACAGTCGTGAGGGCGCATCACGAGAATGTGCCTAAGCCGATGAGGGTAAATCTCGATCCGAAGACAATGCTTATCTCCAAATGAATAGTGGCCGCCTTGTGCGGCCTTATCTTTTGGCGTATTCCTCTCCGCATTTGTGTGGAGAGGCTATTCTATAAGGACTGAGGCTATCGCGCTGATAGCCTTTCCTTCTCCTATGGGCCCCATACCTTCCGCGGTCTTTGCCTTGACAGATACGGCAGAGATATCCACACATGCCGCGTCAGCGATATTCTTTCGCATGGATAATATATATTCCCTGAGTCTGGGGGCTTCAAGCTCGACTGTGGAGTCTATGTTTGTGATTCTCGCTCCTGTTATTTCCATGGTTCTTCTCAGCAATTCCAGACTTGATGCATCCCTGTATTTCTCATCGGATGGAGGGAAGTGAGAACCTATATCATCACATGCGGAAGCTCCAAGAATCGCATCTATGATGGCATGAACAAGCACATCCCCATCTGAATGTGCATCCTCGCCTTTGTCTGAGGGGATGATTACGCCCCCGATAATCAGTTTGCGTCCTTCTATGAGGCGGTGGGTATCAGAGCCTATCCCTATTCTCATCATTATCCCCCATTCTTAGGAGTTCCCTCATCCGTCTTGAGGCCGCAGCGCTTTTACGCCCCTCGTCTCGCTCTCTGATGTACTCATCAGCCTGTGCCTCTGCATCGGGGATGTCGGAAGAGATTGTGATTTTCCTGTTCTCCGGATCACCTCTTGATATTGTGCATCTGAATCCCGCCTTGATGAACAATGCGGCGTCGTCATCGGCATCGAATCCCGGGAATCTGTCATAAGCACATAAAATCTCTTCTTTCCGGAATATCTGGGGAGTCTGGACTGTTATCAGGGAAGAGCGGTCGATGCTCTCTGATATAACTCCATCATTTCCTATGCGTTTAACAGCGTCTGTTATCCTCAATGCGGGAACAGCTCCGCCTGATACGGTAGCAGCTGCCAATGTCGATATGATAAGTCTTTCGCTTACAAACGGACGTGCACCATCATGTATTGCGATATAGTCAAAGGGAATCTCAAGATGCCTGAGCTCGTTAAGGGCATTCTCTACAGACTGTTTTCTTGTCATGCCCCCCTCTGTGATGATGAGCGGGATTGCTGAGATATCCGCAAGATCTTCAAGAGCGACTACTGTCTCGTCTTCGGAGCCTGGAGGGGACGTGACAACCACTGCCGAGAGGCCTGGCACGCGATAAAAAGGCCTCATGGCACTTGAGAGCACTGTGTGTCCGTTTATCTTCAGATATTCTTTCTTCACAGCTTCTTTCTGATTCTTAGAGAATCTCGTGGAAGAGCCGGCGGCTGTAAGCACTAATGCAAAAGGCGGTATCATTTCTCGAGTTTTGCAAAGATTTTCTTCTTTGTTTCCTCCGTGTCTATTCCTAGCACAGAAGATGTCTCATCGACAAGGATTGATAAAGCATTGTCATAGAGCTTGCGCTCCTGTACGGGCAGCTCTTTGACCTTCGAGCGTCTGTAAAGGGAGTTCACAACCTGGGCTATTGAGAAAAGGGAGCCATCCTTCATCAGCTCCTGATTTCTCAGAAGGCGCTGCTTCCAGTCCAGTCCGCGGATTTCCTTCTTCTCGGAGAGCGATGACAAAGCTTTCTTCACTTCTGACTGTGATGCGAGATGCCTCAATCCTAGCGACGAGGCATTCTCTACAGGCAAGAGCACATCCATATCTGAAGCAGTGATACCGATACGGTAGTATTCTTTCTCACGCCTTGTCTCGCATGAGATGATGGAGCCTACCCCTTGAAGGGGGTAAACAACTGCGTCTCCTATTCTGAATACTGTATTTGTGCTCATATATAGATTGTACCATCTCGCCACGTGATGTCAAAAACAAATAGAAAGCAATCTTGCTGTTAATCATGCGGCAGTAAAGCTATAATGAGTACATGAACAGAAATTCAAGAAAGACTGGAGTTCTTCTCCATATAACATCGCTTCCCTCTGATTACGGCATAGGAGATCTCGGAGAGAATGCATATAAGTTCGTGGATTCTCTCGAGAAAGCATCGATAAAACTATGGCAGATGCTCCCTGTTGGCCCCACAGGCTATGGTGATAGCCCATATGCCGCGAGATCGGCTTTCGCTGGCAATGAGCTCATGATATCTCCGCGTCTGCTGTATCTTGACGGCTATCTTGACGTGGAGGATGTAATGGATAAAGCGCTCGCATCCGAGCGTGTCGATTACGGTGAGGCGAGGAATCTCAAGATGCCTATGCTGAGAAAGGGCGCAAAGGCATTCCTTTCATCTTCTGAAAAGGAGAAGAAGGATTACAGGAGTTTCTGCAGGAAAGAAGGCTGGTGGCTTGATGATTATGCTCTTTTCCAGTCGCTGGCGGACAAATACAACGATTCCCGATGGTTCCTCGCATGGCCAGAAGCGCTCCGTGATAGAGAAGAGAGCGCTATGGCAGAGGCAAGGAATGAGCTATGCGATGAGATTGAGATATACAAGGTCCTTCAGTATTTCTTCTATAAGCAGTTCGAGGAGCTGAAGGCTTATGCCAATGAGCATGATGTTCTTCTCATCGGAGACATTCCTATTTTCGTCGCGGGAGACTCTTCTGATGCATGGGCAAACAGAAAGCTTCTGCGCATAGATGAGGAAGGACAGCAGGAAGCCTCTTCCGGCGTTCCGCCAGATGCATTCTCTGCAGACGGACAGCTATGGGGCAATCCTCTTTACAGGTGGCCTGAACATCAGAGGACAGGTTTCAAATGGTGGATTGAGCGTTTCCGCACAAACCTCTCTCTCTTTGATATTGTGCGTGTCGATCACTTCCGCGGGTTTGAAGCGTGCTGGGAAGTGCCGAAAGGTGCGAAGACCGCAGCTGGCGGCGAGTGGGTGAAGAGCCCGGGGCAGGAGCTTTTCGATGCTGTAAGAAAAGCTCTTGGCAACGACCTCCCTATAATAGCTGAGGATCTTGGTGTAATAACTCCTGAAGTCGATAAACTCCGTCTTGACAACGGTTTCCCGGGCATGAAGATTCTGCAGTTTGCTTTCGCTTTCGATAATGGGGACTGGCAGACTGACAACGCATATCTTCCGCATAACATCGAGAAGCTTTCAGTTGCTTATACAGGCACACATGACAATAACACCACAAAAGGCTGGTATGACGAGCTTGATGATGGTATGAAGGATTATGTGCGCCGCTATTTTGAATGCAGTGATGACGAGGTGGTATGGCGGATGATCCGAGCGCTGATGGGCTCTCCTGCCATGTATGCGATATTCCCGATGCAGGATATTCTCGGACTTGGAAGCGAGGCCAGGATGAATGTCCCCGCGACATGCGGAACATCGAACTGGTCGTGGAAGATGAGGAAAGAGGATATAGATACACCATCATTTGAGGGTATAAAGTACTTTGCCCATCTTTTTGGACGTGACAAGTGAATATAATACTTCTGGAAGAAGGGGAGGATTTCCTCCCTTTCGCGGATGAGAGGGCAAAGCATATAAGAAAGGTTCTGCACCTTCAGGCAGGAGATTCCTTCAAAGCTGGAATAATCAATGGCTTTCAGGGAATGGCTGAAATTCTATCATCGGATGAGAAAGGCATAGCAATAAGATTCATTCCAGAGCGTGATACATCAAGCCTTTATCCGTTGACGATGATTGTCGCTCAGGTTCGGCCTATATGCATGAGAAGAATACTCAGGGAAGCCGTTTCGCTCGGTGTGGAGCGTCTCATACTTCCTGTTTCGGATCTAGGTGAGAAAAGCTATCTCGCGGCTTCTTTGTACACAAAAGGTGAATACAGGGAGATTCTTCTTGATGGGGCAATGCAGGCAGGTGCGACAGGCGTGAGTGATGTCTCTATCGTGAAGAATGCACAAGAGGCTATTGAGAAAGCCGCGGGAGATGTGTATATACTTCTTGATAACGTCAGAGGTGCTGAGAAGCTTTCCCATGCGGATTTATCTGGAAAGAGGGTTGTCCTTGCAATAGGGCCGGAACGTGGATGGTCTGAAAGGGAAAGAAAACTTTTCATCGATAAAGGATACCGTCCGATGCTATTGGGAAGCAGAATACTGAGGACGGAAACTGCGGCTGTGGCTGGAGCTGCTGTTGCTCTTAGCAGAATGCAGCTGCTTTAGGAGGGATTTATGCATTGTGTAGTACCGGAAGCTGAAGAAATTCTCGACAAGGAATTCCCTGTTCTCGACCATGGATTCATAAGGCTTGTGGATTATCTTGGCTCAGACCAGCGTATAGTTCAGGCGGCACGCGTGAGCTATGGCGAAGGCACGAAGACATACAGACAGGATAAAGGGCTTATCAATTACCTGATGCGCAATGAGCATACATCTCCATTTGAGCAGGTGGTTTTCACATTCCATGTGAAGATGCCGATCTTTGTGGCAAGACAGTGGACACGGCATCGCACAGCGAGAATGAATGAGATTTCTGGTCGTTATTCAGTGATGAAAGACGAGGTCTATGTGCCTGCTGACGAGAATATCGCGCTGCAGAGCGAAGATAATAAGCAGGGAAGAATGAATGAGCCTGTTTCCTCTGAAACAGCAGCAGAGGTGAAGGCTATCCTCAAGTCTGATCAGGAGAGGGTCTTTGAGAATTATCACAAGCTTCTCGATATGGGGATTGCAAGAGAGATTGCAAGAATCGATCTTCCTCTATCGCTTTATACAGAATTCTACTGGGAAATCGATCTGCATAACCTTTTCCACTTCCTCAAGCTCAGACTCGATTCCCATGCTCAGTATGAGATAAGACAGTACGGAATCGTAATGCTTGAAATCGTGAGAAAAGTCTGTCCGATAGCGACAGATGCATTTGAAAATCATGTGCTCAAATCAAAAACGTTCTCTGCCCATGAGCTTGATGCGATAAAGAAAATGCTTAACGGTGAGGAGTGTCCTCTGGAGAAGCGCGAGAAGGAGATTTTCCTCGAGAAACTCAAGTAAACTGATGGTTTAGTCAGTTAAACTGATCGTCGGTGGAGTATACAGGTCATCCTGAAGGATACTGCAGGCATGGAAAAGAAAACACTAGGGATGATGATTGCCGAGAGACGTAAAGCCTCTGGCATGACACAGGCGGAGCTTGCTGAGAAAATGGGTATTACGGACAAAGCCGTCTCAAAATGGGAGAGGGATATCTCTTATCCCGACATAAGTACATTGCCACATCTTGCAGAGGTTCTTGGTGTCTCTATTGATGAGTTGATGACTTGCCGTACTCCATCTTCAGAGGAAATGAAGAGTAAGGATAAATCAGGAAATCTTCTGACTATAATATGCAGAGCAATAGCACTGGCGATGGGTGTTGCTGTAGCAGTTCTCTCAGTACTTCATTCCATCGATAGCACATCAGCTTTCACAATGCTCGGCATAGGCCTTGGTGCATTGGCACTGAGCGCGATGCAGAAAGAGCAATAGGGAATCCAGCACAAAACCTCATTTGATACTCTCAGATGAGGTTTTATGCGGACTGTGAGGAATGATTCATAGTGAGGTGATATTGTATATCTGGTGCACATCCATCTTGTTTTCAGAGATAAGTATGCTCGTATTTTTGTCTGGATCGTACATATATGTGCCTGATGTATTTCCTGTCACATTTCCTGTATAGATGATCTTCCCGTCATTCCTGACAAAGAGGTCATCTCCAAGGATGTTGTTATCAATAGTGAACTTTCCGGCTTCATCTGATGCAGAAGAAAAATCAGCGACATATATTGTACTGTCATTATCTCCGATCCAATAGATATTGCCATTAGCATATTCCGCGGATGAAATAGGAGTAGGCAATCTTGTGCCATCTTTAAGGCGTAACGCTTTTATGTCTGTGAGTGTGCCATCTGATTAAGCTTTGACGGAAATCATATATATGATGTCTTGCAATCAATGTACAGGTACTGGAATAGTGTTTTTAATATTTGAATATTAAATCTTGAAATATTAAATAATTCGCAATTAATTGTGTGCAGGAGATATCCTATATTGGTTCTTCTCTAAATCTGGTTTTGCCGATGATATCAAGAATGCGGCAGAGAATGATGGACGCATTAGACTGTATACGATAGAAGATATTTACAATTCAGCAGTCTGCTGACTCAGTATTTTCCTATTCCAGCTTTTCATTCCGCACTCAGGGCATTTCAGATATCTTGTCCGTCCCATATGAGGCGCAAGAAGCACCGCTTTCCTTGTCGGCACATATTTATGATGGCATTTCCCGCACTCATACCATCCTGTGACTCTCTCGATTTCCAGACATATCGCAATGGCTATGAAGAAAAGAATCAGGCTGGAGATGAATATCACCCAGAAGGGTAGACTATCTGAAGGGATGAATAACGTAATCAGAAGTAATGTAATCAGGAAGAAGATAGCGCTGATGGTACCGAGCGTGGTTTCGGCTTTCAGAAGCAGTTTCTCATATTCCGTTTCTCTCATGCTCAGCCTCGATTATTATCTTCGCGATTTTATCGGAATCAACGACGTATGATTGATGATGCTCTCCAGAAAGTATCATCAGTTTTGAATCCGGAATGCTGTTCCTGATGAACTCTGTATTCCTTCTCCTGACAAGATCTTTCTCTCCCGCTGTGATAAGCACCGGTATATTGATGGACTCCAGTTCCTCTTTCTTTATATGGGGCTCAGAGAGCATCAGGTTTATAAGAGGGTCACGCGTTCTCTGGAACGCATTCCACGCTCCGACGCGATACCATAGTTTGAGGCCGCTCGGTTTTGTGTTCGCTCCGCTGACGATGAGCGCTGAGGCAGTTCCCGGATGTCTTATTTCCAGTAAAAGTGATGCTATACCACCATCTGAGAAGCCATAGACTACAGGCTTTTCAATCTTCAGAAGCTTTATGAAGACATGGAGATCATCAGCGATGAGCGTATAGTGGATTTTCGGCATCTTCGTGCTTCCTCCATGGCATCGCGTATCCAGTCTGTAGACTGTGAAATGCTTTTCAAGAAGAGGTAAGGCTTTGTCGAAGATTGTCATGTCCTCTCCGTTTCCGTGAAGAAGAATCAGTGGTTTTCCGCTTCCTGATACTTCGTAATGCAGCTTAAGCGGTCCGAGATCCAGAATCATCCATTCCTCCTGCTCTTTATCTTTTCTATGTAGCTTTCCTTCATATCCAGCTCGAAATCTTTGTCACATGAGTACTCTCTTTCAAGGACTGGCTGCCATAATGAGGGATCCTCCATGCATAGATAGAAGAATACATCTTTATGATAATCTTCAGAGAAAGATGAATAAACATGCCTGAACATCTTCCTTTTCGTCTCAAGCGGATAGGAGAATTTACCTGCGGCGGGTACAAGATCCATTTCAAGCACTCTGCTTTCATCACCCCTTTCACGAAGATGCTTCAGTACTGATTTCGTGAATGTCAGAGTCCCGATGCTTATGAGGATGATATCATCTGGGGAGAAGCGTTTCTCTATCTCGGAGACAACATATCTGTATTCATCCTCCCAGCCTTTGAAATAGACCATTGGATGGATATGAAAGCCGACAAGTGCACCTTTGTCTCTGGCTCTTTCTGCGTTTTCCAGCCGTCCTTTGAGTGACGCTGTCATATGCTCTTCCTTCTCTATGATTGTTGGTGCATTCAGCGACCAGGTGAATATCATATTGGCGGGATATTTTCTGTCAAAGACGTTGCGTCCAGATTTTGATTTGAGTTCTATCACGAGATCGGGATGAGCTTCTGCGAATGCTGATAGCGCGCTAAGCGTTCCGTAATCATCGCCAAGAACGAGTGAGTCTGAAGCCTGTCCTGTTCCGATATGCCATGTATCAGGGCTGATTTCCAGATGCAGAAGTTTTTCTTTCAGATCTGAGACCGCATGAATTTCATTCTCCGTATAGAATGACTGCACAGAGCAGTACGAACATGAGAATGGGCATTGCATGACAGCATCAAGTGTTGTCAGCTTGCAGCAGCGTGTCTTCTCTCCATCAACAGGACATGGGCATTTTCCGAGAACTATCTTCTCATCGGAGAATACTGTCCTGTACTTCGAGCGAGGCCGGAAGTCCGGTATGAATGAAGAATAATCTGTCTCGCTTTTCCTCAGATTGTCCATATGCTTCCTGAGCGCCGATAGATAAGCATCTCCTTTCCTTCCATCCTGCCTTCTGTCTATCTTCTGGTAATCTGCCAGTGAAAAGAAATGAGGCTCCTTCCATTGCCTTAGGTCAGCTTCGTCTTTTGCGATTTCCAGCTTCTGGCTCTCTGTGAAATGATAGCGGTTGAAAAGATTCTCTATGTTTATTCTCAATTCATCATCAAATGATGAAATCAGGTTATCAAGTGCGGCCATAACATGAGTATAAGTTGTCAAATCCTTTTCGAGAAGCTATTCTCAGGCTATGTCGGAAAGCGCGAGAATGCAGGCGAGGGAGCTGCCGGAATCTCCGGGGTGCTACCTCATGAAGAATAAGGAAGGGGTGGTTATCTACGTCGGCAAGGCTAAGAACCTGAAGAGACGTGTGACTTCATATTTCCTTCCCAACAGGAATGCTAAGACCGCTGCGCTTGTAGAGAAGATTGTCACCATAGATTTCGTTATCACCGGTAACGAATATGAAGCTCTCATTTTAGAGAACAACCTCATCAAGAAGTACAATCCTCATTACAACATTCTTCTCAAGGATGGGAAGAGCTATCCTGTTATAAGGATAACCAATGAGAAATTCCCGCGGATTTACAAGACAAGAAGGGTAATAAAGGATGGCTCGAAGTATTTTGGTCCATATCCTGATGGCATGAAGCTTGATACATATCTCAAGCTTGTTGAGGATAATTATCCTCTCCGTCTATGTTCAGCTCCTTTGAAAGAGAGGAAGACGCCATGCCTTTATTATCATATCCATAAGTGCGCTGGACCATGTATCGGAGCCGTGTCCGAAAAGGAGTACTCATCATATGTGAAGGAAATCGAGGATTTCCTTTCCGGTGATGATTCCTCGATGATAAAGCAAGTCGAGCGTGAGATGAACAAGAGCGCAAAAGAGCTTGATTTCGAGACAGCTGCCAGAAAGCGCGATCAGCTTAAGGCTCTTACGGTCATGCAGAAGAACCAGATGGTGGAGGATTTCACATCGGATAGCCGAGATTACGTGGCTATCGAGATGAGAAGTTATCTATGCACGATATCGATAATGCAGTTCCGCTCAGGGCGTCTGATAGGCAAGGCTTTGTACAGGGCTGAATGCCTTGGCGATGAGACTGAGACATTGTTCTCATTTCTTGTGCAGTATTACAGCGATGGTGATACGCTGCCACAGGAGGTTTTCGTTTCCTGTGATATCGATACGGAGCTTCTAGCAAGATACTTCAACGATGAGCTGAAGAGCCCCGTGTATATTACGGTGCCTAAGGATGGAAAGCACTACAGGATACTCAGGATGGCTGCGGAGAATGCTTCAAGAGATGTTGAGAAGAGGCTTCGTGATGTTGATAACACTCCATCGCTTGAAGTGCTTCAGAAAGAGCTTGGCCTTGATACTCTTCCTCTTCATATCGAAGGTTTCGATATCGCTCAGCTTTCTGGTAAGTATACAGTCGCCTCCCTTATTGTATTCAGGGACGGTAATCCATCGAATAAGGAATACAGGCACTTCTCCATAAAGTCCCTGGATGGGAAGATCGACGATTTCCAGTCAATGCGGGAAGCAGTGGGACGACGGTATCAGAGACTTCTCAATGAAGGAGCTCAGATGCCGGATCTTCTGATGGTTGATGGTGGAAAAGGGCAGGTGAGCGCCGCCCTCGATTCCCTCTCAGCCCTTGGCCTTGATTTCCCGGTTATAGGGCTCGCAAAAGAGCATGAGGAGATTGTCTTCCCTGGAGACAGGGAGTCATTGCTCCTTGATCGCGGCAATCCAGGTCTTCGTGTGCTTATCGCGGTGAGAGATGAGTGCCATCGATTTGCCACTTCATTCAATCAGAGGATGAGAAGCAAGGAAGCGTCATTCTCTCTTCTTGAATCGATTGATGGTATAGGACCCGCCAGATCAAAGAGAATCATGCAGAAATATGGCTCAGTTGAGGCTATTCTCAGTCTCTCAGCTTCTGAGCTTGCAAAAGGTGCGTCTATCCCGGAGACAGTCGCGGAGAGGGTATTGCACAAGCTGAGCTTCTAAATGCTTTCTGCAAGCGGATTGTCACTCAGCGAGAAATCCTCTTCTCTTCCTTTGTCTATCATTACAGTGCATAGAATGGATGAGAATAGAAGTCCTGTCCATTCGCTACCAGTGCTTTTGACAATTCTGTCCATTCTTCCCAGATAGCCGATGATTCTCGATGTATCTTTGAGCGGATAGCGCTGTGCCGCTTTCCTGAAAAGAGGCCAGTCCTTTTTCTTTATTCCTTTTGTAGGGTAGAAAACAGGATAAGGCGAGAGGCTATCTGCATTCTGGAATGCGTACTCCTCGCCATTTCCGGAGGCTTTCAGTATTTCAAAGCTTTCAAGCTGCCTGAAACGCTGGATGACAGTCTGGAAAGCCCTTCCTGCTGCTGTTGAATCAGATAATATAATCGAAGAAGCTATCGACTCTGCATGCTCGAGGTCGCCATCAGCAATAGCCTGAAAGAGAGTAAGACCATCTTCTCCTCGTGTCTGGAGCGCGTATTTCCTGATGTCTTCCGTGGTTATCTCTGTTTTCCCATCGCTTGATGAATGGAAGTATAAAGATAACGCCGAGACGAGATTCCTCATCTCCGCTGTATTGTTATCAACAGAGAAAAGAACTTCATCGATGGCCTCCACGCCGATATAAAAGCCTTCTTTTTGGAATGCAGCTTTTATCCAATCCTTTTTCTGGCTATCGAACATCTCCCAGAACATGATGACGCTGACATTCTTGCTGCCAATGATTTCCTTTCTTATCCGTGATTGTGATTTCTCCGATGAGATAATCACGAATTCAGCATCTGTGAGACCGGATGAGAGGAAATCCATAATTGCTTTATCGAATGTGTCCTTAGCACTTCTGTTCTCATACTGCTTGATGATGACAAACCGGAAAGATGAGAAGAGAGATGGCTGGGAGAGGGCTGCATCAAGGTCATCCCCTTTGTCATCGCCAACATATATCTGGAGAATCTCGGCGTCCGGATGCTCTTTAAGCACACGTTTCTTCTCACTTTCAAGCCAATCGCTTTTCTGTCCCTCTTCAGGACCAAGCAGTATGTAGTTCAAATGTAATCCCTCCTGATGGATATAAGGCGGCCAAGAATCCTTAGACTGCTTTCGGCTGCTTTTATAACGCCCATTGTATCATTATCGGGGATAAGAAGTGCATAGCCATTTCCTATGCGTCTGAGGATGCGAAGCTCCGGCGTTTTCTCATCATCACCATAGTAGGCGAGTGTTATGTTCCCGTCAGCATTCTGCAGTGTTGATTCAGTCATCACCGCATAATCGCCAGGAAGAATCCCCCCATTGTGCATTGATTCGGAAGTCACGCGGAAAACGTAGGAAGCGTTGAGAGTTCGTGGTATGTAGATATTTATCTCCGTCCCATCCTCAAGTTCCTCAATCGTGGGCTCATGCTTATAGTAAGGTACCGCGTTATTCTCCCTCTTGAGTCTTTCGTCTTGGGGGAAGGCTAGGGATCTGAGTCCATTGTCTTTCTTCTCTAGCCAACCCTTCTTCACAAGAGCGGACACCGCATCGCGCGCGGCAATATGTGAAAATCCGAAAGCTTCCCCGATTTCCCTCAAGGAAGGTGAGCGTCCATTCGTCAAGATGTAAGCTGAGATGTAGTCAAGGATCTCTTTCTGCCTTTCGGTGAGCTTCTTCAAGTTTCGAATCTCCTCCTGAAAAGGGAATCAAGGGCCTCCATTGCCTCTTCTTCGTCCTCTCCGTCGCATATGCATAATATTTTCGTCTTGTATGTCGCCCCGAGTGTTATGACACCCATGATTGACTTTGCGTTTATCTTCATCGTGTCCTTCACGAAGAATATATCAGATTTGAATCTTGCCGCTGTCGTGGAGATTTCTGTCGCAGGACGTGCATGAATTCCTGCTCTGTTCTGTACTTCAAGTTCTTTACTGATCACTTTCGCCATCGCCTCCAAGAATCTCGTCACTGTTGAAGTACATTTTGCGAGCAGCTTCGCTTTCCAGCCATTTTAGTACATTCTGGTCGAATTCCTTCGATGAGTAATATCCTAGCTTCTTCATTCTCTCATTGCCAGCCGCTGTTTCGATGAGTATTGGGACATTCCTGCCAGGACGTACTGGTATGACGATTTTCGGTATTGTTATCCCAAGATATGTGTCTGTAAGGGAGTCACCGATTCTGTCATACACTTTGTTTGATTCCCAGTTTTCGAGGACAACAGAGAGCTGGACATGCTTCTTTTCCCTGATAGTCCCGACACCGAAAAGATTCGCTATGTTGATAATCCCAAGTCCTCGAATCTCCATATGGTGGGCAAGATATGGATTTTCGCCCATGCCCATCAGGAATGTGCCTGATATGTTCTTGAGCTTTACAGTGTCATCGCTTATGAGCCTGTGGCCTCTTTCGATAAGCTCCAGCGCAGTCTCGCTTTTTCCGACACCACTGTCACCTGTGATAAGCACCCCGATTCCATATACATCGACAAGTACGCCGTGGATTGTCATCGTTGCCGCGAAGACTTCATCAAGAAGGGAGTAGAGACGTCTTGAGAAATCAGAGGACTCGAGAGGTGTCGAGAGAATGGCTACAGCATTTTTCTCGGCAAGCTCTATAAAATGCTCAGAGGGCTTGTATCCACCGATGAAGACGATGCATGGCATGTCATAGGAGAAGAATTTCTCTATATTCCCATATTCATTCCGTTTTTCGAGCATATCGATATAAGACTGCTCAGCGCGTCCTATGAGCTGGATGCTCTGCCCTGAGAATGCCTCAAAAAAGCCAGTGAACGCCAGTCCTGGACGTGATATCTTCGAATTGCGGATTGTTCTGGAAAGTCCGGAACGCCCGGCGATGCATTTAAGCTGCAGATTGTTGTGTTCCCTCAAATCAAGATCCAGAAGGTCAAGGACCGTAAATTCATTCATACCGGGAATTATAGCACAGCACAGTGCAATGAATAAGGGCCGCCGAAGCAGCCCTTAACATCAGATTTTCATTGTCTTTTCTTTTTCTTTCTTAGCCGCTGCCTGTATTTTATCGGCAACAAGCTCAATACCTTCGTAAAGTTCGTAGGCATCCTGGGAGACTACTTTCTCTTTCTTCCATGTGAAGTGGAGTGTCGCGTCGATATGGAAGCCGATGCCCTTGCTCTCCTTCGTTGCCACGATATCCAGATCGTGGAGATAGTCATCCGCGAACGAAAGTTTCTTCAGTTTCTTGTCGAGAAATTCACGATCTTCGTCCGTAGGTGTGAATCCGATGCCTCTGAATGTTAGATTCATACTGCCTCCTTTTCCCCTTTTTTCTGATTATACCGCATGATTTCAGATAAAACAAAACAATAATGGGTATCAGCTGTTCCTGGAGAATGATGAATCTATATCGAGCTCCTTTCGGTATTTGCTTACAGTCCTTCGTGCTGTCTTGATGCCGCGCTGCATGAGTATGTCGCTTATCTTCTGGTCGGATAGCGCTTTGCCTGTGCTGTTTTCCTCTATGATCTGACGTATCATTTCCTTCACGGCATTCTTTGAGATATTGCTTCCGTTATCAGAGGTGACGGAATTAGAGAAAAGGGATCTTATAGGATAAATCCCGAAATCGGTGTCGATATACTTCGATGAGGCAATCCTGCTTATCGTTGCCTCATGCACGCCCACTTCATCCGCGACTTCCTGCATCGTCATTCCTTTCAGATAGAGCGGACCATTCAGAAAGAAATCTCTCTGTTTCTCCATAAGAACAGCGCCTGTCTTCTCTATAGTCCTGGCTCTCATGTTCAGCTGAGTGATGAGATTGTTGGCGGCATTTATCTTTCCTTTTATGAATGAAGCCGCTTCCTGCGCCTCCCTGCTGTCGCTTTTCCTGTACTCCTCGGCAAGCTCTTTGTATTCCGGATCAATCTCGACAGAAGGAATCGCGTCTTTATTCACGCGCATAGTGAGAATCCCATCCTCTTTCTTTATCGAAAGCTCGGGAATTATATACTCTTCCCATTCAGAGCCATATCTGCGTCCCGGAAATGGGGTAAGGGTCTTCAGGAATTCATAGAGGGCGTTGACCTCTTCTTTCTCTATGCCAAGGTTCTTGGCTATGATATCGAACTTGCCGAGACGTGCGTTATCGAGCTCATTGTAGACAAAAGAGCTGAAGAGCCTGAGCTCGTTTCCCTCCATGCCTTTCGCTTCAGCCTGGATGATAAGGCTATCTCTCCAATCCATAGCGCCTACGCCATCAGGCTCCATATGTCTTATTATATCGAGCGCATCCTTGACGTATGGCTGCTCATCTTTCCTGACAAGTGATTCTGGAGAGGAGGGGAAGAAACCATTTCTGTCCAGAGATGTAATCAGTGTCTCTGCTGTCCGTCTTACATTGTCCTCGATATTCAGACATCCCAGTTCCGCCATGAGGTGGCTCTGAAGGCTTTCCTTCTCACTGACTATCGCTTCCATCCAGTTGCTGTTCTCTCTGTCATCTGGAAGATAAGGTGCATCGTCAGAGAAGCTTTCACGTCTTTCGGTTCTGCTCCTGTATTCATTTCTGAGCTTGTCATAGGATGCCTCTCCGTCATGAATGAGCAGGGCAGGGTTGCTTTCAGCTTCTTTCTTGATCTTCTCTCTCAGCTCATCCTGCGAAAAAGAAAGCATTTCCATTGTCTGGACAAGCTGTGCGTTGAGTTTAAGTTCCTGCTTAAGCGAAAGATCAAGCCCTTGATGAATCATTGTGCATCCTTGTCGAAGTCCTTGCCGAAGTAGATTTCGCGCGCCTCTTCATTATGAAGCAGCTCCTCACGCGTCCCTGATACAAGAATCTCCCCATCTGATATGATATGCGCCTTTGTCGTTATTTCAAGCGTATCACGCACATTATGGTCTGTGATAAGGATCCCGATTCCAGATGATGCAAGTCGTCTTATGATCTGCTTGATCTCATATACAGCCTTTGGATCTATTCCAGCGAAAGGCTCATCGAGAAGCAGGAATTCGGGCTTTGTAGCCAGAGAACGGGCTATCTCTGTTCGTCGCCGTTCACCGCCGGAGAGCGTGTAACCATATTGCTTTCTGACTCTATCAAGGCCGAAGTCGGAGATAAGACTCTCCAGGAGCTCTTTCTTCTCGCTTCCATTCATATTCTTTTCAGCCTGAAGAACCAGTTTTATATTATCTTCCACGGTCAGCTTCCTGAAAACAGATGCCTCCTGCGGGAGATACGCAAGTCCCATTCTCGAGCGTTTGTGCATAGGCAGCTTTGTTATATCATGACCGTTGACGACGACAGAGCCTCCATCGGCTTTTATGAAGCCTACTATCATGTAGAATGATGTGGTCTTCCCAGCTCCGTTGGGCCCGAGCAGTCCTGTGATGTCCCCGCTGGACATGGAGAATGAGACGTTCTTGACAACATGCTTCCTTCCATAGAATTTCGATAGATGGTCAACGACGAGCTCAGCCATTTATCACACCCCTTATCCTTCCATCCAGCATGATGCTGTCCGTATCGAGATTAACACTGATGACTTCAGCCTCATATCTGTCACCATCCCAATCAACCGACGCATTTCCCCTGAGTTCGACAGTGTTGGCTGTGCGCGAGAAGACTACACTCTCGGCGGTACAGCGCATTATGCTGTCGTCAGAGGCTTTCAGCAGCGAGATATCTTTGCTGAGGCGTAGAAGCTCCTCTTCCAGAAGATATTCAAGAGACGCACCTGCGGCATATACCTCATTTTCCGTGTCATCGATTTCAAACCATGATGAGATGAGAATCCTTTCATTCTCCCTGTCATACCATATTGATTGGGTTTTTATGCTGATTCCTCTCTCTTCGTCGGTTATTGATGTGCCGCCCGAACATTCAACATATCTCCAGTTCTCACCTGTAAGCGTTATCTCGTCAGCTGTGATTATCATTGAGCCGACTGTCACGGAAGCTCCTCCGGAAAGTGTGACATTCTCCCTTCCGTCTCTCAGTTCTACAGAGCTCTCGCCGCCTGAGAATTCAATATTATCTCCCCATACGTATGCCGCGATGAGAAAGATGGAAAACAGAAGACAAAGCTTTCTCATATATTGAATACTCCTTCTGAAATCGTCCTGAATGAATACCGTTTCTCCCTGAGATCCGCGGCAAACCCTGAGCCTCTGAAGCTTCCATCGTCGGAAGATGCATAAACCTCACCATCGGCAGTAATCTCGTCATTTGCTGTATCAAAGCTGAGAGCATCGGACTCGATTGTCATGTTCTCCTCATGCTGATACATCCTCACATTGCCGCTGAGCGCCATCGTCTCCGCTTCAGTGTCTATCTCTGCGTAGTCTGCGGAGCCTTCTATCGAAGGTGTCATGTTCTCGTCGTATGAGATGAATGACATGTTCTCGACAATTGCCTTATGGTCTTCAGAGTAGAGCATCATGACACTGCTTTTAATGTACACAGGCTGATTATTATCCTGACCTAATGTGAACTCTGCGTTCTCAAGTATTATGCTAGGTCTTTCGAGTTTTTCATGCCTCTCCTCTTCATTCCGGAAGGAGCAGGATGTAAGGATAAGGATGGCGACGAGAAGAATGAAGAGCCTTTTCAATCCTCTGCATCTCCTTTGCGGATGATTCTCGGAGTGAATCTGTTTCTTCTGAAATGGAAATATAGCGCTGAAATAGCAAAACCAATAGCTACACTAATGATTGCAGAAAGGAATAATAAGCCCTCGTTATCTGTAAAGAGCAATCCGATGAAGTAGCCTGGGAGAAACATGATAAGAGGCAGTCCCAGACTCATGAATACAGAAAACAGTGTTTTCCCTGGCGGAAGCTCTATTACTGCCTTATCACCTTCCTCGAGTGGTATGCCATCGGGATTTGTGACTGTGAATGATGATTTTTTGGAAGTGCAGAAAAAGGAGCCCTTACATCCTTCACAGGCTGTTTTATCGCAACCCGCGATGAGGCCTTTATCCGTTTTCTCCTGTATCGTCACAATCTGCTTCATTCGTCCTTTTCCTCGGGTCTGACTATCTCAACATGCTTTGCTATACGCTCGATTCTCTCAGCTTTGCCGCTTTCCTCGTTTATGTCGACAACCACTCCTTCTATTATACCATCATTCCAGCATTCCTGGCTTCTGACAGGAATCTGAGTCCTCAGCTTCTTTATCTCTGTTTCCGGATCGAAGCCAGAAACTGACATGAATGAGCCGACTCTGCCGTTGTCTGTTATATATGCGGTGCCTTTATCTGTTACACATTCATCAGCTGTAAGCACTTTCGTGTGTGTGCCTATGACAGCGCTTACCCTGCCATCGAGGAAGAATTTCATTGTTTTCTTCTCTGCTGACATCGCGGCATGGAATAGGACTATGGGAATGCAGCCATCACCATTCTCTTCGGCTTTCTTCAGTATGCTGTCGATTGAATAAAACGCATTCTGTATGCTCTGTCTCGCGAAGCCTGAGTTGCCCTGCAGGTTGATGATCATGAGCTTCCTGTTCTTTACTGTAACGTATTTTATACCATGTCCAGGACACATAGGAGGGTAGTTGACAGGTCTCAGTATGAAGCTGGCTTTCGGTATGAATTCGACCATGTCTATCTTGAAAAAGAGCTTTTCAGCTCCAGTGACGAGATCAACCCCCATCTTTCCAAGCTGTATTGAATGAGCCTTCCCGATACCGAAACCATTCGTCATGCCTTCGCCGTTTGCGATTGTATAATCTATCTCATACTCAGTCTTGAGGGAGGCAAGGCCTTTCTTCAGTGCCGTGATGCCAGGCCTGCCTGTTATCTCGCCGAGGAACAATAAGCGTATCATGCATTGAGAATAGCAATTGTTTATCCAAGTGACAATAAAGCTGATGAAAAGAATGGGAAGCTGCAAAGAATATTGCCTGAGGACAGCTGAATGCTGATGATAATCCACTGAACATGCCCACGGGGAGACTCGAACTCCCACCTTGTTACAGACTAGTACCTGAAACTAGCGCGTCTACCAGTTCCGCCACATGGGCAATCGGGTGAATCCTATCAGCTACAGCAGACAAATGCAAGAGTCTGTCAGACAAGTTTGGCTTCAGCTGTGCTAAGAAGCGATCTTATCGGTAGCTTCTGCGGGCATACTTTCTCGCACTTTCCGCATTTTATGCAATCTGAGGCCCTTCCGTTCTTGCCATTCTGAATCATATTCATGTAATCCGTCTTTGGCTTTGTCTTGTCGGAAACAATCACTTCATCATTAAGCATGCGGAAAACAGATGGTATATCAATCTTCTTCGGACAGCCTGGAACGCAATAGCGGCATGCTGTGCACTCGATAGTCTGGAGCTGCTTGATGGATTCCTTTACTTCCTGAATCGCTTTCATTTCCTCGTCCGTGAGCGGTTTGGCAGGGGAGAATGTCTTTATATTATCCTCGACCTGCTCTTCCGTGCTCATGCCTGAAAGGATTGCGAGGATGCCATCGAGGCTTGCAGTATAACGAAGCGCGTAAGATGCTGGAGTGCTGTCGGAAAGCTTTCTGAATGGCTCCGTAAGGTCATCATTCAGCATCGATAGAATGCCGCCTTTTACAGGCTCCATGATTATAATCGGCTTGTTGTGCTTTCTTGCGACATTATAGACACCTTCAGACTGTATTCTCGGGCTTGTCCAGTCGAGATAGTTTATCTGCAGCTGTACGAATTCCACCTCCGGATGCTCTGTAAGGAGTTCGTCGAGCATTTCAGGTGTGTCATGGAAAGAGAATCCAAGGTGTTTTATACGTCCTTCTCTCTTAAGCTTCATGCCGAATTCCCATGCATTGCACTCATTGAATATCTTTATGTTCGAGCTGTTGATGCTGTGAAGGAGATAGAAGTCGAAATACTCAAGCCCTGTACGCTCCAGCTGTGTTCTGAAGAGCTCCTCTGGAGAAGCACCTTCCCCAAGCGGACCGCTTGGCAGCTTCGTTGCGATTGTATAGCTGTCACGGCTGTACCTTGAGCCTATTGTCTTCCTGAACATCTCCTCAGAGCCCTGATAGGCATAAGCTGTATCAAAATAAGTGAAGCCTTCGGAAAGAAAACGGTCAACCATAGCCGCAGTACGCTTCTCATCGATATTCCCGTTACTATCCTTTGGCAGTCTCATAAGTCCAAAGCCGAGTTTCTTTTTATTCAGACTGAGCAGTTCTTCCATAATCGAATCTCCTTTCAATGCGCTTTCATTGTAAATCAGATAAGACCGAGAGAGGTAGCAATATCGCTGATGCCAAGGAGCGAGAATACTTCGCCTTTGATATCAACGAATACATCGATAGCGGCGTTGAGAATCTTCTCTTTCGCTGATGGTGCGACATATTCGATATTACCGTTTTCAGGCACTTCTCCAGTAGGAGTGAATCCTGAGAAATTCCATAGCGCTGTGTTTACGCTGCCTTCGATGATTTCTTCCTGCTCATCGGGAAGGGAAGGGAAGAAATCAATGCCTGTGATTTCCTCTACACTGTCCACGCTCATGGCAAAATGCTGCAATGCTTTGTCTGAAGCCTCATTCGGAAGCACAAAGCCTATGGCTTTTATCTCAGGATCAGTGTAATCGAGTATGACTTTATAGAAGCGCTTCGGGACTGCTACCTTGCTCTTTCCTATAGTCTCGTATGGTCCATCTGTCAGTACAGGTCCCGTTACGACATATACAGAGCTATTATCGTAAGACATCGTCCTGACAACAGCTTCAAGATCTGCCCAGATACCGCGATTGAAGGATGGATCCTGGGGGCACATGTTTGAAAGGTAGAATGTGTCGCTCATTGCTTCCGCTGACCATTTGAAATCAGCAGCCGGCGCCATGTGGCCTCTGTCATATCCTGAGCCCTTGTAATCTGCAAGAGTCGCAGATCCTGTGGGCACGAGCGGGTCTTCCCTGAAGTTGTCTTCCCTGTCATATGCTCCAAGCACTTCATCGCGCGTCAGCTCATAACTGACCCAGGATGGGACTTCATATTGCTCATTGTATGAAAGCGTGTAGCCGGTGTGGGAGATGATAGCTTCCCCTTCTATCGGGGATGGCAATCCCAGTTCCGTTACTGAATCAGAGGCTGTGAGCGTGCTCTCTGAAGGGGTTAGAATGCAAAGTATAAGGAATACTATTATCAGGATGAGAAGTGTTATCAGAAGGCGTTTCAGTTTCTTTGAAAAGCCAGATTTCCTTTTTCTGCTCATGGTTTTCTCCTTCTTCCAATATAGCCCGTTGAGGCAAGGAGTGAAATCATCACGGTATATAATACAGCAGTTTCCGCTATCGAGGCTGCGGCTGTCGGTTTTTCTGCCATGAATAGCGGAAGTGATGGCAGCGATGAGCCTTCGTAATTCACCGCAAGCACTATGTAGAGATTGTTGGTTACATGCATGGCGATTGGCACTTCAAAACCTCCGGAAAGCACTGCTGTGATAGCGGCGAGAAAGCCCCATAGGAAATAGTAAAGCAGTGGAAGATATGAGGAAGCCTGCTGTATCTCATTGTTCGGAATATGGGGGAGCGCGAAGATGAGGGCGGATATGAGCGCATAGATTGATATCCTGACAATGCCTGTCCTGCCATTTCTGATTGCCGCATGATAGGGAATGACGCGGAAAAGGATTTCCTCTGAAAATGCCTGAAGCGGTGTGAGAATCAGAACGGGAATCAGGAGCAATACGCGTGTTTGCCATTCCGTTTCGAGTACTCTGATTCTATCCATGGAAAAAAGAGAAAAGAGGATGTACACCACGATTGAGATTACAGCTGATGAGAAGAATAGCTTCCATCTGATTGGATGCTGTGGTGTTGAAAGCCCAAAGAGCGAAGTGTTCAGCATTACAGGAGGAGCTGCCAAAAGGAATAGGAAAAGAAGAATATATGGCGTATGAAGCACGATATACTGGCATATGACAGATTCTCTTCCGATGATTTCAGCAAGATAGAAGGCTGCAATCCCTCCAAGGATGTAGAGCACGAAGAATGAAGCAAGCGCGGTGGCTATAAGGCCAAAAAGGGAAATCGTCCTATCTTTTTCCATATGCAATCAGAGTAGCATGCAAATTTCCATCATTAAAGGCTATAATTGCCACATGACGTGTTACGAGGATCTATTCAGGCTTGTCGATGATGGCGTTGTGCTTGTATTTCCAACAGAGGAGAGCCGAAGGGCTTTCTCCACAGATTACGTGCTTTCCAGACGTAAAGGGCTTCTTGCTTCCTCCGTTCTTGCATTCGATAGCTTTTCTGAGCCTTTCTATCCTGGGATAGCAGGAAAGAAGGCTATATCTGATACCTCGCGCGCTATATTCGCTTCATATGCCGCCTCAGAGATTGTCCCGGCTCTACGCTATTTCTCATCCCCTGATTATCCAGAGGCGGAGAAGAGGCTGGGCACTTTCATACTCTCAATGCTTCCATCTCTTGATGATGCCATCGCTGTATCAGGCAAGAATCATGATGCACTTCAGGATCTTATTGCCCTTAGGAAGGCTTATGGGGACTTCTTGGACAGGACAGGGCAGTATGAAAGCTCGTTCATGAAGCCTGTCATGCCTGATAACCTCTGCGATAGATATGCAATCATCATGCCATCGGCATTCCCGAAGGAAGATAATCTCATTTCATTCCTCAGGGAAGATGAAAGGATAATGCTTATTGATGATATCGATGGCGAGATGCCGCGATATGAAGTCTATAACAATGAGAAAAGTGAAATCAGGGCGCTTTTCGTGCGTATCCGCGACTTGCTCGATAGTGGAGTGTCACTCGATGAAATCGCGATTTCCATACCTTCTTCTGATAAGCTTAGGCCTTATATGCAGGAAGAGGCCTATCTTTTCTCGATTCCCCTCGATTTCTCAGAAGGTGAGTCTCCTCTTCTTTCATCCTCCGGTTCATTCTTGACGAAAATACAGGAGATGCATGATTCAGGCTATTCCCTTGATTCCATCAAGAGCTTCATGCTTGATACGGCAATTCCATTCAGGGACAGTGAGGCGCTGAGGCTTTTTGTCAGCACGGCAGTTGAGTATGCGATAACATCCGCTCCAGATCGAAATGATGACAGGTATATGAGAATACCTAGCAGGAATGGTGTGTCTTACTACAGGCTTCTTCGCTTGACTGCAGATAAACTCATGGCCGAGAAGCGTCCGGAGAAGATTCTTCCATATATTCACACGCTTCTTTCCGGACTTCTGAAGGATGAGCAGTTCTCAGGAAATGATGAGGATATGTCTGTCTATTCATTCGCGATGAAGGAGCTTGAGGATTTTCTCTCGGAAGCGGCGAGATGCGAAGATGCCGGTTTCAGGCTTTCAGAGCCGCTTTTCCCGCTGTTCCTGCAATACATGAAGAATGTGAAATATGTTCCGCAATCGAGAGTGAAGGGAGTCAGGGTATACCCATTCACGCTCGATGCGGCCCTTCATTATCCTTATCGTTTCATCATTGCTCTCAATGAATCAGATAGCCGTAGAATCGTGAAGAAGGCATCCTTCATGTCCGATTACGAGCTGAAAGCGGAGAGGGATGAGAAGGATATAACGCTCTCCCTTCTGAAGCTCTATGCAGCATTCACGGATCATCTTCATATCTCCGCGTCATCTGAGACATATAGCGGTTTTGTCCTTCCTCTTTCAGAGCTTTCCGCAGTGAGGACCGAGGGTATTATTCCTCAGTCAGATCCGTATCAGGCTGAGAATTCACGCAGTGATGTTGAAAGAATCTCCATGATTGAAAAAACAGGATATGAGAAAGCTATCCAGGCCTCCTTGCATGGCAGGAAAGGAGATGATGACCTGACATATAGGCTCAAAGGCAGGAAAAGAAAGCATCCCGTACGGCTGTCATTCACATCATTCTCATCATATAGGGACTGCCCATTCCGTTACGCTATGCAATATGAGTTCGGACTCCGCGACCTTCCGTCTTATGAGGCTGATGACACAGACCACAAGGAGATAGGTGCAAGGCTTCATAGTGTCCTCGAGCGTTATTACAAGACAGATTGCACAGCTCCCGAGATTGACATCCCAAGGCTTCTTGATGCCGAGATGGAGCTATGGAAAGCCGGTAAGAGACTGGGGGAAAACGGAGAGGAGATTGCAATGCCGTCATCCTCAAAGAGGGCAGATGACGCCTTGGTCAGATTCATAAGGAGGCGGTACCTTCCGCATCTTATCGATGCAGTAAGAATGATGAATGAGATTTCCCTCCCTATTTCGGGATGGGGCCTAGAGGAGAGACTTTCTCACCAATTCGATGACTATGGATTCACGCTTGAAGGCATAGCTGACAGGATAGCGCGTCTTGAGGATGGAAATCTTGTCATATTCGATTATAAGAAAGGCAGAAGACCTTCTGATAAAGACGAGAAAGCAAGGAAAGCCTATCAGTTTGTTATATATTCGCTTCTGCTATCGGCATCTGGCTATGGTAATGCTGAGGCGGCTTACTTCATCACTCTTACCGACGGGAAGATGACTGAGTCGGCTATCGCGAAGGGAGAAGGAGCACTGGAAGAGCTTCATGAAGCTGCGGAAGGAATTGCGGAAGGCAACTGGCGCGCTAAGCCCTCGGAGTCCATATGCTCAGGCTGCCAGTACCGCGGAATATGCAGAAGGAGGTTCAGTGTAGTATGACAGGCAGGGAATTTCTCGATATATACGCTGGAAGTCTTTCAGCTGAACAGCTGGAGGCGGTTCTCTCTGATACTTCCACAGTCGTTTCTGCAGGCGCTGGATCCGGAAAGACCACAGTGCTCTCTCTCCGCTTTGTCCGTCTTGTCCTGGATGGGAAGGCTCATGCTGATGAGATTCTCACAATCACATTCACCAAGAAAGCGGCGGCTGAGATGTATGAGAGGATTCATTCGCTTCTGGAGAAAGCCGCTCTGGATGATGAGCGCATGAGAAAAGAGCTTGATGAGCACTTCCCGAAGGCCCGCATATCGACAATGGATTCATTCTGGAGTGAGATAGCGCGTACCGATTCGCTCCGCTATGGCATTACCCGTGATTTCTCAAGCCTCGAGGACGAGGATGAGAGCGATATGATTGAGCGCATATACACATCCCTCCAGAATGATGAGAAGTGCAGGGAAGGCATCATGCTTCTTTCCGAGCTCTACTCGTCAGCGTCAATTCTCTCGTTTCTCAAGGCGATTGCATCTGAGACTGATATCCTCACGTCATTCAGCAGTACTGAGAACACTGAATCATATAAGCTTCTTGTGGAGATGCTTAGAAAAGATGCGGAGAAGGAGGCTGGGAGCGTATTCTCGCGTCTTGCCGATCTCAACGCTGAAGATGATGACAGCAAGGAGCACGATAATATAGAGAATGCTATCGCGCTGTTTTCTTCCGGGGATTATCAGGCACTGCCGGATTTCGAGTACAGAAAGCTCGCGAGGAAAAAGGACAAGGAGCTATGGATATTCATAAAGGAGATGTATCGTCCGCTTAGCTCTAGGCTCCGCTCTCTTTCTGAAATTGACAGCACTATGGATTCCGTCAGCGCTGTATCTGATTTCATTTCATCCTTCATTTCTGCTCTCCAGAGGGAAAAGAGACGTACAGGGCTTCTCTCATTCCATGACACAGAAGCTCTTTGCAGACGAATACTGCTTGAGAACATGGATGTAAGAGGGTGGTATCAGAAGGCATTCAGGTACATCATGATTGATGAATTCCAGGATAATAACAGAAAGCAGTGTGATATGCTCTTCCTGCTTTCAGCGCGGCATGGCCTTGCGCCTTCACGTGTCCCACTGCCTTCCGAACTGGAGAAGGATAAGCTCTTCTTCGTTGGCGATGACAAGCAGTCAATCTATTACTTCAGAGGAGCAGATGTCTCAGTCTTCAGAGCCCTCAAGGATGATATCAAATCAATAGGCGGGAAAGTCCTTTCTCTCAGCGCGAATTATCGCTCTGAACCGGCTCTCATTGAGCATTTCAATGATGTCTTCCATTCTGTTTTCGAGTCATCACCTGATGAAAATGAGATGAAAGCTGAGAACTTCATGGCTTCATTCACCGGTGAGAGGCTATCATCATTCTATGCTGATTACGAGGAGATAAAAGCGCGGGATGCAAATCCTGGCATAACTCCGAGAATCGAGACATATGTTCTCCCTGAAAGCGATGCGGATACAACAGCACTGGCTTCGAAAGCCGATAGCGAAGCAGCTTTCATCGCAGAGCGCATTCTCTGCATGATCGGAAGCGATGAGTATCTGATACCGGGTAAGAGCGGTCCACGCCGTCCTTCTTTCTCTGATATAGCAATACTTCTTAGAGCAAGTGCTTTGCAGATGCCTATTGAGAAGGCCTTCAGGCTGAGAGGCATACCATATACAGTCGCTGAAAGCACATCAGCGCTTATAGATGGTGTTGGCTCGGATATCTTTGCTTTCCTGACACTCCTTGTCTATCCTGAGGACAAAGCACAGTATATCGCGCTGCTCCGCTCTCCATTCGCATGCCTTTCTGACAAGTTCATCATGACACTTGCCGACTGGAATGGCAGGGCATTCTCCGAGAATCCTCCCGAGGATGAGCGAGATAGAAAAGCCTGGGATAATCTCCGTATGCTTTATTTCTCACTTCGCGAGATGGCGGGAAGAAGGAAAATCACGGAAATCCTTGACAGGATGTTCTATGAGAGCGGTTATCATGTTTATCTTCAGAGCTCAGACTATCTGAGTGTGTACAAAGAGCATTTCGATTATATCTGGAGCGCGGCAGCCCTTTTTGATGGGAAAGGCTCCTCGATACCCCTTTTCCTAGATTACCTGCGGCCAAGAATCGGAATTGCAAAGAAGCTTGAGAATGTCTCTGTCCAGCATATAGGCGAGAGCGGGGTCCAGATAATGACAATCCATAGGTCGAAGGGATTGCAATTCCCGATTGTCTTCATCGCAGACACGCTTTCCCAGCCTTCCAATAAAACAAAGCAGAACAGGCTGATTGCTATCAGCGGGCAGCATCCACTTATCATGCCATCGCTTCTTTCTGAGTCGGATCCGATACAGGGTGTTATCTCCGAGCATGCGGCAAGAAGGGAGAGGGCGGAGGCAAGAAGGCTTCTGTACGTAGCTATGACCCGTTCAGCTGTGCATCTCATAGTCACAGGCTCCGTAAAGAGAAGCATAAGTCCTGAATCGCTTTTCGGTATCTACAAAGGCCCCGATGGGGAAATCACGGGAGAGATTGAGCGTATTCCAGATATCTACGATACAGCTATGGATGCGCGGCAGCGTCGTCCCATGTCCTGGTACGATAAACCATCATCAAAGCCGGAAGAGTATGTCTACAGCCAGAGACGCGTCGGTGTAAAGGATTCGTCGCATAAAGAAAGCGGCTTTGAATCATCTGAGGAGAGAGCAAGGCTTCCAGGGCTTCCATCCGATGAGATTGTGCTCAGAGCCTCGCTGCAGCAGGATTTCGGTACGATGGTGCATTCACTCCTTGAGTCTTTTTTCTCGGGGATTGAATATACGCCTTTATATCCATCATCCCTTACAGAGAGCGGGAAAGCAGTTATAGCAGGCACGCTTGAAGGAATCCTCTCGTCATTCCTTTCATCAGATTTCTTCCATAACTATATAGAAGGTCATGAGTGCCAGGCTGAGGTGAGATTCTTCTATCCATATGAGGATGCTGTAAAGGAGGGCTCTGTCGACCTTCTGGTCTTCGGCGAGGAATACAATCTCGCTGTCGATTACAAGACAGACGCATATATGGATGAATCAATGCATATTGGGCAGATTACTGCCTATGCGGAGGCCATGGAGGCGATATACAGGAAAAAGTGCCTCGCAGTCCTCCTGTATATAAGGGGCATGAAGCAAGGCACTTTCTTCGACAAGAACGGTAAGGCTGTCAAAGACTCCTGATAGCTTTCAGCATTCTTTCAAGCGCTTTGATGACTCTGTCCCTTGATGTGCCATAGTTGAAGCGGACGAAGCATTTCCATGTGTCTCCGAACCATGTGCCATCATTGACAGCAACTCCGGCGGCAACGCCGAAGAAACGCGATAGAACACCGCCATCCTTGCCCCCTTTGTATCTCTCTGGGTGGCTGAGTACTTCAGTCTCAATCTTTCCGTAGAATGCTGAGAAGTCGATGAAGACGACGAATGAAGCGCTTCCGTTCACGATCTTCACTTCAGGACAGAGCTTTTCTGCTGTCTCTCTCATCGCTTTGATAGTCTCTCCGAGGTACCTGCATAACTCCCTGTTGTACTCGTAGCCTTTGAGATATGCACTTGAGGCAAGCTCACCGATCATAAGTCCCGGCTCTGAAAGCCACAATGCTTCCTCCTTGTGACGGAATTCCTTCTCCATGTCCTTATCTGAGAATACTGCGAATGCAGAATGCTCTCCTGCTATATTGAATGTCTTTGATGGAGCGAAGAATGTTGCGCACTTGGCGCCTATTCTCTCATTCACAAGGCCCATCGGCAGATGCTTTGCCTCCGGGTGCGAAAGATCTGAATGTATCTCATCGGATAGTATCGGTATGTTTCTCTCCTTCGCAATCATGAGAACACTCTCCAGCTCTTCTCTGGTGAATACAATGCCTGTAGGATTCTGCGGTGAGCAGAAGAGTATGAGATCGGCATGCTCTGCATCGGCGCGGAAACGCTCTATATCAAGAGAGAAGACACCATCGTTATAATCGAGGTCATGCTCAATGAGTTTTCTGTTGTTCAGCTCAGGTATCGTCCTGAAAGGTCTGTACATCGGAGATGGTACAAGAATGCTGTCACCTTCTTTTGTGAAGAGGTTTATCGCAAGCGCGAGGCCATGAAGAAGTCCCTGACAGAAGATTATATCCTCGTCCGATACTATCCAGCCATGCTTCTGTCTCAGCCATGAGCTTACTGCGCTATTGTCTGTCGGATATGATGGATAACCATAAACGCCAAGACCTGCAATAACTCTTCCAGCTTCCTGGATATGCGGTTCTGGAAGGAAATCCATGTCAGCAACCCAGAATGGCTCGGCATCTGCATTCGCTGATATATTCTCTATCGCCTTGCGGCTCCATTTGATGCTGTTTGTGTTGCGTCTGTCAGCAGCTATATTGAAATTCATCTTCTTCTGAGCTCCTCTGTCTTTACAAGACCTTTATACTGTCCCTGTGCTTTGCCATATTCAATAGCATTGACAGGGCACCTGTGGTAACAGGCAAAGCATTTTATGCAATTACTGTTTATTACGGCTTTTCCGTTCTCGATAGATATATTCTCCATGGGGCAGATAGCGGCACAGACTCCACAGCCAGTGCAGCGCTTGCTGACGGAGAGCTTCTTGTTCTCTCCTGCAACAGCAGGTGATGCTTTCCTTATGATTCGCCAGCCTGGTAGTCTATGGGGCAGTTTTATCTTTTCATTCTCTGTGTCATCAATCGCGGCTTTTATCAGAGACATTGTCTTTTCGAGCGTCTTCTCTGTCTCTTCCTCGGTCGGGGCATTCTTCTTCAGAGGAAGGTATGTGTCAGGAAAACGGAAAGATGCTGCGTAGGAGAGCACCACCCCGATATCCTCAAGGCACCTTGCCGCATCGTATGCTGTATAGAGGGGAATGCCGGCACATGTTATGAATGCGTAGACGTATCCGAGCGAGGAGTTATCGCGATTACCGAGATATTCCGAGATAAAGCGTCGCATCGGGTAGGGGACTGAGAAGGCATTCGCTGGGAATACCAATGCAAGCCTATCTGTATCCTCCGGCATTGTGTATGTGCCGTTCATGAATTCATCTATAAGATGAACATCCGCATCAGGGATGAGCTTTGCCAGATAAAGGCTGTTGCCTGTGGCTGAATATACTGCAACGACTGTTCTCATTCAAACTCCTTCGGATCCATTTCCCGGATTATCCTTATAGCGTTCTCAGTGTCCTCATCTGAGACGAGCATTGAAAGCACGATTCTTCCAATCTCTCCCTCCGCCAGGAAGAGCATGCCTTTCCTCCTGAATGCTTCTATGACATTTTTTATAGGATATGAAGTACGGAAGAAAATCATATTCGTTGATGAAATCACAACTTCAGCCCAGTCCGTCTCGGAGAGTGCCTTTGATATCATCTCTCGATGTGCGTGGTCATCTTTCAGTCTCTCGATATTATGCTCAAGCGCATAGATACCAGCGGCAGCTAAGATGCCGACCTGCCTCATTCCTCCACCAAGGATCTTACGGCAGCGCTTTGCCTCCTTTATGAAGTTCTTTGTTGATGAGAGTACGGAGAACGCTGGCGCTCCCAAGCCTTTTGAGAGACAGAATGTGATGTCATCAGCGCTCTTTGCATATTCCTTTACAGTTATACCGGTCTCGACGGAGGCGTTGAATATTCTCGCTCCATCCATATGAACCCATAGGCTATGCCTTTCTGCAATTGCCTTGATGTCCATGAGCGTATCGATAGGGTATATGAGACCAGATGTTGTATTCTCTGTCTCAATCATGCTGGTTTCGGACATGTCATAGGCATAGCCGTGGATGCATTTCTCAACATCTTCGGCTTTCATGATACCGTTTTCAGATGGGACAATCACAGGGAGTGTACCTGACAGCGATACGATGGCTCCAATCTCATGGCATACGATATGCGAAGTCGAGGCCGTGAGCACTTCCTTGCCCCTCCCGCCTTTTATCATATGCGGTATGAGGTTTCCCATGCATCCTGATGATACGATGATGGCATCTTCTTTTCCCGTGATTTCTATGGCTTTATCACGGAGCCTGTTCATCGTAGGGTCTTCGCCATAGACATCATCACCGACTTCCGCCTCGTACATGGCTCTCCGCATTTCCTCTGTAGGCTTTGTGAATGTATCTGATCTTAAATCTATCATTTCTGACTCCTGAGTGAATTGAATAGTCTGAAGAATGAAGGGAAGGTAACGCTTACAGCACTCTCGTCATCGATTGTTATATCATTTGCTGCTGCACATGACGCGGAAGCAAGCGCCATGATGATTCTATGGTCACCAAACCCTTTCCCTGCACCTCCTGGGATTTTTCCTTTCCCGTGGATTATAAGGGAGTCTTCCGTTTCCTCTGCGTCAACGCCGAACGCTGCGAGATTCTCTCTCATTGCCGCTATACGATCTGTTTCCTTGATTCTTGCCTGCGGGACGTTGCCAAGAACTGTTATTCCTTCCGCCGCCGCTGCCGTGACAGCGAGGATGGGCAATGTGTCAGGAATCTCATTGAGATCGAATTCTCCGCCCTTTAGCTTGCCGGAGCCTTTCACAGTAACCTCGTTGCCATGCCAGGTAATAGAGCAGCCCATCTTCTCAAGAATTGTGAGGATTTTCCTGTCCCCCTGAGGATCATTCCTGTCGAGGCCTTTCACTGTTATCTCAGTGCCGGCCATAGCTGCCATCGCAAAGAAGAATGATGCTGAGGAATAATCTCCATTGATATACTCATCAAATGGCTTATAGTGCTGTCTTCCGCTCACATGTGAATGCATGTAGTCATCAGTGATATTGTAATCAATACCTTGCTTATCGAGCCAGCCAAGAGTGAGTGACACATATGGCTTCTCGTAAAGGAGAGGGCAGTCTATAACAGTCTCTCCTTCTGCAAGCGGAGATGCAAGCAGGAGACCTGAAAGATACTGGCTTGTCCGGCATTCGATTGATGTATTTCCGCCTTTTAGAGGCCCCTTTACTGTGATGGGCGGATAGCCGTTGCTGTCAGAGATTTCAGCGCCTAGCTCTTTAAGAGCTTCTTTCAGAGGTCCTACAGGACGTTTCCTCAATTGCTCATCACCTGTTATTGTGACTGGCACTCCAAGGGAAGCGGCCATTGGCAACAGAAGATATGTGGTTGTCCCGCTGTTACCTGCATCAATTGTTATGGTTGCATCAGGCTGCATGCCGGAAGAATCAACAGTAGCTATGGAATCATCATCGGAGAATGTAACTGCAGCTCCCATCGCTTCTACAGCACTGACTGCAGAGAGCGTATCGGAAGAGATAAGCGGGTGTCTTATAACAGAGACACCGCGTGCGAATGCAGCTATCAGAAGCGCGCGTATTGTCTGGCTTTTCGATGCCGGTACTTCCACAATTCCTCTTGGGCGTGATGGAGATATGGTAATCATAAGCTGATTCTACTCATTTGCCATGCGTTTTAAAATAGTTGGTAGTAATACTCCGGCTGTCATGATTGAAGCAACCGTGATGAAACATACATAAGGCTGAACCGCAGGAAGAATCACAGCGTTTCCTGTCCATTGATGTTACAGATTAGGGTAATGAAGCCTCTAATGCTTCACCAGTGTTTGAAAGGCTTTGTTTGTATTATGCTTTTGTTGGACATATATCTCAGAATTTGCTATTATCTGGATGACAGGACTCCCCGCACCTCTCACTACTAATGTGATGTGGCCCAGTGGGAGACATTTTTATGCAGTTGAAACCGTTTTTCTCATATGAACAGCGGTTGAAGGCACTGAAGGGAAAAGGAATCATCATAGATGACCCGATGGCTTTGGAATTCCTTGAAAGTGTCAATTACTATCGCTTCTCAGCATATTTACTCCCATTCAAGAACAAAAGTGAAAATCTTTCATTTTCCCGGATCAGGAGAATTTATGAGTTTGACTGTAAGCTGAGAGCCCTTATCTTCCCTGTTATAGAATTGTTGCGAAAAACCCATTGGCTTGCCGATGGGATGAAAGCAACAGATTCAGAATGTGATGACAGAATGCTTGCCATCAATCCATAGTCTAGCTTTCTGTGTGGAGAACCTGATGAGACAGTAGTTCTCATCGTATGGACCATCAGGATAATAGTGGGAAAAGAAGTCTTTCCAATATCGTCTCAGCGTATCCTTGTCTGTAACGACTTCAGCTTTCCCCGTGAGACTCGCGCTGTCAGCTTCCCTGACAAATGAGATTCCGGCTTTCCGATTGACCATGAGATGCCTTGCCTTTGCCGAGTTGCGGTATGTCGTCATCCATATCTCCCTTATCCCATCATGCGCTATGACATCTATTGCGACGGGGCGGGGAAATCCCTCCTCATTGATGGTTGAGAGTGTTACATAGCCGCACCTGTCAAGGATCCATGAAGCCTTGTCCTCATCTTTCATCCATCGCTTGAGGCCAACAGGCTGTACAACCTCTGAACTGCATGAGAAGACGCCGTTCTTAAAACAATTGATGCAGTAATCCTCGTTTCTGTGTCCGTCGCCATGAGTGCCGAACAGTTCCGGCGAATCAATGATTCTTCCGCAGCTCTGGCAGATATGCATTTCTTCCATATCCGGATTATAGCTTTGTTGGAGAAGACAGCAAAGAAAAAAAAGTTGACGAATACATATATCAGTTAGACAATATATGTATAAGGAGACCCGATGGCACGACCAAGATCAGAGAATGTACAGATAAACATCGCCATTCCTGGAGAATGGAAGAAGGAACTTGAGAACCTTGCCAGGATATACTCTGTGGAGGAAGGCAGGACAGTCACATTCCTCGACCTCATGAGGCGGGCGATAAAGGAGAAGTTCCAGCTGGGGGATGGCGATGGGAAATGATGGATACCACAGTGCTTCTCACTGCAAGTATCTTGTTCAGTATCACATCATATGGTGTCCGAAGTTCAGGTTTGATGTCCTTGAAGGGGATGTGGAGGCTGAGCTGAAGAGTATACTTGAGGGCATCTGCATGAAGTATGGCTATGCCATCAAGGCTCTTGAAGTGATGAGCGACCATATACACATATTCGTGGACTGCCCGCAGACGGTTGCGCCATGTGATGTCGTGAGAACGCTCAAGAGCATAAGCGCGGTGGAGATGTTCAGGGCTTTCCCGAAGCTGAAGAGGTTCTATTCGAGATGCGGTGTCCTGTGGTCCAGGGGATATTTCATCTCATCGGTGGGGCATGTGAGCGAGGCGACGGTAAAGAAATACATAGAGGAGCAGAAGAGTGGCGAACGATGATCTTAATCTGCTGAGGAAGAAAAGCAGCAGGCATGTCCTCGTGATCGAGGCTTGCATGGCTGAGGACGACAAGAGAAGGCTTTTCAACATCTCGAACAGGCTTCGTCTTGCAGGGAATGAGCTCATTGCCATAATGAGGAACAGCATAGAGCAGCTTCTGAGGACGAAGCGGTACAGGAAGCTGAAAGCCCTCTATGGCAGAGCGTGTGAGAATAATGACAATGCTTTGAAGTCTCATCTTTCTGCCCAGATGAATGTGATGCAGGCTGAGTATGGAGCCAGTTGGGATTATTGCAGGAGGGCGATGATCCCAATCGGCAAGAAGTATAGTCTTCCCAGTGTATTTGCTCTCACACGTGCAGAAGATATCTGGAAGGGTGTCGAGAAGGTCATCTACGCTGATGGAAAGATGCTCCGCTTCTCAAAGAGAGGAGAGCTTCCCATTCTCAGGGCCAAGCAGATTGAGAGGATCATAACGGTCAAGAACATTGATGGGCGGCTGGTTTTCTCCTGCAGCGGCATGACCTTTTCACCCATTATAACTGATCAGTTCGAAGAAGATGAGGTGAATGCCGTACTCAATTATCTGGCGCACAGCGAAGATATTGAAGCAAAGGCAGTGAAGCTCTTCAAGGAGACAGGGGAGATCCCTGACACTAGCCGTCCATGCTATGCAGCATTGAAGTGCGAAGTGATAAGAGGAAGGCTGAGGGTCTTCATACATCTGACCATTGAAGGAAAGGCAAAGAGGAAGTTCAGCAAGGATGGATCTCCCCGTCATAAGTATGGTAGAGGCGTTGTCGGCTGTGACATCGGCACCCAGACGATCGCCTACACCTCCGACAAGGAATGCGGTCTCAGGAATCTTGCCGAGAGAGGTGAAGCGATCACCGGAAGCGAGCGTAAGGAGAGGCTCCTGCTGCGGAAGCTCGACCGTTCAAGGAGAGCCATGAATCCGGACAACTTCAATGATGATGGAACGGTGAAGAAAGGATCCAGGAAATGGACGTTCTCGAAGAACTATATGGAGGACAGGAAAAAGCTTTCCGGATTTCAGAGGAAGAACTCCATAAACCGCCATCTAGCCATCAGGGAGGATGTGAACCACATAAGGAGCCTTGGAGACGTCTTCATCACAGAGCCGAGGAATGCAAGGAAGCTGATGATCCGTTCAAAGGAGACATCAGTCAATGAAAAGACGGGAAAGGCAAACAGGAAGAAAAGATTCGGCAAGTCGATAAGGAACCGCTGTCCCGGATACTTCCAGAGCCAGGCTGAAATGAAGTTCACCCTGACAGGAGGAAGGTACATTGAAGTTCCATATGGCTACAGGGCTTCCCAGTATGACCACACAAATGGAGAGTATGTGAAGAGGAAATTGTCACAGAGGATGTTCACCCTTTCAGATGGCACAGCAGTGCAGAGGGACCTGTATTCCTCATTCCTCCTTTACAATGCCTCATTTGATGATACGGGAGAGCTGATTATTGATGGGATGAGCTGTACTAAAAGTTTCACATCCATAAACAGGATGCATGAAGAGGAAATGGAAAGGATAAGGCTTTCAGGGAAGAAAGTGCTCAACAGCGGAATAAGGGTTCAAGAAGGAGAAACTTAAGAGTCAGAAGGAAGATGGATATAATATGGGGGAGCTGACTGTCTCTCCATGCCGAAAGGCAGAAGCCGGCCGCTAATGTGCTCAACGGGGTGCTTGGCCGGCAGTTCAGGTGCTCTGGGCGGCAGCCCTGGTCCCAAAGCCTGAGAATGGTGTACGGACATGGTGCAAGCCTATCCACCAGAACCCCACAGGCTTGCCTGTGGGAGCAGTCAGGAAAACTATTCTATACGTTTTCGTCCGATTCTTTCAGGTACAGATAGTTTGCTTCCGAAACCCTGTCCCATGCTGAAGCTTCTCGCGTCACCTCCGCGGCTGTAATACTTCCTTGTCCTGAGCTTTATGTCCCTGAAGACTATCTTAAGAGCCCTTTCCTCATTCTCGTTTCTCAGAAGCATGATCGCATGATCTGAAGCGGAATCCTCAGTCTTTGATTTCAGTGCCGCGATAGCACCGCGTATGAAGCTGTCTTTTGTGATGCTCATTCCCTTGCATCGCAGCTTCGCTATCTCCATCTCGGAAGATGACACAAGATAATCCCAGAGATATATCGAAGCTTCCACTTCCTCAAGGGTGCCATAGATGACAGCGGCTTTCATTGTCGCATCGCGATGCTCAAGTACAGGGTATATGCCTGTAGACTCTGATATATAGTTAATCAAGGCTTTCACGTATGATGGGAAACGCTCAGCCTCAAATAGAGAGACCATGTATATCTTCTCGTCATCCTCATCATCAATCTTGATGTCTTTCCCTGCCATCAATTCCTTCGCTTTCTTTATCGCTTCTGCTGCTTCGTTCTCGAATGGCGAAGAAGAGAGCGCGAGAAGTTTTCTGACTTTATCTTTCTCCTTGTCATTCTGCTTCAAAGAGATTCTGACCTTGCTTTTCTCAAAGCCCGGAGCGATACCGAGAAGGGCACAGCACTTCCTGAATGACTCCGAATGCTCAAGATTCCCATGCTGTAGGTAGTCTAAAGCGTGTCCCATTTCGTGGATAAGCACATTTACTGTATCATCCCAGGATGCTGAGGAAACAAGCTCTTCTGAAATGACTATGGTCTTCTGTCTTGAGTCGAAGTATCCGAGTTTTCCTTTCTCCGCCAGCGGGGCGATGATGAGCTCTTTGAAAAGCGTCTCGCGGCTGAGGAGAATTCCATTCTCCCTGAGTTCCGCCTCTTTCTGCCTTCCGATAGCCTTGAGACTTTCCTCTTCCTTGTCGAGCTTTGTACTCCGAACCCTGATTATCCTGTCCATTTTATGTGACTATACAGATTAGGAGTGAAGTAGAAAAGATATATATGGATCTGAGGAAGCTCTCATTTCAGATGGAGTGCCTTCCTTTATTTTCGCACCATCTTTCATGATGATCATCCTGTCTGCTGCATCCAGCAGGAATGATGCGTCATGGCTTACGATAATCATTGATGTGCCGTTATCTCTCAGAGAGGAGAGAGTGGTTAGAATCTGTGATGTGGAAATCCTGTCAAGCGATGAGAATGGCTCATCGAGAAGGAGTATCTGGGCGTCTGCCGCTAATGCTCTGGCTATCTGGACTCGGGCTCTTTCTCCGCCAGAAAGCGAAGCGGGGTATTTAAGGAAAAGGCTTTCGTCCACGTGCGATAGATGTAGAAAATGAGTTGCTTTCTCTCTCGCTTCTTTTTTCTTTATGCCCCTGATTATCATAGGCTCGGAAACAAGGGTGATGACATTCATCGTCCCATCCAGAGAATGGTATGAATCCTGGAATACCATCATTGTCTTTCTTTCAGCGGTGACAGTGCCTGAATCCGGAGCCTCAAGGGACGAGAGTATTCTCAGAAGCGTGGTCTTGCCCGCACCCGATGCACCAGCGATTCCCAGTATCTCGCCTTGTGAAAGAGTTAGGGATAATGATGATATTGCCTCGATTGAGCTGTAGCGTTTTGAGATATCTGAAGCTCTGAGAATGATGCTCTGCTGCTTTTCTTTATTGTTGGTTCTGGAAAAATGCGAGAGGATGAGATCTCTTGTATAGGCATCGGATGGCTTTGCTGCTATTTTCTCTCTTGGTCCGTATTCAGTGATTATCCCATCTTTCATCACAGCGATGGAATCTGAGAATGAGATAGCCATCTCTATGTCATGTGTGATCATGAGCACAGTGATTCCTTTTTCTTTTGCGAGGAATACAAGGAGCGAGGACATTTCCTTCCTCAATGGGGCATCGAGGGCGCTTGTCATCTCATCTGCGATAATTATATCTGTATCGGAAGCGAGTGCGGAGGCTATAAGTATTCTCTGCCTTGTGCCGCCTGAGAGATCTTCAGGATAGGATGAGAGAATCCTTTCAGGATTGTCTATGCCAGCGCTGGCAAGTACAGCATTGATATAGCTTTTATCCTTTTGATTGCTGTGTGCTGTTTTCCATTTGAGAATGGATACGGCTTTATTCATCGGCTCAAGTGCTGCCATATGGCTCTGCGGTATGAGTGCGATACTTTTTTTTCTGATACACCTGAGTGTTTTCTCATCTGAGCCAAGGAGATTCTGGCCTTTATAGATGATTTCCCCCTCGGCTGTTGCGTTTCTAGGAAGGAGACCGATAATAGCTGATGCGACAGTGCTTTTTCCCGCGCCTGATTCCCCGATAAGCGCTGTTATCGTTCCTCTCTCGAGAGTAAGCGATACGCCTCTGACAGCTTTTATGCTGTTATAGCTTACATTGAGATTCCTGATTTCAAGCGCGCTTTCCATTGCCGTAAGTCTACAGCCAATGAAGTTGCCTGAAAAGGCAGATGATGCGAGAATTTCTGCATGGTAAGAATCACCTCCAATACAACTGTAGAAGCCATTGGGAGCTTCCAGCAGTCTTCTGTAATCGAGAAAGCTATTTCACGCATGTCCCGTGATATCTCCATGACGGTTGAGACATCATCGATTCCAGGTGTCAGTATTGTAATCGGGAAAGATGATTCCCTTGATTCTGAGCAGTGGACGATAGATGCTGTTGACGTTGTATCTGTGAAAGCCGGTGATGAGCTGGGCGCTGTCTATGCCCTTCTTTATATAAGCCGGGAGACACTTGGTATCAAGCCGCTATGGTTCTGGAACGACCAGAAGTTTGTGAAAGACAAAGAGAAAACCGTCCATTTCTCCCATGCCGAAAGCATTTGCTGTGCTTATCGTTTCAGGGGCTGGTTTATAAACGATGAAGTTCTCTTTCTCGGCTGGAGACCATATGGATCTGATACGCTTTCCTGGGAGATGGCCATGGAGGCGCTTCTCCGCCTTGGCGGGAATATCGTGATACCGGGGACTGACAGGGATGCAAGACGCTTTGCCCCGCTTGCATCGTCAATGGGGCTGTGGATTACGCATCATCATGCAGAGCCTCTTGGCGCTGAGATGTTCAGCCGTGCATTTCCTGGCAAAACCCCATCCTTCATCACACATTCTGAGCTTTACAGGAAACTCTGGAGAGAGGCTGTGGCGAAACAGAAGGGTATGAAGATTGTATGGACACTTGGTTTCCGAGGACAGGGTGATAAGCCATTCTGGGATGATGATGAAGCTTATGACACAGATGAGAAGAGGGCAGGACTTATCAACAGGATAATAGCTGAGCAGGCTGAGCTTGTGCGGGAATACGATCCTGATGCCGTCTTTGCTTACAATATCTATAGCGAATCAGTGAACTTCTATAGAAAAGGCCTGCTAGAACTTCCTTCAGGTACTATTAAGCTGTTCGCGGACAACGGATATGGGGCTATGGTCACAAGACGGAATGGCAATGATGATCCAAGGGAGATTTCTCTTCCTATTCCCTCTGATGCCTCTTCTGAGAATGGTATGTATTATCATGTCTCATTCTATGACCTTCAGGCCGCGAACCATTTAACGCCGACTCCTGTTTCTTATTCTTTTATCTCCTCATCGCTGAATAGCGCGTATGAAAGCGGTATACGCAGTATGATCATGGTGAATGTATCGAATGTTAAACCGCACCTCAGCGCTATCTCACTTCTTGCTGACTTCTGGAGGAACGGCAGAGCGGAATATCTGAAATCTCTGAGAGCTTATGCCTCTCTATATTTCACAGACACACCCGATGATTTCATTTCATATACTGAGCGTTATGCAGATGCTTCTCCAGCATTCGGTATGCATGAGGACAATAAAGGCGGTGATCAGGCCTTTGCCTATCCTGTGAGGATGCTTGCCACATCTTGGGTAAAAGGCGAGGAAAGAAGCCCTGATTTCTCATTTATCCTTGATGCACCTCTTTCTGAGCAGATGGATTATCTGCAGGGGATGATGGAGAGAAGCCACCGTCTTTACTCATCACTCCATGAGGATATGAAAAACACATCGTCTCTTATGATTTCCGATCTTGGCGCTGCGGTGGCATGGTATGTTCATGCCTCCTCTGCAGTTCTCAGTTTTGTCGATTCATATAAGCTATTCTCAAAGGGAAAGATTCTGGAATGCTTTATTGCTCTTGGTGATGCCGCTTCGGAATATGAGAAGGCAATCGGAAGCCTCAGAGCCTCTGCCTCGGGAAAGTGGGAAGGCTTCTATTCAAATGACGCGCTTACGGATACGGACAGCATGGCAGAGCTTATGAAGAGCCTCATGGAATGGGTGAGGATTATCGGGGATGGTCCTGGCTTCTGGAAATGGCATAGATATCTTACTTATTCTGATGAAGACAAGGGCGTAGCGCTCATCACAAATTACGAGAAGAGGATGAACGCATACGATATGTATCTGAAATACATCAGAATGATGAAAGATCGGAGATAGTCACATCGATTGCTCTTGTGATATGTATAGAGGCTCCGCTTCTGATTTTCGGATTCAGGAAGCTGATATTCCTTATCTCATGGCCTTCCTTCTCGAAACCCTCGATGTCAATCGCGTGGATTTTCGAGACCTGACCGGTGATGTTGTCATGTTTTATACCTGTGAGTGTCAGGTTCTCGAATGACATATCTGAGAATATTGGTGTATCCGGAGATGGGATTCCATCATCATTGTAAGGAACGGAATGGATGGTGACGCATGGGGATTGGGAATCGCGGATGCGGATATTCCTTACATAGCCACCGCGCTTTTTAGTGCCTTTTATCTCAAATCCGTTTGATGAGCGCGCTATGTCATTATCCCAGAAATACACGTCCTCGACACCTCCAGACATCTCGCTTCCTATCATGATGCCATGTCCAGACTCGCTGTAGCAGTCGAATACACGTATATTCTTCGCGGCCCTCGCGATTCTATCGCCTTCGGGATTCTTTCCTGATTTTATAGCGACTGAGTCATCTCCTGTATAGAAACGTGAAGCGAAAAGCACGCATCTCTCAGATGAATCGGGATCCCATCCGTCGCCGTTCCAGACCTTCTCGGAGCGGAATGTGCAATGATCGGTCACGATATTCCCGGAGTAGAGGATATGGACATTCCATGAAGCTCCGTCTTTGAGCGTTATGCCTGTTATCCTCACATTCTTCGCGTTGCTGATGTTTATGAGCCTTGGCCTTACGAGTCCAGGAATCGTCTCCGGCTTCTCGCATTCCTTGATTTTATCGCCGAGTGATTCAAGATATGGACGTATGCGCTCAGTCTCTTCCTTGATGACGCGCTCCGCAAGCTCTTTCCCTCCGGATGCAATTGTACCTTCACCGTATATGAGTATATTCTCCGTATCCGGAGCTTTTTCATGATTCATATGCCCGATATTGATGACGGAGCTAAGGCATTCCATCTCGATACCCTCGAACCGTGATGGAATCCGAGGAAGATAATCATCGGGGTTTGCCGTGCCCTGAAGCACACCGCCCATTGCTATGTGGAGCGTGGTATTGCTATGCATTCTCAGAGCTCCTGTTAGGAATATGCCTTCAGGAATTAGTATCTCATCATCTTTCCCGGCGTCATCGAATGCTCTCTGTATGCTTTCCGTATTGAGAGTCTTTCCATCCCCGATAGCTGAGTACGGTGCTTCGGTTATGTTTATGACATTCTTCTTTTTATTAGTCGAAGCTTTGACGTGCTCGTCAAAACCATCTCCTGTGATATGCATCTCATATTCAGTCGATGGCATAAGGCCGGAGAATGTGAAATGTGTCTTATCTGTCCTTCCGGCTTCCTTGCCATTGATTGACAAGCGGTATTCTCTTGGAGCATTCTCCGGTTTCTCCCACCAGAGCGTGATTGCTGTTTCTGTTGCAAGTGCATTCGCTTTCATTCTTCTATTATTATTGCAAACGTGCACTTCTTTGAATACGATTGCCTGTGTGAAGCGTATTTATATTGAAAGTTTAGGCTGTGCTAAGAATCAGGTGGATTCCGAGATTCTCCTGACATATGCTATCGAGAATGGGTATGAGCGGACTCTGGATGCCGCGGATGCGGATGTCATCGTAGTCAATACATGCGGGTTTATAGAGAGCGCGAAGGAAGAGAGTATCAACACATTCTTCGCACTCCATGAGAAGAATCCAGAGGCGAGAATCATCATGGCTGGCTGTCTTGCAGAGCGCTATGGCCGCTCTATGGATCTCGAGGAGGCTGATGCTATCTTCGGCAATAAGGATCTCTCGCTTTTCCCTGATGTCCTGGAAGGTCGCGAAAAGCTTCTCATCCCTGATAGCCCTGCTCCAGAGAAGGAGCGTGATGACAGGAAAGTGCTCCTTAATTTTCCAGGAAGCGCTTACCTTAAAATAAGCGAGGGCTGCAATCATCGCTGTTCGTACTGCGCAATTCCGGTAATACGCGGCAGTCTGCGCTCGAGACCGATGGATAAGATATTGAAAGAGGCTGAGAGGCTGATCGAAAGCGGGGTATACGAGATAAATATCGTCGCTCAGGATCTCGGGGCTTATGGTACAGATGATGGTGGGCCTTCACGGTTTGTCGAGCTGATGGATAGGCTTTCATCCCTTCCTGGGGATTTTGTCCTCAGAATGCTGTACATCCACCCTGACACATTCCCGGAAGGGCTTATTGAGCTTATGAAAGAGCGCAAGAAGATTCTTCCTTATCTTGATATCCCATTCCAGCATGCTGATGAGCGTGTTCTCCACGCTATGAAGCGCACGGGAAACAGAGAGAAATACCTTGCTCTTATAAGGAGAATCAGAGAAGCTCTTCCGGAAGCTGTCATAAGAACAACGATAATGCTTGGTTTCCCAGGCGAGGACAGGAAGGCTTTCGATGAGGTCATGAGATTCGCTGAGGAAGCCAGATTCGACTGGATGGGCTCATTCCTCTATTCAAGGGAAGAAGACACGCCAGCTTTTGATATGCGCAGTGAGGATGAGCACGAGAAAGCCCATAAAAAGGCTGCACGCTGGCAGAAAGAGCTTGAGGTGTTTCAGCAGAAAATAACGGAGGAGAATCTCCAGAGATTCGTCGGACATGAGTATATAGCTCTGGTGGAGGAGCAGATCGAGGGTGAGGAGCTTGCGATAGGCAGAATCTATTCGGAAGCACCTGATGTTGATGGGCTTACTGTCATAATGGGACGCTGGATGAAGAGCGGTGACAGAGTGCGTGTCGGTATTACACGTGTGCGAGGCATCGATTTAGAAGGAGTGCGCATTGACTGATCTTTCGAATCTCAACGGTGAGCAGAAGGAGGCGGTGCTCGATTTTTCCCATAATCTTCTTATCCTTGCATGCGCAGGATCTGGAAAAACTCGCACCATAACGGAGAAAATCGCATACGCCATAAATGAAGGCATATACAAGCCATGGCAGATTCTTGCGGTTACGTTCACCAACAGAGCTGCTAATGAGATGAGGGAAAGAGTGCATCAGATGCTCCCCGGTGTTGATATAACAGGGCTGGAGATGCGCACATTCCATTCATTCGGTGCATATCTTCTTAGGCGTTATGGCACGAAGTGCGGACTGGCAGAGGATTTCTGCATTTACGACGATAGCGATTCGCTTTCTCTTCTTGATGGCGCGACAACTCTCGACAGAAAAGCACTGCGAACAGTAGTGAAGGCTATAGGAAACGCGAAAGACAAAGGTCTCACACCTGAATCTCCGGATCTTAGCGCCATCCTTCCTGAGTATGATTTCCCGACACTCTTTGCGAAGTATCAGGAGGCGCTTGCAATTTCTGGCAACGCCGATTTCTCAGACCTGATATCTCTTCCGGTGAAGCTTCTCAGGGATGATATGGAAGTCAGGGAGGCAATGCACAGGCGTTTCAGGATGATACTCGTCGATGAGTATCAGGATTCAAACCGCATGCAATTCGAGCTTCTTTCCGAGCTCAGGGGTGAGAATACCCAGATAGTCGCAGTCGGAGATGACGACCAGTCAATCTATTCATTCCGGGGTGCGGAGATAGAGAATATCCTCACATTCGCTTCCTCCTTCGATAACGTCAGAGAGATAAAGCTTGAGAAGAATTACCGCTCCACTTCTGAGATTCTCAGTGCTTCTGCCGCTCTTATCTCCCATAATAAGGAGCGCCATAAGAAGGATCTCGTGAGCGCGGAGGGTCTCAAGGGAGCAAAGCCTTCGGTTATGTGCTCCGCATCAGGCAGGAGCGAGGCTGAAAGGATTGCCAATCTCATAAAGGGAATCGGGGATTACGATTCCACTGCCGTGCTTTATCGCACGAATGCACAGTCTCAGGCGTTTGAACGTGCATTTACTGATTTCCGTATACCATACAAAGTCATCGGAGCCCTCAGATTCTATGAAAGAGAGGAAGTAAAGGATGCTCTTGCTTTCCTTTACCTACTGATGAATCATCGTGATACAGTCAGTTTCCGCAGGATAATCAATAAGCCATCGAGGGGCATAGGCGAGAAGAAAATCGAGAAGATAATCTCGAGTGATCCGGATCTGATTAAAGGTCTTGAGTTGTATATCTCATCCTCAACCGGGACAAATCGCGAGAATGCGCTCATATTCTTCAATGCCTTCCAGAATGCCGACAAAGCCCTTTCCGATGATGGCAATCTTGGAGATCTTCTCGAAAAGGCGCTTTCGGAAACGATGCTTCTTGACTATTACAATAGTGAGCCTGATAAAGCCGTGAGAAAGACAAAGATTGAGAACCTCGGTGAGCTTGTCTCTGTTCTCAAGGAGGCTGGAACAGGGCGTGTGGCGCTATCTGCATTTCTCGAGAAACTCACTCTGGACACGACGGTAATCGGCAGCAAGGATCCTCGCGATGCCGAGGGCGTGACGCTGATGACGATGCACAACACGAAAGGTCTTGAATTCAATAGGGTATTCGTCGTCGGACTGGAGGATGAGATTATTCCCGGGTATATCGACACGCATAATATAGAGGAAGAGCGCAGAATCCTCTATGTGGCGATGACAAGGGCAAGGAAGAGTCTCTATCTCTCGTTCGCCATGCAGCGCTCAATGTGGGGCAAGGTCGAGTATCATAGACCTTCGCGCTTTTTCAGTGACATCCCTGAAAATCTTCTTGGTGGGGAAGTGATGCTTTTGGGAAATGATAAAAAACAATCATCTCCGCTTTCATTCTCCGGTTATGGTCTGAAACCAAGGCGTGTGTCATCTCCTCCTATTGATAACAAGCCATCTTGGAGTGATGGGGTTGTTCTTGTCAGCAAAAAGAAAGATGAGCCAAAGCCTAAGCGCTCTATCCGTTTTTCCGCTGGGGACAAAGTCAGAAGCAGCAATTATGGCGATGGCGTCATTACTGACATAGAGGATAGGGGCGACAGGCGTATACTGCTTATCGATTTCAAGGGACGCAAGGCAAAGTTCATCGAGGAATTCGCCAAGCTGGAGAAGCTGTGATACGCATCTTTACACAACAGAGCATTTTACGATAGAATGCTGATTTGTGCGTGAAAGCGCACGCTCTCGCATGCTTGGATGCGAAAGGATATCCTCTGGAAATCCTGTCTGGTATGAAGCCGAAGAGCAATCTTCATGAATCTTCCTTTCCCCGGGAACTTCAGATCCAGAATAGAGCCAAAGGATTCGGTGACCTTTCTCTTCCGATGCGTCCTGCAAAAGAGCTTTGCTCCGGCGTGGGAGAGGTTATGCTTCAGAGCAGAAATATTGAAGGTTGAGTTTATGAAGACTATTTTCATCAAACCGCAGTCGATTGAGAGAAAGTGGTATCTCATCGATGCAGAGGGACAGTCTCTTGGTAGAGTTGCAGCAGCTGCTGCTAAGATCATCAAGGGCAAGAACAAGGTTGAATACGTACCTCACCAGGAAATCGGTGATTACGTTATCATCATCAACGCAGCCAAGGCAAAAGTCACCGGCAACAAAGTGGAAGATAAGATTTATTATCGCCATTCAATGTATCCAGGCGGACTCAAGGCTGAGTCTTATGGAAAGATGGTAGCACGCAAGCCTACTTTTCCGATGGAGCACGCTGTTAAGGGAATGCTTCCTAACAACAGGCTTGGAAGAAAGCTCTTCAACAACGTGAAGATCTATGCGGGTTCAGAGCATCCGCACATGGCACAGCAGCCGATTGCTGTTGAGTTATAAGGAGAGGCAAGATGGCTACCAAGAAAGAAGAAAACAAGACAATCAATCTCGGTCATGGCGTCGGACGCCGCAAGACTTCTGTCGCTAGAGTATATCTCAGAGACGGAAATGGCCAGGTTAAGGTCAACGGAAAGAAGCTCGAGGAGTATTTCGTCGATGCTATCAATGCAGCTAAGGTTGTTCAGCCTTTCGAGGTGACAGAGACAACTGGCAAGTACGATGTTGTGATCACAGTCTGCGGTGGTGGTATCTGCTCACAGGCTGAGGCTTGCAGACATGGCCTTTCCAGAGCACTTGTCGCTTACGATGCTGATTACCGCACAGCGCTTCACGCTGCTGGCTTCATGACCAGAGACCCAAGAATGGTCGAGAGAAAGAAGTACGGTCAGAAGGGAGCAAGAAGACGCTTCCAGTTCTCCAAGAGATAATCTTACTTATCTTCCAGAGAGAGGTCAGTCGGAAAGGCTGGCCTTTTTTGCTCACTTAAACAAAAGTGCACAAGCAATAATGGCTGAGCAAAGGTTGGTGGCTCACTTGGCTCATATAATCTGTGATTATTCCTTTTCTTTGGGTAATATAACAGCATGGATGCATATGACAAAGCCCTGAGACTTCTATCAATCAGGGAGCATACGGAGAAGGAGCTGAGAAAGAAGCTTCTCGATAAAGGCTGCTCAAAAGATGACGTAGATACTGTGATTGAGAAACTTATATCGGAAGGCAGTCTCTCCGAACAGCGTTTTGCTGAAACCTATATACGCTCACGTCTCAGGAAAACACCAGAAGGAAAAGAAATCCTACGCATGAGACTCAGAGAGAAAGGGTCTCCAGCTTCTGTGGCTTCCGCTGCCCTTGATGAGGCTTGGGAAAATGAGGACTACCTTAAGCCATTGTCGCTTTATGCTTTGTCACTTATAAGAAAAAAAGGAGAGGAAGGCGCTAGGGCGACCCTCCTCAGAAAAGGTTTCAGGGACTCTGAAATCAGAGAAGCTCTTTCACTCTTTGATAGCGATATCAGTGAATGAGAACGCCTCTACATCAAAAAGACCGCAATCTGTGAGTTTCAGCGATGGAATTACAGGAAGCGCCATGAAGCATAGCGTCATGAATGGATCGATCTTTTCAGATACTCCAAGTTCCTTGTATGCGCTCTCATGCATTATTGCCAGGCAATCCGTGACTTCCTCCAGACTCTGATCCGTCATCAGGCCTGCAATCTCAAGCCGGTGCGTTCCGATTTCCTTTCCATCCTTGTACATCGTTATTCCACCACCGATTGCAATGAGCTTCTCTACCGCAAGGAGCATGTCGTGGTTGTTGTCACCAATGACAATGATGTTGTGGGAGTCGTGGGCAATTGATGTGGCTACAGCTCCATGCTTCATTCCGTATCCTCTTATAAGAGCTGTTGCTGCGTTGCCTGTTCCATGATGGCGCTCTATTACAGCAAGCTTAAGGATGTCCTTATCATCCTCATGCACCCATTCGCCATTTTCATCACGTCTGATGAATGCTTCACCTTTTCCCGTAACAACGCCTCCGGGGATGATGTCGATGACTTTCACATGGTCAGAGCCAGGGCGGAGTGAAAGCTTTTTCTCAGAGAAATCTTTTACATTCATCATACCTTCCACTTTTTCCGGCTTCGCATGTTTTGCCTTGCAGATTATCTTTCCCTTTGCAGCGATAAGCTTGCCTTGAATGAATACATCCTCAGCCTTGACTCCTTTCTCGATAGTTGAGGCGAGGAAGAAATCCGCTCTTCTTCCGGGAGCTATAGCACCTCTGTCAGATAGTCCATAGTGTTCTGCAGCGTTTATGGTTGCCATCGCGATAGCGTAGAATGGATTGAGTCCATGCTGTATAGCAAGAGAGACTCCATAGTTGATATGACCTTCCTCTGTAATCGACTGAGGCTGTCTGTCGTCTGTGCAGAAAAGTATTCTTGAAGAGTTTGCTTCGTCAACGCCAGGCAGAAGCTGCAATACATTCTGGCATGCCGTACCCTGCCTGAGCATTATATACATTCCTTTTCTGACTTTATCTCTCAGCTCATCAGGAGTCTCACATTCATGATCCGTGCTTATTCCCGCAGCTGCGTATCCATCCAGCTTTGCACCCTTTATCGATGGTGCGTGGCCATCAATATGCTTGTTTCTGCTGTAAGCGCATTCGAGTTTATCGAGCACAGCTGCATCAGAGCCTGCAACCCCCGGATAATTCATCATCTCTCCGAGTCCGAGTATCCTTGGATTGTCGATATATTTTTCAATCTCAGAGGCATTGAGTATGGCTCCAGAGTGCTCAAACGGTGTTGCAGGTACGCATGATGGGAACATATAGAATACGGATAGCGGAATATCTTCTGATGATTTCAGCATGTACTCCATACCATCAAGTCCCGTTACATTGCATATCTCATGCGGATCCGCGATTACAGTTGTCGTACCGCATGGAACAATGGCATCAGAGAATTCAGAAGGGGAGAGATGTGATGACTCGATATGGCAATGAGCATCAATGAAGCCCGGTATGAGATAGCGGCCTTCTGCGTCATATTCATTCTCAGCTTTTCTTTCTCCTTCAAAGCCAACGATGTATCCATCTTTGATATAAACATCGCTTCTGAAAGAATTCTTGTTGAAAACATCCACTACATTTGCGTTTCTTATCACGAGGTCGGATGAGATACGTCCTTCTGCTGCATCGATGAGTTTTCTTGCGGTTTCTTTATCCATAGTTTCAGCCTAACGCTGTTTCCGGTACATTGCAAACAATAAATCCGACTGAAAACCGACAGAAAGTTTAAGTTTGCCACTTTGAAAAACCGTCTTATAATAGCAATTGGTTAGTACGGATTCGTTATGAGTCCTATTTCGAAATCAGAAAAAGGAGGAAGTATGAAGGATTTCTTCTGCCTCGAAGAGAAAAAGAGCAATGTAAAGACCGAGATTCTTGCTGGTCTTACAACGTTCTTCACAATGGCCTACATCATATTCGTCAATCCGAATATGCTTGCAGAAACAGGTATGAGCTGGCATGGTGTTTTTGTTGCGACATGTCTTTCAGCAGCTGTCGGTACGCTTATAATGGCACTCTTCGCCAATGTGCCATATGCAGTCGCTCCTGGTATGGGTCTGAATGCATTGTTCACTTATACAATCTGCCTTACAGCCCGTTTCACATGGCAGGAAGCGCTTGCGATGGTTTTCATCTGCGGTGTGATAAACATCATTATCACAGTGACAAAACTCAGGAAGACAATTGTCAAATCAATACCAGAAAGCCTTCAGAATGCAATCGGTGGTGCAATTGGCCTTTTTATCGCGTATCTGGGACTCAATAACGCGGGCCTTATATCCTTCACAGGCGCATATCCTTCAGTGACACCGGGAATGCACGCTTTCAATCAGGCGAATCTCGTCCTCTCAATCATCGGACTTCTCATTATAGTTATCCTGATGGTAATGAAAGTGAAAGGTGCTATCCTCATCGGTATCGTTGCCACGACAATCATCGGTATTCCTCTCCATGTTACAGCGCTTCCAGCAACGATATTCTCTGGCTCAGAGACGGTGCAGGGCTTCAGGGATGTCGCATTCAGCTTCTTCGGAAAACCTGGATTCGGCTCTCTCTTCTCAGATCCGTCCAAGATTCCATTCGTGATTGTGACGATCTTCTCCATGAGCCTTTCCGATACATTCGACTCAATCGGAACATTCATCGGTACAGGCAGGAAGAGCCACATATTCGATGAAGAGGATGAAAAAGCACTCGAAGGCTCAGGATTCAAGAGCCGTCTCGACAAAGCTCTCGTAGCAGATAGCTTCGCGACAAGTATCGGAGCTCTTTTCGGAACAAGCAACGCAACGACATTCGTCGAAAGCTCTGCTGGTATTGCAGCTGGCGGACGCACAGGACTTACCAGCCTTACGACGGCTATCATGTTCCTTATCTGCCTTCCATTCTCAGGGCTTATAGGAATGGTACCAGGCGCAGCGACTTCTCCAGCACTCATCGTTGTCGGTATTCTTATGGTTGAGCCATTTGCGGAGATACAGTGGAAGAAGTTCGAGGAAGCTGTTCCTGCGTTCTTCACTGTTGCCATAATGAGCTTCACATATGGTATCACAAACGGTATCGCAGCTGGCTTCATCATGTATTGTCTCACAAAGATCTGCACGAAGAAGGCAAAGGAAATCAATCCTATCATCGCTGCAGCTTCAATACTCTTTATTGTTGATATCATCATCAAAGCATTCCAGTAAGATAATCTGGACACACGAGAAGCCCTGCCGGAAAAGCAGGGTTTCTTAATTGATAAAGGAGAGGAAACATTTGAGAGAGTCAAATCGATTTGGTTTTAGTATTCAGCTTTAGAAGAGATTTTAATTTACTGTAAGGCCGTAAGATAGCATAATAGCCTGCTCCGGAGAGCAGGCTATACGTTTTCTGTATGATCAAATCATATCATCAAGGTGCTTGAGACGTCTCATGTCATACTCTCTGAGCTGGTTCGTGAGCGTATCAGGATCGTTGTACTTCTTCTCCCTACGCTTGTTGAGCAGCAGATAGAGGGTGGGGGACAGGAGAAGCGTAAGGAACGCGCCTGTGATGATACCACCTGTGAATGTAACCGCTATAGGCTGCATCATTTCCGCTCCTTCTCCTGGGAAGAATGCCATAGGAATCATTCCGAGGATTGTCGTGAGCGTTGTCATCAATATAGGGCGGAGTCTTCCGTATGCAGCTTGGAGACATGCCTGCTTTACAGGTACTTTCTGGTCTACAAGTCTGTTGATGCAGTCTACGAGAACAATACCGTTGTTAACGACTGTTCCGATAAGAGCGATGATACCGACGATACTGAAGAGCGAGAACTGCTCTCCCTTCGCGACATGAATCCAGATAACACCTATGAGGAGAAGCGGGATTGTCGCAAAGATGATAAGCGGATCGAGAAGCGACTCAAACTGTGCCGCCATGACTGCATATACAAGGAAGAGCGCAAGGATGATAATCATCACGAGCGTCGGCAGGTATTCTGCGAATGTCTGCATTTCACCGGTCTGCTCAAGTGTTACACCGTCAGGAAGCACAAGATGTTCCTCAAGTGCCTTATTTACGGCATTCTGTACTTCGTTAGCAGCATAACCATCCATTACATCTGCAGTAACGTGGTTGATACGCTCTTTGTTCTCTCTCATGATTGACATAGGCGCTGTACCTTCCTTGAGGTCTGCAACAGCGTCAAGGCGTACTTTGCCTCCGGTTGCTGTAGGAATCATGAGCGCTTCAACATCCTCGATGGTCGAAAGCTGGTTCTCGTCAATCCTGACATCGAGATCATATGTGGTATCAGCGTCGAATGTGGAGATTTCCGTAGCTGTAACACCTGTGATTGCCGCCTGAACAGTTGTCATGATGTCACTCATGGAAACTCCGAGATCCTGTGCCTTCTGCTGGTCAATCTCGATAGAGTATTTTGGAGCACCGTTCTCGATATCAGACTGGATGTTTTCTACCTGCGGCACATAGCTCTCAAGAATGCCCATGATCTCATTTGCCACCTGCAGTGCGTTCTCTGTCGTGTCGGAATGGATTGCTACCTGGATTCCAGAACCTGACATCGAGCGGTTTGATGAGAAAATCCAGTCTGCCGCGGGATTCTCGTTCAGGAATGGACGGAGCATATTCTGAATATCGGTGACAGAATACTTCTGCTCTGTGATGTCCGGAAGCTGGATTTCAATCGAGCCTGTGTTGCTTGTACCTACCTGCGTCATGATGCTTTCATAGCTGTCTTCCGGAAGTGTCGCGAGGACATTCTCCTGCATGTCGAATACGTAGCCTTTTGTCACATCCTGTGTAGTTCCTGGATCAAGGGTGAGCTCCAGTGTGACCGCATCATCGGTTGTGGATGCAGGAATCAATGATATTCCGAGATCTCCGAACTTGATGAGCGAGACGATGAGAAGAAGCACGAGAAGAAGGATAAGCAGGAATTTCCTGTTGAGGAAGAAATTCAATACCTTCACGTACGCATTCCTCATGTGGAGTTCCCCTCTAGCCATAGCATCGTCAATAGCTCTGAGGAATTTTATCTTCAGCGGCTTCTGCGTTCTTGTGTTGATCTTGAGAATCGAGCCGCAAAGTGCAGGAACAAGTGTTACAGCTACAAAGAGGGACGCGAAGAGCGAGATACAGACTGTAATGACAAGATCCTGGAACATGATACCTATCATACCGATGTCATACTTGTAGATGAGAATAGGTATGAATACACAGATTGTCGTGAGCGTTGAGGCTACGATAGCTGTGAACATGTTCTTGCTTCCGAGAATTGCGGATATAGCGCTTCTTTCGCCTCTCTGCCTGAATGTGTATGTATTCTCAAGGATGATGATTGACGCATCGACAGTCATACCGATACCGAGGATAAGACCCGACATCGACATAGCGTTGACTGACATGCCTGTGATAGACATGAGCATGAGCGTTATGAGGATACATATAGGCATCGAGAGTGATATGATAATCGTGCTCTTTATACCTCTGAGGAAGACGAAGATGATGAGAGCTGCAAGAATGACGCCCTGGATGGCGGAATTGACAACCTCATTCATCGTGTCGGTAATCATTTCTGTGGAGTCTCTCTGGATTTCCAGAGTAAGACCTTCAGGAAGCGCTGCCTGAAGTTCCGGGAGCGTTTCTCTGACTCTCTTCGCTACCGTCGTCTCATTGCTGTCTGAATCATTGGAGATATTGATTGAGACAATCTCATTTCCATCGAGATAATTGAGGCGCCTTCCAGATGATGTGTCTTCTGTCACTTCAGCGACATCCTGGAGATAAATCGGAGTTCCAAGTGCCGTGTAGCCGACAATTGTCTCTCTTATATCATCAAGTGTCATATAGCGGGCATCTGATGTTATCTGATAATCATAGCCGCGCTGTGTGATCTCTCCACCTGTGCTCTGCATATTGCGGGCAGCAATCATTGCCGAAATCTGGGATATCGTGAGATTGTACGCTTCAAGTCTGTTTGGGTCGACATCTACAGCGTATTCGACATTGGAGCCACCATATACGCTTACCTGAGCAACTCCTTCGATTCTCTCGATGAGAGGCTGGATTGTGTTCTCTGCTATATATTGCAGATCATCAATCGACCTGTCTCCCGTGAGCGTGAGACGCATGATAGAGCCACCGCCGAATGAGTCGAAGCGGATAACCTGCGGGTTCTCTGCCCAGTCAGGAAGGAATCTTGAGAGCATTGATGTGACTGTGTCGACATCCTCTGCCGCATCATCGAGATCCGTGCCGTAGTCGAACTCAAGGATGATAATCGCTCTTCCTTCCTGGGATATCGAGGTCATCGTATCAAGATTCTGGAGGGAGTTGAGTGAATCCTCCAATGTTTTCGTTACCTGCAGCTCTATCTCTTCAGGACCTGCATCATTGCAATCTACCATTACTGAGATAACAGGCATGTCGACATCGGGATAGAGTGCCATATCAAGACGAGGCAAGAAGACCAGACATATGACGCAGATCAGGACATAGACCATCGTCATGAATACTGGTCGTCTGACCGATAATTCAGATAGATTCATCAGTTATTCTCCTGACTAGCTACGACACTGATGGATGTTCCATCTGTGACGTTTCCTGCTGTGATGACCATATCGCCCTCATTGAGGCCCGATGTGATGACTGTCTCAACACCGTTAGAGCTGCCTACAGTGACAACCTGACGTCTTGCAACTCCGTTGTCAGCAATATAGACGATGTTGTCATTGAGATATGTCCTTACAGCGCTTTCAGGTACTGTAAGAGCATTTTCAATATGCTCTGTCTCCAGATTAAGGCGTATATACATACCTTCTTTGAGCCCTGTCGTGTCCCCTGTAGGCTTGATTTCGATATCAGAGCTTCTTGTCTGTGCGTTTACGGTAGGAGCGATGTAGGTGAGAGTACCTGTATAAAGCTTACCAGGATAAGCAACTGTCTCCATTGTCGCATTCATGCCCACTGCAACAGTTCCGAGGAATTTCTCAGGAATCTCTCCCTCAATCTTCAGTTCAGATGGAACTGCGATAGTCGCGATAGGCTGGGAGGCTGAGACAAGCTGTCCGACAGTCACGGGGATTTCCGTTATGATTCCGCTCGTCTTCGCGACAACAGGGCTTGCCTTATATGCTGCACCAGGCCTTGATGGGTCGATGTATGCGATTATGTCGCCTTTCGTTATTTCCTGACCTCTTGATACAAGAATCTCGGCGACTGTGCCGCTTGTTGTTATATCAGGGTAGACTGAGACACTCTGTCCATCCGATGTCACTTCCGCGTTAAGACGTGTGATTTTCGAGAAGTCCATGATGGCTGCAGGGGAGGCAGAGACGTTGACTGCTGTCACCTCATTATCTGCAACAGGAACAGCCAGCGCTACGTCTCCTGCGATATTCACAACACGATAGATTATGAATGCCGCTAGTACAACGCATATCGCTACAAGAATCAGTGTGATGAATTTATTGAATCTTGAAGCTGATCTGTCGTTTGCCAGTTTCTCAAAGTCGATTTCCTCGACTGTTTTCTTTGTGCTGTCATCGCTCATTTATGCTTTCTCCTCCTGAGGGATTCCGTAGAGGCTCTGAAGCTCTTCAAGGGTTATCCCAAGTGTATCTGCCAGAGATGCTGATGTCGTGAGGTGCGTTACTCTCTTGCTTGTCAGAGTCATCTCTGCTGTAAGGTAATCGTTTCTTGCTGATGAAAGATCATCTGCTGACATGAGTCCTGCATCGTATGACTCCTTTGCAAGATCATATGTCTTCTTATAGAGATCTCTCATTTTCTCATTCATTCTGATGCTATCCTGAAGCTGCTCTATGGTCGTTCTGAGTTTCTCGATTCCCTCAAGATAGCTATTCTTTGCCTCATCCACCATCAGTGCTGTCTTTTTTGTGTCTTCTTTCGCACTGCGACGGTTTACATCAGCGCTGCTTCCAGGAATGTATGATGAGACAGGAATGCTGACAGTAACAGAACCCGAGAGACCATGGCTTGATGTGTCGTAATCCCACGTTCTTCCAAAACCTCCAGTATAGCTGTATCCGACAGAGGCTGTGAGTGATGGTACATACTGTGTCATAGTCATGGTCTTTTCATTGTTCTTGGCCAGATTGAGTGCGTTCGTCGCAGACTGGATGGCAAGTGAGGAATCTGCATACTCGGCAAAGAGGACTGAAGCCTCAGGTAGTGCAAGATAGATAGTCTCTGGAAGCTCTTCTGTCTGGAAATCTCCTGTTATGCCTGTTTTCGCTCTGAAGGAAATCATATCGAGGGCTTTTGTATCCTCTGCGGTTTTCAGGCTTAGCTTCTGTTCTTCGTATGCCTGCTCGGCCTGAGCGAATATGATTTCAGAAGCCATTCCGCTCTCGTACATTTCCTTCGTGGAAAGATAGCTCGCTTCAGCTTCTTCTAGCGCAAGACGCTGGGTTTCTATATCAAGGTCATCTGCGGCAAGTGTCCAGTAATCCGAAAAGACCTCAAGAACCAGCGTATGATAGTCTGATCTATATGTGATAGATGCACTTTCTTTCTGAAGGGCTCTGGACTCTGCATCTGTAATCATATTGCCGGTGAATGTGAAGCGTGCGTCGAGTCCTGCGGAAATATCAAGGCCTGTAAAACCCGGATCAGTAGTCTGTGTAAGAGGATTATAGCTTGATATAAAACTTGCACCGGTAGAAGCACTGCCTGATGCGCTTAATGTAGGCATGTATGTTGTCATGATGCTGTTCTGCTTCATGATTGCCTGATTGAGCGTTATCTCAGACTGACGGAGTCCAAGGTTATTCTCCGCAGCGGCGGATATAGCCTCATCAAGCGTAATCGTAGGAAGTTCTTCAGCACCAAGCGGCACCATGCACATCATGAGTATCAGGATCTTTGGTAGAATCTTCATAATATGCTGCTCCTTGTTTAAGGATTAATGCATGATAATATCTGCATGCTCTCCCAACTGTTCAGATGCTAACGATTTTTTATGTGCTAGGTGAATAAGATTATCTGTTATTTTTGTGAAGTTTATGTCGGATATGACAAAAAATGGGCATCCGCAGATGCCCTCATCCCATTAGATTTTATTGCGGAAATCATCGAAGACAAGGCAGCTCGATTGCCTGTCAAGAAATAGTGCGCATTCTGTTCTTCTCCTGATTGAAGCACAGGGAACAGCAGGGGAGATATCATCGAAGATACAGGAAGCCACGGCCTTGGCTTTCCTCTGTTCTGGGCATGCGCAGATGATATGGCGCGCTGTGAGTATTTCGTATACAGACATCGTAATAGCTTTATTTGGCACTTCATCGATTGTGCTGAACCAGCCTTCGCCGACCTGCTGCCTCTTTGAGCGTCTTTCAAGAGTTACCTCGATGTAAGGATCCCTGGCATCAAAATCAGCAGGTGGGTCATTGAATGCCAGATGGCCATTCTCTCCAATACAGATGAATACCACATCCAATGGATAATCCTTCATAAGTTCATTGAGATTCTTCAGTGTCTCCTTGACATCTTTTGTCCTTGATATCGGGTGGAATGAGCCGATAGTAGGAAGATAATTAAGGAAATTCTCCTTGAGGAATGTCTCCGATGAGGCGCTATGCCCATCCGGCAATCCCACGAACTCATCTAGCAGGAAGATATTTACTTTGTCCCATTCTATTGGCTTTGTCCTGAGGACCTTCAGCATTTCCAGCTGGCTTGTACCAGTCACGAACGCTACATTCGCTCTCCCGAGCTTTTCGATTGTTGATTTGATGCAATGGCGTCCAAGCGCCGCCGCCTGTGCGCCGAGTTCTATCTTGTTTTCACAGATTGTAATCCTCATTATGCCACCTCCGCATCAGAATATATGGTTTGGCTCTCCCTTGCAATCAGAGCAATGCTGGTGAAAACGTGCGTTAGCCATTATATTCATCTATATGATAAGAAAGTTTGCGTATGCGGTTGCTTTTATCTTCCTTCTAGTCTCATGCAATATTGAGAATGGGCATGATGAATACATGGGTGATATCATTGTCCCTGAATCCGATGGCTCGTACTGGATTGAGGAAATCGATGTAGAAAATCCCGAAGATGAAATTCCTCTTGATAATATACAGTCTGGAATGATGTATGGAGCTTATAGTGCTGATACTCTGAGCACAAGATCCTCAGATTCATCCATAAACAGAAATAACACGACAGGTTCTTTTTCCCTCCTTCCTGGAGAGGATGGCAGAATACGTCTCAAACCTTCGGATTTGGGACTCTCCACTGGTGAAAAACTTCTGGCATACCAGCTGAGAAAGCATGAGCTCACAAAGGACAAAGATCTTTACTTCGACTATACAAAAGAGCCTCTTTTCTATGTTTATGACCATAGAGAAAGACGATATATGAAGATTTTCGAAGAGTTTTACCGTATCGATTTCTCTAAGCCGGAAGAGTATGGCATTACTGATATCTCCAAAGTGGCAATATTTGACATAAGACTTGCGACAAGGGGTGGAGGATGGACAACTGCAGGATTTGAAGCTTGCGAGCAGATTTCCAAGCCTAAGCATGCAATCCACGACTTTGAGGGCGTTGGACAGCTGAATTACTCTCTCCGTGCGAAAATCTACCCTGACTCAAATGGCGGGTGGAGAACATGCTTGAGAACGCCCATTGCTATCAAAGGTGCAGAAACTGCGCTTGTAAGCCCTGAAGTTTATGAAATAAGTGCCTCTGATAATGCCCAGATCGTGGAAATCACGGATCTTCCAGAAGATTCAAATCTCATTAATTATGGTTACATTGAGCTCTATGGAAATGAAGATGGTGCGTTAATCCATGCACCTCTTGTATCACGGGATGACAATGCTTCATGTTTCTATGTACCACCAGTTAATGATGCTCATCATTTCCCTGTGTATTGGTGGAATCCTCATAGGAATAATGAGTTGTGCTATGAAAACAAAGGACAAATCAGTGTTAGAGAGATAACTGCTGCTGATATGTCAGAGTTCATCATGCTTTCTCCCGCGAAAGCAGAGGAAATGGGAGGAAGGTATAGTTTCACAATTGATGAGTCGGAAATCAGACGATTTGCCGACAAGCCCATACTCGTTGTATTCGAAGACGTGCACTCTGATTATGCGATAGACATCAACGTGCATGCCAATGCAAGAGGCTATCAATACAGCTACAGCGATGGATATGGTGGAGGAGGCAGTGAGACTGGACATATAGGCAAGACAGCCCATATTAAGTCTCAGAAAGGTGTTGATCTTAGCTGGATTCTTCTAGAACCGGTGAAGAGAGGTGACGTGAATATTGTGCTTATGATATCAGAATAATATTCTTTACAGCTAGGAATCTGTAGTCTAGTATATTAGTATATCACAAATAGCGGTTAAAAGGAGAGAGAAAACTATGCAGATGACACTCAGATGGTTCGGAGATAAGTTTGACTCTGTCAAGCTCTGGCAGATCAGGCAGATTCCTGGTGTAACAGGAGTAATCACGACCCTTTATGACATTCCTGCCGGTGATCTTTGGCCATTGGAGCGTATACAGGCACTGAAGAAGGAAGTTGAGGATGCTGGCCTTACTATAGCTGGTATCGAAAGCGTGAATATCCACGATGATATCAAGATAGGCAAGCCTTCCAGAGATAAATATATCGAGAATTACATCAAGACTCTTGAGAATCTCGCGGCATGTGGCATCAAGCTTGTTTGCTATAACTTCATGCCTGTCTTTGACTGGACAAGAACTGATCTTGCAAAGATGAGACCAGATGGAGCTACTGTTCTTGCCTATGACCAGAAAGTCGTTGACTCGATTGATCCACAGACATTCTTTGATCAGACAAACTCAAGCTCGAATGGTTTTGTTATGCCTGGCTGGGAGCCTGAAAGGCTTTCAAAGGTGAAGGAGCTTTTCGAAGCGTATAAGGATGTTGATGAGGATACGCTTTTCAATAATCTTGTTTATTTCCTCAAGGCTATCCAGCCTGTATGCGAGAAGCATGGAATCAAGATGGCTATCCATCCAGATGATCCGGCATGGCCTGTATTCGGGCTTCCGAGGATTATCACATCAAAGGAGAAGATTCTCCGCGTCATGAAAGCTGTCGATTCTCCATTCAATGGCCTGACATTCTGTGCTGGCTCTTTTGGCACGAATCCTGAGAACGACCTTCCTGGAATCATCAGGGCTCTTCCTGGACGTGTGCATTTCGCTCATGTAAGGAATCTTCATCATTTTGCTCCTGGAGTGTTTGAGGAAGCTGCGCACCTCTCATCGGATGGCTCATTCGACCTTTATGAGATAGTCCGTGCTCTTTATGAGACAGGATTTGATGGACCTATCAGACCTGATCACGGAAGAGCTATCTGGGGTGAGGTTTCGATGCCTGGCTATGGCCTTTATGATAGAGCTCTTGGTGCTGAGTATATCCTTGGTCTCTGGGAAGCTATCGACAAAAGCGAGAAGAGGCTTGGAAAATGAGACAGTCATCGAGTGAAGCGATTTATGACGAGCTTAAAGATCAGATAATCTTTCTGCATCTTAAGCCAGGCGAGGAGATTTCCGCAACAGAGCTTTCAGAGAAGTTTGACGTCTCTCGTTCTCCTGTGCGTGACGCGCTGATGAGACTCAGGGCAGAAGGTCTTGTCGTCATGAGACCTCAGCGTGGGTGCTGGGTGTCGCGGATAGATCTATCGAGAGTCGATGATGAATGCTTCTTCCGTCTTGCTCTTGAGAAAAGCGTTATCGATAGGTATCGCGAGTATATGAAGCCTTCTGATATAACCAGGCTTGAATACTTCATTGCTTTGCAGAAGGAAGCTGCAGAAGCCTCAGATCCTGTTGCTTTCTATAATGCTGATGATGATATGCACGCTATCTTCTTTGAAGCTACAAAGCTGATGAGAATCTGGAATCTCGTCCAGCGTGAGACAGGAAACCATAGGCGTGTGAGGATTCTCTCGATGGGCTCAAAGGATGTGCTTGAGAAGAATATCGCGCAGCATGAGGAACTCATTGAGTCACTCCGTCTCAAGGATTTCTCCCTCGCGGTAACACTCGAGACAGAGCATCTTTCGAAGCTTAAGTACCAGACGGATGCGTTGATTGATGAGCATCCTGAGTATTTCATGAACAGGAAGGAAGAATATGAGATTGAGCAATGATGGGATTAAGAGTCCAGAGTGGCAGGAAAAAGGCTACAAGACGATATCGTATGACAGAGAAGCGCTCGTAAAGAAGACTCATGATGCGCCTATATGGGTACATTTCGGAGCCGGGAATATCTTCAGGGGTTTTCCTGCACGTCTTCTGGAAGAGCTGGTAGAGCAGGGGCTTAGTGATAAAGGTGTCATCGTCGGTGAAGGCTTTGATTATCAGATTATCAGCGATATCTATAATAAATATGATAATCTTACCCTCCTTGTGACGCTCAAGGCTAATGGCTCTATCGACAAGAGAATCGTTGGCTCTGTCACAGAGGCATATCCATGTGCGTATGAGCCTAAGGAGGACTGGAATCGCTTCAAGGAGATTTTCGCATCTCCTTCACTGCAGATGATTTCATTCACTATTACTGAAAAAGGTTATGCGCTTAAGAATCCCGCAGGAGAGTTCCTGCCAGGTTATGTCGCTGACTTCGCAGCAGGACCTGGAAATGGCTCAATGTTCCTTTCTCGCCTTACTGAGCTTCTTCTTCATCGCTATGAGAGCGGCAAGCTACCTATCGCTGTAGTGAGTATGGATAACTGCTCGCATAATGGTGAGAAGATTGAAGCTGCTGTCACAACTATCGCTGCAGAGTGGGTGAAGAACGGAAAGGCTCCTCAGGGCTTTGTTGATTACTTACGCTCTGACGCTGTTTCCTTCCCATGGTCGATGATTGATAAAATCACACCACGCCCGGATGCGGGAGTAGCGGAAATGCTTAAGAAAGACGGATACGAGGATACCGACGTGCTTGTCACCGATAAGCATACATATATCGCTTCTTTCGTGAATGCGGAGGAGTGTGAGTATCTCGTAATTGAGGATGACTTCCCTAATGGAAGACCCGCGCTGGAGAAGGCAGGTGTCTATTTCACAGACCGTGAGACAGTGAATAAAGTCGAGAAGATGAAGGTGTGCACATGCCTCAATCCTCTCCATACGGCACTCGCAGTCTTCGGTTGTCTTCTTTCTTATACTCTCATCGCAGATGAGATGAAGGACGAGGATCTTGTAAAGCTTGTGAAGACAATAGGCTATAAGGAAGGACTTCCTGTGGTTGTGGATCCTGGCATTATCAATCCGAAGCACTTCATCGATGAAGTTGTCGAGAAGCGTATACCAAATCCATTCATGCCAGATACACCGCAGCGTATCGCGACTGATACATCACAGAAGCTTCCTATCAGATTCGGTGAGACTATCAAGGCATATATGGCGTCCAAGGATCTCGATATTAAGAATCTGAAGTGCATCCCTCTTGTATTCGCGGCATGGCTCAGGTATGTGATGGGAATCGATGATAAAGGCAATACGTTCGAGCCTTCATCCGATCCGCTTCTCTCATATGCTCAGGAGAAACTGAAAGGTGTCAAGCTTGGAGATGAAAGTGCTGATATCGGGGACATCCTCTCGAATGAGAAGATCTTCGGTGTCGATCTTGTGGCAATCGGTATGTCTGATCTTGTCATGGATTACTTCCTCCAGATGATAAAAGCTCCTGGTGCCGTACGTGAAGTCCTTCACAGGACAGTCAACTGCTGAGTTTAATTTCCCTGCCTTCGGGCAGGGTATCTGTTTCAAATGGAAAAGAAAATTCGTTTATTCACCAGAGCTTCCGACTATTTCTTCCTTGCTATCGGTCCGCTTATCTCAGGTATCGCGGCTGCGATGTTCTATACTCCTGCGCGTATTACCGGAGGTGGTTCTACAGGTATAGGAACAATAATGTTCTACCTCTTCGGGTTCGATCAGGGTATTGTGATGATGTGCATCAATGTGCCACTGATTCTCATCGGCATGAAAGTCTTCGGATGGCGCTATGGTATCAAGACACTTATTGGCTCGACGCTCCTCTCATTCTGGACTTCCATCATAGGGCGTGCCACTGGTTATCAGGGAATCCTTGATTATTCTATACCTATCAACGTGCTTCTTTCCGCAATATATGGCGGAGTACTGATGGGCGTCGGCATAGGATTGACCATGAAGAGCGGGTGCAATACAGGTGGTACAGATATCGTCGCTCAGGTTATATCACATTATTTCCCGATTTCTGTCGGTACGATTGAATTCGTGTTCAACGCGGCTGTAGTGTGCTGCGGTGGCCTCTTCCTCGGTCTTCAGCCTATGATGTTCGCTATTATCGCGATGTATCTTTCAGCGCAGATGGTCAATTTCGTGGTAATGAATTTCGGGACGAAACTCGCAAAATCTGTCTATATATTCACGGAAGAACACACGCCGGAGATTGCGAGACGGGTTATCTCAGAGCTGCATCATGGTGGAACGGCTTTTAAGGGTACTGGTATCTACACATCGACTACCAGAACGATGCTCCTGGTAGTCGTGCCGAATCATCAGATAAACTATCTCCTGAAGATAATCCATGACGAGGACCCGAAGGCGTTTGTCTTCGTTACTGAGGCCTATGAAGTCCTCGGTCGCGGATTCGTGCCACTCAAGAAGGCCGCAGAGAAAGATTGATCAGGCTTTCTCTCCACCGATGTGCTTGAGGAACTCATCGTATCCATCTTTGAGATTTTCCTCAGGCTCATACTCTTCAAGTGGATAATGCTCCATTACGAAGTCTATGTCCTTGTCGCCTCTTCCAGAGAGGTTGACGAGGATTTTCCTTCCTTCGCCCAATTCCTTTGCAAGCTTTACAGCATAAGCTACGGCATGTGATGATTCCAGTGCCGGGATTATGCCTTCCATCCTCGAAAGGGCATAGAATGCCTCTACCGCTTCCCTGTCTGTCGCTGTTTTGTAATTGACTCTTCCGATTGAATGAAGATAGCTATGCTGTGGTCCGACTCCTGGGTAATCAAGGCCGGAGGCTATCGAATAGACAGGAAGAGGTTCGCCGTTTTTATCCTGGAGTACAAGTGATTTGAATCCATGGAGGATTCCCACCGTCCCCTTTGATATCGTTGCGGCATGCTTTCCTGTATCAAGACCTTTGCCTGCGGGTTCGACACCATAGAGTCCCACTGATTTATCATCGAGGAATGCTGAGAACATACCCATGGCGTTTGAGCCACCTCCGACACAAGCAACGACCGCATCAGGAAGGGAGCCTGCGTATGAGAGCATCTGCTCCCTCGCTTCCATTCCTATGATTGACTGGAAATCACGGACCATCATCGGGAAGGGGTGAGGACCAACGACAGAGCCGATGCAGTATATCTGTGTAACAGGATCTGCTAGATATGCCTCAAATGCGGCGTCGACAGCGTCTTTGAGTGTTTTTGTGCCACGTGTGACAGAGACGACTTTAGCTCCGAGTACCCTCATTCTCGACACATTCGGTGCTTCCTTCTTCACATCCACTTCGCCCATGTAGATATCACACTCAAGGCCGAGAAGGGCAGCTGCAGTTGCCAAAGCAACTCCATGCTGACCAGCTCCTGTTTCAGCGATGACTTTCTTCTTTCCCATTCTCTTCGCGAGCAGTACCTCGCCAAGACAGTGATTTATCTTATGAGCTCCTGTGTGATTGAGGTCCTCTCTTTTCAGGTAAATCTCCGCACCCCCAGCAGCTTTAGAAAGCCTTTTTGCATGGTATACAGGGCTAGGTCGTCCTGTGAAATGCTCATTGAGATCTTTCAATTCCTCGATGAACGAAGGATCTTTTGAAATCTTCTCATAAGCTTCCTCTACTTCCTTCATCACTTTCTCAAGTGCAGGTGGAAGATATGAGCCACCATATTCTCCAAAGTATCCTTTGTTATCAGGGAGGTTTTCTGTATTGATTCCTTTATTGACGAGATTTTCCATATTCAGCTCCTTTGTGTTACTTTATGTAGTAACATTACTAAATATAGAAACACTTGTCAATCATAAATCCCCCATCATTTCTTTTTTCGCTCTCTTTCACTGTCCCGGATTTTCTGCTTTGTCTTCTGCCGTGTAGCGTCAGATAGTTTCTCAAGCCACGCTTCATTATCCCTATCGTCCATGATGAATGATGTAAGTGCCCATGCAACCGCCATGGAGATATAGTATTCATCACTGTCTGATGCTGTGATGGCTTCAAGAATTTCAGACTTCTTATCTGCGAAAAACTTTCTATTTTTCATCAGTGAGACGATGCCAAGTCTCCTTTCCATGATTCTTTCCCGTCCCAGAAGCGACATGAAATATCCGTATGCGGTATCGGAATCATTCTTCCTGATTTTAAGAGCTGAGGCGAAGGCGTCGGTTTCGTCCCATGTCTCAAGGTATTTTAGATGCTCATTGATAAGAGGTATGAGTGATTTGAAAGGAAGCTTCTTGTTTCCTATCCAGAAGCCACGGAGGAGCACATCCTCGTGATAGACAACAGTGAAATCGATATCCCTGATTTCTGTTGCCAGCTTCCGTAGCACAGGAAGCCTTACTCCGATGAATGGCCTGTCAATCACTTTTGTGCATTTTTCTGCAAATACGCGGTATTTATCATCAGCGTAAGGACTGTAGAGTGCTTCAGTATCCAACTTCTTCACCTACGATAATCACAGCAATGCGGTTTTTCTGTGACTGACGGGAGAATATGACTGTGTTGGAGCATATCCTTTCGTCGCTCTTGCATCCCTGAGAGCAGAATGATGAATCGCTGAATGAAGGGAATGCGCACCTGCCTGTTTGGGCGCATGGTGTATTGCGGGCAAGCCTTATTGCATTAGCCGGTGCCGCAGTGTTCTTTACTCTCTCTGCCGCGGCATGGAGATCTGTCACGATTTTATTCACACCTGCGATGATAATGACTTTTTCCGGTCCATATAACATGGCTGAGACTCTGTTTGACGTTGCGTCTGTCTGATAGAGTTCCCCATTCATTGTTACGGCGTTCGCTGAAGCGAGATAGAATGAAGCGGAGTATGCCTCTCTTTTTTCTTTATGAAAATCGGTATGCTGCATTAGATAATCCATCACACCAGTCTCCACGAGTGTCATGGAGCCGCCTGCCGCTGTATAGGAGCCTTCGGGAATCATTGTTCTGATGAGTGTCATGAGCTCATCAGCTGTGTCGACGTAAGCTGCTTCCATGTTGTTTTCCTGAAGAGCTTTCAGAGTTGTCTTTATTATGCCTTTCAGTGCTTTCTTCTTATTTGCATCCATGGCATCATAATAGCATGGATATCCAGCTTGCTTCTCTGATGGGAAGGAAAAACTTTCTTTTTGATTTCGATGGCGTAATCACTGATAGTGAAGGCTATGTCTTCAGAATACTTCAGCAGATGATAAAGGATCATTATGGAGTTTCTGTCGATGATGGCGATATATGGATGACGATTGGCGGCAGTGATGAGAAAGTCGCAGAATATATCGCTGCGAAGTACAATATAGAATATACCGTTTCCATCGCTAGAGAACTGCGGAAAGGGTATCCCGATTATTATACAGAATACGAGGGTCTCAAGCCTTTCCCATATCTTCCAGAGCTGCTTGCCAAGCTTAAAGATCATGGCCGTAAGATAGCTATCGTGTCATCGACAGACAGGTATCATCTTGAATCTGCGGTCTCCCGTATGGGGCTTTCTATTTACATTGACGCAATTGTGTCAGGAAGCGATGTGAGGAATAAAAAACCATTTCCCGAGCCTTATCTCAGGGGCCTTGAGGCGCTCAGTGCAAATACATGTGATTCTGTAGCTATTGAGGATTCGCCTACAGGTATAGAGTCTGCTATTGCAGCAGGTCTTGAATGTATTGGCTTCTCTGGCTCGGATGTGCGTCAGGACATAGGAAAAGCCTCCATCATTGTCAGCTCATATAAGGCAATGATAGAGGCTCTCTGATTATACTGCAGGAGCTTGGGCTTCCTTCTTGGCCATGATTCTCTGGAATACTGTGATAGCAATGAGAAGCATAAGGCCGAACACGTCTGTAATCGTTCCCGGGAAAACCATGCATAGACCGCTGATAAGCAGCACGATTCTGAGAACAACTGGTATTCGTCGTATATAGAAGCCATTGAGTGCAGCGGCTATACCGAAGATACCGAGAAGCGCGCTTATGCAGATCTGGACGATTTCCACAGGTCCCGAGACATTAATGAAAAGCATACCTGGCGATAGTGCAAAGACGTATGGAACGACGAATGCAGCTATAGCGAGCTTGGTTGCTGTGAGACCAGTCTTCAGCGGGTTTGATTTAGCGATAGCGGCCCCCGCATAAGCCGCAAGCGCCACAGGCGGCGTTATATCCGCAACAATGCCGAAGTAGAAAACGAAGAAGTGCGCAGCCATCTTTGTAACACCAAGAGATGGATCCATCAGTATAGGTGCACATGTTGCTGCCATGATGCAGTAATTGGCTGTTGTCGGTACACCCATTCCAAGAACAATACAGCAAAGCATTGTGAGAACGAGTGCAATGATGACCTGACCCGATGAGAGCGCGACAATCGCACCAAGAAGCTTCGAGGCAAGACCTGTAACTGTAATGCAGCCTGCGATGATTCCCGCGATACCGCATGCGACAACAACGGTTATAGAGCTTCTTGCCCCGCTTTCAAGAGCTTCCTGTATACGTTTTGGAGTAAGTCTCTCTTTCTTGTTCAGCAAACCAACTACAATAGCGGCGACGATTGCCAGCGCAGCTGAATATGCCATCGTATAGGTATTGGAGCCTACAAGAGTGACAAGCACAATCAGTGGAATGAGAAGATATATCTCTTTCACAAGCTCTTTTGCCTTTGGAAGCTCGTTCTTGGGAATTCCCTTCATTCCCAGCTTTTTCGCTTCGAGATGAACAGCGATGAATATACCTGTGAAGTAAAGAATAGCTGGAAGAATCGCCCTGACTGCGATTGTAGAATAAGGCTCTCCTGTGAATTCTGCCATAAGGAATGCCGCAGCTCCCATGATAGGAGGCATTATCTGTCCGCCAGTTGAGGCCGCTGCTTCTACAGCTGCTGCGAATTCAGGTTTGTAACCCATGCGCTTCATCATTGGAATCGTGACAGAGCCGGAGCCTACAGTATTGGCAACTGATGAGCCTGAAGCCATACCCTCAAGCGCGCTGGCTACAACAGCAACCTTAGCCGGTCCGCCTGAGAATCTTCCGACCGCAGCGTTAGCGAACCGTATGAAGAAGTCCGCGACACCTGACCGTTCAAGGAATGCGCCGAATATGATGAAGATGACAATGAACTTGACACATACCTGTACTGGTGCGCTGAAGATTCCATTCGTTGTGTAGATAAGTGTCCTTACTACTTGCAATACATCAAGGCCTGTCGAGAATGTATAAATAAGAAGAGCACCAGCGACACAGAGTATAGGCAGTCCAACGCACCTGCGGCAGAGTTCTGCCAATGCAAGGATTGCAAGAATACCGGCAATCATGTAATCGGGTCTTCTTATGACTCTCGCGGACAGCCTGATGACTTCCATTGCATTGAATGCATAGTAGAAGAATGAGCCAGCACCTAGTATGAGTATTACGATATCATACCAAGGCATGTAATTGGGTTTCTCTATTCCCTTCTTCACCGGGAAGGTAAGAAAACCGAGAAAGACAATCATTCCCATGAAGACAGACAATCTGATTTCCGGAAGAGTCGTGAGGAATACTGCATCGATAATGCAATAGATGGAGAATACAGTCATCAGCACGCTGATGAAGATCTTCGGTTTGCCTGTCCAGACCCTTACGTTGGATTCCCTGTCGTATTTCTTCATTACTGCTTCGACATCGGCAGCTGTACCGATGTCAGAAGCGTCTATAAAACCATGTTTATCCAAAGATTTCCCCTTTGTTGTTTATTTTACAGGAACTGTATATCCCTGCTCCGCAAAGTACTTTGCCGCACCTGGATGATAAGGAATATTCGTGATAGAAGCCGCGAAATCGAGATCAAGCTCAGCTCCCTTGTTGTGGCTCTGCGCAATTGATTCCTTGTCATTGAAGATTGTGGATACGATGTCATAAGCAGCATCTTCTGATACGTCATCGCGTGCGATAATGACTGCATTAACTGCGACTGTATAGCAATCTTCAGCTGTGCCGTATACGTCTTTTCCGATTATGTTCCTGCTGTAGTATGGAGATACATCTACAAGCTTCTCGAAGTGCTCATCGTCGATTGACACAAGATATACAGGCCTTGAGCTTGCAAGTGTTGAAACAGCAACTGTAGGTGCGCCCGCTACGACGAATGCGGCATCAATCTTTCCATCCTGAAGGGAATCAACGCTATCGCCGAAGCTCTGGTATGTCGGTGTTATATCTTTTTCTGTCAGGCCATATGCTCCAAGGACATCGATTGCGTTGTAATATACACCAGAACCGGATGAGCCGATTGAGACAGTCTTGCCTTTAAGATCGGCAACTGTCTTGATATTCGGATTGAGTGTCACGATCTGGACCTGCTCCATATACAGAGAGGCAAGTGTGGAGAAATCGTTGATAGGCATTCCGTCAAACAGATTTGTTCCGTTATATGCATAGCTCATGACATCTGACTGGACAAATCCAAGCTGGTAATAGTCCATGTCCATCATCTCGATATTGTCCTGGCTTCCATTTGAGGCTACCGCAACAACTTTCGTGTCTGTCTCTGATGAGATTCTCTGGGCAAGAACATTTCCAAAACCATAATATGTTCCCTGGTCTCCACCTGTTCCGAATCTGAGTTCGCTCTTTGTGGAAGATTCACCGCTTCCTCCAGCGAATATCATAGAGATGGAGATAAAGAGAACCATCATCAGCGTCAATGTTTTCTTCATAGCTTCCTCCTTGTCGTGACTAAAGATATTAATATGTATTTTCCAGTTTTATAGTCATAACTGTCAAGCAGAAATGAATATAAACTGCATATTTCATGCATAAAAACAAAAATTCTGTATAAATAAAAATATTGCTCATAATGTGAAATAAACTATTGACACGCTTTGTTATTGTGGCTATCTTATTGAAGATTCGACGTAGGGTAGAGCAGTTGGCAGCTCGTCGGGCTCATAACCCGGAGGTCGCAGGTTCGAGTCCTGCCCCTGCTAAATAGATGTAATCTGGACCATTGAGCAGCAAAGGCTGACAGTGGACGTGGGTCTCCAGACCATCAATGAAAAGTGGCAATCTGCTTGACTAGGCATTGGCCTAGAAGTAGGTTGCCTTTGTTTTTGTCTTTACTTTACTCAGAAAACTACACTAATCCTTATTTCCGGGTGTATATCAAAGCCTGTGGAGCCGGAATTATGGCACCAGGCTTTACAGAGCCAAGGAACTGACAGCTGCTCAGGCACAGAAGAGACATACAGCTTTCTATAGAAGACTGAATAACAATGTATTGTTATCGTTTAGCGATGTCCGTTAAGAACGGTATTCGGCTCAAAACATTTCAGCAAAACATTGCAGTTGAGCCCTTGAAATGAAACAACTCCCTGACTTGCAGGGAGTTGCTGGTATTGGAGCTGATCGGAATCGAAGGGATTACACCTTTTTCCTATTGAGGTTAACTTTAACCTATTTCTTTAAAAAACAAGTATTTAATCATATTTAAACTTTACGCTTGTTTCTAATCATTACGATAGTTTTATGTGTATAAAATTTCCGCAAATATTTCCGTTAAATATATGTTGTCTATTTAGTATGTATAGTAAAAAGTTTCCTGCTTACTTTTTTTGAAAATAACCAATATTGATAATATAATTATATTTGGAAAGAATTAAAGGAGTTTACTTCACTAATGATTTATTTACCAGAAATTAATCAAGTGTATTTTAGTCAGACAAAAAAGTATTTAGAAGAAGTTTTGAGTTGTTATTACAATAAAAATTACAGAGCTGCCAATGTCATGTTATATTCAGTTTTAATCTGTGATATTTTGTTAAAGCTTCAAGAGTTAAGTGATATGTATAATGATAAAACTGCAAAAACTATTCTTGAAGAAATAAAAAGTACAAAAGAATGTAATACTGGTTCTCGTTCTGCATGGGAAAAAAAACTAATAGAAGAAATTCATAAGAAGACAAAGTTAATTGATCTTGAGGCATATACTCATATCAATCATTTGTATGATGATAGGAATTTTTCAGCACATCCTGCTCTTAATGATAACTATGAATTAATTTGTCCTTCTCAAGAAACTACAATTGCCAATATCAAAAATATTATAAAAGATATTTTTATTAAACCACCAATTTTTATCAAGAATATCGTTGATATGTTAACTGAAGATTTACAAGAAAAGAAATATGTTTATGAAAACTCAGAAGAGAAGTTAAAAATATTCCTTGATAATAAATATTATTCACATATGGATCTTGGTATGAAAAAAAATTTATTCAAGACATTATGGAGTTTTTGTTTTTGTAAACCAAAAGATCCTGATTGTCAAAATAATTTAGATATAAACCGAAAAGCCTTAAAAGTATTGTTTTATAGTTTTAATTCGGAAGCAATCAAATATGTTTCTGAGAACGCTGATTTATTTACAGTTGCTACTGATAATAAATGTATTCACAATTTAATATTGTTCTTATCTGCTATCTCTGAATTATATAGTCCTTTAAATTTCGATGTTAAAGAACATATCGATAAAGCAATCAAAGAATCAGGAGATGATTTTTTTATTTCTTGGTTTGTTAAAGGAGAAGAAGAACATTTGGAGAATCTTAAAAATAATAAAGACTTTATGCTACACAATGTAGATATTAATTGGGTTGTACAACATTATAAAGAATGTGGATTGTATTCAGAACTGCTTGAATATTTTATTATAAGGTTTGGTGATAGTAATTCTTATGATATGGCTGATGATAGATATGCATACATTATAAGGCCATTTTTGAAGGATTTCACAAGAGATCAGTTAGAGTTATTAATAAACAAAATAGAAGATAATAATCAGTTGAATTCCAGAAGATTAGCACGTATGTCAAATCAAGAAATATATGATATAGCAAAATGTAAACTTCCCTCGGATTATAAGTACCCTCCTAATTTTTCATATAAATTAAAGCAGGATTAAAGCTATAGCTGTATGATTTCTTAAGGAAAAATCATACAGCTATTATATTAGGAAAACAATTTATAGATTGTCTTGAAGTTGTGATATTAGCTTACTTAATATCCATTTAAACTCTGTTGATGTTGGGTTAATAATATATTTTGTAGCCCTAGCTTTTCCTGTAGAAATTATTTTTCCTGTTTTGATTAGTTTTTCTAATGATGATCTTATTTTACGTTCACTTAAAGATGAGAAATTCTGTTCAATTTCTTTCTTTGAGATTGGATGGTTAGAATTTAATATTAATCTTAGTATTTTTTGCTCGTCATCAGATAAATCCGGATATGAAGCAGCATCTATTTTCCAGAATTTTAATTCTGTAAACATAAGATTTGTGTTGATTGTAGGCAACATTAACTTATTATTCATTGCAACAGATATTATTTCTTTTCCTCCCATGCCCTGTCGCTCTGCGAAACCTGTTGCTCGGAACCCTTGCATAACAATATTATTTCTACAAATTGTGTTTCCTCCGTTTTCAAATTCCTGTATGGAGACAAGCATTTTCCCTGGGTTTTTAAATAGAAAATAGTCATCATGTATTTCAATTCGTATAGGTACGCTTGTTGATCTATAATCAGCGTGTACTAGCGAATTTACAAGAGCTTCTCGTAATGCTGTCATTAGCGAATGCTCAATTCTCATCATATTATCATTCAATGCAAAATGATTGGAATCCGCAGCTAAAAGTTTGTTATATACAATATTGAAGAAATTAAAAATATTCATTTCAATATTATTGGGTTCATCTGAGGCGACTCTATCAATCCATCTACTTGTCGATCCTCTATAATCGAAAAAGTCGAGATGAAATGAAGGAAAAACATCTTTTATCGAATTATATTTTCCAAAGAATAGTAGACAACCTTGGGTAGGGTAGTATAGCTGTGTTTTTCTATCCAATCTATAGAAACCTAATTCTCTTAGAAATTCTTCATCTGTTCTTTTTTCGTATTCCTTATTGGGATAACGTGAAATTACAATCGTTTTAAATGCTGCTATAGTAGCGGCATCAAGATCCTTGATAGTGAAATCTTTAAGAATAAAAGAATCTGCATCTGATTGTGAGTTTCTGATTAGAGCATGTAATTCCTCTTCTGTAGCTTTCGTATCTCCCTGTCCATTACGAATATATGTATTTTCCATAAGACCACGAATGAATATAGGTTTTTGGTTATTTGCTGCTTCAGGAACTGTAATCATAATTACTTTCTTATCAGAAATATCAGTGATTATTTGCACGTCAGTTTGAGATAAAATATTTCTATTTATTGTTCTAGGATTTGCTATGCTAGACCAAAAATCCTTCTCCATTGCGATTGGATCTTTTACTCCTGTAACGACAAAATCTGCTTCTGCTATTTGCTTTATTCCAAGAAGAATTATGCCGCCATTTGTATTGGCAAATGAAGAATAAGTATCCCATAATGATTTTGGCATACCTGATTGTGCTTCTTTGCATTCAAGCATATTATGTTCGGATCTGGTATTAAGTTCAAAATATTTTATAATATCAATTTTTTTATTTGTATCTATTGTCATAAGAATACCTTCTGCAATGATTAAATCAATAATTTTATTATAATTGATTTTATATATTTCTCTATTACTTTATATTTTTAGTGCTGAATCGTCTAGAAAGTGCGAGATTCCTGCGAGATTCTGCGAGATACTAATCTTTATCTAATTATTTATCATATAAAGATTTATTTATATTTTTATAAAAAATAAGCATCTATATAATACTTAATTGTGCGAGATACTGCTCGATTTTTTCTTCTGGATAAAACATAAAATTACTATAGCAAACAGATTATAATTACACGTGTATGATTTGTATCATGTCAAAGTTTGATTTTAATACTTTCTCTTCATCTGCTGATATTTTTGTATTTTCAAATTGAATAAATAATCTATCTTTTGCTCTACTGAATGCAACATACGCAATACGATGATTTTCATTATCTAGAGAAGGCTTTAATAAAAATTTCTTTACATCACTATAACCCACGACAAAAACATTTTTGAATTGATTACCTTTAGATTTGTGAATTGTAATATGTTCACTTGTATCTTCTGGAATATTTGTACAGATTGCAATATTTTGATATGTATTTTGTTCATAAAATTTTTTTACCTCTCCTTTTGTGATATCTGAAAGTTTATCTATGGATAATGGTTTAACTTGCTCATAGAATTTTAATAGTGTTTTATCTGAGTAAGAAGAATATTGGGTCAATAATATTGCCAGAGCCTTTAATGTTTGTTGTTTTGGAAATATGTGTTCCAAATGCTTGATTGCTTCTTTAAAGTTACCACTTATAGCTAATTCTGTTGCTTGAATTATTTCCATTACATAACGTCTTCTGCTATGATTTCTATCTGTTTTTTCATATTCTTTATGAATGTCTCTTTTAATTTGAGTATTACCGGTATTTTTTTTCATTGCATTTGAAGTCAAATTATCTCTTGATAATGATTCAATACATTCATTCTCACATAGTTCGCAAGCTTTATGATATGCTGATACCCTCTCTCCTACAATGATACATACTTTATTACCATTTTTGCCCACACACATTTTTTGCCGTATATCAGAACGTAGAGAATTCAGAAAACTCACTATTTCATCACTGCTTCTATGATTTTCAACAATAGAGAATTCGTTGTTTGGGTTAACTTTGAATTCGTCAAATAATGAAGGATTAGCTCCTTGAAAAGAATATATTGACTGAGCCTTATCTCCAATAACACCGATAACTGTTTCTCTTTCTTTAATTCTATTAACGATATATGCCTGTATAGGGGATGTATCTTGATATTCATCTAAAAAAATGTATGGAAATTTTGCACGTATTATTTCAAGAATAAAAGGATATTTTTTAATTAAAATCATGGAGAAAAATAGAACATCATTATGATCTATTTTACCTTTTCGCCAATATATTTTTTTTAGATCAATTAAATGTTCTGACAATAATGATAGATTATTTTTTTTGAATGTTACTGTGTTTCCTGAATCTGTTTGATAACGAGATTTAGATGAGTCGCATTTGAAAAAAATATTTCCTCTTTCAAGAGAACATTGCATGGAGGTTACCCATTCTTTTAGTGCTGCAAATTGTTCTGGCCATTTTAGTAATTGATTTTTCTTATTAGGGCTCTCCAAATTTTCAAAATGATCATTATTCAACCATTCCTCTAAACTTTTTCTATTGACTGTAAAATCATCATGACCTGCAATTAATTTGCAATTTACATCATATTCCTTATCAATAAATGAAGAATAAGGTTTTACTATATTTTTGTATAAAAAACTGTGTATTGTAGATACTTCAACTCTTTCAGATATACTTTTTCCCAATCTGTGTAAAATAGTATTTACTCCTGTATTGGTATATGTAATACAGGCTACTTTACGAGTAGCGGAAAGCCTGGTAGAGTTTTGTACTACATTCTTGATATGATTGACCACAAAATCTGTTTTACCAGCGCCAGGTCCTGCTTCTACTTTAAAGTTTTCTTCTATAGGAATTAAGTCTCTAGAGGTAATAATCATTTTTTGTCACACACCCATTCTATTGCGTTTTTTATGTAATTGGGAATATTAAAATTCTTAATAGCTTCTTCTGAATTTTCTATATATTTTTCTTGCAAACAAGTAGCTAACTCTAAAGCATTTTCTCCTTTTTCTACAGAATTTAAATATCGAGACGCAATAATAGCTTTTTTCTTTTCTTTTTCTGTCCATTGTTCAGGAAGTGGTTTTTGTATTGCCGTAGTAATTCTACTATTTTCATTGCTATTATTTAAAATATCTATAAACTCACTCAACTGTTTTTCTTCTTCGAAAGCCTTCATAAGTTTTTTTAATTCTGCTTGGTTTCTCACCGATGGCGTAATTAATATTTCACAATTAGGATTATCAAAAGCAATTTGATATTCAAGTGTTTTCCCGAATACTCTATCTTGTGTGAATGCTTGGATATTTGGGTGATTGTTTTCTTCATAATCTTCCAAATATTTATTTTGTTTATAAGTATATTCTGTTGTATCTATGTCATACTCATATGGGTAACATTTCTTATCATGATTATTGCTACCATCAATTTTCTTCCTCATTGGATCTACATCTGTAATGCATGCTACCTTTCTGTTGATAGTATGTTGTTTAGAACTATCAAACAGATATAAAAAATGATTAAAATATCTACCGCCAACATTGATGACGGCAACATGATTTTCCTCAAGATTTTTACCTAAATAATTGGCAAAGACAGGAATTAATAATTGTTCTGCTATTCCTTCTACCATAATAATTTTTTCAGCAAATAACATATTGGATTTTGTAGCATCTAGAAAACGTTGGACATATTTTTTACTTTCATTTTTTTCTTGATCGAGTGGAAATACTTTTCCAGGATAAGAAACATTGACTGAGTTTTGAATTTTATTTAAACATATCAAATCATCAAGCTGTGCAGAAGAGGTAATATGTGTTGAATGTGATGTTATAAATACTTGTTTGACTTTCTTATCTTGTAAATTGTCTTTTAGAAATTTTACAAATTGAAACTGCATAGTGGGATGTAAATGTGCTTCTGGTTCTTCAATGGCTAAAATCGGGAATACTTTAGCATTACTACCTAAATAACTACCATCCGAATCAATTTGCATTTTGGCTAAGAGCAATGACATGAAAATTAAATTATTGTAACCGAGTCCATTATTTCCAATAGGAATATTCATCCCTGTCTCTTGTTGAACAAGCAGTTTTAGAATCGAATAAACTTCACTTTCATTCATTACACCTTCAAAAGTTGGCTTTGAGTGGTCAAATGAAGCTCCGATATGATCCACATAGGATAAAATTTCTTCTGTTCCTTTTTGTAAACGGGATTTCAATACTTTAATTAATTTATCTGAATTGTTTTTAAAGTCATTTTTTCGATTATTGATCTGCTCATTTTGCATTTCTTGAGAAAGATTTTTATCTGATTTTATATCATAGTCTAAAAAGAAATCGATAATGTCTTTTAAAAGGGCATTTTTTCCTGAAAACATATCCCTTTCAACATCACGGATTGCATCCATGAATTGGAAATCAAATCTTGAAAGACTATCATTATCTACTTGTATTTGATTTTCAGGGTTACCTACCCAGATTTTGTGTATATATAATCGAATAAATGAACTTTCAATCTTTTCCCAAATATCTGTTTCTTTAGAAAGATTTTCAATAGATTTTTTATAGGCAGATTCATATTCCTCTGGTAAGAAAAATTCATATTGTAATTGAGCTAAATAAGGTTCATCAAGTTTTATAAGCCAGTTGCTTACAGTGACCAATTCATCCCCTAGCAAATTTTCGTTTTCAGATTGAGAAAGCATTACAGTAATCGTAATTTTAGGAGAATGTTTTTTTAAATCTTCTAATTGAATTCCGTTATAAAAGTCAGCTACAGTTAATTGCTTTCTAGATTTTCCATCAAAAAATATCGATAAAGCTTTTAGTAAATTAGATTTCCCTGAATTGTTTGGACCAATTAAAATATTAATTCCATCTCTAAAACCAACAGATAAGCTTTGAAATCCTCGATAATTTTGTATTTTAATATTTGATATATACATACCTGAATACCCCTTTTTATTAATGAGTATATCATACTGTATAATACTTTGCTTTACTAAGAATTAACTGTTTGTAATTGGTATTTCCTCTTTTTTAAAAGCTTCTTTTGTCTTTTCTATTGGGTAAAATAAACGATACATTGTTTTAGATAATTTATATTGCCATAATTGATTATGGATATGCTCAATTAGATTTGAGATAAAATAGCCAAAGGAATACTTTTCTATTTCATAGATAGAGTAAAGATCATATTCTTGATTATATTCTTCTTTTTTCCAGTATTTTATAAAAATATTTGGACCAAAACAGATATGATTTACAGTTCCATTACTACTAATTAGAGAGTTTTTTGCTTTATCTCTATTCCAAGAATTAGATTCTTCAAAAGAAAAAATACCATTGAATATTTTCCCATCTATAATTTTTCCATTGTCTGTTGCGTTTTTAATTGTTTCTTCTACAATATTTTGATGAATATTGGTTTTTACCTCTATAATACCAAGTACACTTTCTGCAGGTACAATAACAAAATTATCTTGTTGAAACATTATAGGAAAATCATTTCTATATATGATAATGTCAATCTGCCTTGTTATTTTTTGATTATTGACAACAAATCCTGTACCAATGGAAACTCCCTTTGGTAAATGCTTTTCCAGTACATGAGATAGTATAATCTCTTTGTATCTTCCATCTTCTGCCCAGTGATGATTATCGATAAAGTATCGGACCCTATCTTTTATTGAGATTAACTCATCTGAAATTGATTTCTGGTAAGCTTGATAATCAGGCATATTTACCTTCCTGAATTTTCAGTTTTTTTCTACTGTCTTTTTTAATTTAATTGACGGTACATATAATTCATCATTGCTAAATGATGCATTAATTGAATCAAACTCGGAAAAACTTTTTATTGTATCAGTATTGTCATATCCGCAATTGATTGAAGATTGTATTTGCATAGCAATTGCCTTTAGGTCATCAAAGCCGAGTGCAAAAAGACAATCATAGAACATTGCCAAATAGGGTAGAAACTTCAGATTATCTTTTAAATTATTATCTTCAATATCATGAGGTTTAATACCGAGAGGCATTAAGGAGTTATAATCACCGTTTGGAATCTGTGGTAAATATGAACGTATCGCAGAATCGATATCTTCAATATTTAAAAGAGTACAGGCTCGCATTACAGTATCGGTACCCGGTGTAGATTTTTCGTGTGCTGCATGCAAGTATCTTGCGTAAGTCTGACTGTTCAGCTTTGTTTCTTTCAAAAAAGCAGATAAATTCTTGAACTTCTTTGGAACAATGGAGTCTATATATCGCCAGAGATTTTGAACTGCAATATATTGATAACTCCATAATGAACAAAGAAGCTGATTCTGCCCGATTATATAATCATGCAATGTAAGATCTTTATCATTGGCATTAGAAAAGAAATTGTTTATACGTTCAGATTCTTTTTGGAATATAAACAAATCATCAACTTCATTCATTGTTATGGAATGATAAAAACAAAAGAATTTCAGCTGATTTATTTTTTTATTGGATAGATCTTCATAACTAAGAGCAGCTTCAGGCTCTGATAACTCGCTTAAAGTCTTGAAAGTCCTGGCAATTGCAATTTTGTCAGGAATTTTTTTCAGGAATGTATTGCTGAAATTTTTTCTTGGATGATATTGCGCCCAATAAAGAATATTATTTTTTGAGATGTGTTCTGTCTCATCAGTGGATAGCAGATCATCAATAGTAATACCTAAGATCAGTGAGATCTTATATAGCTCATTGAACTTCGGTATCTTATTTTTTTGGAAGTTGTTGATCAATGTTGAATAAGGGATTCCTGTGATGAGTGAAATATCATTACGGGTAATTCCTAGGGCTTCTCTTTGAAAATCTATTTTATCAAGAATCCTCTTTGGACCAACTATATCTAAACTTTCCATTAGTTATATTTGACATTATCTAACTGTAAGTGTCCAGTTTCTATTTATAGTTTAAAATTCAAAAAATCAACCTTGCAAAATACAGATATTGTAAATATACAAAAATTGTATATTATTAAATACAACTATTGACTATTAGATAAAAGTGCATTACTTTATAAATACAAAATATAGAAATAATGAATTATGAGTTTTGTATAAAAGAGGAAGTATGGCACATATCAATGAGGAACCTTATTTCTTTAGTAAAGCTAACCAGGCAGGGAGCAAAGACAGGTATATCCTTGCTATTAGAGATTCGTCAAAAAAGAGTGGATATAAACGATTAGTGTTTCATTCTTCAAAGCGTGATGCAGGATTAAAAGCTATGCAACTTTATGTGGAATACGTAAAGAGCAATACCATTGAAGATGAAAAAAGTAGTTCATATACACCCACGACTGTTTCAAAAGCCTGCAAGATATTTATGAAGCGTAGGGAAGAAGGACGAAAGGATACTTGCCAGATCCATTCGATAGAGCAGGTAACTGCAAGATTTAAAAACCATTTGCTACCATTCATGGGTAAGAAGAATCTTCGTGATATTACAGTAGAGGATGTAACTGATTATAAGAAGTATCTTCAGAATAAGGATCTTTCTGACAAATCTGTAAGATACTGCATAGATGAAGCCAAGGAATTCTTCTCCTATTGTGTGGAGATGGGGTGGTGTGACAGAACTCCTTTTGATTCTACATTCAAGATGGCTCGTCCTAAACCTAAGAAAAACCGTATCCCAGGAAATATAGATGATTATCGCAAGATGCTTCAGAAAGGATGGTCAAATCCTATAAATCATGCTGTTAGCATGGTGTGTTTCTTTACTGGAATGAGAGTGTCGGAAATACGTGCTTTGAAAAAAGATGATTTTGAACCGTATTACAACAATGAAGGGGTAGAGGATTGTGTTGTCCTTCATATCAGACACAATTTAACAAACAAGAACAAGGAAAAGAGTCCTAAAAATGGACGGGAAAGACTCACTGTTATTCCTCGCTGGGTATATGAATTCATACACCCTGTATTCCTTTTTAGTAAAACAAATCTCTGCTTTTCAAATACTATGGGAAGGCGACCAATATCAATAAGCAAGAACCTGTATCATTTCAGGAATGAATTATCGCTAGTCATAGGTTCCTCCGTTGATGATGTAAAGGATTCTGGTATTGATTTCCATTCATTACGTAAGATGTTCAATTCTATGATGACAGGAACGCTTTCAAGTGATATAAGGCGTAGCATTTTAGGTTGGACTAGCGAGAATGTAGCCTTGGAGCATTACTTTCAGGTATTGCCTATCCATTATCAGCAGATATTAGATGCCCAGAAGGTACTCTTTGATGAAAATGCAATTGATTGGTTTAAGAGTAACGATATTCTAGACCTTTCACTGGAACATAGACAAACAAAAAAGAGAAGGAGTAATAAGACATGACTACTTATTCAATTCATGAAGCAGCAGAAAAACTTGGGATTTCAGTATCGGTATTGCGAAGAGAGATTACTAAGAAGCGTCTGACAGGCAGAAAGTTTGGAGGACGTATGTACATCATTGATTCTGATCTGGAAAATTATGTAAAGAATAGTTCAACCAATCCTGGTTATGATAATGGAGTGTCCGAGCGTCTTGTAAATGGAGAAGCTTGAAATGGCGGATAGAAGAATGTTGTCAAAAAGCATTATGGATACAGATAATTTTATTGAAATGCCTAGTACTGCAAGATTGCTGTATGTTGATCTTGTATTAAGAGCAGATGATGATGGTTTTATCTCTCCACGAAAAGTTATGAAGGTAACAGGTGCTAGTGAAGATGATCTGCGCATCCTTATAGCAAAAAAATACCTTATCCCATTTAATACCGGAAGTTGCAATTACCCACTGGAGATTTCATAATTACATCAGATCTGATAATTATCACCCAACGATTTATCAAAGAGAGAAAGCCTGCTTGAAAATTCCAACAACAAGAAGTGCAGACAGGTCATATAAACTAATCAATTGTAAACAGACAGCAGAATTGATAGCGACAGACATATAAAAAGTATGTCTGGATACGACCTGTATCCAACATGGATACACTTTGTATCCATTCTGTTTCCACCTTGTATACGGAGTGTATCCAGTATGTATCCATCATGTATCCAAAATGGATACGCAATAAGGATAATTAGGATAGGATAATAAGATTAATAAGGATAATTAGAGTAGCGAGTCTTTAATCTTTACGGCTCAGGGGACAGAACGGCGGCCCCATTCGCCTAATTAAAGACTCTAAGAGAAAAAGGAACGACTCCTAAAATAAGTCAGGTTCCTTTTTCTCTAGAAGAATAATCTATTCAAACATTGAAGAGATTTTCTATTGGTTATAATTTTATTTAATTAGATTATGTAATGGAGAAAAAATATGCAAATTGAACAATCGCTACTGCAAGGATTTTTAGCACTTTATGAGCCACTTTTAAATAGTTTTTTAGATAACCAATGCTTTATAAATCAGAGGGTATATGACATTAATTCTATTGAAAATATGGGATTGGATAATTTCAAAAAAATTACAGAAATAAGAAAACCATTTAAATTATTTAAATACTTCAATAATGTTTATAATGGTGAGTGTAATTATTCCCAGGAAGCACTTGTCAATAATACAGTATTCTTGAATAAATCTTCTAGTTTTGATGATATTTTTGATTCTTCGATTAATATTAATAAAAATAGTTATATTGAGTTACGAAAAGAAAAGTATTTTAATGTTTTGGGAGTACAATCAATTAGTGATATTATTTCTGTCTTGAAGAATGTTACTTTGAAGGAAGATATGTGGCTAACATCTTTTTTTACTCATAGTATTGAAAATGCCCTGCTAAAGACTAGAATAGAGGTTTTCTTACAAAGATTATTTTGTAATGTAATTCTCAATCAGCGTATTAATGAATATGAACAATTTTTTTATGCAGCTCTTGAAAATGAATATGATGATTATATTGAACAATTAAAAAATACTTTTGGAGTATCATGTTTTACAACAAATCAGTTTTCCCAACTCATGTGGAGTTTTTATGCTAATAATCATAAAGGATTTTGCTTGGAGTATGTTATAGATGATAGTTTTAATCTAGAACCTGATTATAAACTTCTACCATTGATATATTGTAGAAACAGGCCAGATGCTACAAGTCGGTTTGTACCAATAATGGATGACACTACGGATAATACGAAATTGTGGCAGTTATATTTTCATGGTGTTTTAAGAAAAGGAATGGAATGGGCCCTATCAAGATGAATGGAGATTATTGACGCCTGTACCTATAAAAGGAAATGGAATTATATCAAAATTTTATTCTATAAAAAGAATTTATTTAGGTGCTAGGATGGAAAAAGAAGAAAAAAAGAAATTATATGAAATATGTAATGAAAAAAATATAGAAGTACGATGTATGGTAATTGATCCTCGACAGTATAAAATTATTGAATGTCAAAACAGTATAAAATCTGAAATATTTTATTAATTCTAAAATGCTTAAGTTTGTAAATAATAAATAGCATAACTAATGTTTCAAAAGGGTAGGGTCTATTGGGAGAATAGATAGGGTAGTCTATGAGTTTCTTTGAAGTCTTAAATGAGACGAATCAGTTTCATAATGAAAAGTATATATCAATGAAACAAAGGGTGTTTTATGAAAATAGGTTATGTAAGGGTTAGCTCTAAGGATCAGAACCCAGAAAGGCAAATAAGTGCTCTACAAAGCAATGGCACAGAAAAACTGTTTATAGAAAAGCTTTCCGGAAAAGATATGAATAGACCTTGTTTGAATGAGATGCTTGGCTACATAAGGGAAGGTGATATATTGATAGTGGAATCATATTCCCGCTTGGCTAGGAGTACCAAGGATCTTCTATCGATCATTGAGAAGTTGCAGGAGAAAGGTGTTGGTTTTATTTCCTTGAAAGAACAAATAGACACTTCAACACCCCAGGGAAAACTCATGCTTACAGTTTTTGCAGGACTAGCACAATTTGAGAGAGAATGTCTGCTACAGCGTCAATCTGAAGGAATAGCAATAGCAAAGAAAGCAGGGAAATATAAAGGAAGAAAACCAGTAGATAAGCCTGATGATTGGGACTATGTGATAAAGCTTTACCGAAACCATGAGATAACAGCAGCTCAGGCAATCAAGAGATTATCATTAACAAAATCAACCTTCTATAGACTTTTGAAAAAGAATTAAACTTATCATTCCTGTGTGGAAATATATACGATAATTAAGATAAAAATACCTGTATACAAAATGGATAATTTTCCAATTTTTTTGTACACGGGTTTATTCTTTATAATACAAGAAATTATTTTTGAATTGTACACGCTCCCTTTTATCTTACACTGTGTACAATAATACAATAAAAGTTATATTTGCAAAGTAAAAGAGCTGCATTAAAAATACAGCTCTTTATGGTTATTCCTTATCTCAATCGACTACAGGAAGCTTATCAATGATATCCATAGTTTTTATGCTTACATTTCTTCAAGTTTCCGTCTGCAAGGATAATATTGAAAAAAATTGTCAAAATAACTTATATAATAAGTTCTCGCTTTATTTCTTATTTTGCATAACAATAAACAACTCTCATCTTTCATGTTTTTCGGCATTTCCTCATTCTGGATTATTCCCTTGGTGCGATATGGTTTTGTGGTTTATCATTTGAGTACGATTGATTGAGAAATACAATGGAGGATCTGAAATGAGAAATACGGTACTGAAGGTTTTTTTCTCTCTACTTTTAGTTTTATTCGTCGTATCCTGCAACGAGCCGGATCCAACCATACCGGTTGCAGGAGTTTCCCTATCAAAGACTAGTCTTGAAATGACAGTGGGGGATATAGGGGAGCTTACAGCTACGGTCACCCCGGCAGAAGCGACCAACAAGAAGGTCATATGGACCACCAGCGATGCGAACGTCGCCGAAATTACCAAGGAGGGGGGGTGGACTTCAAGTCACTGCTAAAGCCCCAGGAGAGGCCTTAATCACGGTCAAGACCGAGGATGGTGGAAAGACAGCCGAATGCAGAGTCACTGTAAATGATGCTTTTGTTGATGTTGTTGGTGTTACAATAGATCCTCCTTCCAAAAACATGTTGGCTGTAGGAGAGAGCATTATATTGACAGCCACGGTTTTACCAGACAATGCAACAAACAAGAGCGTCACCTGGTCCTCCGATAACGAAGCAGTTGCAAAGGTAGGCGCTACAACAGGCAAGGTCACTGCTGAAGGAGTGGGAGAGGCCACGATCACAGTCACGACAGCAAATGGAGGAAAGAAGGCATCCTGCAAGATTACAGTCCATGTTCCTGTCGAAAGCATCACCCTTGATAAGGAATCAGCAACATTGTTCATTGGCAATACTTTGACTCTTACAGCTACAGTCACACCTGATACTGCAACCGATAAGAGCATCACCTGGACTTCCGACAACGAAGCAGTTGCAACTGTAGATACAAACGGCATAGTTAGTGCGAAATCTGAAGGTACTGCTACAATCACGGCAAAAGCTGGGGAACAATCTGACAAATGTACAATTACGGTAAAACAGGAAGTAGCTGCAACAGGAGTCGAGATCCTAAATGCACCTGAAACGCTGGACTATGGCACACCTTTAAAACTTGAAGCTAAAGTCATTCCTGATACTGCAACCAATCAGGAAGTCTCCTGGTCTTCCAGTAAAGACTCTATCGCAACCATAGACAAGGATGGTAACGTCAAGACTGTTGGTGAAGGAGATGTGACATTTACTGTAAAAACCGAAGATGGCGGTTATGAAGCTTCCTGTACGATCAAAATAGTGAAAACAGGAGAAGAGGTGGCAGTCACAGGTGTCTCTCTCGATAAGAGCACGCTGAAATTGAACAAGGGTGCTAGAGGAAAGCTTACAGCCACCGTAGAGCCGACAAACGCGACAAACCCAGCTGTCAGCTGGTCTTCCAGCAAGCCGGAAGTGGCAACCGTGGATGGTGAAGGCAATGTAAGCGCAGTCGGAGGTGGAACGGCCACTATAACAGTAACGACAGTGGAGGGAGGTTTCACGGCTACCTGCGAGGTTACTGTGAACGTACCTGTCATCGGTGTATCCCTTGACAAGGAAAAGGCCGAGATGCCTGTAAGCGGAACGTTGCAGCTTACTGCTACAGTTCTTCCTGAGGATGCGTCCAACAAGAATGTAAAATGGATTTCCACCAATCCATCGGTTGCTACTGTGGACTCGACAGGTCTTGTTACTGCAAAAGCCAAGGGAAACGCCACAATCATAGTTGAGACAGAGGATGGAAAGAGGACAGATAGTTGTGAAGTCACCGTATCGGTACCTGTTGAAAGCGTCTCAGTCAATCCTACTACGGCAGAGCTTATTGTCGGAAGGACTCTGACTCTTGAAGCGAAGGTGCTGCCCAAGGAGGCAAACCAGGGTGTCGTATGGTCTTCCAGCGATGACAAGGTTGCAACAGTGGATGAAAACGGCATCGTTACAGCAAGAGCGAAAGGAACTGCCACAATAACAGCCACCGCAGATGGCGGAAAGGAAGCAAGCTGCAAAATTACTGTCGGTACGGACAACGATGGAATCTTGAAGTATTCCTTCAATGATGGTTCGAAGAAGGCAACGATTATCGGCTATGAGGAAGCTGGAATAACAAACGCTGGCGGCAATGTCACGATACCTGCTGAATATATGGGATATGAGGTTACGGAGATTGCTTATGGAGCTTTTAGAAACTGTACTACATTGACCGAGCTTACAATCGATGGTAGCGTGGATATTAGAGAATATGCTTTCCAAAATTGTACGAAGCTTGGCTCTGTCAATCTTGGGGAAAATGTTACAGCCATCCGCTATAATGCATTCGAGGGTTGTTCCAGTCTTAATGAAATAGTAATACCTAATTCAGTAACTTCAATAGGTTCTGAAGCATTCAATGGTTGTTCCAATCTCATTAAAGTGACAATCGGAAGCGGAATTGTATATGCTGTAGATGCGGGTAGCAACGTATTCTTGGACTGTCCTATCACAAGCTTCGATTGCAATTCACCTGCTGCCAAATTCGATATCTGGTTCACTGCCGATGTATATGAGAAAATGTACACTCCTGCAGAGCTTGTCATAGCGGACTTTTACACATCAATTGAGAATAATGCCTTTGATGGCCACAAGGAAAAACTTATATCCGTTGTGATAGAGGCGACAAAAAAAGATGACGAGTGGAAGGGTGTGAAAACAATCAGAGATACTGCTTTTAGCGGATGTTCAAATCTTACCAAGGTTGTCATACCGGATTCTGTCACATCAGACATCTACCCGGGTATGTTCCAGGGTTGTAATAATCTTAAGTATGTGACAATCGGAGAAAATGTTCCTTACATCAATCCTAATACTTTCGATGGTTTTCCAATCGTGGATTTCAACTGCACATCTTCTGCCGGTGACAATGTCCTGATTACTTTCAAAAAAGAGGCATATGAGGCATTGGGTAAACCAGCAGAGCTTGTAATGGAGAATTTCTATACAAGTATAGCTTCGTCGGCATTACAAAAAAACGAAAATCTTAAAAAGATTACCATTTCTTCAAATATTACAGAAATTCCTTGGTATGCTTTCGATTGGTGTACGAATCTTTCCTCTGTAACAATGGATGGAGCGAAAATCACTAAAATTGGACAATATGCCTTTAGAAATACAAAGATTTCAAAGATTGAAATTCCGGAAACTGTTACGACCATTGAAAACAATGCTTTTACGGGAACACAGATTTCAATTCTTGACATTCCTGATAGTGTCACAACATTAGGTGTATATGCTTTCAGCCACTGTCCGAATCTTACGACCGTAACTATCGGTAGTGGAATTGAAAGTTTGGAAAACAATCCTTTCTTGGAATGTGGTGGTATCACAAGCTATACAATCCGAAGAGAAACTCCTCCGACATTGGGTCCGGAAGGCCTTCCAGGTACAAGTTTAAAGATCTATGTACCAAGCTCTGCAGTTGATACTTACAAAACAGCAGAAGGATGGAGTAAATATGAAATACTGCCAATTGAATAGGTAGAAAGCTGAAATAGCTACAAGATGATGCTGATGCTGTAGATGTCAAACTGATGTCTGCAGCATCAGCTTTTTGTTTATCATTCTCCTTTTTTTACAGAAATTATTTTGATTTAGAAAAGTATGAAAAATGCCAACAAATAAGGAATTGGATAAGGTAGAAAAGTATTTAGATTTATATGTCTATAATTACACTTGGGAAGACCTTTCCCTGTAACGGCAGCCCCAGTCCTTCCTCTTGGCAGCAGGCATAGCGCCACCCGTGTACAGCCACACCTGCTACAATTCACCAACCTCGGCCCTGTCCGACGATGAACATATGATGTCAATCATGGACTGACATCCCACATCCATCTTCGTACTCTGCCCATCCTCCTTCGGGGAGGACCCCATACAACCCGTCCTCCCTTGCTGCATAACCTGGATTTCTCTGCCATGAGGCATCTGGCATCAAGTTTGAGCCTTTTACCATCATGCCATACTTCAAAATCAACAGGTGATGCCGCTCACCCTCTCCCCAGATCCTGATTACTTGCAATCAGGACACCCTTTTTAGGGGAACAACCTATATGCAAGTTGATAAAGATTTTACCATACCATTATTATAGTTGAGAACACTTTTGAAGCTGTATTACTCAAGCTTATTACATTTAGAGACCTGAATTCTATTTTATGAACTAGCGGATTTCTTTCTAATTCCTTTTTAACATGAGAATTAAATAGTCATGGTGTTAATTTTTGATAGTTATTATTATCATCATGCTTCTTAGATGAGTTGCTTCCTCTATTTCTTTAGTTTATAAGTAATTATATTGTTATTATGTATTCTTCATGGTTAATATTTCAGAGTTCAGGTTAGAGAAAAGGTGAAATCGGCTCAATTGTTTCCGCTAATGTTTCCGCTAAGTTTATGCAAAATAAAATAACTCCTTGACTTGCAAGGAGTTATTGAAATTGGAGCTGATCGGGATCGAAGAACCTAACAAGATTGCCACATCTTGTCAAAGACTTACAATTCTTTCGATTGGAAGTAGTTATCCTTTTCACTTTAGCTCAATCTTCACGCCTTTTATCAGTCTTTTCAAGGTATTCTCTGTGCGATTCTCCCTTCCAAATGAGTCGCTGTGCATGCCGACAACGTGCTTCTGCACATCTCACGGTATATATTCCTCCCCAGTTGTCTTGTTTATGGCCTTGAATGTGATTGCATATTCGTAACCCGCCTCTGTCTTCATGCTTGGAACATTTGGCACCAAATCATATTTCAGAGTTATCTCATCTTTCGGTGTCAGTCTTGATGAGAACACAAAATCGCCGGGTATGATGGGCATTGATTGTGTTTTAGATTTTGTAGAACTAAAGTTTAATGGAATATATTTCTCCGACCATCCCCCAAGAGAACTTTCGCCATAATACAGGGTTAGCCTACTAAGTCCATCAATCAGTTCCTGTGGTAATGGATTAATAGTGACTGTCATCCATGCTGTCTTGCCTTGTGCAACTGATGTGGATATCTCCCAGTCAGTATCCGTAATTCTACTTATCGTGTGTATCTCTGCTGCCTTCGTGCAGTATTTCCACGTTGACGACTGATATTTAAAGTTCAAATTGTCTGGGATATAAATTGTCTGAGAATAGGATTCTGGGACATAGCATACGACAAACCCGTAACTGGCAGATTCCCTCTCTTCGTCGTTGTCCGTGTTTACACCATTTTGGGGGAACCAGGAAGCGAAGCTGTTAAAGAAACTGTAATTGCCTTTTTCATCGAAAGAAAATGTGACTTGAGTGCCATTGCCTGGCTGTTTGAAGGACTCGTTCTTTATTATAATTTTATGTCTTGCCGCTTCATTGCTATCGATGGAGAAAGTCTCTTCGTACTGAAGAGAGTAGCCCATTTTTGAAGCTTCTTCAGAAAGAGCGGCCAAAATTGTCGTTTGCCCTGGTATATCTCTTAGTGTGACCTTCGCATTACGCATGTTCATGGTCGCTGTTACAGTAGGTCCATTGTGGTAATTTATTTCGAGATTGATGAGATCATCAATCCAGTAGGGGATGAATGCTTCGCATTCGAGATAAACATATGAAGTCTTGTCAGGTTCACATTCGTATTTGATTGGTATGCCTGAATCGCTTATGGTTACGGCTGTTTCTGGCAGTTCGAAACCATTTCCTTTGTATCCAACACCTATAGCCGATATGTTGTAATTCCCGGCTTCCAGAGGAACATTCAGTTCTGCTGTAAAAAAGTCTCCGGCAGATCGCGCTTGAGGTGAGCTGACGATTTTGATAGCTGTGCGGAGTGTATCTGCATGGAAGCGCTCGATTTCATCTCCATTGTTGTAGATGACAATCTGCTGCAGGTCATTGATATCGGCTTGAGTCATTGGAGGAAGCACTAGTGTTAAGCCCGAAGATGTTACTGTGTCATTATCAGAGGTTCCGTTATTGTCTACTGCTGGTGTATTTGGATCACACGATAAAAACAATGCCAAGAGAAATAGAGTGACAATTAACAACAATGAGTTTCTTTTCATTCGTTTTGACTCCGCATGTCTATGGTAAGTTCCATTCTGCTAGTTGTAAATGGTTTCGTCACTTGATTAAACGTATGAGGATGTTTTCTGTACACTGATAAAATCATCTCATCAGACCTTCTGTGTAGAGTTCCTTTATCTTGGCAAGGTCAGATTTCCATGAAGCAGTCGCAGAAGTCATGTTCCGAGTTGTGGATGCTCCTAACACGCTTATGAATGTGTTGAGGTAGCTTGCAATCAAGTGGTACGGGACACCTCTGTCATTCAGTGCCTGCAGAATGGTAAGCCTTTCTTGTTGATTGAGATACGAGTCTTGTCCTACCGAGTATCCCGCTTCTCTGAGGATAGATTCATCTGCCCATGTTTCTGTACTATGCATATAGCCCATCAGCATACCGTTGACTGAAAACCTATTGAATACATAATACAGATGGTTCTCCAGATAATTCCTGATGCTTTCAAACTCAGAAGTATACATGAATATTCGTCTGCATTGTCTGCAATAGTAGGCATCCACCTCGACAGTTTGAGGGAGTTCTTCAGACTTATGTTTGAGCATGACTTCAAGTTGCACAGGAATCATCTCATGTCCTTCTTCCACACATTTGAAAGTGTTCGCTACCGTAACAATGGATGTCAGCTTGCAACAAATCTTGTCTCCTGTGTGCAAAGTATCATCGTCATTATTGCTGTCAGTGTGCATTGAAGATTGTTTTTGCAACTTGATGAAAGGGATTGGGTCAGAGGCCTGGATTCCGGCATCGTCAGACATAAGATGTTCAACCAGTTCATGCTTTCCGTGTTCTTCAAGGAAGATTACGTAGTCAGCGATTGCACGTGTGAATTTGCCTACAAGCTTAGAAACCAGGTTTTTGAACTTTGCACGCAAGATATTTTGATCAAGCATGTACTGTATGTCAGGTGCAAACCATTTATATTTCTTTTTGGCGGTTTTCACATCCAGAAATTGATAAGTTTCTGTCGTTTTCTTCTCGATATTGACAAATATGGCTTCTTCAACTTGTTTCAAGAATAGCTTGTGTCTACTCCCTATACGTAGTTGTGCATAAAGAACGATTCCTCCATCAACATCCAGTCCTGAGTAGCCAAGCCTTACGCCAATTTCTTGCAGTTTCTTCTCTGGTTGGTCGAAGTCATATAAATATTCTGTCGATATTTTGGGGACATTTGGCTTGTCAATTTCAGTCGCAAGTCTCTTGAGAATTTTAACCGATTGACTTAGCTCTGGGAGTGGCTTTTGCGAGTAAACGACTATCGTACAGGATTGATTCCATTTGCTGTTGAACATGCTGTAGACAAAATTGGGAATGTCATCAATAGCCTCTTTGTTTCCAGCTCAAATTCTATTGGTTTTCCGGAAGCTTTGTGACATCAATCCATTCTTTGTATTCCGATGTTTTCTCAAGTTCTGGAATTGTGAGTTTTATTGCACTGTTCCTAGAGCCTGCAGCGGGGTAGACATAGTCAAAGCGCTTGAGGGATACATCAAGATATACTCTGACGTTTTCCTTCACTCCGAAAGGACATACACCACCGATTGGATGCCCTATGATGTTTTCTACATCATCAGGAGAAATCATTTTTGCTTTTTCATGGAATCTGTCTTTGAATTTACGGTTATCGATCTTTCCATCACCAGCTGCGAGAATGACAATAGGACCATCTGAAAGCAGGAAAGACATCGTTTTGGCTATCCGCCCTTCTTCTGTATTGAGATCTGCGGCAGCTTCCTTGACTGTCGCACTTGATGTACTGAACTCTATGATATCCTTATCTTTTCCATATTTGGCTAAATGTGCTCTTGCGTTTTCGATTGACATGCCATGATTCTACCTGCCTGTCCCAGTTTTTTCCATAGTAATGAAGTGATGGGTCAATATGTCCCGGTTTTTCTCTGAGTTCTGAGGTGTATGGCCTTTTAGGCATTTCTTCATTTTGTGAACATATTTGTTGTGTTTAGTTAATTCTTTATATCATAATTAAATATAAAAGTTGGCACGCTTGTTGCAATATGATTGGTGTTCCACAAAGGAACATGAAATAGAAAATATAAGGAGGCCTTGAAATGGCAAACGATGTAACTAGATACAATGACAGGAATGGAAGAAGGGATCTTTCATTATTCGATGATTTCTTTGATTCGATGCTTGGTGCATGGGATAACTACTCATCAAGAATTCCTGCAGTGGATGTCGAGGAGACAGCAGATGCATATGTTATCAAGGCGGAGATGCCTGGATTCAAAGAAGATGATGTGAAGATTACTGTTGATAAGCATGTTCTTCATATCTCCGGATCTGTTGATGAGACAGAGAAAGAAAACAAGGATGGAAGGAAATACCTTATCAAAGAGAGACGCCATGAGTCTTTCGAGCGTTCATTCAGCCTTCCTGATGGACTTGATGAAAGTGCAATCAGCGCTGGATTCGAGAATGGTATCCTTACTGTAACACTTCCGAAGACTCCAGAAGAGAAGCCAAGGAAGATCGAGGTAAAGATTAATAAGTAAATTAGAGCGGACAGAGCCTTCGGGCCCTGCCTGCTTTTGTGTCACAGACTGAGATAATCAAAAAGGAATAGAAAATGAGATACGTAATAACAGCAAGAAATATGGCACCGGCATCAGCGCTTGATGGTTTTTTCAATGATTTCTTCCACACTTCGAACGCGAAGATTCCACCTGTGGATATCTACGAGGATGGGAAACAGTATGTAATTGAAGCAGAGATTGCAGGTTATGGGGAAGGTGATGTGTCAGTAGTCGTACATAATAATGTCATAACGATTTCTTCTGACGAATCGTGGAAGGAGAAGCTGAGAAAGAAATTCGAAGGCCGTCATCTGATTTCATCAGAGATAAAGCTTCCTGAATTCTCACGCTCCTTCAGTCTTCCTTCCGATGCCGATTCTGAGCGTATTGAGGCGGAGACAAGAAATGGCGTGCTTTATGTGACAATTCCCAGAAAGGAAAGAAAAGAAAGCGGCAAGATAGAGATTCAGGTTCGCTGAGCTTTCTTCCATCATTTCCTCTCTTCCTATATACTTCACGGCTATAGGAGTGGCGAATGTATAGGATTGTACAGAAGGAAACACTATCAAAGGATGTGTTCCTGATGGAGCTTGAAGCTCCGCTTATCGCTAGAGAGAGGAAAGCAGGACAGTTCGTAATCGTGCAGAAGGGAGGTGACTACAATGAGCGCATCCCTCTGACAATTGCAGATGCAGATACAGAAAGAGGCACCATCACGATTGTATTCCAGCGTGTGGGTGCCTCTACTTATGCCTTGGCAGAGCTTGAGGAAGGCGATGCTATTGAGAATGTGCTTGGTCCGCTTGGAACACCGACCCATATAGAGAAATACGGTAAAGTCGTCTGCGTCGGAGGAGGTATCGGAGTAGCACCTCTCTATCCTATTGCTGAGGCAATGAAGAAAGCTGGCAACGATGTAAGGATTATTATCGGTGCACGCACAAAGGATCTGATTATCGAGGAAGATAAGATGAGAGCTCTGGATCCTGATCTTATTATAGTGACAGATGATGGCTCTTATGGGGAAAAAGGTGTTGTTACAGCTCCTCTGAAAAGGCTTATAGATGAAGGCGATGTAAAGCATGCTGTTGCTATCGGGCCGGCTATAATGATGAAATTCTGCACCAAGACTGCAGAAGAGGGCGGTGTACCTATCACTGTATCGCTGAATTCAATAATGATTGATGGTACTGGTATGTGCGGTGGCTGCCGCGTGGATATCGGTGGCGAGATGAAGTTCGTATGTGTTGATGGTCCTGAGTTTGATGGCTCACTTGTCAATTGGGATAATCTCATGATGAGGCAGAGAACATACAAGGCACAGGAAAAAGAAGATCTTGACAGCTGCAAAGGCGGTATCTGCGGGAGGCTTGGGCTTAAATGAAAACACCGGAAATAATTGAGAATGAAGCGAAAGAGGTGCTCGCAGCGCTTCCAGAGACTCTTACCCCCAAGGATAGGGCGGCTATTCCACATATGGATATGCCTCAGCAGGATCCTAATGTACGTATCCACAATATGAGTGAAGTCGCGCTTGGTTATACAGAGGATGAAGCTCTTGTGGAAGCTTCAAGATGCCTTCAGTGCAAGAACAAGCCATGCGTGGCAGGATGCCCTGTAGGTATAGATATCCCGGGATTCATAAAGAAAATAACGGAGAAAGACTATAAAGGCGCGCTTTCGGTTATTCAGGAATCGAGTCTTCTTCCATCCATATGCGGAAGAGTATGTCCTCAGGAAAGCCAGTGCCAGATGCATTGCACCGTCGGGAAGATGAAGAAAAACATCGACGAGGCTGTTGGAATTGGCCGTCTAGAGCGTTTTGTCGCTGATAAGGAGGCTGGAGAGGAGATGCTTCCTGAAATCGCGCCAGAGACAGGTAAGAAAGTCGCTGTTGTCGGTTCCGGCCCCGCATCTATTGCATGTGCTGCTGATGTGCGCCGCCACGGTCATAGCGTCACTGTCTTTGAAGCCCTGCATAAAATGGGAGGAGTACTAAGCTACGGAATCCCTGAGTTCAGGCTTCCGAAGCGTCTTGTCGACACAGAGCTCGAGAAGCTTGAGAAGATGGGGATAAAGTTCGAGCGCAACGTGCTTGTAGGAAGAACCCGTACGATAAAGGAGCTCATGGAGGAAGATGGCTATGATGCTGTATTCGTAGGTACTGGTGCAGGTCTTCCGAAGTTCATGCATATTCCTGGAGAAGACCTTGTCTCCGTGTTCTCTGCAAATGAATATCTAACGCGCTCCAACCTCATGAAGGCTTATGACAGAAAAGAGTCGATGACACCTGTCTTCAAGTCTACGAAGGTTGCTGTCTTCGGCGGTGGAAACGTGGCTATGGATGCCGCACGTACAGCACTTCGCCTTGGTGCCGAGAAAGTCGATATCATCTATCGTCGTTCCAGAAGCGAAATGCCTGCCAGGAAGGAGGAGATTGAGCATGCGGTAGAAGAAGGATGCAATCTCCGTCTTCTCTCACAGCCTGTTGAGATTCTTGGTGATGAGAATGGTATCGTGAAGGGTGTTGTTATAAGAAAATGCGAACTTGGGGAGCCTGATGCTTCCGGACGTCGTTCACCTGTCGAGATTCCTGGTTCTGACTACACAGAGGAGTATGATACGGTCATTGTTGCAATCGGCAACGCATCAAATCCTCTTATCAAGAAAACAACACCGGAGATTGAAACGAATAAGAGAGGCAATTTCATTGTCAATCCTGATACATGCGAGACATCAATGAAGGGTGTTTACGCTGGTGGTGATATCGTTCTTGGCGCCGCTACTGTCATACTTGCAATGGGCCAGGGAAGAAAAGCAGCCGCGGCTATCTCAAGATATCTGGAGGGAGAGAGTGACTGACGCTCTTAAGAGAGTGTTCTGCCTCGTGGATGATGAAGATAAGCATGATGCGATTGATAAAGTTATCGCATCATGCACTATTTTCAATGAGCTTCCCGACAAAGAACGCTTTGTGCGCGCTGTACATCGCCGGGAGAGAGTACAGTCTACCGGGATAGGCCATGGGGTTGCGATTGCCCATGGCAAAGTTCCGGATATTTCGTCTGTATACATCGCTTTGGGGTTCTCGGAGAAGGGCATTATATTCGACGAGCGTTATCCAGATCCCGTCAGGCTTGTTTTCGTTATCGCTTCCCCTCTGCATAAGGAAGCAGACTATCTGAAAGCTGTTGCTTCCATACTAACATGGGTCCATGATCCTGAATTCCGGACTAAGCTTGTAGGGAAGATGTGGGATGATGATACGGTATCCTCATTCATGAAGATGCTGGAGAATCAGGCATTCAAGGCACAGTATGAAAAATAACGTCAAGATCCTCATCCCATGCATCCGGGATGAAGGATGAGCATTCAGAAACGCTGAATGCAACCCCCGCAGTGACGATGCGTGAATGGTTTCTGCTGATATACCTGTCGTAATACCCTCCGCCTCTGCCAAGTCTCGAGAGCCCGCTGAATGCAATGAGTGGAACGAGCATCAAAGCTTCGTCATAAAGCTTCTCTATGTGCTCAGGCTCGGAAAATCCATAATCAGATTTCCGCAGCAAGCGGGATGCTGAGAAATGCATCTCTTTTTCTTCTATGTATGGAAGAAGAATCCTTTTATCCTGCAGGAGTGGGGAGATGTCAGGCTCGGATGAAAGCGGAAAGAATGCAAGTATTGTCTTTGCATTCTTCCAGAGCTCAGATGCCGCGATGATGGCACATAGTTTCTCTGATTCCTCTCTCCTGTATGGATACTCCCTTATTTTCCTGAGCATAAGTCTTCTTAGCGCTTCTTTTTCCATGTCCTGATACCTATCAGCAATTCTCTCATCATTTTCTATATCTTGATAGACCTTATTAATGATAATCATTATCATTTATAACTCAGGAGCTGACAATGTTCATACGCAAGAGAGATGGCCGTGAAGAGACTTTCAATATTTTGAAGATAGAGAATGCGATAGCAAAAGCTCTCATAAGCACAGGCAAGGATTTCTCCCCGTCGCTGCCAACGGCGCTCGCTGAGACAGTTGCGGCCATGCTTTCACCGGAGAAGGTATGGAATGTTGAGGAGATACAGGACGCTGTTGAGAAAACGCTGATGTCCGCGGGGGAGTTCGACGCCGCGAAGAACTTCATTCTCTTCAGGAATAAGCGCACTATCCTTCGTGGGGAGCGTAAAGCGCTTCTCTCCGGTCTTCCAGATAAATCAATCGAGTCAGTGCTTACAGGAATACAGAAGGATTTTCCTGATGAGCGTTACTCGCTTTCAATTCTCAATGACCGCTTCATTGCATTCTCCAAGAGCGGCATGTCTGATTCTGAGGCAGAAGACGCGCTCTCCCGCGCCTCAATTGAGCTTGCAGGACCGCAATCGCCATCATGGGAGTTCATTGCGGCGAGATTCCTTCTTTTCTCATTCCACAAGAAGCTTTCCAGGAAGATGGCTGCTTTATCCATCTATTCCTTCTATGGAAAGATCTCATATCTTGCCTCTGAAGGACTCTACGGGGCATATATTCTTGAGAGCTATTCGAAGAATGAGATTGATGAGGCCGAGAGCTATATCGACACATCCCGGGATAAGCTCTTCACATATTCAGGTCTTGAGCTTCTTCTTAATCGCTATGTCATCCATACACATCATGGTGAGCCTGTTGAGAGCCCGCAGGAGATGTTCATGGGCATTGCCCTCCACCTCGCGCTTCCTGAGAAGAAGGAGCGCATGAAATGGGTGAAGGCTTTCTATGACATGCTATCCAGAATGGAAGTGACGATGGCAACCCCGACGCTCGCCAATGCCAGAAAACCGCTTCATCAGCTTTCATCGTGCTTTATCGATACTGTCCCCGATTCGCTTGATGGTATATACCGTTCTCTCGACAACTTCGCCAAAGTCTCGAAGTTCGGCGGTGGCATGGGCTTGTATTTCGGTAAAGTACGTGCCAATGGCTCATCCATACGCGGTTTTGAAGGTGCGGCAGGCGGTGTTATAAGGTGGATACGGCTTGTAAATGATACAGCTGTCGCTGTTGATCAGCTGGGTGTGAGGGCTGGTGCTGTGGCTGTTTATCTCGATGTCTGGCATCGAGACCTTCTTGAATTCCTGAACCTCCGCACCAATAACGGTGATGACAGGATGAAGGCGCATGATGTTTTTCCAGCTGTTTGTTATCCCGATTATTTCTGGAAGCTATGCTCTGAGAATCTTGACCAGATGTGGTACATGATGTGCCCGCATGAGATATGGATTGTCAAGGGCTATCATCTTGAGGATTTCTATGGTGATGAGTGGACTGAACGCTATCTTGATTGCGTCCATGATAACCGCATAAAGAAACGCTCCGTGCTTCTCAAGGATCTTGTCCGTCTTATTCTCAAGAGCGCTGTCGAGACAGGCACGCCGTTTGCATTCAACCGCGATGAAGTGAATAGGATGAATCCAAACAAGCATTGCGGGATGATCTACTCCTCGAATCTATGTACAGAGATAGCCCAGAATATGGCTGAAATCAAAGCGGAGCCTGTCAGCATCGAGACTGAGGATGGTGACACTGTCGTTGTCACTAAGACACGGCCAGGGGATTTCGTTGTTTGCAATCTCGCGTCACTTTCGCTTGGGAATATAGACGTGAATGACAGGAAGAAGCTTCATGATCTTACAAAGACTGTTGTTCGCGCTCTCGACAATGTCATAACGCTCAATTTCTATCCCGTGCCATATGCAAAGATAACAAACAGCGCCTATCGCTCTATCGGGCTTGGAGTCTCAGGCTATCATCACATGCTCGCGAAGAATGGCATAAGATGGGAGAGCGAGGAGCATCTGTCATTTGTCGACAGTGTGTTCGAGACGATAAGCTTTGCTGCTATCGAAGCCTCGATGGAGCTGGGAAAGGAAAAAGGCGTCTACAGCCATTTCAAGGGAAGCGAGTGGGATACCGGTGAGTTCTTCACGAGACGTGGCTATGTATCGCCTGAGTGGCAGGATTTAAGGAAAAAAGTCCATGAGAATGGTATGAGGAACGCCTATCTTCTGGCTATAGCCCCGACATCCTCGACATCCATCCTCTCTGGAACGACTGCTGGTGTCGATCCTGTCATGAAGCGTTTCTTCTATGAGGAGAAGAAGGGAAGCATGCTTCCGCGCACCGCTCCAGAGCTCTCGCCGAAGACGTGGTGGTATTACAAAGCCGCACACGAGATCGATCAGAGCTGGTCTGTGAGGGCGTGCGGTGTCAGAGGCCGTCATATCGATCAGGCGCAGAGCATGAACCTCTATATAACGAATGACTACACAATGCGCGAAGTACTGAATCTGTATATTCTCGCATGGAAGTGCCATGTGAAGACTATTTATTATGTACGCTCAAAGAGCCTTGAGGTTGATGAGTGCGAGAGCTGCTCGAGCTAGGAGATAATATGTACAACATCGAAAGAAAGCCCCTTTTCAATCCAGATGGTGACACAGAAGTGTCAAAGAGGAAGATGATTGGCGGCAATACCACCAATCTGAATGATTTCAACAACATGAAGTACCAGTGGGTTTCAGACTGGTACAGGCAGGCGATGAACAATTTCTGGATTCCTGAGGAGATAAATCTCTCGCAGGACCTGAAGGATTATCATAAGCTGACAGCACCGGAGCGGAGAGCGTATGACAAGATACTCTCATTTCTCGTCTTCCTTGACAGTCTCCAGACAGCTAATCTGCCGAATGTGACGGATTATATCACCGCTAATGAAGTATGCTTGTGCCTCCATATCCAGACATTCCAGGAGTGTCTCCATAGCCAGGCGTATTCATACATGCTTGATACAATCTGCTCGCCTGATGAGAGGAATGACATACTCTTCCAATGGAAGACAGATGAGCATCTTCTGAAGAGGAATACATTCATAGGCAACTGTTATAACGATTTTGTAGAGCATCGCGATCTTGGGCATCTGATGAAAGTGCTTGTCGCGAACTACATACTCGAAGGCATCTATTTCTATTCAGGTTTCATGTTCTTCTACAATCTTTCCAGAAACGGGAAGATGCCGGGATCTGCGCAGGAAATCAGGTACATCAACCGTGATGAAAACACGCATCTCTGGCTTTTCAGGAATATCATCCTGGAGCTGAAGAAGGAGAATCCGGAGCTTTTCACCCCCGAACTTATTGAAGAGTACAAGGCGATGATGGAGGAAGGTGTGAGACAGGAATCAGAGTGGGGCCGGTATGTCATCGGCTCTGATATCCCGGGCCTTACCGAGGATATGGTTGAATCATATATCCGATACCTTGGGAATCTCAGATGGAGCTCTCTTGGATTCGGCTATCTTTTCCAGGATAACCAGACAGAGCCTGAGGATATGGCATGGGTAGGGCAGTACTCCAACGCGAATATGGTCAAGACTGACTTCTTTGAGGCGAGGAGCACCGCATATGCCAAGTCAACAGCCTTGGTTGACGATCTCTAGAATCTGGAGAAGATATCCCAATAGCCTTTTATGAAGAGGATGAGGATAAGAAGAGGGAGAATCCATTTCACGTATACCCTCAGCCATGATGGGAATTTTATGCCTTTTCCCTCATCCGCTTCCTTCCTGAATCCTTCCCATCCCCATCCAAATCCATGGGAGCAGAAGAGCACAAGCAGCAGTGAGCCCAGCGGTGTGATGGTTGATGAGATGAGGAAATCCTCGAGATCGAGGACGCTTGTCCCTTCCCCAAGAGGCGCGAATGACGTGAAGATGCTGTAACCAAGGATACAAGGCAGGGCGAGGGCCACAAGAAGAATCATATTCACAATCACGGCTTTCTTTCTTGTCCATCCATGGCTGTCCATCCAGTATGAGATGATGTTCTCAAAGACAGCGATGAGCGTCGTCATGGCGGCGAAAGCCATGAAGAGGAAGAAGAGCGTGCCCCATATCCTTCCTCCGTCCATTGACGAGAATACGCTTGGCAGCGTGATGAAAAGCAGGCTAGGGCCAGAACCTGGGTTTATTCCGAATGAGAAGCATGCTGGGAAGATGATCAATCCCGCGAAGAGTGCCACGAATGTGTCAAGTGATATGATCCTTATGGATTCACCTGTAAGGGATTGCTCCTTTCCTATGTATGAGCCGAATATCTCCATGGAGCCTATTCCAAGCCCGAGCGTGAAGAACGCCTGGCTCATGGCGGCGAATATCGCTTCAGAAATCCCTGATTCCTTCATCTTGCTGAAGTCAGGAATAAGATAGAATCTGAGGCCTTCACCCGCACCATCGAGGCGTATTGAGTTTATAGCGAGTATGACAATCAGGAGAAGCAGTGAGGCCATCATTATCTTTGAGGCTTTCTCTACGCCTTTCTGCAATCCTCCAAGACAGATCAGGAATCCCGCAACAATAGCAATCGATGTAAAGATGAACTGTATTCCAGTGCTTCCGAGAAGCGATGAGAAGAATGCTTCTGAAGCCGAGCTGTCCAAAGTTGATGCTTTTCCTGTCATCATGGAGAAGAAATAGTAGAGGAGCCAGCCTGTGACAACTGTGTAATACATCATCAGGAGATAGTTTCCCGCTATTGCCACTGGACCATACCAGTGCCATTTCTTTCCTTCAGGTTCAAGCGTTTTCAGAGCTACCGAGATATTTCTTCTGGATGCCCTGCCGATTGCGAATTCCATAATCATGACAGGCAGTCCTACCATGACAAGAAAAGCGAGGTATATCAGCACGAATGCGGCCCCGCCGTATCGTCCTGTTATGTATGGGAAACGCCATACATTCCCAAGTCCTATCGCACAGCCAGCAGATAGGAGGATGAATCCTATCCGCGACGACAATTTCTCTCTTTCAGCCATACGCTGATGATATTGCGTTTCTCTCTAAAGGAACAAGTGGTCAGAGCTTGGAAAAGATATCCCAATAGCCCTTCAGGAAGATTGCGATGATCAGAGCTGGGAGTATCCACCTTATGTAGACTCTCAGCCATGATGGGAATCTGACACCTTTCCCTTCATCTGCTTCCCTGATGAAGCTGTTCCAGCCCCAGCCGCATTTATGTGATGAGAAAATGACAAAAAGCAATGAGCCAAGCGGCATTATAGTCGATGAGATGAGGAAATCTTCCAGATCCAGTATCTGTGTGCCTTCTCCTAGCGGATGGAATGATGAAAGGATGTTATAACCAAGTATGCATGGAATGGAAAGAATGATTATCAGCACCATATTGATCCAGACAGCTTTCTTTCTGGACCATCCATGCTCATCCATCCAATATGCAATTATATTCTCGAACACTGCAATCAGTGTTGTCATCGCAGCAAAACCCATGAAGAGGAAGAAGAGAGAGCCCCATAATCGTCCAAGGCTCATCTTCGCGAAGATATTCGGCAGCGTCACGAACAGCAGTCCCGGGCCGGAACCTGGATTCACTCCATATGCAAAGCATGCGGGGAAGATGATGAATCCAGCCATGAGAGCAACGGAAGTATCGAGAGCGATAACGCGTATTGCTTCACCTGTGAGAGACTGTTTCTTTGATGTGTAAGAGCCGAAGATTGCCATACCGCCCATGCCAATACTCAGCGTGAAGAAGGCCTGACTCATCGCCGCGAATATTATTTCAGTGAGTCCTGCCTCCGAAGCTCTTTGCATATCAGGGACAAGATAGAATCTGAGACCTTCTCCGCCTCCCGGAATCAGAAGCGAGTTGACAACCAGCACGAGCATTATGGCAAGAAGAAGGATCATCATTATCTTTGAGGCCTTCTCAACACCTTTCTGCAAACCTCCGAGACAGATTATGAATCCGATTGTGACACTTGCAGCCATAAATATAATCTGTGTCAGCGGTGAAGCTTGCAAGGATGAGAAGAATATCTCAGATGAGGTGCTGTCTAAAGACGAAACACTGCCAGCTGCTGTTTTGATGAAATAGTAGAGCAGCCATCCCGTTATTGTCGTATAGAACATCATCAGCAGATAATTCCCGGCTATGGCCACAGGACCATACCAATGCCATTTTGTTCCAGCTGGCTCCAGTTTTTTCAATGCACCTGCTATATTCTTTCCGGATGCTCTTCCGATAGAGAATTCCATCACCATGACAGGAAGTCCGATGATAATCAGAAATACAAGGTAGATAAGAACAAAGACAGCACCACCGTACTGTCCAGTGATATAAGGGAATCTCCAGACATTTCCCAGTCCTATAGCGCATCCTGCGGATAGAAGTATGAATCCTAACCGTGAAGCTAGTGTTTCTCTCTCAGCCATGCAGTGATTCTACTCCTCTCACGTGAAATATAGAATCCCGCCATTTCTGGCGGGACTATACTGAAGAATCTGTCAGATTCAGCCTTTCGCGGCTTCGAATTCTTTCTTCATCTCTTCAGATGGCTCTCTTGTCATGAGTGATACCACGACAATGAAAACGCTTGATATGATGAAAGCCGGAAGCAGCTCATAGATTCCGAAGACACCGCCTATTGGCTTGATGAGGAAGTTCCATATGAACACCATTGCCGCACCTGAGATCATTCCAGCGATTGCACCATATTCATTTGTTCTCTTCCAGAAGAGCGAGAAGAGCATAAGAGGACCGAATGTAGCTCCGAATCCTGCCCATGCGAAGCTGACTATTGTGAATATTACGCTGTTCTCATCCATAGCGATAATTGCGCCAAGTACTGCGATGATAACGAGGGCAATGCGGCCTACATTCATGATTTCCTTATCTGAAGCTTCTTTGTGGAAAAGCCTCTGCCAGAGGTTCTTAGAGAAAGCTGATGCGGCAATCAGAAGGTATGAATCAGAGCTGGAGATTGTAGCTGCTAGGATTCCAGCACTGACAAGCCCCGCGAAGAGCGGATGCATAAGAGTTGATGCTATATATGAGAATACTGTCTCAGCTTCTGAATTTGTTCCGAATGCGACAGGGTAGATTGCTCTGCCGATAAGGCCGATTGAAATGGCTGCGAAGAGGGAGATGACAACCCAGACTGTAGCGATACGGCGGCTTTTCTTGAGTTCGTCCTGATGTCTGATAGCCATGAATCTAAGCAGGACCTGAGGCATGCCGAAGTAGCCAAGTCCCCATGCCATCATTGACAGAACTGAAATCAAACCATATGGTGTCGCGTCTCCGAATACAGGAGCACCTGCGGAAACTACTTGTCTTCCAGCCTCGTCGAGTGCTGGTGTAGATATATTGAAGAATTCAAGGAATCCAGGTATTGCGCGAAGATTATCGAATACACTGCCAAGGCCTCCCGCTGCCACTGTTCCGAGAGTGAGTACAATCACGAGCGCAAGAACCATGACAACCGCCTGCATGAAATCGCTGGCGCTTTCTGCAAGGAATCCGCCGAGGAATGTATAGATAACAACGAATATCGCACCGACAATCATAGTGACGTGGTAATCAATACCGAAGAGAGAAGAGAAAAGCTTACCGCATGTTACGAAACAGCTTGAGGCATATACACAGAAGAACACGAGAATGAAAAGCGATGATATCGTAAGTATGATTTTCTTTCTTTCATGGAATCGGTTGCTGAAGAAGTCAGGGATTGTAATTGCGTTTCCTGCAATCTCAGAATACCTTCTAAGCCTTTTTGCAACGATAAGCCAGTTGATATATGTTCCAACAGCAAGCCCTGCTGCCGTCCAGAACGCATCTGCGAGTCCTGTCCAATAAGCAAGTCCCGGAAGTCCCATGAGCAGCCATCCGCTCATATCAGATGCCTCAGCACTGAATGCTGCAATCCATGGACCGAGAGAACGTCCACCAAGATAGTAGTTTTCGGAAGAGGAGTTTGCTCTTTTTGCGAAATAAACACCGATGCCAATGACAACGCAGATGTAGAGAATCATGGTTATCATTGTCTGAATCTGGTTTGAATCCATGTGTCCTCCTGAAAGTTTTTTCATTGATAATACAATATCTTGTAACAAGATGGGAAGTGAATGTTAAGAATAAGTGAAGAAAAATGCCAATAAATGCGGAAAACCTACTTGACTATAGCTTTTCGAATCTGGTAGATTCTTCCTTGCTAGCCGCTTTAGCTCAGTTGGTAGAGCAAAGGACTGAAAATCCTTGTGTCCCTGGTTCGATTCCTGGAGGCGGCACTCCGAAGGCTCCCGAAAAGGGAGCTTTTGTTGTCTATGATGGTTTCATCATATTATCTTACAATCTTGAACTATAACTGGAAAATGATAGGGAATTCGCAGGAAATGTATAGCTTCTCCGGTGAGAACAGATAATGCATATCATCTTTTCAATTATAAAATTGCGTAGTGAGGCAAAATTATGGTGAGGCAGAAAAATTGTTATCAGTCAATAAAATGATTTGGATGGTCTCCGAAGACTGTGATGTATTGAAAATAATCGAATCTTTGCGTAATGGAGATTACATAATGTTTCTTGGAAAGATACAATGAAAATACAGCCATGTCGTGCTGGATTACCAGAGACAGTTCAGGGATAAGATACGTTTTCAGATTAAGCTGGCTGAAGAAGCGGGTGAGGTAAGAATGGAAGATTTTGAATTGCAGAATATAGAATACAAAGTCATCTGGAAGAAGGAGTTTCTTGACGATATCTGTGGAATGGCCAATGCCTCCGGTGGAAAGATGTATATATGAAAGGATGACGATGGCAACACTGTGGATCTTGGAGTCAATGAGACAAAAAGATTACTTGAATCAATCCCTAACAGCATAGTCCAGGCTTTGAATTACTCTAATGTCTCTGTAGATACAAAGAAGGATGATAATGGCCTCTATATCGAGATCATAGTCCATAAATCCGACACTCCTGTTTTCTATCAGGGGAGCATGTATAAGCGTATTGGGACTGCTAACTTCAAAGTGGAAGGAACTCAGCAGCAGAAGGCATTGATTGAAGTCAGGAACAGAACATGGGATTCATCAGTTGTGGATAATGTCTCAATTGATGATCTCGATGAAGAGAGTTTCGAGATATTCAGAGAGGAAGCTGTATCATCAGGCAAGCTAAGCGGGAAATCTCTTGAAAGCAGAGAGAAGATCCTCGAAGAGCTTGAGCTCATCAAGGATGGAAAGCTTACAGTAGCTGCGGTTCTCCTGTTCCATAGGAAACCCTCAAAAGCGGTACCAGGCGCTTCTGTGCTTATCGGCAAAATGAGAAGCGACGCAGATGTAGTAAGCTGTGATGAGATAAAAGGATCCCTGATGATGCTCAGCAGAAGCATCCTTGATATCCTGAAAGTGAAATATCTTTATGCACTCATTTCTTATGATATGCCTACAAGAATTGAAACATATCCATACCCGTTTGATGCACTTAGAGAAGCTGTTTTCAATTCTTTAATGCATAACGATTGGACATCAGGACAATCTATTCTGATCAAGGTTTATGACCATTCGCTCAGCATACTCAACAGAGCTGTTGTTGATGAGGACTGGTCTGTGGAGCACCATAAGTCCAGACATATCAACCCACTGATATCCAATGCATTCAACAAAGCAGGACTGGTTGAGAAATTCGGAACAGGCATCACAAAGATGATTGATGCATGCAAGGAGGCTGGAAATCCTGAACCTTTGTTTGAGACAGCTTCCACTGGCCTTGATTTCTGCGTGACATTCCAGGCTTCCAAGCTATACAGGGCAATCGAGAAATACAGGACATTGAATAGCGACTCTGTTGTTGACTACCGGAAGGTACTTACCCAGATGGATAAACTGACAGAAGAAAGCCCTGATGGCAGTATAAATGATGCTGGTGGCAGTTTAAATGGCAGAATAAATGAAGCTGATGGCAGATTAACCAGATTCTTGGCAGATAAGAAAACTGCAGAAACTTCAGAAGAAGATTCTGTATATTTCAGGAAGGTGCGGATTCTTTCGGAACTGAAAGGAAAAACTCAAAGCACAATTGAACAATTGGTATCAGCATTGAACATTCCAGAAAGAACACTCTACAGGGATATTGAGTGGTTGAGAGAAAACGGCTATCTGGAACGTCTTGGCTCAAAGAAATCTGGTTCCTGGCATGTAATCAAGGAGCTTCAGTAATATGAATCTTAAAGAAGTACAGAAAATAGAATTCAAACTCATCCGGAATGACAATATTAATCATATAAAAATGGGTCTTTATAGAATTGTGTGGGATTTGAATCTGTAGGGACCTCTTAAGGAATCAAGTTTGATTTTGAGAAAGAAATACTCAGTATCTCTGTAGCCATAGGCTTTCATTCTTGTTGCCTTGATTATGATATTCACCCGTTCAGCTTTGTCGGAAGAGATAGGGAACTTGGCATGTTAGAGCAGCATCATGTCCCTTGCGTGATATTCCTCGAAGACACGTCTGTATCTCGCATCGTCCGTGAACTTGAATCCCGGGTCATTCTCGTGCGCTTCTCTCAGCTCTCTCTCGAGATTGCTTCTGTATCTCCTGAGGTCATCTGACTCGACATACATATTCTTGTCGAGCATCGCATCGATGTTCTCATAGAAGCGTCTTCTTCTCTGAGCCTGAGCCGCACGGCCACGCTTGATGCGGTCCCTGAGTGCTCTCTGCTCTGGAGAAAGGTTGTCTTCATCGATAGTCTCATTCAGCACAACATCATTAAGATTGATAGTGCTTGAATCCGATGTTAGGTTTTGACGAGTGGAGTTTTCCGCTTGATTCTTCTTGATTTTGTCATAGATTCTACTTATCATCAGCTTAGAAGCTCTTTCTGATGCTACCGGCAATGCATTTGCACCCTGGTCTTTTGAGGCATCGGGAAAGAGCTTATTTTTTACCTCTACTCCATGGAAATAGAATCGGTTGGATGTTGGAGACTTCTTTATACAGACCTCGCAAACATATTCCTCTCCCTTAAAAGTTATCGGAGAGGCAATCAATATCCTATCGAGATTTGGCCCATCATAATCTTTTTCATATGCGAGCAATCCGCCATTCATGATTATTTCTGGGACAGCTTCAAAAGCTGCGGCCTTTTCTGGGCTTACATAACCATGGCTCATGGAATCTTTGATGTTTCTTTTTGATAGAGATACTTTACCGATTCCTTCTCTTTCGACAGAATCCCCATAATTCTCTTTATAGAATGCAAGAACCCTGTCTACAAGATCTCTATTTCCGGTATCTGGAAATCTGCTTTCCTTTATCTCCATCAGCGGAGCAGTATCGGCAAGACCTTCGTATTTCGTGACGAATTCAGCCTCGCTCATGCCTATATTGAGAGAGTCTTTCTGCGACACTTCTTCATTTATAGCCATTTCTTTATTCTGGCTGAATAAGCTGTCATACAGAGCAATCTGCTCAGCTGAAAGACCGCCAGACTTCCTGAGTCTGTCTATGAATGATTTCATCGCATTGATGAGTCTCTGGAAGTTTCCTCTTATCTCAGCGTTCTGCGCGACCCCTGAAGCCTGATATTCAGCAAGACCATTAACAAAGGCCTCATGAAGATTCTTTCCTACTGTATTCCCATCAGCTTTATATTCAGCTTTGTATGTATTTATTATCCTGTCTTTTACAGGCCCATCAGGAAGAGTCATAAGGAAGTAATGACCTACCTCATGAGAGAAAGTAGTCGGTGACATCGTTGCAGGATTGAGAACTATGGTTCTCGCTCCGTTCTCTTCCCTGTACTGACCTCTGAGAGATGGGTCATCTGTTACACCAAGCCCTGTAAGGCCTTCAACAAAGTCAGCAGCTGTCCTTCCTTGAGCATTCGCAAGGCTCTCCATCAGCACGGCATTCGCATCAGCCATTGCTGATATCTGCTCTTCTGTCATCTCAGGATTGACGTTCCTCAGATAAGAAGAAAGACCAGTCCTCAGTACAGAATCGGCACTTCCCGGATTTCTTCTCATGAGCGAGCTGAGGTCTCCTGTGAACCCTCCGGAAGAATATCATCCGGTTCCACTGGCTACTCATGAATCTATTTCCGCCTGAATGGATTCTTCTGAAATGCTGTTTTGATTTATATATCCTAGACATTCCATTTTTTGTAAACCTGAATATTTAAATAGTTTACAAGTCTTCCAGTAGTTGTTATTCTCCGATTCATGGAAAACATGTTGTGCATAGATGACTTACAGCTATCAATCAATGGTCGGCAGATACTTGATGGAGTGTCCCTGTCGTTGCAGAAGGGATCCTTTGCGGCCTTGTGCGGTAGGAATGGGGCAGGTAAGACTCAGCTATTACGCTGTATCAAAGGTTTGCGCAAACCTGATAGCGGCAAGATAACTATTGATGGCAGTGCTGCTAATGAGAAAACCAGAATGAAAAGAATTGCGCTTGTTTTCCAGAATGCTGAGATGCAGATTGTAAGCCAGAGTGTTGAGAAGGACATCGCATTCGGGCCAGAGAACATGGGACTTGATAGAAGCGAAGTCGAGAGACGAGTCGAGGCGGCTTTGGATTTAATGGGGCTTAAAGACAAGGCAAAACAGCGGCCTGATACGCTTTCTGGGGGTGAGTTGAGGAAATGTGCAATAGCGGGAATACTGGCAATGGAGCCTGACGTTATCCTTCTTGATGAGCCTTTTGCGAATCTTGACTATCCTTCCATACTGACCGTAATCCGCTCTTTGATTGCACTTCACGAGAAGGGCTATTCCATTATCGTAGTCTCCCATGATGCGGAGAAGTTTCTTGCTCACACAGATACACTCTTTATTATGCAGAACGGCAGGATTGCCGTGAGTGGACCATCTTCCAATCTTTTCAGGGAGCTTCCAGACTATGATATTTATCTGCCTGACAGTGTGGATTTCGGGAGGCTGTCGTGGCTGAAGTGATGATTTTCCACTACAGGGATAATGATAATTTCCTTGTACGCCTTAATCCGAATACAAAGCTTGTGCTGCTTCTTTCTTATTCGGTGACTGTGTCAGCTATGCAGCCAGACGTTGTCCTTCCTCTCTCTATTCTGCCAGTTGTGGTAGCGCTCGTGATTAAGCTGCCATTGCTGTCTTATCTGAAAGAAAGCCTGTTCTTTATCATCATTGCTATTCTGATGGGTTTTTCCAGATATATCTCTTCCGGAGACTGGCTTGAATCGCTGTCCAAATCAGTTTCATTCCTTGCAACGATTCTTGCGGCGGTTCTTCTTTGTGATACGACGATGCCTGATGAGCTTTCACGCTCATTTGGTAAAGCACTTTCGCATATAATCGGAAAATATGCATATGTGCTTTCTGCTGTAATGGAAATCACACTATCGATGATTCCGATTATCATAGACAGCGCACTTAGTATGCTGGAAGCCCGTAGGGCAAGAGGTGCATCATTAAGCCGTCATCCTTTCAGAGAAGTATGCCAGATATCAATAAGCATTCTTTCAGATATTCTCGATAAAGCTGAAATCTATGCAGATGCGTTATACAGCAGGGGATATGATGTTTCGGCAACGCGCTGTACAGCTTCTTATTCATTCAGGGACTGCTTTCTGATTGCATGTGGCATCGTGAGTTTTCCCATCTTGTATTTTTATATTCATTAATGAGGTTATGACATGGAAAGAGAGCAGATCATGAAATTCGTGCTGATTGCTTTATTCGCCGCTCTTATCGCTGCGGGAGCATTCATAAGGATACCGTTCGTGCCGGTTGCCATGACACTGCAGACATTGTTTGCGATGATAGCTGCTATATGCCTTCCGCCAGTCATGGCAGCCGTAAGTGTACTGGCATATCTGCTTTTAGGCACGGTGGGGCTTCCCATATTCACCGGAGGCGGTGGTCTTGCCGCATTGCTCGGACCTACCGGTGGTTATCTTATAGGCATGCTACCTGCGGTCTTTGCAGGCTCGATAGTCATGAAAGCCTTTCCTTCAAGGCCAAGGATAATGGCAATCGTTTCCTCTCTTATAACTACGGCGATAATATATGCAGTTGGTTTGCCATGGCTTAAGATCAGGATGGAGCTGAGTGTTGGAGCCATGTTTGTCGCTGGCCTTGTGCCGTTTATTGCTGGAGACTTGCTGAAAATTGCCGTCAGCTCAATAGCAGGTCCTGCTGTGAGAACACGCATCGCTGAAATGCTGAATGCCTCATAGTCAGTCCGTTCTGACACTCTTTTCCTGTTGTTTTCAAGTAAAACCAGTGATAGTCTCAGACTATGAAAAAACTCATAGATATACGCAATCGGTATTATGCGGAAGTCAATGATAATATCCTGCCATTCTGGCTGGAGCATGGACTTGATAAAAAGAACGGTGGCATCTATACATCCCTCGACCGCGATGGCTCGCTTATAGAGAGTGATAAGTCCGTCTGGTTCCAGGGACGTGCTCTCTGGATATTCTCTGAAGCATACATACGTTTCGGCAGGGAGGAGTATCTTGAAGCTGCCAGGATTATCGTACGATTCATTGATGAGCATTGCTTTGACAGTGATGGAAGGATGTTTTTCCGCGTTACAGATGATGGACGTCCGGTCATTAAGCGCATAAGGTACTTCTTCAGTGAGACTTTCGCGATAATAGGATATGCATCATACTCAAGAGCATCTGGAGATAAATCCTATGCTGAGAAGGCATATAAGCTTTATGAGAACGTTAAGAAAATAAAGAGCACGCCAGGAATCCTTATTCCGAAATTCGATCCAGTCGTGCGTCCTATGCGTGGTCATGCGGATTCAATGATACTCATAAATGTCATTTCCGAGCTGCGTAAAGCCGTACCTGATAAATATGATTGTCTTACAGCTGAACTTGATAGCGAGATATCAGATTGCATGAAGTATTTCATCCGTCCCGATCTTGAGACTGTTCTTGAGACCGTCGGACCAGATGGTGAGCTTCTTCTGGAGCATTTTGAAGGCAGGATAGTCAATCCGGGACATGCTATCGAAGGCGCATGGTTCATTATGAATGAAGGACATGAGCGAGGTATTGATAAATATATTGATTCAGCGCTTTCTGTACTTGACTGGATGTGGGATAAAGGATGGGATTCTGAATATGGTGGAGGCATAATCCAATATCGTGACGCGCTTGGAAAGAGCCTTTCAGAGTATCATCAGGATATGAAATTCTGGTGGCCGCAGACGGAAGCTGTAATCGCGAACCTCATGGCTTACAGAGAGACAGGCAATGATGTCTACCTTGAGCATTTCCGCCTTGTCGATGATTACATCTCCGCTCATTTCATTGACCGCGAATATGGTGAATGGTTCGGGTATCTCCATCGCGACGGGACTTTAGCGACAGCACTGAAGGGTAATCTCTATAAAGGTCCTTTCCATATACCAAGGATGTATATGAAAGCTATCGAGATAATCGATTCGATAAAATAAACATTAATGAGCATATAGATTCAAATCCAGCCACAATCGGCTGGATTTGTCATATATGATAATTCTTCTTGCCTTTCTGAGATTGCATGATATGATTTGATTAATCGATTAATCAACGAAAGGAGGAGATTATGAGATCATCCCTGAAAATGAGAGTACTGTGCGCGCTTCTTGCACTTCTTATGCTCTCTGTTCCTGTGATGGCTGGTGGAAGCCAGGAAAGCGGCAGCACGTCTTCAGGTCCTGTCCGCATCAAAATAGCTACATGGACGAGCAATCCGGATCAGATAGCTCTTTTACAGAGCTTCGTCGATGAGTTCGCTGCTAAGGAAGGCATAGAAGTAGCTGCAGAATTCGAGTCAATCGAATTCGGTGAATACAACACAAAGCTTTCCCTCGAGCTACAGGGCAGTCAGGCTCCGGATGTATTCTGGGTTCTTGAGACATCAGCTCCGGCATTTATCGAGTCCGGACTTCTTGCCCCCCTCGATGCGGAACTTGCCGAATACAACCCTGAAGACCTCTCCGCAAAGGCGATGGAGCTCTGGCAGAAAGATGGAGTGACATACGCTGTTCCATTCTCAACAAGCCCATTCTTCATGATTTACAACGCAGATCTTTTTGCTGCGGCAGGTATTGATACTCCTGACAAGCTCGTTGCAGAAGGAAAGTGGGACTGGAATGCATTCCGCGCTGCTTCAAAGGCAATCAAGGACGCAACAGGTGTCTGGGGTTATCAGACAGTTGATGGTGGCGGATATGATGTACGTATTCTTCATAACCTCTGCCCGATTATCCGCTCATATGGCGGAGATGCTTGGACAAACGATGGCCAGATCCTCATCAACACTCCTGAATCCGTAGAAGCTGTGCAGCTTTTCCACGATATGGTTTATGTTGATGGCTCTGTTGTTCCTCCTGGAGACCAGAGTGATTTCTTCTCCGGTGCTGCAGCAATGACAGCCGCACAGGTATCTAGAGTCTCGAAGCTTACTGATGTTGATTTCGCATGGGGTGTTGCTCCAATGCCAGCAGGTCCTATGGGGGATGTTCCTATCACAGGACAGGCAGGAATCGGTGCATTCAGCAAGGGCAAGAATGTTGATGTCGCAAAGAAGCTCGTTGCTTATATGACCAACGAGGAGTGTGTTGCACGCATGGCTGGTATATGGCCACCTGCAAGATACAGCGTTCTTGAGTCTCCTGACTTCCTGACATCACAGCCGCTTCTTACAGCTGACCAGATGTCAATGGCTGTTGCTGGCTCAATCGAGACAGGTAGAGTACTTCCTTCACATGTCATGTATCCCCAGATTGAAGTCGAGTCCAGAATTGTATGGGATAGACTCTGGAATCCGAATGCAGATGTGCAGGCTGTTCTCGATGGCGTAGCTGAAGTTTACGCAAAATACATAAAGTAAGCATTCCGGAGGAGCCATGAAGAAGAAAATGACTAAGCTCGAGAGAGGAGAGGCATTAACAGGTTATCTCTTTATATTGCCTCAGATGGCCGGATTCATAGTTCTTGTTCTGGTTCCTCTTGTAATGGTTTTCACATATTCCTTTGAATCCCGTAATCTCCTTTTCGGGAATATGGGATTCACAGGATTGGATAACTACAAAACGCTCATCGGAGATGACCTCTTTTATATGACACTGAAGAATACGGTCATCTTCTCGTTGGGCGTAGTTCCCCTGAACCTTGTTCTATCGCTTGCCCTCGCGCTTTATCTCGGCTCCGCTTCAACTGGAACAAAGATTGTCAGAAGCGTGATATTCCTTCCCGTCATTACGTCGGGAGTAGCATGGGCAATTGTTTTCACATACCTTTTCCAGGGCGGTGAGGCCGGTCCGATAAACTATATTCTTTCCCTGATTGGAATCGAAGGACCGAACTGGCTGCATGAGAAAGGCTGGGCAATGTTCGCCGTTGTTGTTTCAAGAGTTCTTAAGAATCTTGGAACGAATGTCCTTATATTTATGGGTGCTGTCATGAATCTGCCTCAGGATGTACTGGAGGCGGGGCGTATTGATGGTGCCACAAGACCGATTCTCTTCTGGAAAATAAAGCTTCCGCTCCTGATGCCTTCGATTCTCATGGTCATGATAGTCACTGTAATCGGATCAATGAGAGTGTTCGACACAATCAAGCTGATGACAGATGGAGGCCCGGAAGGCTCCACGATGGTGCTTGTTTACTATATTTATCATCAGGCATTCAGAACATTCAATATCGGTTACGCATCAACGATTGCTGTTGTGCTTTTCTTCATTGTTCTTCTATTGACAATTGCACAGTGGGCACTCAGAAGGAGGGCTTCGTACTATGAAGACTAAAATCCTCAATAAGACAATCTATTACGTTATCGTAGCTGCAATCGTTGTAGTCTTCATTTATCCTTTCTGGTGGATGGTGACGAACTCGCTGAATTCCATCAATGAGATATTCGGGAAACCAACGCTGCTTCCTAAATCATGGATGTGGCAGAATTATATAGAGATATTCAGAGTCCAGCCATTTGCGAGACATTATCTGAACACGATTATCGTGGCGCTTCTCGGCACAGGCGGGAACGTGCTTGTCTCCGCGTTATCGGGTTATGCCTTTGCTAGACTCAGATTCCCAGGACGCTCAGCTCTCTTCGTGCTTCTTCTGACAGCACTGATGATGCCTATAGAAGTAACGATAGTACCTATGTACTTTATGATGAACAGTATCGGAGCAAATGATACGCTTGTGCCTCTGATCCTCATTCCTGTCTTCTGCTCGCAAGGTGCTTTCTCTGCATTCCTTCTGCGTCAGCACTTCATAACTGTTCCGAAAGAGCTTGAGGAAGCAGCCAGACTTGATGGATTGAAGCCTGCGGGAATCTTTTTCCGTATCATGCTGCCTATATCCGTACCTGTATTGGCTTCTGCCGCTATCCTTGCATTCCTTTCGGTATGGAATATGTATCTTGAGCCACTTGTTTTCGTATCAAGCATCGGCAAGTTCACACTGCCGCTGTCTCTTGCGAATTTCAATGACACATATGGTCTCCCGCAGTGGAACCTCCAGCTGGCAGCGACAACGCTCTCTGTTATTCCAGTGATGGCGTTCTACCTGATATTCCAGACAAAGATTTCCAATGCGATGGTCACATCTGGTATGAAATAAGGAGTATGGCGATGGAAAAGAATGCTGAATATGATGTCATCGTTGCCGGCGGTGGAATTGCCGGATCGCTTGCAGCCGTTGCGGCGGCCAGACATGGTGCAAGAGTCCTTGTTGTAGAGGAGACCGGATTCCTTGGCGGCTGTCTTACTTCTTCGGGAACGGGTCCGATGATGACTTTTCATGCAGGAGAGAAACAGGTCATCAAAGGGCTTGGAGAAGAGCTTATCGAAAGACTCAAGGCAAAGAATCTATCCCCGGGGCATACCGTTGATAGCACAGGCTATACTTATACAGTAACCCCATTCGATGCAGAGGGGATGAAGCGTGAACTTGAGCTGATGGTATCTGAAAGCGGAGCCGATATCCTCTACCACGCGAAGATTGTCTCATGTGCTGTTTCCAATGGAAAAGCTGAGTCTCTGACAGTGACATCGATGGGCGATATGATTACCGTAAAAGGCTCTGTCTTTATCGACTCGACAGGGGATGCGATACTTCTCAAGCTTGCCAATGTTCCCGTTATATCTGGACGTAAGGGTGATGGTTTCAATCAGCCGATGACAATGAATTTCAGGCTTTCAGGTGTCGATATATCCCTGATAAGGAAAACGATGGAAGAGCATGTTGAGCTTTTCCCGTTTCTTGCTCCACATGAGAAGGGGCTGGAAAAGAAAGCTTCAAGGCTCTCGTTTTCTGGTTTCCAGGATATCATGAAGGCTGGAATTGCCTCGGGTGAGCTTGATATAGACAGGGATATTGTCCTTTGCTTTGAGACAAATACACCCGATGAGGTCATTGTCAACATGACGAGAATCCCTGGACTCGATCCTCTTAATCCCTTTGATATCTCCAAAGCCGAGATGGAGGGAAGACGCCAGGTCTGGGAGATGTATGGATTCCTGAAAAGACACGTGCCGGGATTCTCTGATGCCGTTTTAGTCTCATCAGGTCCCCGAATTGGTGTCAGAAGCTCTGGCCGTATGGCAGGTGTGTACGCGATAAGTGCTGAGGATATTCTTGAAGAGACTAAATTCAAAGATGGCATAGCATGCTGTGGCTATCCTATAGATATACATTCTGAAGGCGCAGAAACAAAGACGACTTTCCTTAGATGGGGTGGCTATTATTCAATTCCATATCGCTGCCTGATAAACAGCACCGTGAGCAATATCATGGCGGCAGGCCGTGATATCTCATGCACATTCGAAGCTCATGCATCCCTCAGGGTAAGTCCATGCTGTACGGCAACCGGCCAGGCTGCTGGTACTGCTGCTGCGATTGCGGCCAAGAAATCGATCTCGCCTCTTGATGTTGATACCGATGAGCTCAGATTGATATTAAGAGAGGATGGTGCTGTAGTTGAGTAAGAGGGTAAAGCTTTCGGATGTCGCTGCTGGTGCTGGTGTTTCAGTTGCAACGGCATCCGCGGTTCTGAGCGGCAAAGAAGGACGAAGTATCAGGGTAAGTGATGAACGCAGGAAGAAGATCCTTGATACTGCTTCTCGGCTAGGATATGTACCGAATACTGCAGCTCAGCATCTCAAGCGTGGTGATGATAACCATATCATTGCTGTATTTACTTATGAGAATATATTCCCTCTCGATCCGAAAAGCGAGTATTACCTCTTCTTCGCTGGTATACAGCAGGAAGCCGAGAAAGAGGGGTATGACATACTTATCCTTAACAACTGGGCAAAGGACAAATCGCGTTCATCGCGTATACGTCTGGCATCTGGTGCCATAATGATAGGTGTCTCTCGAGATGATGAGCATATCACATCTCTGGTGAAACAGGATTTTCCGCTTGTATTTGTAGGAAGGCGCCGTATAGGTGATGGTTTGCCTGTTCATTGCGTTACATTCGATTACAGACCGTCTGTTGAGAAAATTGCTTCAATTCTCGCCCATAGCGGGAAAAGGGAAATCGTCTATGTATCCTCAATGCATTCGCTGGCAGAGCCTTCCAGGGATAAAAGTCTCTTTCTTCATGAGTATTGTACGCGGGAGAATGTGAAGCTGAGCGATGTTGTTATAGGTGACAGCATATCAGATGATGATATAGATACTGTCATCGCTTCTGGCAGTGTCATATTTGACCGTCTCTTCCTTGCCGATCTCTTTGAGCCTCTTCTCAGAAAGCGTGGATACGTTATTGGAAAGGATATAAAGGGTGCCATATTCGAGGATGATTGGCAGGAAAGCCACAAAACCTGGACTCGATGGGAAAACAGACGTCTTGAGCTTGGTGCAATGGCCGCCAGACACCTTATATCAATGCTTACCGGAAAAGATGAAGGCACTCCTTCATCTGTCAGCATCCCTGTAATCGAAAGTAATTCAAGTGATATTTAGTACCAATATAGGTATATTAATGGATTGATATAATATTTATGGCCTACCTTCCATATCTACATTCATGTAAATATGCTTGGAACGTGGCAATGGGCATCCCTTAAATTTTATATACCTATATATAGTATTCTGGAAATTTTGTATGTGTACTTTGAATTAGTCTTTTGAGTATAACGAATTAAATTATGAAATATACCACATATGGGTATATATGTCGTGTATATTGCTTCCTTTGTTGATTTTTCAGTTAGGGATTGAAGGATGAAACGTGCTATCATCTAGGTAGAGGTTTGCTATGGAACTTACTAAGAGACAGCAGGATATCCTCGATGGAAAGGAAGGGGATGTCAAAGCAAAAGTCATGAAGACTCTTGTGATGTATGGTGAGACGTTCGGTGCTCCTAAGATGGTGGATATCACGGGGAAATACGGACATCTTGTGACGAGTTTTGGATTATCGGTAATGAAGCCTGTTTACGAATTAATGGATACGCTTCTGGATGGTGGTGCTGTTTCGTCGCAGAAATTCTCAGTTGACCCACGTCCCCTTGAGAAGTGTGTCCCGCGTAATCTTCTTCAGGATATCTTTTTCAAGGTCATGTACTCGAAGCAGGATGATTACGATAAACAGCTAAAGAAGCTAGGTATTATGTCTGATGATGCTTATACGTGCACATGCTATATGGATGAGGTTGGCAATATCCCGAATGAAGGTGATATCCTCTCCTGGGCTGAAAGCTCAGCAGTCGTCTATGCAAACAGCGTACTTGGCGCAAGATGCAATCGCAATAGCGGTATTCTCGATTTATTCGGCTCTATTGTGGGCTGTGTTCCTTATTTTGGTCTCCTTACAGATGATGGAAGAAAAGCTGACTGGCTTGTGGAAATAAGAACAGAGAAGAAGCCAGAGGCACAGCTTCTCGGTTCAGCCATTGGCATGAAAGTAATGGAGCAGGTCCCCTATGTGGTAGGTCTTGATAAATACTTCTCATCTCTTGATGATGAAGCAAAGGCCTATCTGAAGGATTTCGGTGCCGCCACCGCCTCAAATGGTGCTGTGGGACTTTATCATATTGAAGGTCTTACACCCGAAGCTGTGAAGGAAGGCCGCAATCTCCTCAGAGAGAACTACAAGGTATTTGTCATTGATGACGAAACACTGGAGAACACTGAGAAGAACTATCCTGTGATATGGAAAGATAGGAATGCAACACCGAAGCTTGCATTTATCGGATGTCCGCATCTTTCGTATGCTCAGCTTGAATCGTGGAGCGAGAGAATAAAGTTGGCGCTGAATGCAAACGGCAGAAGAAAAGTTGCTGTGAAGACAGTGATGACAGCGGCTCCTGCCGTTATGGAGAAATTCAAGAAGAGCGAAAAGGCTCGAAAGCTTATTTCAGCCGGTGTTATCCTTAGCCATATCTGTCCGCTGATGTATATGAATAATCCTCAGTGCGCTTCGATGCCTGTAATCACATGCTCGAACAAGCTCAGGACATATACGTCCGCTAAGTACTACAAGGAAGATGAGCTTCTGGAGATAATAACAGGAGGCGCAAGATGACAAAAAAAGTTTTCAAAGGCAGGGTGGTTGTCAAGGGAAAAGCAAGTGCAGAGGCTCTTGTCTCGAAAGGAGGCTTCAATACTCTGGCGAGTTATCAGCACTCGTTGATGTTCGGCGATAAAACAGGAAAATGCTCAGATCAGAATAATCCAGAGCTTTATAAGAAGGCGATGGCTGGCAAAGCATTATGCATGCCTCAGACTATCGGCTCGACAACAGGAGGGCTTGTGCTTTACTGCGCGGCGTCAATGTCGAGACAGCCTGCGTGCCTTCTCTTCTCGAAAGAGATAGATTCGCTTGCCGCAGCTGGTGCTATTCTCGCTGATGTCTGGACAGATAATTCAATGCCAACAGTCGATGGACTGGGAGATGAATTCCTGGAGTACGTCCAGACCGGTGATAGAATCACTGTTGAAGATGATGGCTCCGTGATTGTTGAAAGGTGATATAAATGGCCGGAAACCCGGCCATTTAATCATATTTTCATTGCCACTTCGTAGGCTCGCCAGATAACCGATCTGAGGTTTCCGACCTTCAGGCAATCTCCAACGAGACGAACTTTCCCCTTTGGTTGTGAAAGCGGATCAGGTATATACCCGACGCTGCTTATCACGCTTTCAGCCGGTATGGTCTTTTCATTGCCATCCTTGAGTTTTATCACGACGCCGTCATCATTGATTTCCTTGACAGCAGCTTCGAGATACACTGGTGTCTTATGAAGTGCGAACCATTCTCTCAGGTATGAGCTGTTTGCGAGACACACTCCCTTTTGGGCTATGAGATCATTCTTCATTTCTATGATGCTGACATTCTTTCCCTGAAGAGCAAGCTCATATGCAATCTCAGAGCCTGTAAGGCCTCCGCCTATGACTGCGACTGTATTGCCGACAGGTGTCCCTGTCAGGTATTCACATGCTTCAATAGCTCTATCAAAGCCGGGGATATCAAGTTTCCTTGCTTTGGAGCCTGTTGCTATGACTATCTCGTCAGCGTCTATGGAGAAAGGATTCTTTACTTCTGCGTTGAATTTCACTTCAATACCCAGTTTTTCAATCTGGTGTCTGTACCATTGTAGAAGATCCCTGAGCTTTTCTTTGTATGATTCCGCACTTGCCGGAATGAATGTTCCTCCAAGTTTGTCGGTCTTTTCGTAGATAACCGGATTGTGGCCCCTGAGCTTAAGTACACGCGCAGTTTCCATGCCACCGATACCTCCACCGATTATCGCGACAGTCTTAGGCTTTGCTGTCTTCCTGATGTAATGCTTATTCCATTGCATAGTCTCGGCATTGACAGCGCATCTAGCAAGATGAAGACTATCGGAAAGATCCTGATCATTCGGCACACCTTTGTAATGGCACATATTAAAACAGCCATTGTGACATAGTATGCATGGCCTTATGTCAGCCTCTTCTCCATTCATCATCTTTGTCACCCATTCCTGATCCGCTAGGAACTGCCTTGCAAATCCTGCTCCGTCCAGTTTTCCTTCTTTGATTGCATCTGCGGCAGCATATGGGTCAAGCCTACCTGCGGCGACTACGGGGATATCAACAAAATTCCTGATGTGTTCGACATCCTCGAGATTGCAGTTTTCCGGCATGTAAATAGGCGGGTGTGCCCAGTACCAGGCGTCATATGTGCCGTTATCGCAATTGAGCATGTCATAGCCCGCATCCTGCAGAAGCTTTACCGCCTTCTCTGATTCCGCCATATCTCTTCCAGCTTCCTGGTATTCTTCTCCAGGAAGAGCGCCTTTCCTGAAGCCTTTTGTCTTTGATACGACGCTGTAACGTAGTGAAACCGGGAAATCATCGCCTGCACGTTTCTTTATTGCCTGTACGATCTCTGTTGCGAAGCGGTATCGGTTCTCCATAGATCCGCCATACTCGTCTGTCCGCTTGTTGACATAGGGCAGTGTGAACTGGTCGAGAAGATAACCTTCATGGACGGCATGAATCTCAATACCATCAACGCCAGCATCGCGCAGCATCAATGAGCATTCTGCAAATGAATTGATGAATTCATTTATCTCCTCTTTTGTCATTGCCCTCGATGGAACTTTGTCAGACCATCTGTTTGGAGAAGGGCTTGCTGTTGCTGTGATTTTATCGAGATTCATGAAAGGTTTGGAGAGTGTTCTTATCACAGGTGTCGTGTAAAGCATCTCCATCATGCTGCTTATCGTGAAGGACCTTCCGAAGCCTGCTGTAAGCTGCATAAAGAGCTTTGCCCCTGTCTGATGGAACCCGGGCATCCATGCCGCAAGGTCCTTATACATCTTCTTGTTTTTATGAAGCCATTGACCGAACATGGGGTTATACACAGGTTGGCATCCAGGAAGCACAAGCCCTGCGTTGTTCTCTGCCACTGCCATAATGAATCTGGCCCCATCCTTGTCAAAATGGTTCTTCTCCATCCATCCGAAGAGATCTGTACCACCCATGCTGGTGAGTACAATCCTGTTCTTTATCTCGCAATTGCCGATTTTCCATGGCGTGAATAATGGTGAAAGTCTGTTATCCATAACCTGATGATACAACGCACTATTGGAAATCTCCATCATTATCATCGGCCAAAGCGATTGCGGAACATGGAAAATAATATAGAATTGCCTTTGGTATTCCATTTGAAGGAGTGAGTATGGGATTTGATAATAATGTACGTCCGGTTGATATGGAAAGGATTACGACCGCAGAACTTGCGGAAGCATTTATCTCTAAGGAGATTGCGGCTATCAGAAGCCAGGTAGGAGATGGGAAAGTCCTTCTTGCCCTTTCTGGAGGAGTAGATTCATCTGTTGTTGCAGCTCTTCTTATTAAGGCAATCGGTAAGAATCTTGCCTGCGTTCATGTAAATCATGGGCTTCTCAGGAAAGGAGAGCCAGAGCAGGTAATCCAGGTATTCAGAAATGAAATGGATGCCAATCTTGTCTATGTGGATGCTGTTGACCGCTTCCTTGATAAACTTGCGGGAGTGGAAGATCCGGAAGAGAAGAGAAAAATAATCGGTGCGGAATTCATCAGAGTCTTTGAGGAAGAGGCAAGGAAACTTGATGGAATCGGGTTCCTGGCGCAGGGAACAATCTATCCTGATATCCTCGAGAGTAATGGAGTAAAAGCTCATCATAATGTCGGTGGTCTTCCAGATGATCTTAAGTTCGAGCTTGTTGAGCCCCTGAAGTTCCTCTACAAAGACGAGGTAAGGGTAGTAGGTAAAGCGCTTGGACTTCCTGACGGTATGGTTTACAGACAGCCGTTCCCCGGCCCAGGCCTTGGCGTTAGATGCCTTGGTGCTATAACACGTGACAGGCTTGAATGTGTCCGCGAGTCTGATGCAATCCTCCGTGAGGAGTTCGCTAAGAATGGTCTTCAGGGCAAGGTATGGCAATATTTCACGATTGTCCCTGATTTCAGATCGACAGGTATCAGAGATGGAAAGCGCTCATTTGAATATCCTGTGATTATCCGCGCAGTAAACACAAAAGACGCGATGACAGCTACTGTCGAGAATATACCATTTGAGCTTCTGAGTCATATAACAGATAGGATTCTGAAAGAAGTCAAAGGTGTGAACAGAGTCTGCTATGATATGACACCAAAACCGGTCGGAACTATAGAGTGGGAATAGTGAGGGGGGGGGTAATATACTCCCGTAAGAACCATTTAATAATTTATTTTATTATAACGAATTATCCTTGTCAAAACGACAAGGTTTTAATTTTAAATAATAGGTATTTGACGAGGATTTGACGAGGAATCGCTAAAAAAGTACGATTATGCTATATAAATTTTATTGGTAGTATAATTACTTTTAATTGTACTTCTGGGGTACCTTGAATGTTTCTTACGAGATTTGGTCGGGAAGTTGCCATTTGCCTGAAATCAGGTTTATCTACTTCTGAGAGCTTGGATATCCTGGAAGCTCCTTGAGTCTGCTGTTTCTATCAATCGCAATTTATATATGCTGGATAACTCTGAACTGGGTAAGCTATGTCGATGTCGTATTCAGGAATACGAAGCTTGTGCTGATTCTCTCTGGTTCATCGCGCAGGTTCATTGAGGAAGA